>JBKPAD010000006.1:0-305320 GCA_046726235.1 Pseudomonadota bacterium
GTCCGGCTCGACAGGTCCTGGTTCCCCGCCGCGATCTCCTTCGACGCCACGTTGATCGCGTCCGACGTCTCCTTGATCCGTCCAACGACTTCCCTCAACCGCTCCACCGTCGTGTTCGTGTCGTCCTTCAATTGACCGAAGATGCCCGCATACTCGCCGGCGACGGTGCGCGTCAGGTCGCCGCGTGCCATCTGGTTGAGGACCTCGGAAGTCGCGTTCAGCGCCTTTTGGGTGTTGTCGAGCAGGCTGTTGATGCCTTCGCTGAGCTTGGCGTAGAAGCCTTCCTTGTCGTCGAGCGACAGGCGCATCTCGAGCACGCCGTAGGAGGCCGCCTGGACGATCTCCTCGACTTCCTGCTCGATCTTCACCTCTGTCGTGCGGTCGACCCACTGCGACACGCGGCCCAGGTAGCCGCCCGACTCGTCCCGAACCGGGCTAGCCGTGACGCGCAGCTGGTGGCCGGCAAGCACCGTGTCGAAAGTGCGCGGCGCGACGAGTTCCGCCTTGTACGCGGCCTTGACCTCATCGTCCTCGAAATACTGCGACAGTGTCGCGCCGGCCATCTTGCCGGCGTCGAAATCGGCGTGACGCTCGCGGATTCCGGGCGACATGCCTTCCCACAGCGTCTGGGCGGCGCGGTTCAGGTAGATCAGGCGGTTGTCCTCGCCCGAGATCGTCACCGGCACCGACACGCTGTCGAGGCCCATGCGCACGCGCGCCATTTCGTTGGCCTGGCGCTTGGTCTCCGCGACCTCGAAGCCGAGCCGGTTCTGCATGGTTTCGAGGCCCTGCAACACCTTGCCGATCTCGTCGTTGCGCGCGACGGCCAGCGCGGTGTCGTACCTGCCGCCCGAAAGGGCGCGGAAGGTCGGCAGGACGTGCTCTTCGAGCGGGCGGCGGATCATGCGCGTCACCATCCACGAGATGACGGCCACCAGCACCAGCACGACGACCGCAGACGCCAGCCAGATGAAGCGCTGCATCGAGCGCGACAGCGCCTCGAACTCGTCGATGTAGGTGCCGCCGCCGATGGTCCATTGCCACTCGGGGTAGGTGTCGAAGACGACGACCTTGTCGCGCGCCGAGGCGTCGCCGAGTTCCTTGTTCATCCACGGATAGACGATCGTGCCCTGCTTCTTCTCGAGCATCTCGCGGATGAACTCGCGGCCGCCGGCATCCTTGGCGGCGATCAGGTTCGTGCCTTCCTTGGCCGGATGGACGACCAGCGTGCCGTAGTCCTTGCCGGGCCGCGCGTCGAGCACGTAGAAATAGCCGGTCTCGCCGACCTTGACGTCGCGGATCTGCTGGCGCAGCGCCGCGACCTCGCTCGAGACGTCGAGGCCGATGAAGGTGGCGCCGATGGTCTTGCCTTCGGCGCTCTTGATCGGCGTGTAGGACGTGTAGTACTCCTTGCCGAACAGGTTGGCGCGACCCGCGAAACGCTCGCCGGCGAGCAGCTTCGCGCGTCCTGGATGCTCCTGCGCCAGCAGCGTGCCGACCGCGCGCTCGCCCTTGTCGTTCTTGACCGAGGTGGAGACGCGCACGAACTCGTCGCCCTTGCGCACGAACACCGTGGCCACCGCCGTGGTGAGGGCGCTGAAGCGGTCCACCTCGTCGTAGCGATGGTTGAGCGTCGTCTTGCCGTTCTTCAGCACCGGCATCTCGGCCGACTCTTCGATGCTGAAGCCGTCCGCATACTGGCCGGCGAACATGTCGTTGAGCCGCAGCGCTTCGCCGCGCATGGCGACGGCGCGCACCTCGACCATGCCGCGGATCAGCTTCAGCTTCTGGCCGAGTTCCTGCATGCCGGCGGTCTCGAGCGCACCCGCGGCATAGCGGCCCATCACCAGCGAGGTCGCGCCCATCACGGCGACGGCGGCGATGGCGCAGCCGAGCATGATCTTCGCCGACAGCGAGGCGTCGCGCAGCCAGCGGCCCGCCCGCGCGAACATGCCGGTCGATTCGACCCAGCCGTCCTTGATGCGCAGCCCACCGGCCTTCTTTTCGCGGAACAGCCGGTAGGCGCCCTCGGCGGCCTCGACCTTGTCGCGCGCCGGCTTGCGCCGCACCGACATGTAGCCGACGACCTGCGTGCCTTCCCAGACCGGCGCCGCGTGCGCCTCGACCCAGTAGAAGTCGCCGCTCTTGCAGCGGTTCTTGACGTAGCCGACCCAGGGGCGCCCGGCCTTCAGCGTGTCCCACAGGTCCTGGAACGCCTCGACCGGCATGTCGGGGTGGCGCACCAGGTTGTGCGGCTCGCCGAGCAGCTCGGCTTCCGTGAAGCCGCTGATCTCGAGGAAGTCCTTGTTGACGTAGGTGATGCGGCCCTTGAGGTCGGTCTTGGAGACGATCAGCGTGTCGTCGCGCAGGACGACTTCGTTGGCGGTGACGGGGAGGTTGGTTCTCATGATTTTTCTCTCTGCCGGCGGTCAGGCGACCGCCTCGTCGACAAGGGCCATTTCGGCCGACATCATGAGGCGCTCGATGTCGACGACGATCAGCATGCGCTCGTCGAGCGTGCCGAGGCCGTTGATGTAGCGGGTATCCACGGTGGCGGCGAATTCCGGCGCCGGCCGCACCTGGTCGGAGCGCAGGCTGATGACGTCGGAGACGCCGTCGACGACGATGCCGACGACGCGGGTGCCGATGTTGAGGATGATGACCACGGTGAACGGCGTGTACTCCGCCGCGCCGACGCCGAACTTGATGCGCAGATCGACGATCGGCACGATGGTGCCGCGCAGGTTGATGACGCCCTTGATGAAGGCCGGTGCGTTGGCGATCGTCGTCGGGTGCTCGTAGCCGCGTATCTCCTGCACCTTGAGGATGTCGATCGCGTACTCCTCCGGACCGAGCGTGAACGTCAGGTACTCCTGCGCGAACGCGCCTTCGCGCGCGTCGGCGTCCGTCTTGGCGTTGTCCTGGACCATCGAGTGCTCCTGAAAAGAATTAGGCGGCGGCCGGCAGCGCATTGCGCGCCATGCCGACGAGTGCCGCCACGTCGAGGATCAGTGCGACGTGGCCGTCGCCCATGATCGTGGCGCCGGAAATGCCGGCGACCTTGCGGTAGTTGGATTCGAGGCTCTTGATGACGACCTGCTGCTGGCCGACCATGGCGTCGACGAACAGCGCCGCCTTCACGCCGTCGGACTCGAGGATGACCATGATCCCCTGGTCGAGCGCAGTCACCGCGCCGGGAACGCGGAACACCTCGTGCAGCACGATCACCGGCAGGTACTCGTCGCGCACCTGCAGCAGGCGCTCGACGCCGGAGACGCTCTTGATCATGCTGCGGTCGGCCTGCAGCGACTCGATGACGTAGCCGAGCGGCGCGATGTAGATCTCGCGGCCGACGGCCACCGACATGCCGTCGAGGATCGCCAGCGTCAGCGGCAGCTTGACGGTCATGCGCGTGCCAATGCCCATCATCGACTGGATCTCGACGCGACCGCCCATGGCGGTGATGTTCTTCTTAACGACGTCCATGCCGACGCCGCGGCCCGAGACCTCGGTGATCTGGTCGGCGGTCGAGAAGCCGGCCTCGAAGATCAGCTGGAAGACTTCCTGGTCGCTCATGCCGTCATGCACCGGCAGGCCGCGCTCGCGGGCCTTGGCGAGGATTTTCTGGCGCGGAAGGCCGGCGCCGTCGTCGCCGACCTCGATGACGATGTTGCCGCTCTGGTGGTAGGCCTTGAGCGTGATGGTACCGGTCGCCTGCTTGCCCTTGGCGATGCGGTCCTCGGGCATCTCGACGCCATGGTCGAGGCTGTTGCGCACCAGATGGGTGAGCGGATCGGTGATGCGCTCGATCAGGCTCTTGTCGAGTTCGGTGTCCTCGCCGATCATCTTCAGCTCGACCTTCTTGCCGAGCTTCTGCGACAGCTCGCGCACCACGCGCGGGAAGCGCGAGAACACCACCGACATCGGCATCATGCGGATCGACATCACCGATTCCTGCAGGTCGCGCGTGTTCCGCTCGAGCTGGGCGAGGCCGTTGATCAGGCGCTCGAAGCGCACCGGATCGACGCCCGAGGCCGATTCGGCCAGCATCGCCTGCGTGATGACGAGCTCGCCGACGAGGTTGATAAGTTGGTCGACCTTCTCGACGCCGACGCGGATCGTGGTGTCGCCGCCGGGCTTCGCGGCGGGCGCGGCCGGACGCTTCGCCTCGGCCTTCGCCGGCAGGGACTTGGCGGCCGCTACGGCCGGCGCGGCGTCCGGGGCTGGCGCCGGCACGTCCACGAAGAATCCGTAGGTGCCGTCCGCCGCATCCTTGGGCGCAGCGTCCTTCTGCGCCGCGGCGGCAGGCAGGGGTTCGAAGAAGCCGTAGGCCTCGTCCGCGCCCGGCGCCGGTACGGCTTCGGCGGCCGGCGGATCGAAGAATCCATAGGCCTGCTCCTCGGCGGCGGCCGCCGGCAGGGGATCGAAGAAGCCGAAGGAATCGTCCGCGGCGGCAGGTGCGCCCGGGGCATCGAAGAAGCCGTAGGCGTCGTCCGCCGGCTGCGCGGCACCGGACGGCTCGACGCGGATGCTGTCGCTGTTGGCAATGAATTCGAGGGTGCCGCGCACGTGCTCCGCATCGGCGGCGCCCTCGAGCGCGAGGTGCCACGGTTCGCCGGCGGCAGCGGGCCGCCCGACGATGCGCGGCACGCCGTAGCGCTGGAGCTCGAGCAACAGGTTGGCGAGCGCCGACTCGACCGCGGCCTCGTCGCCGTCGAGCACGAAGTGCAGTTCGAGGCCGGCGCCGGGAGCGACGGCCTCCGGCGCCGCGGCGGCGGGGGCTGCTGCAGCCGGCGGCGCCGCAGGAGCGGCTTCGGTGCTGATCGTCAGCTCGCGCAGGCGCTCGCAAATCGCCTCGCTCTGCGCCGGATCGGCCTCGCCCTCGCCCTTGTGCGCGGCGAGCAGCGTCTTGAGCACGTCGCCGGCATCGAGGAAGGCGTCGATCATTTCCTCGCGCAGCGCGAGTTCGCCCTTGCGGATGCGGTCGAGCAGGTTCTCGAGGATGTGCGTGACCTCGGCCAGGTCCGTGAAGCCGAAGGTGCCCGCCGAGCCCTTGATCGAATGCGCGGCGCGGAAGATCGCGTTCAGTTGCTCGCCGTCCGGATCTGCCGGATCGAGGGCGAGCAGCAGGGATTCCATGTTCGCCAGGTGCTCTCCGGCCTCCTCGAAGAAGACCTGAAAGAACTGGCTCATGTCGATGGCCATGACGCCTCCTGAAGCCGGTTGCGGGGGCGCTGCGGCGGCTAGCCGATGACCTTCTTCACGACCTCGATGAGTTTCTGCGGATCGAAGGGCTTGACCAGCCAGCCGGTCGCGCCGGCGGCACGGCCCTGCTGCTTCATGGCATCGGACGATTCCGTCGTCAGCATGAGGATCGGCACGGTCTTGTACTGCGGCATGGCGCGGAGGTTCTTGATCAGCGTCAGTCCGTCCATGCGCGGCATGTTCTGGTCGGTGAGCACAAGGTTGTAGCTCTTGGCCTTGGCCTTGTCGAGGCCGTCCATGCCGTCCACGGCTTCGGCGACCTCGTAGCCCGAACTCTTGAGCGTGAAGGCGACCATTTGGCGGATGGAGGCGGAATCATCGATGGCGAGGATGGTTTTTGCCATGGGAAGGTGGCTCCTAGAAAAGTTCTATGTCGCCCTGGGCCATGGCTTTCTGGCCCACCGGGTTCTTGGTTGTTTCGGCGGCAAGTGCCCGCAGGCCGGCGGATATCGCGGCCGTTTCCTGCTTGAGGGCGGTGACGGCGGAGCGCGCATCGGCGGTCATCGCGTTGGTGCGCAGCGAGTCGGCGAGGCCGGCGAGGTGGCTCGCGATTCCGGCGAGGGCCTCGATGCGCTTGCGCGTGTGGCCGATCAGCTGCGAAACCATGTCCTGGAACTGCAGCGCCCTGACGGCGGTGTTGACGCGGCCTTCCATTTCCTGCGCCGCGGTACCGAGCCGGCCGATGGCCTCGACGCGCGACTGGTTCTGCGCCTCCATGGTCGTGATGATCCCTTCGACGCGCTGCTTCGACTCGAGCGCGAAGGTCATGTCCTGGCTCGCCATGCGCTGGATGGCATCCTCGGTCTGCTGCACCGAGGCCTGCATGCCCTGCATGAGGCCGTTGATCTGCTGGGAGAACTGGGTCGTGCGCGCGGAAAGGTCGCGCACTTCGTCGGCGACGACGGCGAAGCCGCGGCCGGCCTCGCCTGCGCGCGCCGCCTCGATGGCGGCGTTGAGCGCCAGCAGGTTGGTCTGCTTGGCGATGGCGCCGATCTCGGAAAGGATGCTCTGCACGTCGCGCGCCTGCTGCGCGATGCCGTCGGTGAGCTCGACGAGTTCCATGCCCAGCTTGCTGTTGCCGACGACGCTGTCGACGACGCGCTGCATGACCGACGAGGTGTTGTGCACGAACTCGTCGAAGCGGCCGCCGGAATCGTCGCTGCTGCCGGCGGTGACGGAGAGGGCCAGTTGCCGCTGCTCGTCGGCCTGCTGGCTCATGCCCTGGAAGCTCTGCGTCAGCTGGTCGATTGCCTCGGAGAGGAGCGACTGCACGCGGCCGATCTCGCCTTCGATGGCTTCGTATTGGCCCGAGAAGTCGCGGCTGCATTCCGCCAGCAGGGAGTGGAACTCCGTCAGCAGGGCGCGCTCGTCATCATGGCTGGATGAAGCTCCCGCGGCGGGAGGCGCGGAACCGCCGAGCGTCACGCCGATGATGTGCCAGCCGAGCGCGACGAGAATGAAGGCGGAGACGACGACGAGCGTCGACGGGGCGGGTGAAGCGAACGCCACGAATCCCCCTGCGACGAGGAATGTCCATGCCGTCCCTGCCCAGAACGTCCTCCCGAAAAAACCCATGTTTTTCTAGTTCCTGGTGGTTCGAGCGCGTGTTCGGGGCGCCCGCAATCCTGATGGGGGATTCTACCCTAGCGCGGCGCCGCGACGGGCTGTGCGCTATTGCCGGCGTCGACGGACGCGGCCTCGGCAGATGCGTCGGGAGTCGGCGGCGCGCCATCGCGCAGGATCGCCTCCTCGGTGCGTTTGTTCATGACGACGATGCTGATGCGGCGATTGATCGGGTTGTACGGGTCTTCCTTGTCGTAGAGCACCGTCGAGGCCAGGCCGACGACGCGCATGATCTTGCCGTCCTCCATGCCGCCGCTCAGCAGTTCGCGGCGCGAAGCGTTGGCGCGGTTGGTCGACAACTCCCAGTTGCCGAAGCCCTTGTTGCCGCCGGCGTAAGGCGTGGCGTCGGTGTGGCCCGACAGCGAGATGCGGTTCTCGACCTGGTTCAGGGTCCTGCCGACCTCTTGCAGAATCACGCGCGTGTACGGCTTGAGCTCGGAACTGGCGAGGTCGAACATCGGGCGGCTCTTCTCGTCGACGATCTGGATGCGCAGCCCCTCCGAGGTGATGTCGAGCAGCATCTGGTTCTTGAACTGCGCCAGCATCGGATTGCTGTCGATCATCTTCTCGATCTTCTCCTTGAGGCCCTGGAGACGCGCCTTCTCGTTGCGCTCGAACTCCTCCTTCTGGCGCTGCAGGTTCATCGTCGAGCGCTCGGCGGCGTTGTCGCCCTTCTTGACCTGGCCGTAGGAGCGGGTGAGGTCCTCGCCGCCGGCGTTGATGATCGAGGTGGCGTCGCCGGAACCGGAGCCGCCGAGCAGCGAGACCTTCAACGGCGTCTGGAAATAATCGGCGATGCCCTTGAGGTCGCCCTTGGTCGTCGAGCCGAGCAGCCACATGAGCAGGAAGAAGGCCATCATCGCCGTCACGAAGTCGGCGTAGGCGATTTTCCATGCGCCGCCGTGGGCTCCGCCGCCGCCCTTCTTGATCTTCTTGACGACGATTGGCTGTTGGGTGTCGTCGCTCATGGTCGTTTACCGACTCTTGCGGGCCTTGAGGTCTTCTTCCAGCTCGAGGAAGGTCGGACGGTCGGCCGAGTACAGCACCTTGCGGCCGAATTCGACCGCCACCTGCGGCGCATATCCGTTCATGCTCGCCAGCAGCACGACCTTCATGGTCTGGAACATCTTGGTGTTCTCGTTGAGCTTGTGCTCGAGCGCCGTCGCCAGGGGACCGACGAAGCCATAGGAAAGCAGGATGCCGAGGAAGGTGCCGACCAGCGCCGCGGCGATCAGCTTGCCGAGTTCCGCCGGCGGGATGCCGACCGACTCCATGGTGTGCACCACGCCCATGACCGCCGCGACGATGCCGAAGGCCGGCAGGCCGTCGGCGGTCTTCGCCAGCGCGTGGATCGGAACCTCGCCCTCGTGGTGGTGGGTTTCGATCTCGTTGTCCATCAGGTTTTCGATCTCGAAGGCGTTGAGGTTGCCGCCGACCATCATGCGCAGGTAGTCGCAGAGGAATTCCATCGCGTGGTGGTCGCCGGCGATCGCCGGGTACTTCGAGAAGATCGGGCTCGAATCGGGATTCTCGACGTCGTTCTCGATCGACATCAGGCCTTCCTTGCGCACCTTCGAGAGAATCTCGTAGAGCATCGCCAACAGGTCCATGTACAGGGCCTTGTTGAGGTTCGAGCCCTTGAGGACGGTCGGCAGCGCGGCGAGCGTGGACTTGATCACGCTGGGCGGATTGGCGACGAAAAACTGGCCGAGGGCCGAGCCGCCGATGGTGAGGAATTCGGTGGGCTGGATCAGGGAGTGGACGTGGCCGCCGGCCAGGATGAAGCCTCCCAGCACAGAAGCGAGCACCACCACGTAACCGACAATGACGAACATCCGCCGTCTCCCTGCGACCCCTTACGAGCGCGCAATGATAGCGGAAAAGCGCAGGCTTTCAGTGAGGCTAATGTCCGCGAAGCGGACGTTACGCCGGTGCTAAAAGCGCAGGTTCTCAGTGAGGCCAATGCCAGCAAAGCTGGCGTCAGGCCGATGCTGAACCTCGTCGGCACTCCCGTCTTGTCGCGACAGGCATCGGCCCCCGCCCCGGGGCGCGGGGGCGAGGGCCGGAACTCGAAAAGCTACGCTACTGCGGCGGCCAGGCTGGCGGCGCGGCGCGTCTTGCCGGCACGCGCCGGCATGTGGCAGAGCCCGCAAACGTAGCCCTTGACGGGCTCGTGGGCGTGGGTGACGAACTCGCCGCCGCACTCCTTGCAGGTCGCCATCTGGAGCATGCTGGCCTCGAAGAAACGCACCATCGTCCAGGCGCGCGTCAGCGAGAGCACGGTGTCCATGCCGCTGCGGCCGGTCTGGTCCAGATACATGCGGTAGGCCTTGATGATCAGCTCGAGGCCGCGCAGCTTGGTGTGCTTCTGGAGGAAGTGGAAGTAGGCCATGAACAGCGAGGCATGCACGTTCGGCTGCCAGGTCATGAACCAGTCGGTCGAGAAGGGCAGCATGCCCTTCGGGGGCGACTCGCCCTTCACTTCCTTGTAGAGCTTCAGCAGGCGTTCGCGCGAGAGCTTGGTCTCGGCTTCCAGCAGTTGCAGGCGGGCGCCGAGCTTGATGAGTTCGATCGCCAGACCAATATCTCTCGCTTCCGAGATGACGGATTTATTGCGCATGGAACCTCCGCAGTGTCAGGTGTCGCGCCGTATCAGGCGACGGTTTCGACGGGACGGCCGGCGGCGAGGATCGCCGCATGGATGTGGCCGACGCCGCGATCGCGCTCGTGGTTCGAGAGCAGGTTCAGCAGCAGCGTGTCGTCGAAGCGGAAGTTGCAGAGCAGCATGTCGGAGGCGGCCATCTTGAGGACCTGCCCCGGGGTGAGACGCTCGAGGATGTCGGCGATTTCCTCGCTGACGCCCAGACGAAAGATGGCGGTTTCCCGATCGGCGCGGACCATGCTTTGCGCCAGCATCAGGTAAGCCAGGTTGACTTCCTTTATATCGTTGTAGGTGTCGGTCGATTTCATCAGTGCGCTCCTAGTGATCACATCACCGACCCCACGGGGAAAATTCCCTCGCATCAGTCAAGGTGACGGCATTGACATTATCGAGCCACCTTAGGCAAGGAAAAAATCAACGGAAAAGTGTTTCTTTTGTAAGAAACAGATGGGGAATGTTTGTAAGAAAAAACCTTACAAAAAAACAACAACCGGCTGATTCGTTGACCGGTTTACCCCTTTTCGGCCGCCAGGCGGGCCTCCATGGCGCTCGAATCGACCGGGCGGCTGAAGTGGTAGCCCTGGAACCGCTCGCAGCGCTCGGCCCGCAGGAAGCCGACCTGGGCCGCCGTTTCGACGCCCTCGGCCACCGTCGTCAGGCGCATCGAATGGGCCAGCGCCAGGATGGCGCGGACGATGGCCGCGTCTTCCTCGTCGTCCGGCAGGTCGCGGACGAAGGATTTGTCGATCTTGATGACGTCGATCGGGAAGCGCTTCAGGTAGGACAGCGACGAATACCCGGTGCCGAAGTCATCGACCGAGATGCGCACGCCCATCGCCTTGAACGCCCGCAGCATGCCGATGGCCGATTCGGCGTCCTGCATCAGCACGGATTCCGTGATTTCCAGCTGCAGCGCCGCCGCCGGGAAGCCGGTTTCGGCCAGCGTGCGGCTCACCACCTCGAGCAGCCGCGGCTGGCCGAACTGCACCGCCGAGACGTTCACCGAGATGTAGGCGTCGTAGCCCTGGTCATGCCATACCCGCCCCTGCTCGCAGGCGCGCCGCAGCACCCATTCGCCGATATCGACGATCAGGCCGGACTCGTCGGCGATCGGAATGAAGCGGTCCGGCGGCAGCAGGCCGCGGGTCGGATGCTGCCAGCGCACCAGCGCCTCCATGCCGACGGTGCGGCCGTCGGCGGCATCGATGCAAGGCTGGTATTGCAGGAACAGCTCGTTGCGGGCGACGGCATGGCGCAGATCCGATTCGAGCGCGACGCGTTCGCCGGAATTGGCGTTCATGTCGCGGCGGTAGAACTGGTAGGTGTTGCCGCCGACGCGCTTCGAGTAGCCCATCGCCGTTTCGGCATTCATCAGCAGCTCGTAGACCTCGGTTCCGTCATCCGGCATGCGCGAAATGCCGATGCTGCCGGTCACGTAGAGGTCGAAGCCCTCCTTCTGGAAGGGGGCGTCGAAGGCCTGCTTGAGCGCCTCGGCCGTGTCCGTCAATTGCTCGACGGACTTGGTGCCGGGCAGGAAGATGCCGAACGCGTCGCCCGACAGGCGCGCCACCAGCGCGTCTTCGCCCAGCGTCGCGGACAGGCGCTGCGCGGCGCCGCGCAGGATGGCGTTGCCGGTGTCGTAGCCGAACGACGTGTTCAGGCGCAGGAAGCGGTCGAGGTCGATGTAGATGATGGCGCCGCCCGGGATGCCGCCGCTTTTCTCGGCGTCGAGAATCCACTCGGTGACGCGCGCGCAGAACAGGTTGTGGTTCGGCAGGTTCGAGAGGTCGTCGTAGTAGGCGAGTTCCTGGATGCGGTTGTCGGCCTCGCGCACGGCGCTGCGCGCGGCCGCGTTCTTCAGCTCGCGCTCGATCACCGGCATCAGGCGCGCGTAGTTGCCCTTGTCGATGTAGTCCTGCACGCCCTCGTGCATCGCCGACACCGCCTGCTGGTCGGTGATCTGGCCCGAATAGATGATGAACGGGATGTCCTTGCCCGTCTTCTTGACGATCTCGAGCGCCGCCGAGGAGTCGAAGCCCGGCATGTTGTGGTCGCAGATGATGATGTCCCACTCGCGCTCTGCAAGCGCGCGCGCCAGGTTGGGGCCGTTGTCGACGCGCGTCCAGTCGAGCCGGACGCCGCGGGCGTTGAGCTCGGAATAGAGCAGGAAGGCCTCGTCTTCCGAGTCCTCGACCATCAGCATGTGGATGGGGCGTTCGCGCGGTATGGTCATGATCAACGCTTGTGCTGGACGGCGGCGAGGCGGTTGCGGCCACGCTGCTTGGCAAGGAAGACGCCGCGATCGGCGCACTTGATGAGGGCGTCGGCGTCGTCCATGGTCGCATCGCGCACGGCGATGCCGACGCTGACGCTGCCCCGCAGGCGCACGCTTTCCGTCGCCACCTCGAGCGCCTCGACCGCCTTGCGCATGCGCTCGGCGCAGATCAGCGCCGACGGCAGGTCGGTTTCGGGGCAGACGACGAGGAATTCGTCGCCGCCGATGCGGCTGATGACGTCGT
Source organism: Pseudomonadota bacterium (assembly GCA_046726235.1). Taxonomy (GTDB): domain Bacteria; phylum Pseudomonadota; class Gammaproteobacteria; order Burkholderiales; family Rhodocyclaceae; genus Nitricoxidireducens. The sequence continues at coordinate 12,070 of JBKPAD010000006.1, forward strand.
GGCTGCGCAGCCCTGTCTTCAGCGCCAGCGCCGTCTCGCGCAGCACGGCGTCGCCGACGTCATGGCCATGGCTGTCGTTGATCGCCTTGAAGTTGTCGACGTCGATGACCATGCACGACAGCGGCCGCTTGTTGCGGGACGACGCCGCCCATTCCTGCTCGATGCGCTCGATCACGTAGCGGCGGTTGGGGAATCCGGTCAGCGGATCGGTCAGGGCCGCCTCCTGCAGGCGGCGGTTGCTCACCGCGAGTTCGGCGGCGAAGCGGCGAATCTCCTCCCGGTCGCGCTCGACCTCGCGCTGCAGGTTGATCACGCGCTGGCCGGCGCGCAGGCGCGCCGCCAGCAGGCGGGGCTTGAGCGGCTTGACCATGAAATCGTCGACGCCGGCCTCGAAGGCCTCGACGAGCTTCTCGTCTTCCTCGACGCCGGTCAGCAGCAGGATGTACACGCTGCGACCGGCCTTGGTCTGGCGCAGCGCGCGCGTGAACTCGAGGCCGTCCATGCGCGGCATCAGCCAGTCGAGGACGATGATGTCGGGCCGGATTTCCAGCGTCTTCTCGAAGGCCTCCTGGCCGTTCGTCGCCTCGTAGACCTCGTGCCCCTGGCCGGACAGCATCGCCCGCAGCAACGTGCGCATGCCGGCCTCGTCGTCCACGACGAGGACGCGCATCGGCGCGCCGTCGTCGCCGAGAGGCATCGGCGCCGGCTGCGACAGTTCCTCGAACGGCGGCACGTCCTCGGTGTGCACGTCGAGCAGGTCGCCCCATTCGCGCCACTCACCCGCGACGTGATCGCACATCGCGATCAGCGACTCGCCGTCGATCGAAAGGCGCTCCGCAAGCTGTTGCAGGCCCGGCATCAACTCGCGCCGCTTGTCGTCCGCCGCCAGGCAGATGTCGGCGATGCGATCGGCCAGCGCCAAGGACCACAGCATCGCGTACATGCGGTCGCCCTCGGGGAATTCGGCCTTCTCCGGCGCTTCGTGATGCATGACCGGCTCCGCGAACACCTTCGGCAGGCCCCAGTCGAGCATCATCGCCGCCGTGAGCTGGTTGTGCGTCATGACGAAGGTGGCGCGCTCGCGCTCGAGCAGTTCGCTGCGCGAGCCCGATTCCTGGGCCAGCATTCCCGAATATTCCTCGGCGAACATCGTCGCCAGCGCAAGTTCGCCGATGTGCGCGAGCAGGCCGATGCTGAAGGCTTCGTCGGCCGGCGCCGCGTGGGTGATCTTCACCAGCGACTGCAGCGAGACGGCGAACGCCAGCGAGTGCGACCAGAAGCGCGCGTAGTCGAAGTTGCGGCAGGCGCCCGAGTTGAAGTTCGAGAGCAGCGAGAAGCCCAGCGCCATCGAGCGCACCGCCGGAATGCCCAGCACCAGCAGCGCGTCCTGGATGGACGCGATCGGCCGCCCGCCCATGCCCATGCGCACGCCGTTCGCCGCCTTGATCAGGCGCGCGACGAAGGCGGGGTCGGACTTCACTGCGTGGGCGAGGTTCACGAGCGACGTGTCCTCGCGCTGCGTGAGCCGAATGATCGCGAGGGCCGCGCCCTTCGGCGACGGCAGGTCGCGCGTCGCCTTCAACTGGTCGAAACTCGCCAGATCGATGCCGTTCATCGTGCCGCAATACCCGTATTGCGAAAGTACATAAGCTTAACGTAAATGGACGCCGCCCGGCGCCGGCCGCGCTAGAATCGCTGCGTGGATGCCGCCATCAATTTTTGCAGCGCCTGCGGCGCGCCCGTCGCCCTGAGGGTGCCTGCCGGCGACTCGCTGCCGCGGCACGTCTGCGATCGCTGCAACGCCATCCACTACCGCAATCCCAAGCTCGTCGTCGGCACGCTCCCCTTCTGGGAGGATCGCGTGCTGCTCTGCAAGCGCGCGATCGAGCCGCGCTACGGCAAATGGACGCTGCCGGCCGGCTTCATGGAGAACCAGGAGACGGTCGCCGCGGCCGCGCTGCGCGAAACCGAGGAGGAATCGGGCGCCCACATCGAACTCGGCGAGATGTACACGCTGATCTCGGTGCCGCACATCAGCCAGGTGCACGTGATCTTCCGCGCCCGCCTGCTCGACCTCGACTTCGCTCCGGGCGAGGAGACGCTGGAAGTCGCCCTGTTCAGCGAAGAGGAAGTCCCCTGGGACGAAATCGCCTTCCGCACCATCGGCATGACGCTGCGCCACTACTTCGCCGACCGCCGCTCGGGGCGCTACTCCTTCCACACCGGCGACCTCGCGCCACTGTAGCTACTCCTCCGGATCGAAGACGATCGGCAGGACGACGGCGAAGCTGCGCCGTTGCAGCGACTCCGGCACCGCCGCACGCGGCGCCGCCTTGCGCATCATCTCCAGCGCCGCCGCATCCAGCGACGCATCGCCGCTCGGCCGCGCCAGCGTGACCTCCGCCGCGCGGCCCTCGGCCACTTCCACCCGCACCTCCACCGTGCCGCCGATACCCGCGTCGAGCGCGCGCGGCGGATAGCGCTTGTGGCGGCGCGCCTCGAAGGCAAGGGCGAGGCGGTACTGCCGCAAGCCCTCCGCGCTTCCGTCCCGTGGCGCTGGTGCGGCCGCGCGCGGGGCGGCTTCCGGCATTGCGGCCGGCGCAGCCGGCTCGCCGCGCGGGAGGGCGGCAGATGTGGCCGTCGCAGCGACCGGCGCCACGAGCGGAACGGCCGGCGCCGGCCGCGGCGTGGCCGGCTGCTGCGCCGGCTCGGGCACGCGCTGCGGCGCCGGAGCCGGTGCATGGCGCACGGGGTCCTGTGGCGCTGACGGCGGCTGGCGCAGCGTCGCCATCAGCGCAGGCAGCGGCTCCTCGTCGGGCCGCTGAGCCGCTGTCGGCCACAGCAATAGGAAGTGCAGCAGCAGGGAAATCCCCACCGCCCTGCGGAGATTTTCCCCCGACGGCACACTAGGAAAAGTCACATCGATCTGATAACGTTCGCCAACGGGAATTCTAGATGAGATGGGCACTTACCCCCTGATCCTGACGCTAGATCAACATGGCCTCCCACATCGCTGGGTGAGCTGGCAGCATGCGTGCTTCTACTACGTCAAGGATCTCGTCGCCTGGTCGATCGGCGACAACTCCTTCGTCATCCACGGCGGCATCAACCGCCTCACCGGCGAGCGTTCCGAGATCGCCACCAACAGCATCATCGCCATCAAGGGCAAGGCCCTCGCGGGCAAGTCATTCAACCAGGTGCCGCCTTTGTCGAACCGCGAACTCTTCCACCGCGACCGCCAGATCTGCGGCTATTGCGGCAAGGAGCTGCCGGGCTCGCGCCTGACGCGCGACCACATCGTCCCCGTCTCGCAAGGCGGCAAGGACATCTGGATGAACGTCGTCACCGCCTGTCGCCACTGCAACCAGACCAAGAGCGGACGCACGCCAGAACAGGCCGGCATGCAGCTGCTCTATGCCCCCTACGTCCCGAACAAGGCCGAATACCTGATCCTCTGCAACCGCAGCATCCTCGCCGACCAGATGGACTTCCTGGCGCAGCACGTGCCGTCGCAAAGCCGCATCCGGCTCGCCGCCTGAGCTTTTCCTTTTCCGCACCATGTCCGACGCGAAACCGCTGACCGCGTACCGTCCCTATTGGGCGAGGCGCTTCGGCACCGCCCCCTTCCTGCCGATGTCCCGCGCCGAGATGGAATCGCTCGGCTGGGATTCCTGCGACGTCATCCTCGTCACCGGCGACGCCTACATCGACCATCCGAGCTTCGGCATGGCGCTGGTCGGCCGGCTGCTGGAAGCGCAGGGCTTCCGCGTCGGCATCATCAGCCAGCCGGACTGGCATTCGGCGGCCGACTTCCGCCGCCTCGGCAAGCCGAACCTGTTCTTCGGCATCACCGCCGGCAACATGGATTCGATGGTCAACCGCTACACCGCCGACCGCAAGATCCGCTCCGACGACGCCTACACGCCGAACGCCGAGCCGAACAAGCGGCCCGACCACGCCGTCGTCGTCTATGCGCAGCGCGCGCGCGAAGCCTTCGCAGACGTGCCCGTGGTCATCGGCGGCATCGAAGCCTCGTTGCGCCGCATCGCCCACTACGACTACTGGTCCGACAAGGTGCGCCGCTCCGTGCTGCCGGATTCGAAGGCCGACCTGTTGTTGTTCGGCAACGCCGAGCGCGCTTTGGTCGAACTCACGCACCGGCTTTCCAAGGGCGCGAAGATCGGCGACATCCGCGACCTGCGCGGCACGGCCTTCATGGTTCCTCCCGGCTGGACGCCCGGCGAAGACTGGCGCGATGCCCGCGCCGCGCGCGACGGCGATCGCGCGCACGCCTACATCCGCCTGCCCGCCTATGAAGAAGTCGCCAACGACCAACTCCGCTACGCCGAAGCCTCGCGCGACTTCCACCTCGAATCGAACCCCGGCAACGCGCGCTGCCTGGTGCAGGCGCACGGCAGCCGCGACGTCTGGCTGAACCCGCCGCCGATCCCGCTCTCGACGGCCGAGATGGACCACGTCTTCGGCCTGCCCTACGCGCGCGCGCCGCATCCGAGCTACGGCAACGCCAAGATTCCGGCGTGGGAGATGATCCGTTTCTCCATCAACATCATGCGCGGCTGCTTCGGCGGCTGCACCTTCTGCTCGATCACCGAGCACGAGGGCCGCATCATCCAGAGCCGCTCCGAGGCCTCCATCCTGCGCGAGGTCGAGGAAATCCGCGACAAGACGCCCGGCTTCACCGGCATCGTCTCCGATCTCGGCGGCCCGACCGCCAACATGTACCGCATGGCCTGCGACGACGCGGACATCGAGGCCGCCTGCCGGCGTCTGTCCTGTGTCTATCCCGAGGTCTGCAAGCACATGCGCACCGACCATGCGCCGCTGATCTCGCTCTACCGCAAGGCGCGCAGCCTGCCCGGCATCAAGAAGGTGCTGATCGGCTCCGGCCTGCGCTACGACCTCGCCGTGCGCTCACCCGAGTACGTCAAGGAACTGGTGACGCACCACGTCGGCGGCTACCTGAAGATCGCGCCCGAGCACACCGAGGCCGGCCCGCTCTCCAAGATGATGAAGCCGGGCATCGGCGCCTACGAGAAGTTCAAGCAGATGTTCGACCAGGCCTCGCGCGCGGCGGGCAAGGAGCAGTACCTGATCCCCTACTTCATCGCCGCGCATCCGGGCACGACCGACCAGGACATGCTCGAACTCGCGCTCTGGCTCAAGCGCAACGGCTTCCGCCTCGACCAGGTGCAGACCTTCCTGCCGACGCCGCTGGCGCTCGCGACGGCGATGTACCACTCCGGCCGCAATCCCCTGCGCCGCGCCAACATCGACGGCGAGGAAGTCGCCGTCGTGCGCGAGGGGCGCCGCCGCAAGCTGCACAAGGCCTTCCTGCGCTGGCACGACCCGGCCAACTGGCCGCTGCTGCGCGACGCCCTCAAGCAGATGGGCCGCGCCGACCTGATCGGCAACGGCAAGAAGCATCTCGTGCCGGCCTGGCAGCCGGCCGGCACTGAAGGCCGCCCGCGCACGCAGGGGGCCCCGCGCAAGCCGACGCCCGGAACGCGCCGTCCCGTCCGGCGCGCGTGACGAAAGTCACCCCGCCGCGCCTGAATACCCGCACCGGCAGCGCGGGCAGAATACAATCTGCCCGACCCCCTCCGACCGACCGACAGACAGACATGTGCGGCATTTGCGGTGAACTGCGCTTCGACAACGGCGCTCCCGACCTCGCGCTGATCAAGCGCATGACGGCCGAACTGGCGCGGCGCGGCCCCGACCATGAAGGCGTGATCACCGACGGCCCGCTGGCGTTCGGCCACCGCCGCCTCGCCATCATCGACCTCTCGGCGCGCGCCGACCAGCCGCTGGTCGACAAGGACCTGCGCCTGGCGCTGGTCTTCAACGGCACCATCTACAACTACAAGGAGCTGCGCGCCGAGCTCGCCGGCATGGGCTACGCCTTCTTCTCCGAGGGCGACAGCGAAGTCATCCTCAAGGCCTTCCACGCCTGGGGCGAGAAGTGCGTCGAACGCTTCTTCGGCATGTTCGCCTTCGCCATCTGGGACATGCGCTTCGGCACGCTGTTCCTGGCGCGCGACCGCTTCGGCATCAAGCCGCTCTACTACAGCCTCGAAGGCGTGCGCCTGCGCTTCGCCTCCAGCATGCAGTCGCTGCTCGCCGCCGGCGACATCGACACGCGCATCGACCGCATCGCCCTGCACCACCACCTGACGCTGCATGCCGTCGTGCCGGCGCCGCGCACGCTGCTCGAAGGCGTGCGCAAGCTGCCGCCGGCGACGACGCTGACCATCAGCCGCGACGGCCGCTTCAGCCAGCGCTGCTACTGGTCGCTCGACGCGACGCGGCCGCAGCGCGTGCTGTCGGAGGAAGACTGGATCACCGCGACGCGCTACGTGCTCGGGCGCGCCATCGACCGCCACCGCCACGCCGCCGACGTGCCGGTCGGCGTGCTGCTCTCGGGCGGCCTCGATTCCAGCCTCGTCGTCGCCATGATGGCGCAGCAGGGCGTGCACAACCTGCTGACGTTCTCCATCGGCTTCGAGCACGGCCCCGGCGAATCCGGCGACGAGTTCGAGTTTTCCGACCTCGTCGCCGAGCACTTCGGCACGCGCCACCACCGCCATTCGATCTCGAACGCCGAGCTGCTGGCGCGCATTCCCGAGACCGTGCGCCACATGTCCGAGCCGATGGTGAGCCAGGACGTCGCCGCCTTCGATCTGCTCGGCGAGAAGGTCCACCCGCACGCCAAGGTCGTCATGTCCGGCCAGGGTGCCGACGAAGTGTTCGGCGGCTACCCGTGGTATCCGCGCATGGAGGCCGAGGGCGGCGCGCCGCTCGAGCGCTTCGCGCGCCACTATTTCGACCGCCGCCACGACGAATACCTGCAGACCGTGACGCCGGCCTTCCACGTCGCCGACGTCACCTCGGAGGCCGTCGCCGCCGCGCTGGCCCGTCCCGGCGCCGACGAATTCCTCGACCAGGTGCTGCGCCTCGACGTCACGACGCTGATCGTCGACGATCCCGTCAAGCGCGTCGACAACATGATGATGGCCTGGGCCGTCGAGGCGCGCGTGCCCTTCCTCGACCACGAGGTCGTCGAGCTCGCCGCGCGCATGCCGCCGGGCCTGCGCCTGCGCGAGGGCGGCAAGTTCCCGCTCAAGGCGGTCGCGCGCGGCCTGGTGCCCGACGCCGTCATCGACCGCCCCAAGGTCGGCTTCCCGGTGCCGGCGCTCAAGTACGTGCGCGGCCCGTTCCTCGACTACATGCGCGGCCTGCTCGAGTCGAAGGCCTGCCGCGAGCGCGGCCTGTTCGAGCGCACCTGCGTCGAGAAGCTGCTGGCGGAACCCGAAGCCCACACCACGCCGCTGCAAGGCAGCAAGCTGTGGCACCTCGCACTGCTCGAGGCCTGGCTGCAGGAGAACGTCGACCGGCGCGGCTGAGCCGCGCGAAACTCAGGCCGCGAGGCCGAGGTCTTGCGCGTAGGGTGCGCCTTCCATGTGGAAGGGCACGGGGCCGTTGGGGCGCGCGTGGATGAACTGCTGCACGAACGGGAGATCCGAGTTCATCAGGTCCTCGGTCGTGCCTTCGGCGGCGATGACGCCGTTGAACAGCAGGTAGGCGTAGTCGACCACCTTCAGCGATTCCGAGACGTCGTAGGTCACCACGATCGAGGTCGTGCCGAGTGCATCGTTGAGGCGCCGGATCAGCTGTGCGATGACGTTGAGCGAGATCGGGTCGAGGCCGGCGAAGGGCTCGTCGTACATCGCCAGCAGCGGATCGAGCGCGATCGCCCGCGCCATCGCCACGCGTCGCGCCATGCCGCCGGAAAGCTCGCTCGGCATCAGGTCCGTCGTGCCGCGCAGGCCGACCGCGTGCAGCTTCATCAGCACCAGGTCGTGGATCAGGTCTTCCGGCAGGTCCGTCAACTCGCGCATCGGGAAGGCGATGTTGTCGAACACCGACATGTCGCTGAACAGGCCGCCGGCCTGGAACATCAGGCCCATGCTGCGGCGCATGTCGTAGAGCTCGTGCTGGTCGAGCTCGTGCATCACCCGGCCGGCCACGCGCACCGCGCCGCGGTCCGGGCAGAGCTGGCCGCCGATCAGGCGCAGCAGCGTGCTCTTGCCCGAGCCGCCGACGCCGAGGATGCCGACGACCTTGCCGCGCGGAACCTTGAGGTTCACGCCGGTGAGCACCTTGTGCTCGCCGTAGGCGAAATGCAGGTCGTCGATCTCGATCAGGTTGGCGTCGGTTTTCATGGCGGCGGAGTTTACTACTTCGCGCGGCCGTACTTCGCCGTGAAGCTGGCCTTGCCGAGCGAATTGGCATTGATCATGAAACCGGTCAGCGCGGCGGTCGCGTCCGCCGGCACGTCGAGCTTCTCGGTCTTCAGCGCATGCACGGTGAAGATGTAGCGATGCGGCTTGTCGCCCGGCGGCGGGCAGACGCCGCCGAAGGCCGCGACGCCGTAGTCGATGCGGCTCTGCACCGCGCCCTTGGGCAGCGCCGTGCTGTTCGGCACGCCTGCGCCGGCCGGCAGCTCGGAGACGTCGGCCGGAATGTTGATCACCATCCAGTGCCACCAGCCCGAGCCCGTCGGCGCGTCCGGGTCGTACACCGTCACGGCATAGCTTTTCGTGCCGGCCGGTGCGCCGCCCCACTTGAGGGCCGGCGACTTGTTGTCGCCCTTGCAGCCGAAGCCGTCGAACTCGAAGCGCTTGCCGATCATGCCGCCGGCCTTGATGTCGGGGCTGGCCAGCGTGAAGCCGGCAGCGTGGGCGAACAGCGGAACGGCGAGGACGGCGGCGAGCAGCGTGCGTTTCATCGGTATCTCCATGTCGAACGAAGGCGGACTTGCAGCCGGCATGCTACACGGCCGGCACAGGCGCTTGGGAGCGCCCGCGCACCGACGCGACCGCTTAGTAGTTGACAGAATGACTCGGCAATACTTTGCTTATACAGGCGCACCCGCGCAATCCCCTATCGACCAGAGAGGACAAGATCATGACCGCACGACATGTCCGCAGCCTGTTTTCCGCCCTGCTGATCTCCGCGTTCTCCGGACTCGCGGTCGCCGCCGACATCCAGGTGATGCTAAGCGGCGACCAGGAAGTCCCGCCCGTCTCCACCGCCGCCAAGGGCAGCGGCACCATTACCGTCAAGGACGACATGAGCGTCGCCGGCAGCGTCATGACGACCGGCATGGACGGCATCATGGCCCACATCCACCACGGCGCCATGGGCAAGAACGGCCCTCCGATCGTCACCCTGACGAAGAGCGGAAACAGCTGGATGGTGCCCGAAGGCAGCAAGCTGACCGCCGAGCAATACCGCGCCTTCAAGGCCGGCGAGCTCTACGTCAACGTGCATAGCGCCATGCACAAGGGCGGCGAAGTCCGCGGCCAGATCAAGCCGTAGACGGCCGGCCTCGCGCCGGCGCGCCTCAAAGCGTCGCGCGGTACCACTCGGCCGCCACCCAGAGGAAGACGGCCGCCTCGCCGGCCGCCGCCGCGAGCAGCATCCCGCGGCAGGTGCGGCTCGGCGAGAACACCGCGGCGAGAACGAAAGCCAGCGCGAACAGCGGCGCCGCCAGCAGGCGCAGCGGGGAGAGGGACGACCACGCCGCCAGCACCGAGCCCGTATCGAGCTCTCGTCCCGAGAGGTACGCGGCCAGCGCCCCCAGGCCCGTCGCCGCGATGCCGAGCGCGACGATCGCCGCGCCCTGCCAGAAGCGCGCGTGCGGCCGCAGGAAGAACAGCGCCGCGCCCGTCGCCGGCACCGCCGCCAGGCCGAATGCGGCGAGGAACAGCAGCGAATCGCCGAACGCCGCCATGCCGTCGGAAACCTCGGCACGCGCGCCGAACGCCGCAACGACCGCCACCGCGACGACCAGCGCCGCCAGATAGCCGGCCGCGACCAGCAAGGCTCGCGACGCCGGCTTCAGCGCCTTCAGGAAGGCGATCAACGGTGCCCTCCTGGCATGGTCGGATTGCTGATTTGACCTCTATTCGTAGTGCGACCACATGCGAAGCACACGGACGACGCGCTCCTTGGCAAATACCTCGTACACCAAGCGGTGCTGAATGTTGATGCGTCGCGAGTAGGCACCGGCCAAGTCGCCTACGAGCTTTTCGTACGGCGGGTTTTGAAAGGGATCGGCAGCGAGAACAGCTAATAATTCTTTCGCCTTGTCCTTCAAGCCAGCCGCCGCCAGTTTCTTCGCGTCCTTCTGTGCATGCTTCGAGTAGAGGACGCGCCAACTCACCACTTAAGCTCCTTGGCACTTTTGCCAAGAGGCTCAGCCATACCCTGCTTGATTGATTCGCGCATGCCAGGAATCGAAAGCAGGTAGAGCGTTTCCTGAATCGCGTCCCAATCCTCGGAAGACAGAAGAACCGCGCTGGTTCTCTTTCCGGCAATATGGATCGGCTGATGTGACTCAGCCGTCTGGTCGATGAGGCGATACAGGTTGGCGCGGGCTTCACTCGCAGTAAGGGTCGCCATGTTCAACTCCTTCTCGTGGAGCCGACACGGTACGCTTTCGCGTACGCGCTGTCAATCTACTCATCAAGACGCCCAAGGCTGCGGGCTCAGTCCAGTTGCTCGGTAAATGGAAAACCTGGGGACGAAAACTCTTTCACGATGTCGTACATCGGCGCTGCGCCGAAGAGGCGCAACGTTTGAATTCACCGGCGCTGCGCGGCTTCATCGCGCAGCGTCCGGTGGAATGATGGGTTGGGCGACACGTGCGGACTACGATGGCTGACTAATCGCAAAGGTACGGCTCATCCAATACTTGCGGCACCGATGGCTTGTCGCAACCTTTTGTGCAAATGTATTGGAAAAATTCCACCTGCCCATCTTTCTCACCTTCGTATCCGCAGTTGATCGTCTGGTATCCGGCTTTCTTGCGTTTGTACGATGCGCCTGCCAACGGCGTATGACCCTTAGCATGACAGGATAGTCTTGTCGGGTTGCCATCTTTGTCGCTAAGCAGAACACATTCCTGATTGAACGGAAAACGCTTAATGCTTTCGTAATCAGGCTGGCCATCCTTACCAATTTTGGTAGTGAAGGAAACGGATAGCTCGCCACAACCTCCATCCGAGATGTCGATATATAGCTTGCTGGATCTGAGTTCCGCAATAGATGAGCAGCCCGCCATTGCTGAAAACGGGATCAGGAGAAATGTTGCGAAGATTGATAGCAGTGCGAGCAGTGGCATCGATTCGGTCCTTGTTGCCCAACGTCTGAATTGAGCGGCCTGCGCGGCTTTTCGCGCAGGTCCGCTCGAATGATGGGTTGGGGCGCGGCGGCTCATTTGGCGAAGGCTAGACGAATTGCATTTTCATCAGGCAACGCGCTCACGTTCCAGCGGACGAGAGCAACGCCAGCGGCCGACAATGCCTTTTCTTTCTTTGCGTCGGCCTCGACGCGCGATGCCTTTTCATGGGTTTTGTCGTCAAGCTCAGCTACGGCGACGATGGTTGAGTCCTTGAGGCACACTACGAAATCGAGGCTCATGCGGTCGATTCGGTTGTTCCACTCACGAAAGTTGAACCCTTTCTTGACTCCGAGGACGCGAGACAGTTGGACCTGGGCGAGGACGATGCACTCCGGCATTGCGGCGACAAGGCGGTGATAGAGGACTTGCTCGGGCGGTGAGAGCGGCTTCTTTGCATAGAACGGCCACGGAGCATCGCCACCGCCGGAAGATGCACGGCGCTTGAGCACGACGACTGCGACGACGAGCAGGACGAGAACAACAAGCGCGAGAAGAAGAAGCTTCACAGCGGCAAACCTCCTTTGTTATGAGCGCCCCAACGTGGAAGTGAGCGGCGCTGAGCCGATAGGCGAAGCGTCCGCTCGACTGCAGGGTTAGAGAGCGTGGGCCACACCAATCTAGGAGGCTTTGACATCTTCAATAGCATTCGCACTTCTCCGCTTCCACAACATGATTTCTGTATCCGACCACTGGTGGCGTGTAGCGATACGCGCGTTTCTTCTTGACGCACTCGGCGGCACACGCTGTCTTTCCACCCGGCAAATACGCGCGCACAACGGCAACCGCTAGCGATACCGCGAGAAGTGCGAAACCAACGACGGTAATCAGCTTTCGGCCTCGGGATGTCATGCGCTCTAACAATAAATGTGGATCGAAAGTGACGGAAAAGATTCCGTCATGACATTGAATTGCGGTTGATGTTGTCATACATTGCTTCTGTATTCAACCACTTCGACCGGCTGTGGACAAAATATCGGCGGCGGCAAAGGCAACATCGGACGGGGCTCCGCGTCTGCTCGATCAGGTGCGGGGAAAGATTCGGCTCAAGCATTACAGCCTGCGCACGGAGGAGGCGTATGTCGACTGGGTCAAGCGCTTCATCCTCTTCTCGGGCAAGCGGCACCCGCGCGACATGGGCGCCCCGGAGGTCGAAGCCTTCCTCACGCATCTGGCAGTGGCCGGGCAGGTGGCGGCTTCGACGCAGAACCAGGCCAAGAACGCCCTGCTCTTCCTCTATCGCGAAGTGCTGGCGATCGAACTGCCGTGGCTCGACGGCATCGAATCGGCGAAGGCGCCGAAGCGCCTGCCCGTCGTGCTCACGACCCAGGAGGTGCAGGCGCTGCTCGCCCAACTCGACGGCACGCCGTGGCTGGCGGCGAACCTGCTGTACGGCGCGGGGCTGCGCATCATGGAGGCCTTGCGCCTGCGCGTGAAGGACGTGGACTTTGCGCGCCGCGAAGTCCTGGTGCGCGACGGCAAGGGATTCAAGGACCGGGTGACGATGCTGCCTGCGGCGCTCGCCGAGCCGTTGCAGACGCACCTGCGGCGCGTCCGCGCCCTGCACGGGCAGGATCTGGCGGCGGGCAACGGCCGGGTCTATCTGCCTTACGCGCTGGAGCGCAAGTATCCGAACGCCGCGGCGGAATGGGCCTGGCAGTACGTGTTCCCGTCCGCGAAACTGTCGGTCGATCCGCGCTCGGGGCTGCTGCGCCGCCATCATGTGCAGGATCAGACGGTCCAGCGCCTGTTCAAGCACGCGCTGCGCGCCGCGGGCATCGCCAAGGCCGCCACGCCGCACACCCTGCGCCACAGCTTCGCCACGCATCTGCTCGAAAACGGCTACGACATCCGCACGGTGCAGGAACTGCTCGGCCACGCGGACGTGCGGACGACGATGATCTACACCCACGTCCTCAATCGCGGCGGGCGAGGCGTGGTAAGCCCGCTGGACCGGCTCTAAGCCGCCTGCAACAGGAACTCGACTTTCACCGCCTCGAAGGGGAAAACGATACGGCCGTCGTCGGTACGGTCTAGTACGCCGGCATTCAGCAAGGCCGTAACGTCGCCATGCACCGCCTTGACGTCGCGCCCGACGCGGCGGGCCGCCTCGCGGATCGACATCGGCCCCGCGCCGCAAAGCGCCTTCAGCAGTTCCCAGCGTCTCTCGGTCAGGACTTTCCAGAGCAGTTCCGGCGTCGCGAAGCTGATGCGTGCGGAACGCTGCGGCTTGCCGGTCTTCCAGGCTTGCGCAAAATCCGCCATCGCCTCGGCAGGCTTGCGGACGTCAAGCGTCACGGTTTTCATGGTTCCACCTCTCGATGTCGCGTTGAAAGTCGGCGATCAATTGTTCGGGCGTCGTGAAGGCGTAGCTATGCTCTTTGCCGCCGACGTGCCGATGGTCGCCCTTGCCGACCTCGTTGTCGTAACGCAGAACGCACTTGCCAGCAACTACATACGCCAGCCTGTACTTGAACGGATGCGCCGACCCGGCAACAGGTTCCGCGAGCCGCCACAGCACCAGATCCGCGAACGCCGACGCCGAGTAGGCGATGCGCGTCGAAACAAGATTGACGGCCTTCATGTTGGACATTCTGACAACGCGCCAGCGTGTTGTCAATTCATCCAACACTCAGAGCGATGACAGCCCGACCATGAAAGGGAACGCCGAATGTGGGAATTGCATGGTGCCGAGACACACAAACCGCCCTACAGCCTGCCCGTGTCGAAGCGCCCCAGCGGATCGAGCGCGCGGCGCACGCGCTCGTTGAGCGCGGCGAGGGCGGGCGGCATCGGGTGGAAGGCGCCGGCCGACTTGTCGCCGCCGCGGAACAGGGTGGCGTGGCCGCGCAGGCGCGCGGCTTCGGCGCGCACGCGCGCGGGGTCGATGTCGCCGCGCAGCCAGCGCTGGCTGCCGCCCCATTCGATCAGCGTGGCGCCGGGAAGGTCCGGCTTGCCGGCGGTCGAGGGCAGGCCGAGGCGCCAGAGCGGCGCATCGCCGGCGAAGAAGTCGAGCCGCTGTTCGCGCAGCTCTTGCCAGAAGCGCTCGGCGGCATCGTCGGCGAGGACTTCGCCGCCGAGCCTGGCGACGGCGCCGGCCACGGCCGCGCGGGCGCCGGACAGGCGCACGGTCAGCGCGTCGCCCTGCCAGGCGGTGGCGGAGATCGGCAGCGGGCGGCCGGCCCACTGGTTCATGGTTTCGAGCGCCTTCGCCTCGGGCAGGTCGAGGCGCAGCGTGGCCTCGGCCGCAGGTTTCGGCAGCACCTTCAGCGAGACTTCGAGGATCAGGCCGAGCGTGCCGAGGCTGCCGGCGATCATGCGCGAGACGTCGTAGCCGGCGACGTTCTTCATCACGCGGCCGCCGAAGTTGAGTTCGCGCGCCGCGCCGTCGAGCAGCTTGACACCGAGCACGTAGTCGCGCACGGCGCCGGCCGCGGCGCGGCGGGGGCCGGCGAGGCCGGCGGCGACGGCGCCGCCGATGGTGGCAAATGAGATGGCGCCGTCGCCGAAGCGCGGCGGCTCGAAGGCGAGCATCTGGTTCTTCTCGCCGAGCAGCGCTTCGAGTTCGGCGAGCGGGGTGCCGGCGCGCACGGTGACGACGAGTTCGGTCGGCTCGTAGGCGACGACGCCGCGATGGCCGGCGACATCGATCGTTTCGCCGCGCAGCGCCTCGCCGTAGAAATCCTTGCTGCCGCCGCCGCGGACGCGCAGCGGGCCGCTGGCGGCGCGGACGCGGTCCGCGAGTTGCTGCGACAGGTCGCTCATGCTTCCCTCGCGCTGCCGGTGAGCCGGTATTCGGAGCAATGCCGCGGCACCGGCACGGCCTTGCCGGGGTTCAGCAGGCGCGGCGGATCGAAGGCTTCCTTCAGCGCGTGGAAGGCGGCGAGTTCCTCGGGCGAGAACTGCACGCACATCTGGCGCACCTTCTCGATGCCGACGCCGTGCTCGCCGGTGATGGTGCCGCCGACGTCCACCGAGAGCTCGAGGATGCGCGCGCCGAACTCGGTCGCGCGCTCGAGTTCGTCGCCGTGGTTGGCGTCGAACATGATCAGCGGATGCAGGTTGCCGTCGCCGGCGTGGAAGACGTTGGCGCAGCGCAGGCGATAGCGCTGCGAGAGGCGCCCGATCTCGGTCAGCACGTGCGCAAGGTGCTTGCGCGGGATGGTGCCGTCCATGCACAGGTAGTCGGGCGTGATGCGGCCGACGGCCGGGAAGGCGGCCTTGCGCCCGGCCCAGAACTTGAGCCGCTCGGCCTCGGACTGCGAGACGCGCAGGTCGCGCGCGCCGGCCTTCTCCAGCACGGCGCGCATGGCGGCGATCTCCTCGGCGACTTCCTCGGGCGTGCCGTCGGATTCGGCGAGCAGGATGGCGGCGGCGGAAAGGTCGTAGCCGGCGTGCACGAAGTCCTCGACGGCGGCGGTCGCCGGCTTGTCCATCATCTCGAGGCCGGCGGGGATGATGCCGGCGGCGATGATGTCGGCGACGGCGTTGCCGGCCTTGATGAGGTCGTCGAACGAGGCCATGACGACTTGCGCGATCTGCGGCTTCGGCGTCAGCTTCACCGTCGCCTCGAGCACGACGCCGAGCATGCCTTCGGAGCCGACCATCACTGCGAGCAGGTCGTAGCCGGGCGCGTCGAGGGCGTCGCTGCCGATGTCGACCAGCGTGCCGTCGATCAGCGCGACGCGCAGCCTGAGCACGTTATGCACCGTCAGGCCGTACTTGAGGCAATGCACGCCGCCCGAGTTCTCGGCGACGTTGCCGCCGATGGTGCAGGCGATCTGCGAGCTGGGGTCGGGCGCGTAGTAGAGACCGAACGGCGCCGCGGCTTCCGAGATCGCGACATTGCGCACGCCGGGCTGGACGCGTGCCGTGCGCGCGGCCGGATCGACCTCGAGGATGCGCATGAACTTGGCGAGCGAGAGCACCACGCCGTCGGTCACCGGCGTCGCGCCGCCCGAGAGACCGGTGCCGGCGCCGCGCGCCACCACCGGCACGCGATGGCGGTGGCAGGCCTGGAGGATGGCGACCACCTGCGCCTCGTCGGCCGGCAGCGCCACGGCGAGCGGCAACTGGCGGTAGGCGGTGAGACCGTCGCACTCCCAGGGCTTGAGGTCTTCGAAGTCGACCAGCAGCGAAGCCGCCGGCAGCAGCGCCGCGAGTTCGGCCAGCAGCGCCGAGCGCGCGGCTTCGTCGACCGGGTGTTCGTAATGGTGGTGAGCGTGCGCCGTCATTCGATGAGGATCGCCCTGAAGTCGTTGACGTTGGTCCGCGTCGGGCCGGTGACGACGAGGTCGCCGAGCGCGGCGAAGTAGCCGTAGGCGTCATTGTCGGCCAGGCGGGCGCGCGCGTCGAGCCCTGCGGCGCGCGCGCGGTCCGGCGTGTCGGCGAGCAGCAGCGCGCCGGCGTTGTCCTCGGAGCCGTCGATGCCGTCGGTGTCGCAGGCGATGGCGTGGATGTTCGGCGCGCCGCGCAGGGCGATGGCGAGCGCGAGCAGGAATTCGGCGTTGCGGCCGCCGCGTCCCTTGCCGCGTACGGTCACGGTGGTCTCGCCGCCTGAGAGCAGCACGCAGGGCCGCGCGACCGGGCCCGCGCCGCGGGCGCAGGCGAGCGCGATGCCGCCCAGCACGCGCGCGGCCTCGCGCGCTTCGCCCTCGATGGCGTCGCCGAGGACCAGCGGCGTCACGCCCGCTTCCCGCGCGGCGGCGGCCGCGGCGGCGAGCGCATCGGCGGCGGTGGCGACGATGCGCGTTTCGGCGCGCGCTAGGCGGGCGTCGCCGGGCTTCGGCGTTTCGTTGCTCGCGGCGGCGAGTGCGGCGACGACCGATGCCGGCGGCTCGATCCGGTAGCGCTCGAGGATGGCGCGGGCGTCCGCGAGGGTGCTCGGGTCGGCGACCGTCGGGCCTGAGGCGATCACGGCTGCATCGTCGCCGGGCACGTCGGAGATCGCCAGCGTCAGCACCGGCGCCGGCGCAGCGGCGAGCGCGAGGCGGCCGCCCTTGATCGCCGAGAGGTGCTTCCTCACGCAGTTGATTTCGTCGATGGCGGCGCCGCTGGCGAGCAGCGCGCGCGTGACGGCCTGCTTGTCTGCGAGCGCGACGCCCGGCGCCGGCAGCGCCAGCAATGCAGAGCCGCCGCCCGAGAGCAGCACCAGCACGCGGTCGTCCGCCGTCAGGCCCTGCACCGATTCGAGCGCGCGCTGCGCCGCGGCGACGCCCGCGGCGTCGGGCACCGGGTGCGCGGCCTCGATCACCTCGATGCGGCGGCAGGGAAGCCCGTGGCCGTAGCGCGTGACGGCGAAGCCGGAGAGGCGCGCCGGATCGCCGGGCCAGTGGTCTTCGACGGCCTTCGCCATCGAGGCGCCCGCCTTTCCGGCGGCGATCACGACCAGGCGGCCGCTTGCGGGAAGCGCGCCGAGCGCCGCCAGATGCGGCGGCAGGCAGCGCGCCGGATCGGCGGCGCCGACGGCGGCGTCGAACAGGCGCCGCAGCAGCACGCGCTGCGGCGCGAAGGTGGCGGCAGCGTCAGCCGCCGAAGGCCGGCGCGGCATGGTGGAAGGCGAAGACGCCGGCGAGCCGGTCGCGTTGCTCGGAGCTCAGGTTCTGGAACTCGACGCCGCAGTGCGGGTGGCCGTCCTCGTCGCGCTGCCAGCGCACGGCGGCCTTGAGCGCGAGCGGCGGCTGCTGCATGTAGCGGTCGACCGAGTTCGCCGGCAGGTGCAGGTTCACCGTCACCGGACGGCCGCCGCTTTGAAGCGCCTTCGACAGCACCAGCTTCATGCCGGTGAGGCTGAGGTCGGAGGCCAGCGCCTCGGCCGGCAGTTCCTCGCCGCCCTCCTCCTTCACGGTGACGAGCAGGCCGCGTTCGAGGCGCGGATAGCGGCGCTTCTCGCCGCGCTCGCGCTTCGCCGGCTCGACGGCGCGCTGAAAGGTGAAGCCCGACATGACCTCGTTGAGCTGCTCGGTGACGCGATGCAGGTCGTTGCCGATCGCGGCCGTGGTCTCGACCTTGGTGGAGCTCTCGTGCAGCGTCGCGAACAGGCGCTCGAGCGTGGCCTCGAGGCCGGCGAGCTGTTCCACCTGACGGCGGCTGGCGCCGACGATGGCCTCGCTGCCCTGCGCCGCCTGCTCGACGCTGCCCGCCATCGACGACATCACGGCGGAGGTCTCGCCGGCGACGGCCTGGCTGCCGTGCACATGCTCGACGACCGAGCTCATGGTGTCGCGCAGCTGCTGGACGCGGCCGTTGATGGTCGACACGATGGCCGTGACCTCGGTGGCCGACAGCGTGGTGCGCTCGGCGAGCTTGCGCACCTCGTCGGCGACGACGGCGAAGCCGCGGCCCTGCTCGCCGGCGCGCGCCGCCTCGATCGCCGCGTTGAGCGCCAGCAGGTTGGTCTGGTTGGCGATCTCCTTGATGCTGTCGATGATCTGGGTGATCTCCTGCGCCGCCGTCGCCAGCTCGGCAACCTCGGCGGAAACGCGGTTGACCTCGCCGACCGTGGTCTCCATCTCGGCGATGTTGCGCTGGACGGCGCTGATGCCCGCGTTGCCCTTTTCCTGCACGTCGCGCGTCAGCGCGGCGGCGCTCGCGGCCTGCTCCTCGACGGTGCGCGCCACCTCGGCCAGCGCCTGGGTGCCGGCGACGACTTCCGCCGAGCGCGTCTGCTCCTGGCGGCTGACTTCGGCGATCTCGCTGGCGATGGTCGCGATCTGGAACGCCGACTGGCCCATCTGGCGGCCGCTGTCCTCGACGTTGCCGAGGATGCGCGACAGGCGGCCGATGACGTCGTTGAAGATGCGCTGCAGGATGCCGATCTCGTCGTGCGCCGTCACCTTCACGCCGCGCGTCAGGTCGCCGTTCTCGACCGCGCGCAGCGCATTGCAGAGTTCGAGGATCGGCTTCAGGAACAGCTTGGCGACGAAGCCGATGAGCATGAACTGCAGCGCGAATTCGAGGCCCGATTCCCAGACCGAATGCAGGTGGTAGGCGGCGCGGTTGTCGCTCATCGCCTTCAGCGCGATCTCCGGTGCGCCGCCCTGGCGCGCGATGTCGATCATCTTCTGCAGCTCGTGCGAGGCGAGGATGCGGTTGTAGATGGTCGTCACCATGGTGACGACGAAGAAGCCGATCTGGAATTTCCAGCGGATGCTGAGATTGACGAACCAGTTCATGTCTTATTTGTCTTCCGGGTTTGCATTGAGTGGAGCCAGCCGAGGCTGGACGCCGTGTCGGTGGCCGGCGCATATTCGCAGCCGACCCAGCCCTCGTAGCCGATGCGGTCGAGATGGCCGAAGAGGAAGGGGAAATTGATCTCGCCGCTGCCGGGCTCGTGGCGCCCCGGATTGTCGGCGATCTGGACGTGGCCGATGCGCGGCAGATGCTCGGCCAGCGTGCGCGCGAGGTCGCCTTCCATGACCTGCGCGTGATAGACGTCGTACTGCAGGCGCAGGTTCGGCGCGTCGGCTTCGGCGATGATGTCCAGCGCCTGGCGGCTGGCGGCGACGAAGAAGCCCGGCATGTCGCGCGTGTTGATCGGCTCCAGCAGCAGCGTGAGGCCGGCCTGCGCGAGCGCCGCGGCGGCGAAGCGCAGGTTGGCGACGAGCGTCGCCCGTGCCGTCGCCGCATCGACGCCGGCCGGCGCGATGCCGGCGAGGCAGTTCAGGCGCGGGCAGCCGAGCGCCTTGGCGTAGTCGACTGCCGTCGCCACGCCGGCGCGGAACTCATCGATGCGGTCGGGATGGCAGGCGATGCCGCGCTCGCCGGCCGCCCAGTCTCCCGGCGGCAGGTTGAACAGCACCACCTCGACGCCGGCGGCATGCGCGGCATCGGCGAGCCGCGCAGACTCAACCGCGTAGGGAAAGTGGAATTCGACCGCCTTGAAACCCGCCTCCGCCGCCGCCGCGAAGCGCCGCTCGAACGGAAATTCGGTGAACAGGTAGGAGAGGTTCGCGGCAAATCGAGGCATGCCGCAATTCTACAAGGCGAGGGCGGGCAAGTCCGACGTCATGGCGGCGATGCGCGCCTCGGCGCCGGCGCCCTCGGCACGGTGAATCTCGAGCAGGCGCTGCGCCAGGGCGCGCCAGTGCTCTGCGCCTCGGCGCACTTCGGCGAGCACCGCGGCGGCGTCGCCGCCTGCGGCCCACGCCTCGCCGGCCGCGATCAGCGCCGGCACCAGGCCGCGGCGCATGCCGTCGAGGTTGGCGAACCAGACATGCAGGGCCGGCCACGCCTGCCGCTCGACCAGCGCCGGCAGCGTGACCAAGCAGTCGGCGAGGTGATCGCGCACGGCGCGCGCCAGGATCTCGGCGCGCCGCTCGCGAAAGCCCGCCAGCATGTGCTCCCATTCCGCGCCGAGCTCGCGCCCCGCCGCGTATTCGCCGCGCTCGTGGAGGATTACGCTGGCGGTCTCGGCGGCCGTCATGCGCTCGAGCGCGGCCGCCGCGTCATCGAACCAGCCGTAGGCTTCGAGCGCGCGCCGCATCGGCCCCGGCGCCTGCTTGACGCCCCAGGCCTCTGCCTTTTCCCAGAGGAACTGGCGCAGCGCCTCGATGCGCACGATGATGGTGTCGCCCTGCAGCGCCGCCGGAATGGCAGCGAGGTCGCGCGCGTATTCGCAGGCGATGATCACGACCTGCAGTCCGTCGATGCTCTCGCGGCGGTCCAGGCGGCCGAGGAAGAAATGCGGGCGCCCGAAGCGGCCGACGCCGGCGCCATAGACGAGGCCGAGCGGCGCCAGCGCGCAATTGATGGCGGCGACGTCGAAGGGCTCGTAGCGCTGCCGCGCCACCGGCACGGCGGCGAACTCCTGCTCGGCAACCCGCTCCCAAAGCGCCTCGCGCTCGCTGAGCCAGCGCGAGATTTCCTCGCGCGGCGGCGCGGCGCCGAACGGCATGTCGCACTCCCAGCGGTAGAACTCGCGCATTTCCAGCAGGTAGTTGCACATCGTCAGGTCGCGCGCATGACGCGCATCGGCGATGTGGCAGTTGTGCTGGACGGCTTCGATCAGCGGGGCGAGGTTCATGTCATGTGTACGAGGCACTGCTCGTCGCGCCAAGGAGGGCGGGTATCCGATTCCCTCCATGTCCCCCGCGTCGGGCCGCGCCCGCCGCTCCTCCTTTACTTACGGGAATCGGACACCCACCCTCCTTGTGGATACGCCGGTGGTTTCGAGCCGAAAGAAAGGCACGTCGGCAATGGCTCGGGACGGTGGGGGGCTCTGCTGCGCGTAGGTAAAGGAGGAGGCGGCGGCCGAAGGCCGACGACGGGGGACACGAAGCGCAGCAGAGCCCCCCGGCGGCCCGAGCGCCCACGAACCCAAAACGAAGCAGCGCTTTCATCCTACGACCTCCTCCGCCGCAACCGAAACGCCGCAACCCCCTTCACGATCTCCGAAAACGGCAGCGTCTCCAGACTGCCGTGGCGCTCGACGGCGAGGCGCACGAGGCGGTGCACGTCGGGCGCATGGGATTCCGGCATCAGTGTGGCCTTGAGCCCGTCGAGGCCGCCGCATTGCAGCTTCATCACTGCCGCGTGGGGAAGGATGCGTCCGGTGTCACGGAGGCCGAGCGCGAATACGGACTTCTCGCGCAGGAGGCCGTAGAGCGTGCCGCAGGCCGAACGTGCGAGCGGCGATCCGCAGACGATGGTTTCGCCCTCGCCGACGCTGCGGCGGCACGACAGTTCGCAAGCCGCGTGCTGCGCGAGCAGCGCGCGCTCGAAAACGCAAGGCAGACGGTTGAGGTCGTCGGCCATGCGCCGCGCATCCTCAGATGTCGTCGCCGATCACCAGCGGCGCCTGGCGCACTTGCGACAGCAGATCCTCGGCCTCGAGCTCGTTGGCGGCGAAGATCACCTTGACGTTGCGCCCCTCGGTCTCGGTGCGCAGGCGCTTGGCGTCGGCGCTCGCCTCCTTGAACGAGCCGAACTGGGCGAGCTTGGCGAGCTGGAGGATCGGCTTGTCGCTGATCTCGTAGACGTAGTACGGCATGGCGGTTCCTATTCGACGTAGCGTTTGGTCGCCTTGCGGCGGCCGGGAACGGATTTCTGGATGATGACGCCGCGCACCGGCGCGAGGTCTTCGATGTCGCGCACGGGGTAGGCGGAATTCAGCGGCGCGAGGCGCCAGCCGGCGGCGGTCTGCTGCAGCTGGCGAAAGATCCACTCGTCGTCGACGTGCGCGAGCACGTAGGAGCCGTCGACGGCGAGGCCGGACGGTTCGATGATGACGATCTCGCCTTCGCGGAACTCCGGCTCCATGCTGTCGCCGAGCACCATCAGCGCGAAGGATTCGGCGCCGTCGCAGGCACTGCTGTCCTCACCGCCGAAAGGGGCTATCGGTATGCTTTTCTTCATGGCGCAAAGCATATCACCGGCCGCGGGTGCGGCCGGGGGCGCAGGCCGCTAGACCATCGGCCAGCGCAGGTTGCCGCCGAGCTCCTTCTCCGGCCGGCCGATGAAGTAGCCCTGCGCCAGCTCGATGCCCATCTTCTGCAGCTCGGCCAGCACCGCCTCGTTCTCGACGTGCTCGGCGACGACCTTGATCTTGAGGTCGGCGGCGAGCTGGTGGATCGTCTGCACGAACGAGCGGTCCTTCTGGTTCTCGAGGATCTTGGCGACGAAATCGCCCTCGATCTTGAGGAAGTCGACCGGGAAGCGCCGCAGGTACTGGAAGGACGAGAAGCCCGCGCCGAAATCGTCGATCGCCAGCTTGAAGCCGTGGAGATTCAGCTCGCCGACGAGCTGCTCGAGCACGATGATGTTCTTCACCGTGTCGCGCTCGGTGATCTCGAACACGATCTGGCCGGGCTCGATGCCGTATTCGGCGACCAGGCGCTTCAGCGTCGTCACGAAGTCCGACAGCGCCAGCGCGCGCGGCGACAGGTTGACGAACAGGTGGCCGGTGAACTTGGTCTCCGCCAGCGCCCGCAGCGCCTTCTCGAGGATCATGGTGTCGAGGCGATGGATGACGCCGGCCTTCTCGGCGAACTCGATGAAGCGGCCCGCCTCCATGTGCTTGCCCTCGAGCGCCAGGCGCGACAGCACCTCGAAGCCGATGACCGTGTTCGTCTGCAGGTCCATGATCGGCTGGAAGAAGGGCACGATGCGGCCCTCGTTCACCGCCTTGACGACCTCGATGGTGGTCTCCGTCATGTCGCGGAAAACCTCGGCGACTTCCTGGTCGTTGGGAATGCCGACCTGATGCTTGCCGGACTCCTTGGCCTTGTACATCATGTTGTCGGCGAACAGGAACAGGTCCTTGGCGTTTTCGGCATGCGTCGGATACATGGCGAGGCCGATCGAGACGCCGCCGGAGATCCTGCCGCTCGGCACCTCGATCTCGACCGCGCTGGCGACGTCGAGCACGCGCTGCGCGACGACCCCGGCTTCCTCCTGGTTGACGTCCGGCAGCAGCAGCACGAACTCGTCGCCGCCGTAGCGCGCGAAGATGTCGCCGGGCCGCAGCACCTGCTTGACGGCGTGCGAGAAGGCCTGCAGGTAGCGGTCGCCGACGGCGTGGCCGTGCGCGTCGTTGACCAGCTTGAAGTTGTCGAGGTCGATCACCAGCAGGGCGAACTTGTAGTTGTGGCGCGTCGAGCGCGCCACCTCGTACTCGAACAGCTCCCAGAACACGCGGCGGTTGTAGAGGTCGGTGAGCGGGTCGCGCGTCGCGTAGTACTCCATGTCGCGGGTGTACTTGTGGATCGCCTTCACCGAGCCGACCACGTTGAGCATGGTCGACAGGATGCTGTCCATCACGAGGCGCAGGGTGTCGTCATCGACCGCGCAGGCATTCACGCCGATGCCGACGATGCCGCCGATCTTGGGCCGCTCGACCATCAGCGTCTTGGTATGCAGCGCCACTTCCTCGGCGTCCAGCACCAGCTCCTCGCCCGACTGCGGCGCATGGTGGTGCAGCGTCAGCTGCGAGAGGCCGCTGAAGCGCGGGTCGTCGTGCACCACGCGGCGCGCGTGCGCCTCGACCATGGCGCGCGTCTCCGGCGAGGGCGGACGCGCCCAGAACACCTCGAGGTCGAAGACTTCGTCGCCGACCTCGAACAGCGAGAACAGCACGTGCGTCGGCATCACGCTGTTGATCTCGCGCAGCAGGCGGCCGATGTACTCGCCCCAGTCGCGCACCACCTCGGAGGTGATGACGAATTTCTCCAGCAGGCCGATCTCGAAGGTCAGGACGTGCTTGTCGACGGCGATGGTGCGCAGCTTCTCGACCAGCTCGTGGAGGTGGCCGAACAGTTCGTTGAACTCCGTGAAGCCGGCGTCCATGCGGTTGAACTCGAGCTGGCGCAGGTCCGCGACCGCGTTGACCTTCGACACCGCCGTGTCGATGTCGCCGATCGCCCCTTCGAGGCGCCGGCTGACGCGCAGCACCGCGAAGGCGGCGATGCCCATCAGCAGCGGGCTGAGACCGGCGAGCCAGAGCAGGAACTCGCGGCGCGCCTTCTCGACCAGCGGCGCGAAATCCTGCTTGACCTCGATGACGCCGAGCACGTCGCCATCCTTGGCGGCGTCGTGGCAGCGCAGACAGCGCTCGCCGGCCACCAGCGGCATCAGGTAGCGCACGCCGCCGTCGGGCGTCTCGACGGTCGCCTTGCCGCCGCTCATCGCCGACTTCAGCGCCTCGTCGAGCGGCGGCTGCTCGATGTCGCCGTAGTCGGTGACGACGATCGGTCCGCGATAGATCTGCAACTGGGTCGGCGTGTCCTTCGCCGCGGCGTCGTGGATGGCCGTGATGAACTTCTCGGCCTGCTTGCGCCGCCATCCCGTGCTCATCACCTGGTACATGCCGGTGAAGGTGACCTGCGCCAGCGTCGCCGACGACTCGCGCGCGTTCTCGCGCACCGTGTGCTCGAGGATGCGCCCGATGACGAAGTAGCTCGCGCCGAAGAAGCCCACGGCCACCGCCGCGGATGCCGCCAGGATGAAGCTGCGTATGCGCATCAGAAAGACCCGACCGGAATGCCGATGGAACGGGCATTGTAACCGCCCTTCCAGCATGGGTTTCCTTGACCGCCGACAAGCGGCGGACGGCGGTTACAGGGGGGCCGAGTGCCTTATATGAACGGCATCGACGCCCTGCGCGCGCAGCCCGGCGACGGCCGCGGCGAGATACTCCGCCGGCCCCGCGAGGTAAATGTCGTGCTCGCGCAGGTCGGCCAGCGCGGCCGCCTCGTCAAGGAACGCGGCGGCGGCCTCCTCGGCATCGCCCGCCTCGCGTGCCGAGTAGCGGAAGTTGTCGAGCGCGTCGGCCCAGGCGCGGCAGTGGTTGGCCGCGTAATGGCCGTTGGG
Organism: Pseudomonadota bacterium; assembly: GCA_046726235.1. GTDB lineage: Bacteria > Pseudomonadota > Gammaproteobacteria > Burkholderiales > Rhodocyclaceae > Nitricoxidireducens. Next base: position 37,643 of record JBKPAD010000006.1, read on the forward strand.
TCGCGTCGCCGTCCACACCAGCGCGATCGACGGCGCCGCGTCGACGGACAGCGCATGCTCGACTAGGCTGGCGACCGGTGCGAAGCCGAGGTCGCAGCAACCGAACAGGAGCGGGCGGACCGAGTCGCGCGCCAGCACGAAATGGCCGAAGGGGCCGCGCACGTTGATCGAATCGCCCTCGCGTACCGCGCCGGCGAACATGCGCTGGGCGAACTCGTCGTCGTCGCGCTGCGCGATGTGGAACAGCAGGTTGCGGTCGTCGCAGGGGCAGGAGGCGACCGGATAGTCGCCGCCGAAATCCGCGGTGCCTCCGGCGACGCCGAGCGTGACGCTCTGCCCGGCGAAGAAGCGCAGGCGCTGGCTGCGCGGCGTCTGCAAATGCAGCAGCAGGGTATGCCCGTCGAGCGGCGCCACGCGCTTCACCCGCGCGACGATCTGCTGGTCGGGAAGGTCGGCGGGAGAATTCGCCTCGAGCGCCTCGATGACGACGTCGCTCACCGCGGTGTGGCAGCAGAGCAGCGTGTAGTTCTGCGCCTTCTCGGCCGCCGACAGCGGATAGTCGTAGTGCTCGACCTGGCGCACCTGGCCGGAGACGACGCGCGCCTTGCAGAGCCCGCAGTTGCCGTTGCCGCAGCCGTATGACGGCGCCAGACCGGCCTTCAGCGCCGACTTGAGGATGGGTTCGCTGCCCTCGACGAGGAACTCGCGCCCCGAGGGCCTGAGCGTGACGCGCGCCGACATGATGCCGAGCATAGCATCGAGCACTTCGAGCGCATCGCGCTCCGGCGCGCTGCCGAGCACCGCGGCGAGGCCGTCGTCGACGAAGCGCCGCAGTTCGGCCGCGGACGGCGCCCCGTCGAGGCGCTCGCGCAGGTCCACGACGAGCCGGTGGTAGCGCGACAGGTGGCGGCGCAGGTCGGCCAGTTCGCTGCTCTGCTCGACGAGCCGCTGGGCCAGGATCTCCTGCGAGGGCAGCATGCGCTCGCGCACGCGGCGGCCGAAAGCCTGCTCCTTGATGCGGGTGATGCGCTCGAAGGCGCCCGATTCCTCGAGGTCGAGGTCCGGATAGAGCTTGAGCAGCGCCTCGGTCGACACCATGCCGTCCTGCGCCGGCAACTCGCCGTCGCCGATGCGCTTCTGCAGCACGCCGCGCGGCACGCCGATCAGGTGCGCCGCGCGCGAAAGGGTCAGCAACTGGCTCATGGATTCCTCATGACGCCGCCAGCATAGCGCAAAGGCGGCGGCGGTTTTTGTCGCATAATCCGCGCGATGGATGCGCCTCTCAGAGTCCTCGTCATCGAGGACAACCCCGATCTCGCCGCCAACCTCGTCGACTACCTCGAAGCGCACCGGCATCTCGCCGACGCGGCCGGCGACGGCATCGGCGGCCTCAATCTGGCCCAGGCCAACGACTACGACGTCATCGTTCTCGACCTCATGCTGCCGGGCCTCGACGGCATCTCGCTGTGCCGCCGCCTGCGCGAGGAAGACGGCGGGCGCCAGACGCCGATCCTGATGCTGACGGCGCTCGACACCATCGAGGACAAGATCGCTGGTCTCGAAGCCGGCGCCGACGATTACGTCGTCAAGCCCTTCGTGCTGCGCGAAGTCGAGGCGCGCCTCAAGGCCCTGGCGCGCCGCGCCCAGGGCGCCGCCGCGCGCCAGCGGCTGCAGATCGGCGACCTTGCCTTCGACACCTCGACCTACGAGGTCAGGCGCGGCGAGCAGCCGATCGTGCTGCCGCCGATTCCCCTGCGCCTGCTCGAGGCGCTGATGCGCGCCAGCCCGCGCGTGCTCGCGCGCGAGGAACTCGAACGCGCCGTCTGGGGCGACGCGCCGCCCGACAGCGACGCGCTGCGCGCCCACCTGCACATCCTGCGCAGCGCCATCGACCGCGGCTTCGAGCGCCCGCTGCTGCGCACGCTGCGCGGCCTCGGCTGGCAGATCGTCGCCGATGCTCCGGCACCGTAGCCTCCGCTTCAGGGTCGCCGCGGCCTTCGCCGCGCTCGGCACCGTCATCAGCCTGGTATTCGCCGTCGGCATCTGGATCGCCGCGCACGACGTCTCGCAACGCCTGATCGACGAGACGCTGACCGCCGAACTCGCCGACTACATGGCGCGGCGCGCGCGCAACCCGCATTCGCTGCCGCCCGACAGCGCGAGCCTGCGCGGCTACGTGGCGGCTGGCGACGAGGCGGCCGCGGTGCCGCCGGCGCTGCGCCGGCTGGTGCCGGGGCGCCACGAGGTTCCGATCGACGGCGTGCCGTGGCGCGTCGTCGTCGCCGACACGGCGAGCGGCGACCGCCTCTACGTGCTGTTCAGCGAGGAACGCCAGCGCCGGCGCGAGCAACGCTTCCTCGGCTGGCTGGTCGGCGGCACGCTGCTGATGACCCTGCTCGCGGCGGGCGGCGGCTACTGGCTCGCGGGCCGCGTCACCGCGCCGGTGCTCGAGCGCGAGCGCGCCTTCGCCGCCGACGCCAGCCACGAACTGCGCACGCCGCTGGCCGTCATCCGCGGCGCCGCCGAGGTGCTGGCCGACGACCCGGCGCTCGACGACCGCCAGCAGCAGCGGGTCGCGCGGATCGAACGCGCCGCCACCGAGATGTCGGAACTGACGACCGCCCTGCTGCTGCTGGCGCGCGAACTGGAGGCGCCGGTCGACGAGCCCTGCGACTGCGCGAAGGCGGTGCGTGCCAGCATCGAGCGCCACGGCGCGCTGGCCGGCCAGCGGCATCACCGCCTCGTGCTGATGGCCGACGCGACGCCGACGCTCGACGTCGCTTCCGCCTACTTCTCGATCGTCGTCGACAACCTGGTGCGCAATGCCCTCTGCCATGCCGGCGAGGGCGACGTGAGCGTGCACCTGCAGGCCGACCGCCTCGTCGTCAGCGACGCGGGCAGCGGCATTGCGCCCGCGGAACTCGGGCGCGTCTTCGAGCGCCACTATCGCGGCGCCGGCAGTGCCGGCGCCGGCATCGGCCTCTCGCTGGTCAAGCGCATCTGCGATCGCCAGGGCTGGCGCATCGAGCTCGCCGCCGGCCCGGCCGGCGGCACCAGGGCGACGCTGGTTTTCCGCGGCTGACGGCAGCCTTCACGACCGCTTCACGCGCGCCCCGCTAAGCTCGCACGCGCCCTTCCCGGCCGGCGTCAGCGCGTGGCCATGAACATTCGAGTCTGCTAATATTGAACGCCTCCAATCCCACAGTTCCCGTGGCCGGTTCGACACCGGCCGATGACATGAGACGACCCGGCGGACTGCTCGTCAGGCTGTTCCCCTTCCTGCGCTGGTGGCCGCGCGTCAACCGGCAGACGGCGCGCGACGACGCGCTCGCGGGTTTCACCGGCGCCCTGATCGTCCTGCCGCAGGGCGTGGCGTTCGCTACCATCGCCGGCCTGCCGCCGCAATACGGCCTCTATGCGGCCATGATGCCCGCCGTCGTGGGGGCACTCTGGGGATCCAGCTGGCACCTGGTGTCCGGCCCGACCACAGCGATCTCGATCGCCGTCTTCGCGGCGCTCTCGCACCAGGCGGAACCCGGTTCGGCGCAGTACATCAGCCTGGTGCTGACGCTGACCTTCCTCGTCGGCGTATTCCAGCTGGCGCTGGGCCTCGCGCGCATGGGCGCGCTGGTGAACTTCATCTCCCACACCGTGGTGATCGGCTTCACCGCGGGCGCCGCGGTGCTGATCGCCGCCAGCCAGGTGCGCAACTTCTTCGGCATCACGATCCCGCGCGGCACGCCGTTCTACGAGATCGTGCACCAGCTCTGGGTGCAGGTCGGCGACATCAACCCGTTCGTCCTCACCGTCAGCCTGGTCACGCTGGCGACCGGGATAGCAACCAAGCGCTACCTCAAGAAGGTGCCCTACATGATCGCGGCGATGATCGTCGGCAGCATCGTCGCCGAGATCCTCAACGTCGCCGTCGGACAGGACGCGACCGGCATCCGCACCGTCGGCGCGCTGCCCGCGACGCTGCCGCCGCTGTCGATGCCCGACTTCTCGCTCGACGCCCTGAAGAAGACGCTCGGCCCGGCGCTGGTCATCACCATGCTGGCGCTGACCGAGGCGGTGTCGATCGCGCGCGCCATCGCCGTGCGCTCCGAGCAGCGCATCGACGGCAACCAGGAATTCATCGGCCAGGGCCTCTCGAACATCGCCGGCGCCTTTTTCTCGGGCTACGCCTCCTCGGGCTCGTTCAACCGCAGCGGCGTCAACTACGAGGCCGGCGCCAAGACGCCGCTGGCCTCGATCATCGCCTCCGGCGCGCTGGTGTTGGTGCTGCTGCTGGTGGCGCCGCTCGCCGCCTACCTGCCCACCGCCGCGATGGCCGGCATCCTGTTCCTCGTCGCCTGGGGCCTGATCGACTTCCACCACATGGAATCGATCTGGCGCACCAGCAAGGCCGAGTCGGCGATCCTCGCCGCGACGCTGGTCGGCACGCTGTTCAACCTCGAGGCCGGCATCTTCCTCGGCGTGCTGCTGTCGCTGCTGATGTTCCTCTATCGCACCTCGCGGCCCGAGATCATCCCGGTGGTGCCGGCGCCGGAGGAAGGCGCCTACCACTTCGTGCGCGCCCAGGGCCGGCCCGAATGCCCGCAGCTGCGCATCGTGCGCGTCAACGGCGCGCTCTACTTCGGCGCCGCCAGCTACGTGCAGGCGGCGCTGCAGCAGATCGACGAAGACAACCCGCAGCAGAAGTCGGTGCTGATCACGGCCGGCGGCCTCAACTACATCGACGTCGCCGGCGCCGAAGTGCTGGCGCAGGAAGCGCGACGGCGGCGGCGCCTCGGCGGCGGCCTCTACTTCTATCGCCTCAACAAGACGCTGCACGGCTTCCTCAAGAAGGGCGGCTACACCAAGGACATCGGCGAGGGCGCGTTCTTTCCCGTCATGACCAACGTCGCCGGCTCGCTCTACTGGACGCTCGACCCCGAGATCTGCCGCAACTGCAAGACGCGCATCTTCGCCGAGTGCCACGGCAGCCTGCTGCCCGACGGCTTCCGCCGCCAGCGCCTGCTGCTGGCGACCGACGGCAGCGAGTTCTCACGCGCGCCGACGGAGATCGCCGTCGCGCTGGCGCGCAGCTTCGGCGTCACGCTCGACGTCGTCACCAGCGTGGACTCTGCGGCCGACGACGAGCAGGCGAAGGCGCGCCTGACGGTGGCGACGCGCGAAGCGCTGGTCGCGGGCGTCGATACCGAAGAGATCGTGCGTCACGGCAAGCCTGTCGCCGAGGTCGTCGCCGCCGCCCGCGAAGCCAGCAGCAACATCCTGGTGATCGGCCGCAGGCCGCCGAAGGATCTCAAGCAGCGCCTGGTCGGTGACGTCGCCGCGCACATCATCGCCAGCTCGACCTGCCATGTACTGGTGGCCGGCTGGCAGGCGCGCATGTGGCAGCGGCGCATCCTCGTCGCGGTCGACGGCTTCGACACCAGCGACGGCGTCGCCGATACCGCGGCCCAGATCGCGCGCGTCACGCGCACGCCGGTGACGCTGCTGTCCGCCGTCGCCGCCGAGAAGGACGTCGCGGCGGCGAGCGAGGATCTCGCCCACCGCGCCGGCGTGATGAAACTCGACGGCATCGACTGCGACAGCCGCGTCGTCAAGGCCGCGCCGGGCGCCGCCATCCTCGAAGCGGCGCGCGAACTCGACGCCGACCTCGTGGTCATGGGCGGCCGCTACGGCACGGGACTGCGGGGCACCGCCGACGAGGTGCTAGGCGGCCTCGGCTGCGCCGTGCTCGTGGTCAAGTCGGGCCAGGCCGGCGCTATCGCCGCCGCCGCGTAGCGGCACTGCGTGGCATCGGCTAAGATCGGCCGATGCCGAAATCGAACCAACCCGACCACGCCCGCCTCGACCGCGTCGTCGCCGAGGCGCGCCGCGCCGCGGAGCAACGCGAGCAGGGCTACCGCGAACGCGCGCTGAAGATCTACCCGTGGGTCTGCGGCCGCTGCGGCCGCACCTTCACCCAGGCCAACCTGCGCGAGCTGACGGTCCACCACCGCGACCACAACCACGACAACAATCCGCCCGACGGCAGCAACTGGGAGCTGCTGTGCCTCTATTGCCACGACAACGAGCACATGCGCGAACTCGAGGCGGCCACCGCGCGCGGCGGTGCGCCGGATGCGCCGGCGGCGGCGACGCATAATCCGTTCGCCGACCTCAAGTCGCTGCTGAAACGCTGACGGTCAGGGCTTGGCGGAGGCGCCCGCCGACCGCTTGAACGTGGCGCACTGATCGGAGCGTTCGGCGCGCGGCGTAAACCAGACGAAGTCGTGGGTGCCGGCCGTCGTCTCCTCGTAGTCGCGTGGCGACGGTCTCCCCGCGCTCACCTCCACCAGCCCCAGCGACACCACGGCGCGGCCGTTCGTGCGGCCGGCCAGGTACAGCGGCACGCCGAGATCGGCGCGCGCATGACCGCGGCCGATGATGGCGACGACGCCGTCGGCGGCCGTCTTCAGGATGGTGTCGGCCATGACGGCGTCGCGCGCGCGCTGGACGTCGATCAACTTGTCGATGATCGGGCTGTCGTCGCCGCAATGGCCGTCGACGAGCAGGCGGCGCATCTCGGCGCGCAGCGGCGCCGGCCAGTCGGGCTCGAGGCCGAGTCGCACCGCCTCGCCCTCACCAAGGGCCGCCACCCCGTCTGAGGCGATGGTCCGCGTGCGCGTGCGCGAAAGATTGGCGGCGACGACCGGCAGCCGGCGCTCGAGCGCCAGCGACACGAGCTCCGCGTACTCGCGCCAGTGCCAGCCAGGGCTGACCTTGCCGGCGGCGGCGATCGCGGCGGCATCCACGCCGTCGATGGCGCGGGCCTTGTCGACGGCGGGCTGCCATTCGGTGTCGATCTGCTCCATCACCAGCGCCGGCCGGCGCCCGGCCTCGACGGCGCGCCGCAGCAGGCGCAACTGAACCGCGTGGTGCACGGGATTGTCGTGGGTCTCGCCGAGCAGCGCGATGTCGGCAGCGGCGATGCGCCGCTCGGCCTCGGCCGGCTCGACGAAGCGCTGGGCGGCGACGTCCCAGACCTTGCCCGCGAGCGGATGGTCCGCCAGGCTGATGCGCGAGGCGGCGCAGCCGGCGAGGCCGGCGGCGCATGCCAGCAGGAATGCCGACAGGCGCAAGGCCGTCAGGGCGTGGTGCATGTCATGACCTCATTGTGGCCGGCGCGCCCGCAGGGCATCGGTGCGCCGGGCAGCGGATGCGGCGTGCCGGCGTCGTCGATCTGCGCCGCCAGCGTCTGCCAGGCGACCATGCCGCCGCGATCGACGCTGACGCTCAGCAGCCAGCCGCGGCGCGCCGCCGGCAGGTCGAAGCCGTCGAAGACGAAATTGCCGAGGCTATAGACGATCGGCCTGCCCTTGTAGACCTCGGCGCCCTGCGTGACGTGCGCATGGCCGCCGACGACGAAGTCGGCGCCGGCATCGATCATCAGGCGCGCGAGGCTGCGCTGGCGCTCGGTGGGTTCCGGCTCGCGCTCCCAGCCCCAGTGCATGAACGGAATCACGACGTCGGCGCCCGCCGCGCGCGCGGCGCGGATGTCGGCGATCACCTGGCTGTCTTCGCTCCAGGCGATGCCGGGGGTCGCCGCGCCGGCCTCGAAGGAGCGCGGCTTGAACTCGTTGTAGCCGAGCACGGCGATGCGCAGGCCCTTCTTCTCGATCCACAGCGGCGCATGGGCGGCGGCAAGGTCGCGGCCGCCGCCGAAGGCGCGGATGCCGGCGCCCTCGAGGAAGGCCAGCGTTTCCATGAACGCCTCCTTGCCGTAGTCGCCGGCGTGGTTGTTCGACACCGCCAGGGCGTCGAAGCGTCCCTTCAGCACGCGCAGCACGCGCGGGTCGGCGCGAAAGGAAAAGATCTTGTTGTCGAGCGGCTTGCCGCCAGTGGCGATCGGGCACTCGAGGTTGCCGATGCGGTAGTCGGCGTCCGCGAGCAGCGCGGCGAACGGCGCCAGCGGATCGCCGCCGGCGGCGACGGTGCGGCCGGGGCCGTCGTCGAGCATCACGTCGCCGGCGAACACCAGCGTCACCGGTTCGGCGCGCGCCGCGAGCGCGAACAACGACAGGGCGAGAATTGAGAGCAAGCGATTCATGGCTTCATCCGGCACCAGTATTGGAGCTCGCCGTCGCGCACCGGCTCGTAGACGAACTGCATGCCGGTGAAGCCGTAGCCATCGCCGTGGTCGCGCGGCGGATAGGGAAAGCTCGCCTGGTGGATCGGCGCCGGGCCTTCGTCGCGGTCGGCATACGTATAGATCTTGACCGCGGCGAGGTCGGCCGGCCGATCCTGGAACACGACGCGCAGGCGGAAATAGGAGCCGACGGCGATGCCCTCGACGCCGTAGGGCGAGTCGACGGGCTCGGCGACCAGCTCGAGCGTCTCGCCGCCGTAGGTGTAGCGGCAGGCGACCTCGGGCCCGGCCGTGGCGGAGCCGGCGAAGGCCAGCGCGCAGAGCGCGAGCGGGACGCGCCTCACGGCGTCTGCTTCGGCTCGTCGGCCGGCTTGGTCATAAGCACGAACGGAACATAGGCGAGCCAGGAAAACAGGCTCGTCAGCACGAACCACAGCAGCTTGCGGCCGCCGGCCACGCGCTTCGACGCCAGCACGAACAGGGGCGGCAACGAGAGCACGACCAGGAGCGCGAGGTCCATCCAGCCGAGCGATGCCATCAAGACCATCAACTCGTCGTTCGGCATGTCGATCTCCTTATTGTCGCCGCGGAAATCGCGGAGGCGAGGGATAATATGCCACAGGGAGATTCCACCATGAACAAACTACCGGGCTGGGCCAAGGCCCTTGCCGCCGTATTGCTCTTCGCGGCGCTTTTCGGCGCCGCGCGGCTGCTGATCATGCTTGACCAGATGTCCACCGGCAAGTTCGGTATCGACTGATGGAAGCATTTCTCGTATCGACCGGCATCGTCGCCCTCGCCGAAATCGGCGACAAGACGCAACTGCTGTCGCTGCTGCTCGCTGCGCGCTTTCGCAAGCCCTGGCCGATCATCTGGGGCATCCTCGTCGCGACGCTGGCGAACCACGCCATGGCCGGCGCGCTGGGCCAGTGGATCACCACGCTGATCGGCCCCGACACGCTGCGCTGGATCCTCGGCCTCTCGTTCATCGCCATGGCGTTCTGGATCATGGTGCCCGACGAGATCGACGAAGACGAGGCGACGCAGGCGCGCTTCGGCGTCTTCGGCACGACGCTGATCGCCTTCTTCCTCGCCGAGATGGGCGACAAGACCCAGGTGGCGACGGTGGCGCTGGCGGCGCAGTACCAGGCGCTGGCAGCGGTGGTGCTCGGCACGACCTTCGGCATGATGATTGCCAACGTCCCGGCGGTGCTGATCGGCGACAAGGCCGCCAAGCGCCTGCCGCTGAAGCTGGTTCACGGCATCGCCGCGCTGGTGTTCGCCGTGCTCGGCGTCCTGGCCTTGTTCAACGTCGGCAACGCGATGGGATGAGCCCGCCGGAGCACGACCTCAGCGACTGGCCGCACGTCCACGTCTTCGACGAGGCGAACCTCGCGGCCGAGCGCAGCACGCGCACGGTGATGCTGATCACGGCGGCGACGATGGTGGTCGAGATCGCCGCCGGCCTGTGGTTCAACTCGATGGCGCTGCTCGCCGACGGCTGGCACATGAGTTCGCACGCGCTCGCCATCGGCCTCAGCATGGTCGCCTACATGGCCTCGCGGCGCTTCGCGCGCGACCCGCGCTTCGCCTTCGGCACCTGGAAGATCGAGGTTCTCGCCGGCTACTCGAGCGCGCTGTTCCTGCTCGGCATCGCCGCCTGGATGGTGATCGGTTCGGTCGAGCGCCTGATGAACCCGCAAACGATCCTGTTTCGCGAGGCGATCCTGGTCGCGGTCATCGGCTTGCTGGTCAACATCGGCTGCGCCGCGATCCTCGGCAACACGCACACGCATCACCACGACCACCATCGCCACGACGACGGCGACCACGACCACCACCACGACCACCGGCATCACCAGGACCTCAACCTGCGCGCCGCCTACGTCCATGTGCTGACCGACGCCGCCACCTCGGTGCTGGCGATCGTCGCGCTGCTCGGCGGCATGCTCTACGGCTGGAACTGGCTCGACCCCGTGATGGGCATCGTCGGTGCGGCACTGGTCGCGCTCTGGGCGCGCGGGCTGATCCGCGACACCAGTCGCGTGCTGCTCGACCGCGAGATGCATCACCCGGTGGTCGCCGAGGTCAGGGATGCGATCCGCGGCGAGGACGGCTGGGGCGCCACGCGCATCACCGACCTGCACGTCTGGCGCATCGGCCGCGAGCGCTACGCCTGCGAACTCGCGCTGGCCACCGACAGCCCGGCGGTGACGCCGCGCTCGGTGCGAGCGCTGCTGGCACCGCACGAGGAACTCGCGCACGTGACGGTCGAGATCGAGCGCACGGAGCCGCGGCCGACGCTCGGCCACCGCCGCATCGGCCACGGCGACCACTTCGTGCTGGTGCTGCACGAATGGCTCGGCGACCACGCAAACTGGGATGCGCTGTGGCCGCTCGTCGACCACCGCCGCATGAGCTGGATCTGCGCCGACCTGCGCGGCTACGGCTGGTCGCGCACCCTCGCCGGCCGCTACGACGCGGACGAGGCGGCCGCCGACCTGCTGGCGCTGATGGACACGCTCGGCATCGGGCGCTTCGACGTCGTCGGCCATTCGATGTCGACGCTCGTCGCCCAGCGCCTCGCCGCCCTGGCGCCGCGACGCGTGCGCCGGCTGGCGCTGGTGTCGCCCGTGCCGCCCGGCGGCCTGCATCCCGACGCCGCAACGCTGGCGACGATGCGTGCGCTGATCAATGACGACGACGCCTTGCGCACCGCCATCGCTGCCCGCACCGGCAACCGCCGCGATGCGCAGTGGATCGACAGGAAGCTCGCGATCGCCCGCGGCGCCGGCGTGGCCGAAGCGATGACGGGTTATCTCCACATGTTTACCGGCGCCGGCCTGGCGACGGTGCGCAACGACGTGCCGGTGCTGGCCGTCGTCGGGCGGCATGATCTCCCGTTCTATCGGGAGGACGCGGTGCGTTCGGAATATGCGCCGCTGTACGAGGACTTCTCGCTTGCCATCAGCGAGGAATCCGGGCACTACGCGATGCTCGAAGACCCGGCGTTTTTGGTTGTGGCGCTGGAGACGTTTTTCGAGCGGGTGTAGGCGTCGGCGCCCGCCAAGGACGGCGGGTGTCCGACTCCTCCGTGTCCCCCGGACCGGGCTTGATGCCCGCTCCTCCTCCTTTACCTGCAGAGTCGGACACCCGCCATCCTTGGCCGGATACGCCGGTGGTTCTTCACCCCCAAAGAGGCACGGCGTCACCGCTCGTGACGGTGGGGTGCTCTGCTGCGCGTAGGTAAAGGAGGAGGAGCGGGCGCAGCCCGGTCCGGGGGACACGAAGCGCAGCAGAGCACCCCGGCGGCACGAGCGCCGCAGGTCTCAACACGGGTGTGTGAATAAAGTTCTACCGCTGCCGCTTGACGGCGGTCAGGATGCCTTGCATCAACGCCACCGGCGTCGGCGGGCAGCCGGGCACGGCGACATCGACGGGGATCACATTGGAAACGCGACCGCAAGACGCGTAGCTCTCGCCGAAGACGCCGCCGGTGCAGCCGCAGTCGCCGACGGCGACCACGAGCTTGGGATCGGGCGTGCAGTCGTAGGCGATCTTCACCGCGTTCTCCATGTTCTTGGTCACCGGGCCGGTGACCAGCAGCATGTCGGCGTGGCGCGGGCTGGCGACGAACTTGATGCCGCGTCCCTCGATGTTGTAGTAGGGATTGTTGAGCGCGTGGATCTCGAGCTCGCAGGCATTGCAGGAGCCGGCGTCGACCTCGCGGATGGTCAGCGCGCGGCCGAGCATGGCGAGCACCTCGTCGCCGAGGCGATCGACTTCGCGCTTCATCGCGTCGCCGGCCTCGACCGGCGGCTCGGTGACGATGCCGGTGCGGAAGATGCGCTTGAGCACGGCGATCATATGTCTTGCCCGCTGTACGAAAGGTTGAACGACTTGTTGATCAGCGGGAAGTCGGGAACGATGTCCGCCATCACCGCGTGTTCGAGCGCCGGCCAGGCCTGCCAGGAAGGATCGTGCGGATGCACGCGCGCCAGCTTGCCCTCGGCGTCGAGCGTCACGCCGACCAGCACTTCGCCGCGCCAGCCCTCGACCACGCCTAGGCCATGGGCACCCGCGACCGGCACCGGCTGCTTGCGGATGTCGCCGTCCGGCAAGCTGACGGCGAGTTCGCGCAGCAGGCGCAGCGATTCGAAGATTTCGCCGAAGCGCACGGCAACGCGAGCGGCGACGTCGCCGCGCTCGTCGGTGGTCGGCCGCACGCCGAGCGTGTCCCAGGGGGCCGGCGGGGTGTAGCCCTGGCGATGTGCGCGGCCGTCGAGGATGATGCCGGTGGCACGCGCGGCCATGCCGGTGAGCGACAGTTCGCGCGCGAGCTGGGCGTCGATGATGCCGGTGGTCATGAAGCGGTCCTGCAGGCCGGCGTGCTCGTCGTAAACCTTGCGCAGTTCGCGCACCTCGCGGCCGATGTCGTCGCACTGCTCGACCAGTTCGGCCAGGGCCGCCGGTTCGAGGTCGACGGTGACGCCGCCGGGCACGATGCGGTCCATGATGTAGCGGTGGCCGAACAGGCTCGCGTTGAGCCGCAGCCAGTCTTCCTTGATGCGCATGAACTGCGTCAGGCCGAAGGCGAGGGCGGCGTCGTTGCCGAGCGCGCCGAGGTCGCCGAGGTGGTTGGCGACGCGCTCGCGCTCGAGCATCATCGCGCGCAGGACCAGCGCACGCGCGGGCGGCGTCATGTCGCAGGCGGCCTCGACGGCGGAGGCGTAGGCCCAGGCGAAGGCGCAGGTCGAGTCGCCGGAGACGCGGCCGGCGAGTTGCGTGCCGGCGCCGATGTCGCGGCCGGCGAACAGCTTCTCCGTGCCCTTGTGCTGGTAGCCGAGGCGCTGCTCGAGGCGCAGCACCTTCTCGCCGATCACCGAGAAGCGGAAGTGCCCGGGCTCGATGATGCCGGCGTGGATCGGGCCGACGGGAATCTCGTGCGCGCCTTCGCCGCCGACCTTGACGAAGTCGTAGTCGGAAGGCGGATTATCGAAACCCCTGCCGTCGCCCGCGTCGTGGCGCAGCGGGAACCAGTCGGCCGGCCAGGCGCCATGGCGTAGCCAGGGGCGCTGGTCGCCGCCCGCCTGCGCCACGCCGACCATGTCGCGCGCCGTGCGCTGCATGCGGTTGGCGGCCGGGAAGATGCCGGCGAGATCGGGGTAGACCGGGTTGTCGGCAGGCAGCTCGAGCGTCACCCAGGCGTGGCCGGCGTTGATGCCGAACACGCAGTGAAGGCGGAAGCCGCCGCCGGCCTTGCGTTCGTCGCTGGCCCAGAGCGCGGCCATGCGGCCGTCGGCGCCGCGCGCGGCGGCGGCGAAGCTGCGCAGCTCCTCGCCGCTTTCGGCGCGGCCGCGGAACACCGGCGTGCCGGCACCCGGCTGCAGCGCGAAGGCGATGGTCTGGTCGAGCAGCCTCATCCGAGCATCCTCGCGGCTTCGTGGAACCAGCGCGTGAGATACGGCGGGATGTAGAGGCCGAGCATCAGCACCAGCGAGAGGTGCACGAACACCGGCGTGATCGCCGGGGCATGCGGCAGGCGCTTGCCCTCGGGTTCGCCGAAGACCATCGGCTGCACCCTGCCGAAGATGGCGGCGAAGGCGACGCCGAGGCCCAGCAGCAGCACCGGCGTCGCCCACGGGTGGTGCTTCATGGCGTGCGTCAGGATCATGAACTCGCTGGCGAAGACGCCGAACGGCGGCATGCCCAGGATCGCCAGCGTGCCGAGCATCAGGCCCCAGCCGATCAGCGGATTGACGCGGATCAGGCCGCGGATGTTGTCCATCATCTGGGTGCCGGTCTTCTGCGTGGCGTGGCCGACGGCGAAGAAGATCGCCGACTTGGTCAGCGAGTGCATCGTCATGTGCAGCAGGCCGGCGAAGTTGGCGACGGCGCCGCCCATGCCGAAGGCGAAGGTGATCAGGCCCATGTGCTCGATCGACGAGTACGCGAACATGCGCTTGATGTCCTTCTGCCGCGAAAGGAAGAAGGCGGCGACGACGAGCGTGAACAAGCCGAAGCCCATCATCAGGTTGCCGGCGAAGTTGTTGCCGATGGCGCCGTCGGCGAGCACCTTGCAGCGCAAGATGGCGTAGAGCGCGACGTTCAGCAGCAGGCCCGAGAGCACGGCCGAGACCGGCGTCGGGCCTTCGGCGTGGGCGTCGGGCAGCCAGTTGTGCAGCGGCGCCAGGCCGACCTTGGTGCCGTAGCCGACCAGCAGGAAGATGAAGGCCAGCAGCATGATGGTCGGCTCGAGCTGGTCCTTGACGGCGACGAGGTGGGTCCACAGCAGCGCGTTGCCGGTCTCGCCGAGCAGGCGCTCGGCTGCGAAGTACAGCAGGATGGTGCCGAACAGCGCCTGGGCGATGCCGACGCCGCAGAGGATGAAGTACTTCCACGCCGCCTCGAGCGAGGCCGGCGTTCTATAGAGCGAAACCAGCAGCACCGTCGTCAGCGTCGCCGCCTCCATCGCCACCCAGAGGATGCCGAGGTTGTTGGTCGTCAGCGCCGCCAGCATGGTGAACATGAAGAGCTGGAACATGCTCTTGTAGAGGCGCAATCGCGGCATGGTGAGCTTGCCGTGCTCGCGCTCGTTCCTCATGTACGGGCCGGAGAAGATGCTCGTCGTCAGGCCGACGAAGGCGGTCAGCGCGACGAAGAACACGTTCAGCGAATCGATGAAGAACATCTCGCCGAAGACGAAGCGCGGGCCGTTCGCGATGATCTCGCCCGTCAGCCCGACGGCCGAGAGGAAGGTGCCGAGGCTGGCGACGATGTTGAGGTTCGGCGCCCAGTCGCGTTCGCCGAGCACGCTCAGCAGCAGGCCGCTGACGAGCGGGAAGGCGAGCAGGAGAACGAAGAAATCCATTTAGCTGTCCTTCAGCCTTTCCATGTGGCGGATGTCCAGGCTGTCGAACTGGTCGCGGATCTGGAAGAAGAAGACGCCGAGGATGATGGCGCCGACCAGCACGTCGAGCGCGATGCCGAGCTCGACGACCATCGGCATGCCGTAGGTGGCGCTTGTGGCGGCGAGGAACAGGCCGTTCTCCATCGCCAGGAAGCCGACCACCTGCGGGATCGCCTTGGTGCGCGTGATCATCATCAGGAAGGCAAGCATCACCGTCGCCAGGGCGATGCCGAGCGTGCCGCGCGTGATCGTGTTCGAAAGCTGCGAGATCGGCAGCGCGACGTTGAAGGCGATGATGACCAGCCCGATGCCGACCAGCATGGTGGTCGGCACGTTGATCAGGGTCTCGACCTCCCACTTGGCGTGCAGGCGACGCACCAGGCGGTGCAGGATCCACGGCAGCAGCAGCGCCTTGAGGATCAGCGTCAACCCGGCCGACCAATAGAGATGGCCCTGGCCGGTGCTGGCGGCGACGACGCCCGTCGACACGGCGAGCGTCAGGCCCTGCAGCGCGAACAGGTTGATCAGCTCGATCACGCGCCGCTGCGCCAGCATGGCGAAGGCGAGCAGCAGGATCACCGAGGCGAACAGGTTGATCAGCTGTCCGGTGTAGGCGCCGAAGCTCATGCCTTGGTCTCCAGCAGCAGGCGCACCAGCAGGCCCAGAACCGCGAGCAGGAAGGCGGTGCCGAGGAATTCGGGAGCGCGGAAGATGCGCATCTTGGCGTTCACGGTCTCGATCACGGCGAGCAGGAAGCCGCCGATCGCGAGCTTGACCAGGAGCAGCGGGATCGCCGCCGCGAGGCCGAGGAAACTGTCGCCGGCCGCGATGCCCCAGGGGAAGAACAGCGCCAGGCCGAGGCACGAATAGGCGTAGAGCTTGAGGCTGGCGGCCCACTCGATCAGCGCCAGGTGGCGGCCCGAGTATTCGAGAATCATCGCCTCGTGGATCATGGTCAGCTCGAGGTGCGTGGCCGGGTTGTCGACCGGCACGCGCGCGTTCTCGGCCAGCGAGACGAAGGTGAAGGCGATGCCGGCGAAGGCCATGCTCGGGTAGATGACGAACTCGCGGTGGGCGAGCGTCTCGACGATGGTCGCCACCGAGGTCGATTGCGAGATCAGCGCCGTGGTGAAGATCACCATCAGCAGCGCCGGCTCGGCGAGGAAGCCGACCAGCATCTCGCGGCGGCCGCCGAGGGTGCCGAAGGAAGTGCCGATATCCATCGCCGCCAGCGAGATGAAGATGCGCGCCAGGCCGAACACGCCGACCAGCGCGATGGTGTCGGCCGCGGGCGCGAACGGCAGGTCGGTCGACAGCGTCGGCACGATGGCGCAGGCCAGCACCATGCAGCCGAAGACGACGAAGGGCGCGAAGCGGAACAGGTCCGACGCGCCGTGCGCCATCACGACGTCCTTGTTGAACAGCTTGTGCAGCATGTAGTACGGCTGCAGCAGCGGCGGCGCGCTGCGGCTCTGCAGCCAGGCGCGGCACTGGTTGACCCAGCCGGTCAGCAGCGGCGCCAGCGCGAGCGCGAGCGCGATGGCGAAGAATTGGGCGAGGAGACCCGAGAGATTCATGGACGCGCCACCAACAGGAGAAGAATCAGCGTCAGGAAGCTGTAGAGCAGGTAGACGGCGATGCGTCCGCCCTGCAGTTTCGCGATCAGCGCCGAGGTCGCCTTGGCGCCGCGCGCGACGGGCGCGTACAGCCAGTACCAGAAGTGGTCCTCGACCTTGACGCTGTAGTACGGCTTGGTGTCGCGCGCGGTCGGGAAGTGGCGCTGCATGCGGAACATCGGCTCGAAGATGCGGCGGATCGGCTGGCTGAAGCCTTCTGCCGTGTCCTGCGCGCGCGGTCCCTGAAAGAAGTAGCCGCAGTCCCAGGCCGGCGAGCGGCGGCCGCGGCCGTGGTAGAAGCGGCGCACGACCCAGCGGCCGAGCAGCACCGAGGCGGCGATCGTCGCCAGGAAGACGAGCGGCTGGTAGCTCGCGCGTTCGGGCGACATCGGCGCCAGCATCCACCAGCCATGCTCGCGCACGCGCTCGGCCAGTCCGGTGCCGAGCAGCTGGCGCGTCACGGCGTCGATGCGGCCGATGACCGTCGCGGGCAGCACGCCGAGCGCCAGCGTCAGGCCTGCGAGCCAAGCCAGGCCGGTCTTCTCCCACGGCCCGGCGTCATGCGCGTCCTTGAGGCTCTCCTCGCGCATCTGGCCGAGGAAGATGATGCCGAAGAACTTGACCATGGCGAAGCCGGCCAGCGCCGCGACCAGCGCCACCACCGCCGCCGCCACCGGCACGATCATGTTGAGCCACGGGTGCGGCAGGCCCGGCGAGAACAGGAAGCTCTGCAGCAGCAGCCATTCGGAGACGAAGCCCGACAGCGGCGGCAGGCCGGCCGAGGCGATGACGCCCGCGAGCGCCAGCCAGGCCACCCACGGCATGCGGTGGATCAGGCCGCCGAGCTTGCCGAGGCTACGCTCCTTGGTGGCGTGCAGCACCGAGCCGGTGCACAGGAACAGCAGGCTCTTGAAGCCGGCATGGGCGAGGCAGTGATAGAGCACGGCGGTCATCGCCAGCGCCGCGAGCGCTTCCATGCCGTAGGAATGGAAGGTCAGCGTCAGGCCGACGC
This sequence comes from Pseudomonadota bacterium, assembly GCA_046726235.1. Classification (GTDB taxonomy): domain Bacteria; phylum Pseudomonadota; class Gammaproteobacteria; order Burkholderiales; family Rhodocyclaceae; genus Nitricoxidireducens. The sequence continues at coordinate 55,318 of JBKPAD010000006.1, forward strand.
CGACGGCGATGAGGCCGATGTTCTCGATCGAAGAATAGGCGAGCAGGCGCTTCATGTCGCTCTGCACCGTGCTGTAGAGCACGCCGAACAGGGCGGTGACGAGGCCGACGCCGAGCGCCACGACGCCCCACCACCAGAGCGGCTCGCCGACGAGGTCGAAGCTGACGCGCAGCAGGCCGTAGATCGCCGTCTTCAGCATCACGCCGCTCATCATCGCCGACACCGGCGAGGGCGCGGCCGGATGCGCCTCGGGCAGCCAGACGTGCATCGGCACCAGGCCGGCCTTGGCGCCGAATCCGACCAGCGCCAGCAGGTAGGCGACCGAGGCCCAGAACGGCGACAGCTCCTGCGCGCGCATGCCGGCGAAGCTGTAGTCGCCGCTGCCGGACGTCATGACGCCGAAGGAGAGCAGGATGCTGATGGCGCCGAGGTGCGCCAGCAGCAGGTAGAGATAGCCGGCGCGGCGGATTTCGCCGTGCTGGTGATTGGTGGTGACGAGGAAGAACGACGACAGCGCCATGCTTTCCCACGCCACCATGAAGGCGTAGGCGTCGTCGGCCAGCAGCACCATCAGCATGCTGGCGAGGAACACGTGGTATTCGAGGCACAGCAGGCCGGGCGCGGTGCCCTCGCCCTGGCGGAAATAGCCGGCGGCGAAGATCGAGATGCCGACCGAGGCGAAGCCGAGCAGCAGCGCGAACACGGCCGTCAGGTTGTCGAGGCGCAGGTGGAAAGGCAGGTCGGGCAGGCCGATGACCAGCACCGCGGTTTCGGGCGCCTCGCCGAGGAAGCAGAGGCCGACGGCGCCGACGAGGAATCCGACCGCTGCCCCGAGCGGGAACAGCATCTTGGCGATGAAGCGCGTGTTGCCCGGCGCCGCGAGCCCCGCCAGCCCGATCGCGAGCCAGGTGACGGCGGCGATCAGCAAGGTGTCGATGGGCAGCAGGTTCGGCATGTCAACGGCGTACCAAAGGCGGCGATATTAGCATCGCGGAAACGGGCATTACGCCGTCATTGACGGCGGCATGGGAGCTCACAGTTCGAGCATCCCTTCGCGGCAGCTTTTGGCGCCCTCCAGGCGCACCAGCGTCGGCAGCAGGTTGAGGCCGGTGTCGCGCTTGAGCGCGAACAGCGCATGCTTGAACTCGACCAGGGTCAGCGACAACGGCTCGCCCACCGTGGCGAAGGCGACGGCGTTGCCGCTGTCGCAGGGCGGAAAGGCGAGCGCGCGGCCGTCGAAGGCCTCGGCGAGGCGCTCGATGCTGCGCGCGTAATCCTTGCGCCGCGACAGCAGGTTCGCGACCAGCAGGCCGCCGTCGGCGAGCCGCGCCTTGCAGTTCAGGTAGAAGGGCAGCGTGTCGAGCATGCCGTTGCGGCCGTCGGCGTCGTAGCCGTCGACCAGGATCAGGTCGTAGGCCGGGCCGGATTTCGCGACATGCTCGGCGCCGTCGCCGATCTCGATGCGGAGGCGCGCCGGATCGTCGGGCAGCTTGAAGAACTGCTGCGCGGCGGCGACGACGGCCGGATTGATCTCGACCGCGTGCAGCTTCGCCTGCGGCCGGTGGCGGTAGAGGAACTTCGTCAGCGAGGCGGCGCCGAGCCCGATCAGCAGCGCGCGGCGCGGCCAGTCCGGTTCGGGACGCAGCGCCAGGCAGGCCATCATCTCGCGCGTGTAGTCGAGTTCGAGCGCCCAGGGACGCGCGATGCGCATCGCCCCCTGTACCCAGTCGGAGCCGAAATGCAGGCTGCGCACGCCGGCCTGCTCGCTGATGTCGATGTCGTGGTCTGCCATGGGGGGCGATTCTGCCCGATCGCGGACGCGCCCGATTACCGGATTACCGGTAGTCCGAATAGGCGCTTCCGGGTATTTGGCCGGCAGGCGCGGCCCGCTAAAGTCTTCGCCGAAGGACCGGCGCCGGGTTGCAGGAGAACGAGGGGCGCGAAGCCCCGGCCGCGCCGAGTCGACCGATCTCATACCTCCCTTATGAGACTTTGCCCGGGGCTCTGCTCCGGGCTTTTCTTTTCTGGCAACCCCAATCATGCGAAGCGCTGCGAGGCGACGAGGTTCAGCGGCGAGGCGGCGCCGTCCTGGCCGCGCTCGGCCGCCCACTTGTGGATCGCCGCCAGCGCCATGTCGGCAGTGGCGAAGATATATTTCTGGCCGATCAGGTCGAACAGCCCCGTCGCCTGCATGACGTCGATGACCTGCTTCTTCAAGCCCGAGAAGACCACGGTGACGCCGCTGCCGCGCAGGCGCTCGACCATGTGGTGCACCACTTCCTCGCCCGAGGCGTCGAGCTCGTTGATGCCGTTGCCGACCACCAGCAGGTAAGGCGCTTTCGGATTGGCGGCCACGGCTTCGAGGATCGCGTCTTCGAAGTAGGAGACGTTGGCGAAGTAGAGGCGGCCGTCGAAGCGGACCGCCGTCACCACGTCCGAGGCCGGCAGGTTGTGCACCTTGGCGTCGCGCAGCGAGCCGTCGGCGTAACGGCCGAGGATGGCGACGCGCGGCGACATGGTGCGGAACAGATACAGGCCGATGGCAAGGCCGGCGCCGACCATGATGCCGTTGTCGAGATGCGGTGCCGCCGCCAGGGTGGCGACGAAGGTGACCACGGCGGCGAGGCCGTCGTGCTTGTTGGCCTGCCAGGCGTGCTTCACGGCATCGAAGTTGATGAGGCCGATCACCGCCATGATGATGACGGCGGCGAGCACCGCCTGCGGCAGGTGGTAGAGCAGCGGCGTCAGGAACAGCAGCGTCAGCAGCACGAACAGGCCGGTGAACACCGACGACATGCCGGTCACGGCGCCGGCGTTGATGTTGACCGCGGAGCGCGAGAACGAGCCGGACACCGGGAAGCCCTGGCTGGCGGCGCCGACGATGTTGGCGAGGCCCTGGCCGATCAGTTCCTGGTTCGGGTCGATCTTCTGCTTGGTCTTGGCGGCGATCGCCTTGGCGATCGAGATCGCCTCCATGAAGCCGACCAGCGAGATCACCAGCGCGGCCGATAGCAGCGAGCCGATCATGTCCCACGACATCTTCGGCACGCCCATCGCCGGCAGGCCGTCGGGCACGTTGCCGACCACCTCGCCGCCGCCGCGCAGCTTCATGGGGCCGGCGGCGGCGCGGGCGATGCGCCAGCGGTGGCCGTCGGTCTGCTTGCCGGCCGGCACCTTGCCTTCCGGATACAGTTCCGCCGTGCTGCCGTCGGCCGCGGCGACGCGCTCGAACACCAGCGAGCGGATGGCGCGGTTGCGGGTGCGGTTCTCCTCCTCGCGGTCCTTGAGCTGCAGGCGCAGCAGGTCCATCTCGTAGTTGAGTGTGACCACCTCGTGCGAGAGCTCGCCCTTTTCCTTGTGCAGCGCCTTGAGCTCGGCGCTGCGCACGCCGATCTGCTCGTTGATCTCGCGGATGCGCTCGCCCGTGCGCACGAACTCGCCGACCAGCGCGCGCGTCTCGGGCTCGGCGATCTGCTCCAGCGTCGTCGTCGCGTTGCGCTCGAAGCCGATCGCCCAGGAGATCACTGTGGTGACCGCGACGGCGATCAGCACGCCGGGCAGGCGCGGCGCCTTCTTGCGCACGACCCACATGACGGCGATCGCCGCGGCGCCCATCGCCAGCGTCGGCAGGTGGGTATCGCCGACCTGCTGGGCGACGCCCCAGATGTCCTGGATGAAATGCTCCGAGCGGCCGATCGGCACGCCGATCAGCTTGTTGACCTGCGACAGGCCGATGATCATCGCCGCGGCGTTGGTGAAGCCGACGATCACCGGGTGCGAGAGGAAGTTCACCACCACGCCGAGCTTGAAGACACCGAGCGCCAGCTGCACGATGCCGACCAGCAGCGCCAGCATGATCGCCAGCGTGACGAACTGCGCCGAGCCCGGCGCCGCCAGCGGCGCGAGGCTCGAGGCCGTCAGCAGCGAGGCGACCGCCACCGGGCCGGTGCCGAGCTGGTTCGACGAACCCCACAGCGACGCCACCATCACCGGCAGGAAGGCGGCGTAGAGGCCGTAGTAGGCGGGAAGACCGGCGAGCTGGGCGTAGGCCATGGACTGCGGCACCAGCACCAGCGCGACCGTCAGGCCGGCGAGGAAATCGGCCTTGAGGGCGTCGCCTTTCAAGGGAAACCAGCGGAGGAAGGGAAGGAAACGCTGAACGGCGGGCGGAAGGTTCATGGCTGGTTCGACGCCGGGCTTCTTGACACGCCCTTGACGCTGCTTGACGCATTCTTGACGAAGCGCGTGATAGTAGCAGGGGGCATAAGCGGGGCAGCAACAAGCTTTTTATTGCCAAATCAGCGGCGCGTATTGCCGCGTTGCAGCACCAAGCTGCCGACGGAGGAAGCTCATGAGTTCTCACAAGAACAAGGCCCGCTGGCGCAAAGCCGTGTTCTGGGGCGCCGTCACCGCCGCGCTCTACGCGGCGATGTTCTCCAACTCCGACGTCATCCTGCACCTCGCCCACACGACCCCGGCATCCTGCGTCGTCGGTGAGGGCGCGCAGAAGGCGTATTTCCACAAGGCGGATGCCGCCGCCTGCGCGGCCGCCGGCGGCCGCCTCGCGCCCGGCACCTGGTGGCACGTTCTGCTGCCGATCCTGCTGGCTTTTGCCATCTCCTACGTGCACGGCGCCTTCACCGGCCTGTTCTGGGACCTGATGGGCCTCAAGCCGGCCGACCAGCGGGAGGAAAAGTAGGCGCCATGGAATCCGTACAGTTCATCGAACTCAATGCCGCCACGGTGTTCCTGCTGGTGCTGATCGGCTTCATCGCCGGCATGGTGTCGGGTTTCATAGGCTCCGGCGGCGCCTTCGTGCTGACCCCGGCGATGATGTCGCTGGGCGCGCCGGCGATGGTCGCGGTCGCTTCCAACATCTGCCACAAGTTTCCCAAGGCGCTGGTCGGCGCAGTCAAGCGCCACAAGTACGGCCAGGTGGACGTCAAGCTCGGCGTCATCCTCGGCGTCTTCGCCGAGGCCGGCATGCTCGCCGGCAAGCAGGCGATGACCGCAATCAAGCACAGCTTCGGCCACACCGGCACCGACCTCTACGTCTCCGTCATCTTCATCCTGGTGCTGGCGATCGTCGGCGGCTTCGTGCTTCGCGACTACCGCAAGCTGCGCAACGCCACCGCGGAAGAGGAGCAGGAGGTGCCGCGTCTGGCGCGCTGGGTGCAGTCGGTCGACATTCCGGGGACGATGGTGTTCTTCCCCGGCGTCGGTGCGCGCGTCTCGCTGCTTTTCGTGATCCCGATCGGCTTCGCCACCGGCATGCTGGCGGCGACCATCGCCGTCGGCGGCTTCATCGGCGTGCCGGCGATGATCTACCTCCTCGGCGTGCCGGCGATCATCGCATCGGCGACCGAACTGGTGATCGCCTTCGTGATGGGCATGGGCGGCACCTTCGTCTACGGCCTCGAAGGCGTCGTCGACGTGCGCCTGTCGATGCTGATCCTGCTCGGCTCGCTGTTCGGCATCCAGCTCGGCGCCATCGGCACCACCTACGTCAAGGACTACCAGGTCAAGCTGGTGATGGCGGTGATCATGCTCACCGTCCTCTTCTCGCGCTTCTTCTACCTCCCCGGCTACCTGTCGGCGCTCGGTCTCATCGGCGCGCTCGAACCGGGCACGGTGTCGACGCTGAAGACGCTCGGCGACTCGGTGCTCGCGGTGGCGCTGATCCTCGGCGCGGTGACCGTGCTGACCGCGCTGACCAAGGGCATCGGCGAGCACCGCAAGGCCGAGCTGACGCGCCAGATCATGGAGAGCATGACGGCGCTCGTGCCGGCGCGCGACCATGCCTTCGACGGGCGCTTCGAGCGCATCCTGGTCGCCACAGACGGCTCCGAGTACAGCGCCGGGGCCATCCGCATCGCCGCCGACCTCGCGCGCCGCAATCGCGCCAAGCTGTTCGTCGCCGGCGTCGCCGTTTATAACCCCGAATACGCATCGACCGTGCCGGGTCTCGAGCAGGCGGCGCTGGAGACGGCGCGCCGCAACGTGGCCGCGGCGCAGGCGGCCGCCGGCATCGACTGCGAGGCCGTCGTCACCGAGGCCGAGAATCCCTACCGCGGCATCGTCGAGGCCGCCGACGAGTACCGCGTCGACCTGATCGTCATGGGCCGGCGCGGACGCCGCGGGCTGGCGCGGGCGATGGTCGGCGACGCCACGGCACGCGTCATCGGCCATGCCCACTGCAGCGTGCTGGTCGTGCCGCGCGGCGCAAGAAGCGCCGAGCATGCAATCCTCGTCGCCACCGACGGCTCGCGCCACGGCGACACCGCGGCCTTCGCCGCCGGGCGCCTCGCCGTCGCCGGCGGACAGCCGCTGCGCGTCGTCTCGGTGGTGTTGCCGAGCCACAACGAGGAGCGCCGCCGCGAAGCCGGCGCCGCCGTCGAGCGCGTCAAGCAGAGCCTCGCCGGCCAGGCCGTCGAGGTCAGCGGCGGCGTCGGCGAAGGCCGCCCGGCGCAGGTGATCCTCGAGGAGGCAAAGGCCGCCGACGCCGACCTGATCGTCGTCGGCACGCACGGCCGCACGGGACTCGACCGCCTGCTGATGGGCAGCGTCGCCGAGCGCGTGATCGGATTCGCCGAGTGTCCGGTGCTGGCGGTGAAGGCGGCCTGATCTGGGATAATCCGGCCTCCGCACACCGGACTCTCCAGCCATGGGCCACCGCCTCTCCAAAATCTACACGCGCACCGGCGACGCCGGCACCACCGGCCTCGGCGACGGCTCGCGCACGCCCAAGCACTCGATGCGCGTCGCCGCCATGGGCGACGTGGACGAGACCAACTGCCTCCTCGGCGTCATGCTCTGCGAAGAGCTCCCGGCCGAGGTGCGCGAGCTCCTGACGAGCATCCAGCACGACCTGTTCGATCTCGGCGGCGAACTCTGCGTGCCCGGATCGAGCTTCCTCGGCGCCGGCCTGCCGGCACGGCTCGAGGCCGCGATCGACCGCTACAACGGCGAACTCCTGCCGCTCAAGGAATTCATCCTGCCCGGGGGCACTCGATCCGCCGCCCTCGCCCATCAGGCGCGCGCCGTCTGCCGCCGCGCCGAGCGCAGCGTCGTCGCCCTGGCGCAGGACGAGCCGGTCTCCGAGACCGCGCGCCAGTACCTGAACCGCCTGTCCGACCTGCTGTTCGTGCTCGCGCGCTGGCTGAATCTCAAGGCCGGCTGCGGCGACGTGCTCTGGCAAAAGGCGAAGAACGCCTGAACGCTGGTCCGTCGATCCGGGAAACCTTACCCGCCCCGGTATACTCCCTGCCGTATCGATAACCGCAGACTCCGGCCGCGCCGGATAGGGAGTCATCCATGGCACGACCGATCGGCGCCCTGTCGGGCGGCCTCCTGATCGCGCTGTCCGCTTTCGCGCATGCCGCCGAACCGCTGACGAGCATCAAGCTCGAGAACCTGCTCGACGTCGAAGTCGAGGGCCCCTCCCGCTTCGCGCAGCCGCTCGCCGAGGCGCCGGCCGCAGTTTCCGTAGTCACCGCCGAGGACATCCGCCGCTTCGGCTTCCGCAACCTCGCCGAGGCGTTGTCGAGCGTGCGCGGCGTGAACGTCAGCTACGAGCGCGATTACCACTACATCGGCATCCGCGGCATGGCGCGGCCGGGCGACTACAACGCGCGCATGCTGCTGATGACCGACGGCATCCGCCGCAACGATCCGCTCTACGACACGGCGATGGTCGGCAACGAATCGCCGGTCGACATCGCCTGGGTCAAGCGCCTCGAGTTCGTGCCGGGCTCGGCCTCGTCGATCTACGGTGCCAACGCCATCATGGGCGTCGCCAACGCCGTGCTGTGGTCCGGGCGCGACCTCGAAGGCAGCCGCGTCAGCGCCGAGGTCGGCACCGGCAACGCGATGCGCCTCGGGCTGGTTTCGGGCCAGGGCCTCGACGGCGGCGGCGAATGGATGGTCGGCTTCTCGGCTTTCGACCGCAAGGGCGAGAACCTCCATTTCGACGAGCGGAACGCGACCGCCCACCATCGCGACGGCGAGCGCTACGCCAAGGCGATCGCCAAGCTGAGCGCGGGCGGCTGGCAGCTGAACGCGGGCTTCTCGACGCGCCGCAAGGACATTCCGACGGCGTTCTGGAGCACCGCCTTCGACGCGCCCGGCACCTACTACAACGACCAGTACGTGTATGCGGACCTCAGCCACTCGGGCACCGTCGCCGCGAACCTGCAGCAGACCGTGCGCGTCAACGCCGCCCGCTACGACTTCCGCGGCCAGTACGTCTATGCATCCGACCCGATGAACCGCGACACCGGCACTGCGCAATGGGGCGGTCTCGAATACCTGCTCGCCTACACCGGCTTGCGCGACCACAAGCTGATGTTCGGCGCCGAGACGCAGCAGCGGCGCAAGATCGAGCAGCGCTATTACGACGTCGAGCCGGAGACCGTGTATCTCGACGACCGGCACGGCAGCAGCAGCACAGGCGTGTTCGTGAACGACGAGTGGCGCCTCGATTCGCGCTGGCTCATGAACGTCGGCCTGCGCAGCGACCGCTCGAGCGGGTTCACCGCGACCTCGCCGCGCGCCGCGCTGATCTTCCTGCCCGTCGCGCATGCCTCGGTCAAGCTCATCTATTCCAAGGCCTTCCGTCCGCCGAACGACTACGAACGGCACTACACCGACGGCGGCACCACGCAGCAGGCGAACCCAGAACTGAAGCCCGAGTACGTCACCACGCGCGAACTCGCGACCGACTATGTGTTCTCGCCGACGCTGCGCGTCTCCGGCTCGCTCTATCGCTACGCCATCACCGACCTGATCGACCAGGCCACCGACGACAGCGGCGTATCGCGCTTCGTGAACCGCGAGCCGGTGCGCGGCCAGGGCGTCGAACTCGAGGCCGAGGCATACCTCGCCGGCGACCTGCGGCTGAAGGGCAGCCTGGTGAGCCAGACGCTGCGCCAACCCTTCGGCGCGGCGCCGAATTCGCCGCACCGGAGCGCCAAGCTGTTCCTCGACGGGCCGCTCGCCGGCAGCGGCTGGAGCGTCGGCCTCGGCGTGCAGGCTATGACGCGCCGGCATTCGTTCAACGGCCAGGTGCCGGGGCATGTGGTCGGCAACATGGTCTTCCGCCGCGGCACGGCCGCCACCGGCGAGTGGCGCCTGGGCATCTACAACTTCTCCGACCACCGCTACCTCGACCCCGCCTCGTCGTCCGTCGCGCGCGGCACCGTCGCCCAGGACGGCCGGCAACTGCGCCTGACCTGGGAGCAGGCGTACTGATGACGCGCCTGCGGTCCATCGCCGCGCTGCTCTTCGCAGCGGCCTGTCCGGCCGCGGCGCAGACAACGCTGCACGAGACCGAAGCGAAGGCCGCGGCCGTGTTCAGCTTCCTGCAGTACGTCGACTGGCCCGGCGCCCGCACCGGACCGCTGGACCTCTGCGTGCTCGGCGATCCTTCCTCCCTGCTGCTGACCGGCCAGTTCCAGGGGCAGCCGGTCAAGGGCCGGGCGCTCGCGGCACGCGCGCTGGACGACAAGCTCTCGCAACTGGCGCGCTGCGAAGCCGTGTTCGTCGACAGCGCCGACCCGCGCGACCTGCAGCGGGTCGCCGCTTCCATCCGCCAGAAGCCGGTGCTGGTGATCGCCGAGGGCGCGCAGGCGCTGGCGCTCGGCGCGACCATCGCCGTCTCGGTGGCGGGCGGCAAGATCTCCTTTTCCGTGAATCTCGAGCAGGCGCGGACTTCCGGTCTCAGCGTCAGCTCGAAGCTCCTGCGCCTGGCTCGCACGGTGATCGAATGAAGCACGAACGCCATCTCCACCGGCAAATCCTCTTCGTCCTGGCGGCGACCACGCTGCCGCTGGCCTTCGCGTTGCTGATCCTCCAGCACTGGTATTTCGAACGCGAGGAGCTCGCCGACAGCGCCGTCTCGCATGCCTCGATCATCGCCGGCAGCGCGGCGCCGGCGATCAGCTTCGACGACGTCGATGCCGGACATGAAATCCTCGGCTCCCTGAAGGTGGTGCCGACCGTCATCGACGCGGCGCTGTTCCGCAGCGACGGCCGCCCGTTCGTCGGCTTCGCCGGCAGCGATCGCAGCGCGAATCCCGCGGCCCTCGTGCCCGAGGCGCGCGAGCGCATCGCCTTTTCCCTGACCGACGTGACCGTGGAGGCGCCCATTCTCGAGGGCAGCCGCGTCGTCGGCTTCGTCGTCGTGCGGGCCAGTCAACGCCGCGTTTACCGCGAGATGGCGTCGTTCCTGGTCGGCTTCGTGGTCGTCGCCATCATCTCGGCGCTGATCGGACTGTTCGCCACCCGTCGCATGCGCGGCCGGCTGGTGCAGTACCAGGACGACCTGCGCGAGTCGAGCCTGAAGCTGCAGCAGCTCGTCCAGCACCGCGACAGCATCATCGAGGAGGAGCACAAGCGCATCGCCGTCGAGATCCACGACGAGCTCGGCCAGGTCCTCACCGCCGCCCTGCTGCGCCTGCGATTGCTGGAAAAGACGCTCGGCAAGACCGACGCCGCGCTGGCCGAGGACGTCAAGGAAGTCGAGTCGCTGCTCGACAGCGCCTACCTCGGCATGAAGAACATCGCCAGCTCGCTGTACCCGTCGGTGATCGCCTTCGGCTTCCGACCGGCGCTCGAGTGGCTGGCCGAGCGGCTGCTCGCCCCGGCCGGCATCGTCTGGCGCATCGAGTCGCCTGACCTCGCGCCCGCCCTCGCGCAGCCGCAGGCGGTGGCATTGTTCCGCATCGTCCAGGAAGCCTTCACCAACATCGTCCGCCACGCCGGCGCGACCCAGGTGACGATCGCCTTCGGCCAGCGCACTGACGGGCTGGTGCTCGAGGTGGCCGACGACGGCACCGGCTTCGAGCCGGAAAAGCGCTCCGGCAGCTTCGGCTTCGGCCTGATGGGCATCCGCGAGCGCGCCGAAGCCCTTGGCGGAAGAGCGGAAATCGTCAGCGAACAAGGCAAGGGAAGCTGCATCCGTGTTACCTTGCCGTCCGTCGGATAATCAGCACCGGCAGTCGGTGCGCAACAAGTAGGGGAAACACCGTTGAAGCGAGCCGTCACCCGAGTCATCGTCGCAGACGACCACACCCTGTTCCGTGCCGGCCTGGTCCGGCTGCTGAATACCTTCGCCGCCGTCCGCGTGGTGGCCGAGGCGGCCAACGCCACGGAGACGCTCAACACCGTCGGGCGCGTCGAAGCCGACGTCCTGATGCTCGACCTGAGCATGCCCGGCGCCGCCGGCACCTCGTTGGTCGAGGCCGTCCATAACAAGGTGCCCGAACTGCCGATCCTCGTGCTCAGCATGCACGACGAGGCGGCGCTGATCCGCCAGGCCCTCAAGGGCGGCGCCGCGGGCTACGTGACCAAGAACTCGGACCCCGACATCCTCGGCACCGCGATCGAGAAGCTCGCCCAGGGCGAACGCTACCTGGCGCCGGTGATCGCGCAGGTGCTGGCCTTCGAGTTCGTCGAGCCGCAGAAGGACAACGGCCTCACCAGCCGCGAGGCGCAGATCCTCAAGATGATCGCCAAGGACGGCCTGCCGCTGGTGCAGATCGCCAACCTGCTCGGCCTCAGCCCGAAGACGGTCACCACCCACAAGACGAACATCATGGCGAAGCTCAAGGTCGCCAACAACGCCGAGCTCGTCAAGTACGCGCTCAGCCACGACGTCGAGAGCTGACTAGGGGCAACCTCATCCCCTCACGGCGGTCGCCGATCAACTGAGGCGTCGCTTATTGAAGAGGGTGGCGCTCGCGGCCATCATGCTCCCAAGTCCATACACGGAACAAGGGAGAACATGCCGTGAAAGCGCATTTCCGCCGGGCAGCCGGTTTCAGCCTCATCGAGCTAATGATTGCCGTGGTGGTGGTCGGCATCCTCGCCGCCGTTGCTTATCCGTCCTATCAGGAGCACGTCCGCAAGGGGCGCCGCGCCGCGGCCCAGGGCTACTTGATGGACCTGGCCCAGCGCCAGCAGCAATACTTCCTCGATAACCGCGGCTTCGCCTCGGCGGCATCGGCCCTCGGATATGCATCAACCCCCGCCGAGGTCTCCCCCTACTACACGGTGGCCATCACGGTCGTCGCCGGCCCGCCGCCGAGCTATTCGATCACTGCCAGCCCGGCCGGCAGCCAGACGTCAGACAACTGCGGCAGCCTGACGATCACCGCAGCCGGCGCCAAGACCTCGTCGGCGGGATCCAACTGCTGGTAAGCAGCCATGTCACCCAAGGGCTTCACTCTCGTCGAACTCCTCATCGTCGTGGCCATCATGGCCATCATGGCGATGGTGGCCATGCCGTCTTTCACCGACATCATAGAAAACCAGCGGATAAAGAGCGCCGCGACGGACCTGATGATCGTGATGACGCGCGCGCGCAGCGAAGCCGTCAAGCGCAACACCAACGTGACGCTGTCACCCAAAGCGGGCGGATGGGCGAGCGGATGGCAGATTCCTGATCCGACCAGCGGAGCGCTCATAGAGGACCACGGCTCTTTGAACGGGATTTCCATCAGCGGTCCGGGCAGCGTGGTCTATCAGGCTTCCGGCCGCGTGCAGGGAGGCACGGCACCGAGCTTCACGGTGTCGGGCAACTTCACGTCGTCCGCCCGCTGCGTCGCGGTCGATCTCAGCGGGCGCCCAAGCGTTAAGGCCGGATCATGCTGAAGCGCCACCAACAACATTCCTGCCGCGGATTCTCGCTGATCGAAATCCTCGTCACCGTGATCATCATCACCTTCGGGTTGCTCGGCCTGGCCGGCCTCCAGCTCAAGATCCAGAACGCCGAGATGGAGTCGTATCAACGCGCCCAGGCGCTCGTTCTGATGAGCGACATGCTGGAACGCATGACGGCGAACCGGGCCAACGCAGCCGCCTATGTCTCGGCGGACGCGTTCGGAACCGGGGATTCGCAACCGGCCAGTTGCAGCGACCTGGCCGGCACGGCGCGCGACCAGTGCGAGTGGAGCAACGCCCTCAAGGGCAGCGCCGAGAAGTCGGGCACGGCCTCCATCGGCGCCATGATCGGCGCGCGCGGCTGCATCAGCCAGATTCAGGCTCCGAACGCCACGGCCGGCGTCTGCGCGCCGGGCATCTACGAAGTCCAGGTCGCATGGCAAGGCATCAATGACACGGTCGCACCGGCCGCTGCCAAGAACTGCGGCGAGGGACTGTACGGTCGCGAAACGCTGCGGCGCGTGGTCTCGGCGCGCATGACCGTCGGCCTGACCTCGTGCAGTTGAGGGGAACGTAGATGCTTTCCAGCACACATCGACTCAGCCCCGCAGGACAGTGCGGGATTTCGCTGGTCGAGCTCATGATCTCGATCACCGTCGGCCTGGTGATACTGGCCGCCGTCGCCATGGTCTTCACGGGCAGCAACCGCGCCCGCCTCGAGACCGAGCGGACCAGCCGCCAGATCGAGAACGGCCGCTACGCAATGCAACTGCTGTCCGACGACCTCCGCGTCGCGGGCTTCCTCGGCGAGTTCGATCCGTCGGTCCTCGACACGTCCACTCTGGCCTCCATGCCGGACCCATGTGCAACCGACCTGGCCACCCTGCGCACGACGCTGCCCCTGCACGTTCAGGGCGTCGACAACGGTGGCACCGTGCCGACATGCCTCAGCGACGTCAAGGATGGCAGCGACGTTCTCGTCGTTCGGCGTGCCAGCACCTGCGTCGCCGGCAGCACCGACTGCGGTGCCTTCTCTGCCGGCATCCCGCACTTCCAGGCATCGTTGTGCACACCAGCCACGGGAGGAACCGAACTTGCGTTCTCCGCTTCCACCAACGCCGACTACGCCGCCAACTGGTACGCGCTCGACACTTCGGCGGCGAACCTCGTGCGCCAGAAGACCAACTGCACGACGACCGCCGACATCCGCCGCTATCGCACCCACATCTACTTCGTCGCCAACAACGGGAACTCGGGCGACGGCATCCCGACGCTGAAGCGGGCAGAACTGGGCTCGGGCGGTTTCACGATATCGCCGCTCGTGGAAGGCATTGAGAGCCTCCACTTCGAGTACGGCATCGACACCAACTGCAACGGCACGCCGGACGTCTACACAACGAACCCCACGTCATACACCCCGCTGTCGGCGAATTGCGCGCCCCTGACCGCGGCTGCCGCCACCGTCGCCACCAACTGGAGGAACGTGGTTTCCGTCAAGGTCCACCTCCTCGCCCGCAATACGGAGCGGTCGACGGGACACAACGACACCAAGACGTACGTCCTTGGCTTGACGTCGAGCGGTGCCGACAACACCCTGGGCCCCTACAACGACGCCTACAAACGGCATGCGTACACCTCGGTTGTGCGCCTCGCCAATCCGGCCGGAAGGAGGGAATAGCATGCATACGTCCATCCGGCGCCAGCGCGGCGCGACGCTCCTCGTCGGCCTGATCATGCTGATCCTGATCACCCTGCTGGCAGTCAGCAGCTTCAACCTCGGCAAGAGCAACCTGCAGATCGTTGCCAACATGCAGCACCGGACCGAGGCCGCGGAATCGGCCCGCGCGACGCTCGAGGAAGTCATCAGCAAGAGCACCTTCGCCGATACGCCGAGTGCGGCACTGACCGGCGGTTGCGCCACGAACGCCAAATGCTTCGACGTCAACGGCGACGGCACCGAGGACATCACCGTGACGTTGACGCCGACGCCCTGCATCAAGAAGTCGCAGATCATCAAGAACTCGCAGCTCGACATCACCAAGCCCGAGGACGCCGGCTGCTCGACGGGCGTGACGCAGAACCTCGGCGTCTCCGGCGCTGCGACCGGCGACTCGCTTTGCGCCGACACGGTCTGGGAAATCGCAGCCGTGGCGACCGACACAGTCACACAGGCCCGTGTCTCCATCGTGCAGGGCGTCGCCGTGCGCGTCGCCGCCGACAGCACGACCACGACGAACATCTGCCCCTGAGCATCACCGAGGAGTCCCCCATGAGAAAGCTCCTGAAATCCTCCCTCGCCGCGCTCGCCATCGGGCTCGGCATCGCGACAGCCGCGCACGCGGAAGACATCGACATCTTCATCGGCGCCTCGTCGGGCACCAGCGACTATCCCAACGTGCTGATCGTCATCGACAACAGCTCGAACTGGTCGGCCGCGAACCAGCACTGGCCCACTGACACCAGCCCGCCGGTAGCCTGCGGGGCGGCCTGCGACAAGCAGGGGTATTACGAGCTCAAGGCGATCCGCACGGTGGTCAACGCCCTGCCGACGAACGCGCTCACCGGCGACGTCGAGGTCAACCTCGGCCTGATGATGTTCAACAACTCCAATGCCACCAATGACGGCGGCTACGTTCGCTACGCCGTCCGCAAGATGTCGGCAGCCAACAAGGCAAGCTTCCTGGCCAAGATCGACGAGATCATCACCGGCTTCAACACCGAGACGGCCTCCGCATCGGTGCAGTACACGGCTATATTGTTCGACGCCTTCAAGTACTTCGGCGGCTACACCGACATCGTTCACGCGACTTCAAACTCGACACCGAGTGCCGCGCCATCTTTCGGCAGCGGCGGCAACAACCCCACGACGATCTTCAGCCCCGCCTTCTGGGGCGACAACGACAACGACGGCACCAAGCCGGATACGGCCGCCTACAGCGGCGCCAACTACGTGCCGCCGACGCAGACCAGCTGCGGCAAGAACTACGTCATCTTCGTCGGCAACGGCTATCCGGCCACCGACGGCTCGGGTCCCGACTTTGGTCCGCTGATCAAGCGCCTCAACGATGCCGCCAATCCGGCAAGCTCGATCACGGAACTGCCGATGGCCACCTACTCGTGCTCGAGCACGAGCGGCTGGGCCAACTACAGCAGCTGCTACGCCGACTCCGCCACCTGTACCGCCGCCAAGCCAGGCGACTCCGCCACATCGCTCTATCGCTGCAACGGCAGCGGCTGCAGCGGCAACGACGAGCGCGTACAGCGCTGCACATCGATCACCACCACCTATTCGACCCCCAGCGACTCGCGCTACGCCGACGAATTCACCAACTTCCTGTACAAGACCGACGTGAATTCCGTGACGGGACAGCAGAACATCGTCACCTACGCGATCGACGTCTACAAGGATGCGCCCAGCACGAGCCAGACCGCCCTGCTGCGCAACATGGCCAAGTACGGCGGCGGCCAGTATTACGCGGCCACCGACGCCGACGCGATCGTCAACGCCTTCAAGCAGATCTTCGCCGACATCACCTCGGTCAACTCGACCTTCGCCTCGGCCAGCCTGCCGGTGAACGCGACCAACCGCGCCCAGAACGAGAACCAGGTCTTCATCGGCATGTTCCGGCCCGACCCGGAGGCGAAACCGCGCTGGTTTGGCAACGTCAAGCGCTACCAGATCGTGCTCGACGGCAGCGACGTCACCCTCGGCGACAAGGACGGCGCCTCGGCGGTCAGCAGCCAGACCGGCTTCATCCTCGACTGCGCGACTAGCTTCTGGACGTCTGATTCCTCGAACTACTGGGAGAGCTACACCGTCAATCCGAATCCGGCCGGTGCCTGCACGTCGGTCACCAACAACAAGTACTCCGACCTGCCCGACGGTCCGCGCGTCGAGAAAGGCGCCGTCGCCGAGGTGATCCGCAAGGGCAACAACCCCACGGCCACGGACGACACGCCGACCTGGCTGGTCAACCGCACGATCTACGCCACCGACAGCGCCGCCTCGACCACGCTCGCCGCGCTCTCCGGCCTCAGCACCCTGTCCACGACGTCGCCCAGCCTGCGGGAATGGGTGCGCGGCTTCGACGTCGGCAGCGACAAGGCGACCGGCTATCCGAAGGAGCACTCCGCCGGCACCAAGGAGACGCGCGCCTCGATCCACGGCGACGTGGTCCATTCCCGTCCGCTGCCGGTCAATTACGGCAGCAGCATCGTCGTCTATTACGGCGCCAACGACGGCATGCTGCGGGCGATCGACGCCGCGACGGGCAAGGAGAAATGGGCCTTCCTGCCCTACGAGTTCAACTCGCGCCTGCAGCGCCTGCAGGACAACGAGCCGAAGATCAACTACCCGAGCATCTCGACCACGCTGACCCCGACGCCGACCGCGAAGGACTACTTCTGGGACGGCTCGATCGGCATCGTGCAGAACGCCGACAACAGCAAGGTCTGGCTGTATCCAACCATGCGCCGCGGCGGACGCATGATCTACGCCCTCAACGTCACCAGTGCCGACAGCCCGAGCATCAAGTGGAAGGCCGGCTGCCCGAACCTCACCGACGACTCCGGCTGCATCTCCGTCAGCGACATCGGCCAGACCTGGGGCATGCCGAACGCCGCACCGGTGAAGGGCTATTCGGACACCAACCTGCTCGTCTTCATGGGCGGCGGCTACGATACCTGCGAGGACACGAACAGCGCCGCCCCGTCGTGTGGAAGCGCCAAGGGCCGCGGGGTCTACGTCTTCGACGCGGACTCCGGCACCGTGGTGAAGCAGCTCTCGACCACGCGCAGCGTCGTCGCCGACATCGCCCTCGCCGACGTCAATGGCGACGGCTACGCCGACTACGCCTACGCCGCGGACACCGGCGGCAACATCTATCGCATCAGCATGGTGTCGCGCACCGTCGCTGTCGACGGCAGCGTCAGCTATACGTCGCTGGCGAGCAGCGCTTGGACCATCACCAGGGTGGCCTACACCAGCGGCAGCGGCGGCCTCGGCGGTGCGCGCAAGTTCCTGTTCCCGCCTTCACTGCTGCCAACCTCGCCGTCGATCGGCAAGATCTACCTCGCCATCGGCTCCGGCGACCGCGAGCACCCGCTCGAAGCCCACTACCCGTACAGCGCCGTCACCAACCGCTTCTACGTCTTCCTCGACGATCTCTCCTCGACCGCCACCTTCAACCTCGACGATGCGTCGACGATGAACAACGTCACGACCGATCCGGGCTGCGACGCCAGCCAGACCCTGCCGACCGGCAGCAGCAAGGGCTGGTTCATGGATCTCACCCAGTACGGACAGGGCGAACAGACGGTCACCTCGTCGGTCATCGTCGGCGGCCTCATCGCCTTCAGCACGAACCGGCCGATTCCCGTTGCAGCCGGCACCTGCAGTTCCGCGCTCGGCGAGGCTCGCGGCTACTGGGTCAACCTGCTCAACGGCTCGGGCGCCATCGGCGTCTCGGGTTCCTGCGGCGGCTCGCGTTCCGGCGCCTTCGTCGGCGGCGGCTTGCCACCCTCCCCTGTGGTCGGCACGGTGCCGATCAACGGCCAGCCGACCACCGTCGTCATCGGCGCGGCCGACAAGGACGGCGTGTCCAACAAGCCGCTCGAGCCGGGCAAGGTCAAGCCGACGGTCACGGCCACGCGCAAGCGGGTCTACCAGTACTCGACCGGCGACAACTGACCATCCTCCTTAAGCCGCCGTTAAGCCTGTGCTAACGGTGGCTTAAGCCAGCGGCTTCATGCTCTCTCCCGTGAATGGACACGGGAGACCGAGATGAACGCCAGACTGCCTGCCGCGAGCCACGCGGCCTACGATCCGCTGCTGCGGCTGATCCACGCCTGGAACGCGCTCGCGATCGTCGGGCTCGCCGCCACGTCGCAAGTGGCCGAAGCGCTCGAGCACGGCGGCAACGAGGCGCTTGCCTGGACCGTCCACATCCAGTTCGGTTATGCCCTGATCGGCGGCCTGGTCGCGCGCCTGATCTGGGGTGTGGTCGGCCCGGCCAATGCGCGCTGGTCCGACCTCTGGCATCCGCGCGAATGGGCGGCGATGCTGCGCGGCCGCCTGTCCTTCCCGCCGCGCGAGGGCCACGACGTGCGTGCCAGCCTTGCCTTCCTCGGCCTCTACGCCGTGCTCGCGCTGATGTCGCTGACCGGCCTTGCGCTCGCCGGCATCGAGCACGACACCGGGCCGCTCGCCGGCCTGCCGGGCGGCGAGACCCTCGAAGATTTCTTCGAGGAGCCGCACGAATTCGGCTTCGCCCTGGTGCTCGGCTTCATCGGCCTGCATCTCGGCGCCCTCGCCTTCCACCGCTTCGTCCTGCACGCACCCGTCGGCCACGCCATGGTCGGCGGCACCCCGCATCCCGCCAAGGAGACTCACCATGCGTAAGACCCTTTTCCTCCTGACGCTCGCCACCGCCGGCGCCGCCTCCGCCGCCACGCCCGACCAGCTGCTGCAGGGCTACGTCGCCGAAGCGCGCAAGGCCGAGGCCGGCTTCACGGCCTCGGCCGCGCGCGGCGAGGCGATGTTCCGCCGCGAACACGCCGGCAAGGACGGCCCGGTCGCCTGCGCGACCTGCCACACCGGCGATCCGCGCAAGGAAGGCCGCACGCGCGCCCACAAGACGATCGCGCCGCTGGCGCCGGCGGCCAACCCAGAGCGTTTCGCGGACGCCGCCAAGACCGAGAAATGGTTCGGCCGCAACTGCAAGGACGTGCTCGCCCGCGCCTGCACGCCCGCCGAAAAGGCCGATTTCGCGGCCTGGCTGATTTCGATTCGCTGAGGAGACCCATGATGCGCAGACACCTTCCCAAGATCGCCACCCTGCTGGCCGGCATCGGCGTTTCCGGCTGGCTGTTCGCCAGCGGCGGCTCCAGCCTGCCGGCCGTCGACAACGCCGCCTGGCGCGAGGAATGCGGCAGCTGCCACATCGCCTTTCATCCGGCCTTCCTGCCCGAACGCTCGTGGCGCAAGATGATGGCCCAGCTCGACCGCCACTTCGGCGAGAACGCCGGCCTCGATGCGGCGACCGCGAAGCAGATCACGGACTTCCTCGCCGCCAACGCGGCCGACCGCGGCGGCTCGAAGCGCGGCCGCAAGGTCGCCGCGTCGATCCCGAACGCGAAGACCCCGCTGCGCATCAGCGAAACGCCATGGTTCGTGCGCAAGCACGACGAAGTGCGCGCCGACGTCTGGCAACGCAAGTCGGTCGGCAGCGCGGCCAACTGCGCCGCCTGCCACCCGGCCGCGGATAAGGGCCGCTTCGACGAGCACGACATTCGCGTTCCGCGCTAGCATCGCTACGCCATGCGCATCCTGCTCGTCGAAGACGATCCCCTGCTCGGTGACGGCCTCGCCGCAGGCCTGCGCCAGCACGGCTTCGCGGTCGACTGGCTGAAGGACGGCGAAGCGGCGCTCGCCGCCCTCGACGGCGAGCAGTTCGAGGTCATGGTGCTCGACCTCGGGCTGCCGAAGCGCTCGGGCATGGAGGTCCTGCGCCGCATCCGCGCCGACGGCCTTGCCTTGCCGGTGCTGATCCTGACGGCGCGCGACGCCACCGCCGACAAGATCGCCGGCCTCGACGGCGGCGCCGACGACTACCTCGTCAAGCCGGTCGACCTCGACGAACTCGCGGCGCGCGTGCGCGCGCTGCTGCGGCGCGCCAGCGGACGCGCCGAGCCGGCCTTGCGCCACGGCGCCCTGATGCTCGATCCGGCGGCGCACCGCGTCGAGATGGACGGCCGCGAGGTCGAACTCTCGGCACGCGAGTTCGCGGTTCTCCATGCGCTGCTCGCCAACGCCGGACGGGTGATGACGCGCAGCCAGCTGGAGCAGTCGATCTACGGCTGGAACGAGGAACCCGACAGCAACGCGCTCGAGGTGCATATCCATCACCTGCGCCGCAAGTTCGGCGCCGAGCTGATCAAGACGCTGCGCGGCGTCGGCTACACCATCGCGAAATGACGAAGTGGTTTTCGCTGCGGCGCCGGCTGACGCTCCTGCTGCTGGGCGGCGTCTCGGCTGCCTGGCTGGCGACGCTGGCATTCAGCTACGTCGACGCGCACCACGAAATCGACGAACTGCTCGACGCACAACTGGTGCAGGTCGGGCAGACGCTGCTGGCGCTTGCCGCCGAGGCCGACGACGACATCGCCGAGGAAGGCGAGATCGGCCACAAGTACCAGAAGCGCCTGCGCTTCCAGGTCTGGACGCGCCACGGCGAACTGCTGCTGCGTTCGGCCGACGCACCGGACAGCCCGATGGCGACGGCGGACGGCTTCTCCGAGGTCGTCGAAGCGGACGGCAAGCACGGCCGCTGGCGCTACTACAGCCAGTGGGACGCGAAGCGCAAGCTGCGCGTCGAGGTGGGCGAGAACCACCACGTGCGCGACGAGCTCGTCGGCCACATCGCCTGGCGCCTGCTGGTGCCGGCGCTGTTCGGCCTGCCGCTGCTCGGCGCCTGGATCTGGCTGGCGACGCGGCGCGGTCTGGCGCCGCTCCGGGAAGTCGCGCGCGACATCGCGGGACGCGAGCCGACGCGCCTGGCCCCGGTGGCGCCGGCTGCGGCGCCCGAGGAAATCCGGCCGCTGGTCGAGGCGATCAACGGCCTGTTCGGGCGCGTCGAGGCCGCGCTCGAATCGGAACGCCGGTTCACCGCCGACGCGGCGCACGAACTGCGCACGCCGCTGGCGGCGCTCACCGCGCAGGCGCAGGTCGCCGCGCGGGCGCGCGACGAGGCCGAGCGCAGCCATGCGCTGGAACAGCTCGCGGCCGGCACGCTGCGCGCCGCGCGGCTCGTCGACCAGCTGCTGACGCTGGCGCGCGTCGACTGCGAGCGCACCCAACGTCCGGCCCAGCCGGTGGCGCTCGACCGCCTCGCCGAGGAGACCTGCGCCGCGCACGGCGCGCAGGCGCTGGCCAAGGACATCGCACTCGAGCTCGAGGCGGAGCCGGCGACGGTCGCCGGCGACCCGTCGCTGCTGGGCATGCTGTTGCGCAACCTGGTCGACAACGCGATCCGCTACACGCCGGCCGGCGGCCGGGTTGTCGTGCGGGTCGGCGCCGATGGCGACGGCGTTCGGCTGGTCGTCGCCGACAGCGGGCCGGGCATTCCCGAGGGCGAACGCGAGCGGGTGTTCGAACGCTTCCACCGCCTGGCCGGGCAGGACATCGAGGGCAGCGGCCTCGGCCTGTCGATCGTGCGCCGCATCGCCGAACTGCATGGCGCCAGCATCGTGTTGGGCAAAGCCGAGGAATGCGGGGGATTGAAGGTCGAGTTGCGCTTCTGAGGCCGGCCGATGCTGCGGTAATATGCCGCCGCACTGCCAACGGCTAAGGACTTGAATATGCTCGGCAAGCTCAACAACCTGAAGTTCCGCTTCATCCTGTTGGCCAGCCTCGGCGCGCCCGCGCTGCTGGTCTGGATCGCCGGCTACTACGCGTGGGACAACTGGCGCAACTACACGATGGTGCGCACCACCATCGCGGCGAACGCCATGGCCGACAGCATCATCGCCGCCGCCGGCCTGCAGGCGCTGGAACGCGGCGTCACGGCGAGCCTGCTGTCGGGCAACGGCCCGGCACCCGACGAAGCACGCCAGCGCCTCGTCGCCCTGCGCGCCAAGAGCGACGCGCTCTGGCGCCAGGCCTTCGACACCGCCAGCGACCTCGAACGGAAGGGCCTCGTCATCCCCGCCTCGGCAGCGGCGCGCAAGGCCGCCGACGAGGCCTACCGCGAACTCGCCGCCGCGCGCCAGCGCGTCGACGCCAGCTTGGTCAAGTCCGAGCGCGACATCCGCGCGGCCGAATGGATACCGGTCATGACGCGCCTGATCACCGCCGGCGCGCGCATGCGCATCGCGGCCTTCGGCGGCGACGCCTTTCCGCCGCGCATCACCTATCCGAACCTCACGGTCAAGCACAGCATCTGGCTCGCCTCCGAGAACGCCGGCCTCGAGCGCGCCAACGTCGCGGCGCTGATCAACGGCAACGCGCCGGCCGCGCCCGAGGTGCTGCAGCGCCTGCGCGCCTTCCGCCAGAACGTCGATGCCAGCCTGACCGAAATCCGCTTCGTCAAGGACGTCGAAGACACCCCTGCCGAAGTGCGCGCCGCGATGGCCGAGATGGAAAAACAGTTCCTCGGCGAGTTCGAGCGCGTGCGCGAGACCATCTATCGGGAAGCCACTTCCCCGACGCCGGCCGGGGAACGGCATTACAGCCTGACCAGCGCGCAGTGGATCGAGCAGTCGACGGCCGCGATCGACACCATCCTGCGCATTTCCGACGCCTACTCGCACGTCAGCAACAAAAACGCCGAGCAGACCGCGCAATTGCGCTTCATCCAGATGCTCGGCTACATCGGCCTGTTCGTCGCCATCATCGTCGTCTCGATCGTCATGGTGTCGCTGCTGTTCAGCAAGCTGGCGCACCTCGACCGGCTGCGCGACTCGATGGCCGAGCTTGCCGGCGGCCAGGGCGACCTGACCTTCCGGCTGCGCGACGACACGACCGACGAGATCGGCGAGACCAGCGCCGCCTTCAACCGCTTCGCCGCCAAGCTGCGCGACATCATGTCCGAGATCCGCGGCGTCGTGAACCAACTCGGCGCCAGCGCCGATCGGCTGATCGAGGCCAGCGACAAGGTCAGCAAGGGCTCGCGCGACCAGGGCGACATGCTGGTGGCGGCGGCGAGCGCGGTCGACGAGATCACCGCCAGCATCGGCCAGGTCGGCACCCGTGCGCGCGCGACCGCCGACGAAGCCAACCAGGCCGGCGTGCAGGCCGAGGACGGCGCACGCGTGGTGCGCAATGTCTCCGAGCAGATCCACGTCCTCGCCGCGGGGGTGACGGAAAACTCGCGCTGCGTCGAGGAACTCGGCGCGCGCTCGCGCGAGATCGGCGGCATCGTCGACGTCATCCGCGAGATCGCGGATCAGACCAACCTGCTGGCGCTCAATGCCGCCATCGAGGCGGCGCGCGCCGGCGAGCAGGGGCGCGGCTTCGCCGTCGTCGCCGACGAGGTGCGCAAGCTCGCCGAGCGCACCGGCGTCGCGACCGTCGACATCTCGACCAAGATCGAGGCGATCCGGCGCGACACCGACGAGGCCGTTACCGGCATGCACGCCAGCAGCGAGCGGCTCGAAGAAGTCGTCTCGCTCTCGGCCGCCGCCGCCGAATCGCTGGAAGGCATCAGCGCCGGCACCGCCGCAGCGCGCCGGCGCGTCGAGGAAATCGTGCAGTCGACCGAAGAGGAGCGCCTCGCCGGCGACGCCATCGCCCGCAACGTGCAGCAGGTCGCCGAGACGGCCGAGGCGAACCGCCAGGCCATCGACGAGACTGCGGCCGATGCGCGGCAGTTGACCGAGCTCGCGGACCGGCTTGAGGGGCTGGTTGGTCGGTTCAAGGTCTAGTTTTTGGTCGGCTCGCGCCAAGGATGGCGGGTGTCCGACTCCTCCGTGTCCCCCGGTCGGGGCTTTGCCCCGCCCTCCTCCTTTACCTGCGGAGTCGGACACCCGCCATCCTTGTGGATACGCCTGTGGTTTCGAACGCAAGAGAGGCACGGCGTCACCGCTCGGGACGGTGGGGGGCTCTGCTGCGCGTAGGTAAAGGAGGATGAGCGTGCGCAGCACGATCCGGGGGACACGAAGCGCAGCAGAGCCCCCCGGCGGCCCGAGCCCACCGCCCTCAGGACGGGACTCGAATCAACCAGCTGTTCAAGCAAGCATCACGATCACCACCGCCAGCCAGCCCGCAAAGGCCGCCAGCAGGTGCGGATCGCGCAACAGTTCGCGCGCCGGGTCCCCACCACCACCGCGGCGGTGCAGCAGGAACAGGTAGCGCAGCAGGCCGTAGAGCACGAAGGGCACGCTGCCGATCAGCCAGGGCGTGCCATGGAGTTCGATCGTTTCGGGGCTCACCGTGTAAAGCGCATATGACACGACGGTGCCCGTCGCGGCAAGGCCGATGAACTGGTCGAGCATCCGCGGCGTGTAGTGCTCGAGCACGCGACGGTGGCTGGCGCCGGCGGCGGAAAGCGCCTCGAGTTCCGCCCTGCGTTTGGCGAAGCCGAGAAACAGGGTCAGCATGAGGCCGCACAACAGCAGCCAGTGCGTCGGCGCGATGCCGACGCCGACGGTGCCGGCGAGAATCCGCAGCATGAAGCCGGCGGCGATGATGAAGACGTCGAGGATGACGACATGCTTCGCGCCGAGGCTGTACGCCGCATTGAGCGCGAGATAGGCGACGAAGATCCACGGCGCCCGGCTGGCGGCAAAGGCAAGCACCAGCGCGCCGGCGAGGCAGACGGCGCCCAGCACTGCCGCTACCGGCACGCCGACGGCGCCGCTGGCGATCGGGCGTTCCCTCTTCTCGGGATGGCGGCGGTCCTGTTCGCGGTCGACGATGTCGTTGAAGACGTAGACCGACGACGACAGCAGGCAGAACGCCGCGAAGGCGGCAAGCGCCGCCTGCACCAGCGCCGGATCGCTCCAGGCATGGCCGAACAGCAGGCCGACGAAGACGAAGCCGTTCTTCAGCCACTGGTGGGGCCGCAGCAGTCGGATCAGCGGCGGCATGGCTCGTCGGGGAAGTAGCGGTCGCAGAAGTAGCAGCCGGTCTGCGGCAGCCAGCGCGGGATGGCGTAGTACTTCTCCTTGACCGGCCGCAGCACGCCCTCGCGATAGGCCGCGTAATCGAAGCCGCGGCCGAGCACGATCCAGAAGCGCGTGCCGCGCTGCTCGAACTCGCGCACCTCGACCTCGCGGAAATAGCGCCGGTAGTCGGCGAGGTTCGGCTCGCTCTTGCGCAGCACGAGGATGTTGCGATCGGCGAGCGTGCGGAAGTCCGTCAGGATGTCATCGTGGCGCGCATGGCTCGAGGCCTCGCCGAAGACGAAGAAGTAGCGGCGCGCGGCGTAGCCGAGCGTGACGGCGTTCGAGTAGCCGTCGCTGGCGAACGCGTAGTCGCGCTCATAGGGCTTCAGGCGGTCGAGCAGCGCCGGCGCGTCGAAGGTGAGGACGATGCCGTCGTAGGCGCGCAGGCCGCGCCAGCTCTCGAGCGGCAGGCGCGCGACGACGGCGGCCACCGCCACGTGCAGCATCGCGAAGACGACGAAGAAGGCGCCGAGCTTGCGCAGCTCGGGCAGCGACAGGCGCCGCGCCAGCGGCAGCAGCGCGAAAGGCACGAAGGCGAGCAGCCAGTGCAGCCCGACGGTCTTCACCAGCGACAGCAGGCCGAACAGCACGAAGGGCACGACGGAGAGCGCCGCCAGGGCGCGGCAGCCGCCGGTCAGCGCGCCGCCGCCGCGCGCGATCAGCAGCCACAGCACCGGCGGCGAGAGCACGTAGGCGAGCGTCGCCGCATAGAGCAGCGGCGTCTTCCATGACAGTCCCGCGCCTTCGTGGCGATTGACGAAGTTGAACATGTAGTTCGGCCAGCAGTGGCCGGCGTTCCACCACATCATGAGCGCCAGCGCCGGGACGGTGCAGGCGTAGGCGATGACGAGGCCCCGCCAGGCGCCGGGCGTGCGCCGCACGATGACATCGACGAGGTAGGCGAAGCCGAGCAGCGCCGCGAAGTATTTCGACAGCACCGCCCCGGCGAGCAGCACGCCGGCGATGAAGTACCAGCCCGGCGAGTCGTCCTCGGCGGCGCGGATCCACGCGAGCCCGGAGAGCACGGCGAAGTAGACCAGCGCCGTGTCGGTGGTGACGAAGACGTTCCAGACATTGACCGGCGCCAGCAGCACCAGCAAGGCCGCCCACCAGCGGCGATCCTCGTCGAGTTCCGGCCAGAGGCGCCTGAAGGTCGCGCCCGCGGCCAGCGCCAGCAGCGCCGGCTGCAGCACGCTCGGCAGGCGCAGCCACCACTCGGCGTCGGAGATCGCGAGCAGGCCCGCCAGCCACCAGCCGATCATCGGCGGATGGTCGTAGAAGCCCCAGTCGGGACGGCGACCCCATTCGATGAAGTAGGCCTCGTCGCCGGTGATCGGCATCGCCGCCGCCAGCCAGAAGCGGAAGGCGAGCGTCGCGAACAGCGAGAACAGGAACAGCCGGTGCGGATGGACGGCCTGGTTCATCGTCCGATGTCAGGCGCGCCGGCCGGCACGATCAGCGCTCGGCCAGTTGCAGGCGGCGCCGGCGCACGGCGTCGGCGAGCAGGTCGAGGACCACGACCGTGTCTTCCCAGCCGATGCAGGCATCGGTGATCGACACGCCCGGCTCGAGCGGCTTGCCCGGCGTCAGGTCCTGGCGGCCTTCCTTCAGGTGCGACTCGACCATGACGCCGAAGATGCGGTCTTCGCCGCCGGTGAGCTGGTTGGCGACGTCTTGCGCGACTTCGACCTGGCGCTTGTAGTCCTTGCGGCTGTTGGCGTGCGAGAAGTCGACCATCACGCGCGCCGCCAGCCCCGCCTTGGCGAGTTCCTGGCAGGCCGCATCGACGGCGGGCGCCTCGTAGTTGACGTGCTTGCCGCCGCGCAGGATCACATGGCAGTCCTCGTTGCCGTTGGTAGACACGATCGCCGAGTGGCCGGCTTTCGTCACCGAGAGGAAATGGTGCGGGCTCGCCGCCGCCTTGATCGCGTCGACGGCGATCTTGATGTTGCCGTCGGTGCCGTTCTTGAAGCCGACCGGGCACGACAGCCCCGAGGCCAGCTCGCGGTGCACCTGCGATTCGGTGGTGCGCGCGCCGATGGCGCCCCAGGAGATCAGGTCGGCGGTGTATTGCGGCGTGATGGTGTCGAGAAACTCGGTCGCGCAGGGCAGGCCGAGTTCGTTGATCTCCCACAGCAGCTTGCGCGCCAGGCGCAGGCCCTCGTTGATCTTGAAGCTGCCGTCGAGGCGCGGGTCGTTGATCAGCCCCTTCCAGCCGACCGTGGTGCGCGGCTTCTCGAAGTACACGCGCATCAGGATCAGCAGGTCGGCGTCGAGGCGATCGCGCTCGGCCTTGAGGCGGCGCGCGTATTCCATGGCGCTGTCGAAGTCGTGGATCGAGCACGGGCCGACGACCACGACCAGCCGGTCATCGGCGCCGTGCAGGATGCGGTGGATCGCGGCGCGCGCCGCAAACGTCGTCGTCGCGGCCGGCTCGCTGGCCGGAAACTCCCGCAGCAAATGGCCGGGCGGGGAAAGTTCCTTGATCTCCTTGATGCGGACGTCGTCGACGATGTGCTTCATTTTCAGGTGCTGCCGCGTTGCGAAGGAGCGGATTCTACCTTAAGAGCCGCACCACGCCTGAGTTTCGGGGCGGTCGACGGCGTTTCTCCGACCGCCCGTCGGCGACCGGATGCAGCCTGCCGCTCGCGGCCTCGGCTACACTACCCGCATATTTGGGGAGACTGGATGGAATCCGCGCTTCGCGACCGGCTGTCCGCCAACGGCATCTTCGCCCACATCGATGTCGAAGCCGTCGAGCACTTGCTCGACGAATGCGTGCGCGTGGTGCTGACCGCCGGCAGCACGCTGCTGGAGCCGGGCAGCGAGAACGACTGCCTCTACGTCGTGCTGAGCGGCGAGTTGCGCGTCTATCTCGCCGACCGCGAACTGCCGGCGCACAGCGTGCTCCATGCCGGCGAATGCGCCGGCGAGATGTCGCTGATCGACGGCGAAGGCGTCTCGGCGCTGGTGATCGCCGCCGCGGACAGCGAACTCCTGGTCATCCCGCAGACCATCCTCTGGGCGCTGATCGACCGTTCGCACGGCTTCGCGCGCAACCTGCTGGCGACGCTGTCGGGCCGCATGCGCAAGGACAACCTCGCGCTCGTCACCACCGCGAGCCGCAGCCTCGAGTTCGAGCAGGCGGCCAGCGTCGACGCGCTGACCGGCCTGCACAACCGCCGCTGGCTGATCGACGCCTTCCCGCGCGCCATCCGCCGCTGCGAGCAGGACCGCTCGCCGCTGTGCCTGGTCATGGCGGACATCGATCACTTCAAGCGCCTCAACGACGAGCAAGGCCACCTCACCGGAGACGCCGTGCTGCGCGGCGTGGCGCGCTGCCTGGCCGAGAGCGTGCGTTCCCCCGACCTCATCGCCCGCTACGGCGGCGAGGAGTTCGCCATCCTGTTGCCCAATACCGCCACCGACGAAGGCCTGCGCATTGCCGAGCGCCTGCGGGGTGCGGTCGAGAAGATGTCGCTGTCCGCGTTGACCGACGGCGGCGTCGAGCATGTCACCGTTTCCTGCGGCGTCGCGCCGCTCGGAACCGACGGCGACCTGGAAGGCCTCATCGAGACTGCCGATACTGCCCTGTACCGCGCAAAGGCCAACGGCCGCAACCGCGTCGAGGTCGCCGCCGCGCAGTCCCCTCGCTAGGCGGTGCCGCCGACGGTGAGGCCGTCGATGCGCAGCGTCGGCTGGCCGACGCCGACCGGCACGCTCTGGCCTTCCTTGCCGCAGGTGCCGACGCCCGGATCCATCGCCATGTCGTTGCCGATCATCGAGACGCGCTTGAGCACGTCCGGGCCGTTGCCGATCAGCGTGGCGCCCTTGACCGGCGTGGTGATCTTGCCGTTCTCGATCAGGTAGGCCTCGGCGGCCGAGAACACGAACTTGCCGCTGGTGATGTCCACCTGGCCGCCGCCGAAGTTGGCGGCGTAGAGGCCCTTCTTCACCGAGGCGATGATTTCCTGCGGATCCTTGTCGCCGGCGAGCATCACCGTGTTCGTCATGCGCGGGATCGGCAGGTGGGCGAAGGATTCGCGCCGGCCGTTGCCGGTCGGATCGACGCCCATCAGGCGCGCGTTGAGGGCATCCTGCATGTAGCCGACGAGAATGCCGTCGTCGATCAGGACCGTGCGTTTCGTCGGATTGCCCTCGTCGTCGATCGACAGGGAACCACGGCGGTTCGGGATCGTGCCGTCGTCGACGACCGTTACCCCCGGCGCGGCGACGCGCTCGCCGATGCGGCCCGAGAACGCCGAGCTGCCCTTGCGGTTGAAGTCGCCCTCGAGGCCGTGGCCGATCGCCTCGTGCAGCAGGATGCCGGGCCAGCCCGAACCGAGCACGACGGTCATGGTGCCGGCCGGCGCCGGCTTGGCGCGCAGGTTCACCGAGGCCTGGTGCACGGCCTTCTGCGCATAGTCCTTGAGCCGCTCGTCGGTGAAGTAGCCGTAGTCGTAGCGCCCGCCACCGCCCGAGGAGCCCTGCTCGCGGCGGCCCGCCTCTTCCATGATCACCGACACCGAGACGCGCACCAGCGGCCGCACGTCGGCGGCGAGATGGCCGTCAGAGCGCGCCACCATCACCACCTCCCAGGACCCGGCGACGCTCGCCATCACCTGGGTCACGCGCGAATCGGCGTCGCGCGCGAAACGTTCGACGCGCTCGAGCAGGCGCACCTTGTCGGCGTCGGCGAGCGAGGCGATCGGGTCATGCGCGGCATACAGCGCCGGCACGATGCGGCGGCCAAGTGCCGGCAGCGAACCTTCGGCGCCCTGGGCGGCGATGGCGCGCGTCGCGCGCGCCGCCGATTCCAGCGCCGGCAGGCTGATCTCGTCCGAGTAGGCGAAGGCGGTCTTCTCGCCGGCGATGGCGCGCACGCCGACGCCCTGCTCGATGTTGAAGCTACCCGACTTGACGATGCCTTCCTCCAGGCTCCAGGCCTCCGAACGCGCGTACTGGAAGTAGAGATCGGCGTAGTCGACGCGATGGCCGAAGACCTCGCCGAATACCGAGGAAAGCTTGCCCGGCGTCAGGTCGTAGGGCGCCAGCAGGCAGGACTCGGCGGTGGCGTAAAGGCTGGATTGGGTCATGGTGTCGTTCATATCTTTCTGTGTTTGAGCGCCGGCAGCGCGGCCCTGATTTCGGCAATGCGCGCCATGGAGAGTTCCGCGTCGACGACGCCCTCGCCCTTGTCGATGCGACAGAGAATCTCGCCCCACGGGTCTACGATCATGCTGTTGCCATGGGTGACGCGGCCGTTTGGGTGCGTGCCGCCTTGCGCCGACGCGAGCACGTAGCACTGGTTCTCGACCGCACGGGCGCGCAGCAGCAATTCCCAGTGCGCGCGCCCGGTGGTTTCGGTGAAAGCGGCGGGAATCACCAGCAGGTCGACCGGCCCGAGCGCACGGAACAGCTCGGGAAAGCGCAGGTCGTAGCAGATCGCCAGCCCGACGCGGCCGCAAGGCGCGTCGAAGGTGACCGGCGTCTCTCCTGCCTCGATGGTCAGCGACTCATCGTAGCTCTCGTCGCCCTTGGTGAAGCCGAACAGGTGGATCTTGTCATAGCGCGCGACGCAGCGCCCCTGCGGATCGAAGGCGAACGACGCATTGCGCAGCTTCGCCGGATCGTTCGCGCGCAGCGGAATGGAGCCGCCGACGAGCCAGAGGCCATGCTCGCGCGCCAGGTCGGCTAGGAAACGCTGGATCGGCCCGCCGCCCTCCTCCTCGCGCGCCGCAACGCGATCGGCATCGTCGGCGCCGATCAGCGGGAAGTATTCGGGCAGGGCGACGAGTTGCGCGCCCTCGGCGGCGGCCTGCGCGACGAGGCGCGCAGCAGTCTCGAGGTTCGGCCCCACGTCCGGGCCCGAGATCATCTGCACGGCGGCGATGCGCATGTCCGCGGTCATGGCGTCGCCCCTTCCTTCGCTTCCCTCGCCGCGTCCTTCTGCGGCCCGGCGAGCTTCTCGACCTTCGGGTCGGCCCACGAACCGGTCACCGCGTACTCGAAGGCGAAGGCCTGGTCGAACGGGTTGCCGAACAGCTTGTTGAACACCCAGGCCGCGGCGCCGGTGGCCGGGTTGGCCAGCAGCACGCCGGTGGCGATGGTTTCGCCGACGGACGGCGCCACGCGCACCTTGAGGTCCTGGGTCTCGGCGCCGAGGTTGACGGTGCCGGTCATCAGCACCTTGGCCGACGGCCCGGCGATCTGCAGGTTCTTCGTCTCCATGATGCCGCGCGCGATCGTCGCCTGGCCGGCGATGCCGTCGAAGGCGAAGCCCTCGCTGAAGATGTCGCGGAAATCGAGCGTCAGGCGACGCGGCAGCGATTGCAGCGAAAGCACGCCGAGCAGCCGCCCGACGCCGGGCTCGAGCTTGTTGAACTGGCCGCCCGCCGCTTCGAAATCGACCTTGCCGGCCAGCGAACCGTAGTCGAGACGGGTCGGCGCGCCAGCCCACGCCAGCGAGCCTTCGAGCCGCGCCGTGCCGCGACGCACGGCGTCGGGATAGCCGAGGCGATCGAGCAGCCCTTCGACGCTCTTCGCCGCCAGCTTGAACTCGACGCGCGTCTCCTGCGCCGTGCTGCTCGGCCGCCAGCGTCCGGTGCCGCTAAGCGTCGCATCGTCGTTGCGCATGTCGAGCTGCGCGTTCCAGTAGCCGTCGCCGGCATTCTCGGCCTTGATCTTCAGTACGCCGAAGTCCTTGCCGTGCAGCACGAAGCGGTCGATCGCGAGGTCGATCGCCGGCATGTCCTCGGAGATTTCCGTCGGCGGCGAGGCCTTGCCCGGCGACGTTTCCGGAATCGTCAGTTGCGAGAGGTGCCCGGTCAGGCGGCCGGCACCGCGGCCGTCCCATTCGATGAACCCCGCGGCATCGCGGCTCCTGATGTCTGCCTTCCACTGGCTGCCGGCGAGGCGCGCGTTGACGCGCAGGTTGGCGACGTTGCGATCGAACAGCGTCAGCTCGTCGGCGCGCAGGTCGACTTGGTCGATCGGCAGGCTCGGCGCGGCAGCACTGCCGGCGCTGCCGTTGCCCGAAGCGAACAGCCGGCGCCAGAGGTCGGCGTCGAGGCGCTTGGCCTGCACGGCGAGCAGCAGGCCGCGTTCCGGCAGGCGCGGCGGCATGCCGACGGCGACGACGCCGCGCTCGAGCACGGTCTTGTCCCCTTCGTGGCGGCGCACCAGCGTCGCCTTCGCCGCCTGGCCGAGCGCGACGGTCGTGATGTCCCGTCCGCCCGCCGCCTGCTTGCGCTCGACGACCAGCGGCATGGTCTCGTTGGTGGTCTTGTTGAACGGCTCGGGCAGGCTCGAGGCGAGGCCCTGCAGGTTCGATTCGATGCGCAGCTCGGCTGCCTTCTTGCGCACGCGCACGGTGCCGCTCCATGCCGTGCTGCCGGCGAGGTTGTCGAACACGGGGCCGAACTGCTGGCGCAGGCCGCGTGCGCTGGCCGAACCCGCCGCCTTGACCGACACGGCGCCGTCGCCGGTGGTGGCGATGTCGACGCTCATCGGCATGCCGAACATCGCGGCGCGAATCTTCTGCGCCTGCAGGCGGTCGGCGGTGAAATGCAGTTCGCCGTTGACGTCGGCGAGCGGCGGCATGTCGGCATCGGGCACGAGGCGGTTGCCGGCGAAGCGATAGCGGCCATCGACCTTGGTCTGCTCGATCCGGCGCAGCGGCATCTCGAGCTTGAGCTGCAGTTCGCCGTTGCCTGCTGCCGTCATGTCGGCGGTGAAATGGTCGATGCGCCGGCCCACCGGGCTGGCCTCGATGAAGCGCAGGAAGTCGCTCGTCGCGCCGGCCGCGTGGCCGTGCAAGACCATCAGTTCCTCGCTCGCTTCGAGGTCGGCGATTTCCGCGGTGACGGGGCCGATGCCGACGCCCATGATGCTGCCCTTCGCGGCGCTGATCAGCATGCGCGGCCCGTCGAACAACAGTTCGCCGTCGATGTCGCGAATCTCCGGCCAGCTCTCGGCGTAGCGCAGCATGCCACCGCGAAAACGGCCCTTGACCTGGAACGTGCCGCTGCCGTCGCGGAAGGGAAAGCGGTCGAGGTCGCCCTTGAGGCGCAGCGTCGTCTCGTCCGAGCGGCCGCCGCTGATGGAGGCGCGAAGCCAGTCGCGCACGTCCTTGTTGACCGTCAGCGGCATGTAGCGCCAGACGGCGTCGCCGGCCGCCTGCGTGACCTTCGCGGTGAGGTCGATGTCGCCGAGCCCGCCGCGCTGGCTGGGCCGATAGCGGCCCGCCGCCTCGCCGGTCGCATCCTGGTTGCGGAAGGCGGCGCGGACGAGTTCGATCTCGACGCCGTCGCGGCCGGCCTTCCAGTTCGCCTGGGCGGTCAGCGCGTCCAGCGGCAGGCGGGGATCGGCGAACACGGTCGGCAGTTCAAGCACGGCGTGCTGGCTGTCGAGGGTCAGGGCGCCGCTCTTCTCGTCGCCCTCGATGTGGCCCGAGAGCCCGGCAAAGCCTGGCAGCGTGCCGTGCGCGGCGAGCGCGATGCCGGTGAAATCGCCGTGCGCGCGCCACGCCTTGAGCGTCTCGTCGCTGTCCTGCCAGCGCAGCTTGATGTTCTTGATATGGCCCCGCGGCGCCGAAACGGCGAGCCGCTGGCGCAGTTGGTCGGGCAACGGCAGCCGCGCCGCGAGCGCCGCGAGCGCGCCGAGGTCCAGGCCGCTGGTCTCGAAATCGCCGCTGCCGAGCCGGTTCGCCGCGGGCGGCAGGTAGCGCAGGCGCAGGTCGGTCGGGGCGACGCGGATGCCGTCGCGCGTGGCGAGCGACAGCTTCTGCGTTTCGGCGGCATAGCCGTCGGGCAGGCGCTTCGCCGACAGGCGCCCCTCGAGGTGCGTGAGGTCGAGCAGCGGCAGTTCGGGCGCGAGGCGCACCGCGACGTCGGCCAGGCGCACGTCCGCGGTGATGCCGGTCGGCTGCCGGCTGGCGAAGGACAGCCAGGCGCGCAGTCCGCCGCTGCCGCGCGACAACTCGACCGGGTAATCGACCCAGGCGCGCCAGCCAGCCAGGTCGGCGTAGTCGAGCTCGCCGTAGACCTCGCCTTTCCAGGCCTCGAGCGCATCGATGTCGCCGCCGCGGAAATCGCCGCGCAGGTCGAGGCGCGCGGCCAGCGCGGACGGCGGCTCTGCCGTGAAACCGAAGCGATGGTGGTTGCCGCTGTTCTGGAGGTCGAAGTTCAGGTGCCGAAACTCCAGCACCGGCGCGCCGCGGCGCTCGTCGTGCCAGCGCAGGCCGGCATCGCGCACGACGACGCGCTCCTGCGCCAGCAGCCAGTCGTCGAAGCCCTTCTCACTCGGCGCGCCGCCGAGTTCGAGCCCGGCGACGAACATGCGGCCCTCGGCATCTCGGCGGATGTCGAGGTCGGGCGCGACGATCTCGAGCCGGTGCAGTACAAGGTCGAAATGCCACA
Source organism: Pseudomonadota bacterium (assembly GCA_046726235.1). Lineage (GTDB taxonomy): Bacteria > Pseudomonadota > Gammaproteobacteria > Burkholderiales > Rhodocyclaceae > Nitricoxidireducens. The sequence continues at coordinate 90,060 of JBKPAD010000006.1, forward strand.
GCGACGCCCACGACAGCTCGGCCGTGACGTCCTCGAAGCCGAGCGCCGGGCGGCCCTCGGCGTCGCGAATGTTGAAATCGCGGATCTCGAGCCGCGGCCGCAAGCCCGACCAGCCGGCGTCGAGGCCGCCAATGGTCACCGGCCGGTTCATGGCACGCGAGGCCGCGGCCTCGATGTCGCCGCGATAGCTCTCGATCTGCGGCAGCACCGCGTAGCGCAGCACCAGCAGCAGCGCAGCGAAGGCGAACCACCCGCCGGCGAGAATCCAGCCGGCGATGCCTGCCGAGCGCCGGACGGCGGGCAGGAGGAGGAAACGGCGGAGGGATCGGAGAAGGTTGTCTATGCGCATCGGATGGGGCGGGCCGCCCCCATTCCGGACGATAGAATGACGGCTTGGCGATATCCGGCAATTCTAATGCAATGACCTCCCCGGCCGACCCCTTGCAGTACTCGCGCTACCTGAATCGCCTGCTGGCGGCGCGGCCCGAATTTGCCGAGGAACTGGAGGGGAATCGCCCCTGGCCGCTGACGGCCGACGAACTGCGCGCCTGGCTCGCGCAGGCGCCGCTCGACGAAGACACCCTCAAGCCGGCGCTGCGCCGCATGAAGCAGCGCGCCTACGTGCGCATCGCCGCCGCCGATCTTGCGGGACACGCGACGCTGGCCGAAGTCACCGGCGCCATGACAGCGATCGCGGAAGTGGCTGTCGATACCGCGCTGGCCGTCTCGTCGCGGGCCCTCGAGGACCGTTACGGAAAGCCGCGCAACGCCGCCGGCGCCGAGCAGCAGCTGATCGTCGTCGGCATGGGCAAGCTCGGCGGCCGCGAACTCAACGTCTCGTCGGACATCGACCTGATCTTCGTCTATCCGGAGGACGGCGACACCGACGGCGCGCGCGCGATCTCCAACTTCGAGTTCTTCGGCCGCCTCGGCAAGGCCCTGATCGCGGCGATCGCCGAGGTCACCGCCGACGGCCAGGTGTTCCGCGTCGACATGCGGCTGCGGCCGAACGGCGACTCCGGCCCGCTGGTGTGCTCGTTCGACATGCTCGAGAGCTACTTCGTCACCCAGGGCCGCGAGTGGGAGCGCTACGCCTGGATCAAGGCGCGCCCGCTGACGGGCGGGCGCCACGACGACCTCGACGCGATCCGCCGCCCGTTCGTGTTCCGCAAGTACCTCGACTTCGGCACCATCGACGCGATGCGCGGCCTGCACGCGCAGATCCGCCGCGAGGTGGCGAAGAAGGACATGGCGAACAACGTCAAGCTCGGTCCCGGCGGCATCCGCGAGATCGAGTTCATCGCCCAGGTGTTCCAGCTCATCCGCGGCGGGCGCGATCGCACGCTGCAGATCAAGCCGACGCTGCAGGTGCTGAGGCTGCTCGTCGAGCGCGGCCAGCTTTCGCTCGACGCGGTGACCGAGCTGGCCGCCGCCTACGGCTTCCTGCGCCGCCTCGAGCACCGGCTGCAATACCTCGACGACGCCCAGACGCACAGCCTGCCCGAGGGCGCGGACGACCAGGCGATCATCGCGCTGGCGATGGGCTTCACGAGCTTCGAGGCGCTGCTGATGGAGCTCGACGACCATCGCCAGAACGTGACGCGCCACTTCGAGGCGGTGTTCGCCGACCCGAATGCCCGCGACCACGCCCTCGACAACGTCTGGCACTCAACCGACGGCCACGCCGACGAGCTCGTGCGCCTCGGCTTCAAGGACGTCGCCGCGGCCTGCCACCGCCTCGCGGCGATCCGCGGCGGCGTGCGCTACCAGCAGCTCGCCGAGGTGGCGAAGGCGCGCTTCGACCAGCTCGTGCCGCGCGTGATCGACGCCGCGGCGAAGACCGGCGATCCGGATGCCACGCTGACGCGCTGCCTCGACCTGATGGAAGCGGTGTCGCGCCGCGCCGCCTACCTCGCGCTGCTGCTCCAGTATCCCCAAACGCTCGAGAAGCTGGCGCAGATCGCCGGAAGTTCGAGCTGGGCGGCCGAATACCTGCAGCGCCATCCGGTGCTGCTCGACGAACTGCTCGATGCGCGCATCCTCGAGGCGGCCCCTGACTGGCCGGCCTTCCGAGCCCAGCTCGACGCGCAGCTCGACGACGTCGAGCCCGACATGGAACGCCAGATGGATCTGATGCGCGAGGCGCACCACGCCCAGGTGTTCCGCCTGCTGACGCAGGACGTCTTCGGCGTGCTGACGCTCGAGCGGCTCTCCGACCATCTCTCGGAGCTCGCCGACATCGTGCTCGAGCTGACCATCAAGTACGTCTGGCGCAAGATGACCAAGCGCCACCGCGACGAGCCGCGCTTCGCCGTCGTGAGCTACGGCAAGCTTGGCGGCAAGGAGCTCGGCTACGCGTCCGACCTCGACATGATCTTCCTGTTCGACGACGACGACCAGGACGCGGCGCAGATCTACTCGCGGCTGGCGACGCGCCTCAACACCTGGCTGTCGTCGCAGACCTCCGCCGGCATACTGTTCGAGACCGACCTTCGGCTGCGTCCCAACGGCGATGCGGGCCTGGTCGTGACCTCGCTCGAATCCTTCCGCCAGTACCAGCTCGAGTCCGCCTGGGCCTGGGAACACCAGGCGCTGACGCGGGCGCGCTTCTCGGCCGGCGACCGCGCCATCGGCGACGCCTTCGAGAAGATCCGCATCGAGATCCTGCAGAAGCCGCGCGACCTCGCCGAACTCAAGCGCCAGGTGGTCGAGATGCGCCAGAAGATGTACGACGCCCATGCGACCAAGGGCGACGAACGCGAAACGGCGTTCAACCTCAAGCATGACCCCGGCGGCCTGATCGACGTCGAGTTCATCGTCCAGGCGCTGGTGCTCGGGCACTCGCGCGAGCACGCCGAACTCACCGCCAACCGCGGCAACATCGCCCTGCTGAAGATGGCCGCCGATGCCGGCCTGATCCCCGCCGACCTCGCCGACGCCGTGCGCGACGCCTACCGCGAATACCGCCGCATGCAGCACGCGCTGCGCCTCAACAACGCCGGCAGCCGCGTCGAACGCGCGCTCGTGGCCGACAAGGCGGCGGCGGTGACTGCGCTCTGGCACCACGTCTTCGGCAACACCTGAATTCCTTTTTGGAGAGACCCGACATGCCCGTCAATTACGCCACCCCGGCTCCCGATCAACTGCACGCCGTCGCCGGCGTCCGCCTCGGCGTCACCGAGGCCGGCATCCGCAAGGCGAACCGCCGCGACCTGACGCTGATCGAGCTCGCTCCGGGCAGCACGGTGGCCGGCGTGTTCACCCAGAACCGCTTCTGCGCCGCGCCGGTGCAGGTCTGCCGCGCGCACCTGGCGAAAGGCGAGATTCGCGCGCTGGTGATCAACACCGGCATCGCCAACGCCGGCACCGGCGACGCGGGACTCGCGGCCGCCAACGCCACCTGCGCCGCCGCGGCGATGTTGATGGACCTGCGCGCCGACCAGGTGCTGCCGTTCTCGACCGGCGTGATCATGGAGCCGCTGCCCGTCGACCGCCTCAAGGCCGGCCTGCCGGCGGCGCGCACGGCGCTGAAGGCCGATGGCTGGTTCGACGCCGCGCACGGCATCATGACCACCGACACCGTCGCCAAGGCCGCCTCGAAGCGAGTCACGATCGGCGGCAAGACCGTGACGGTCACCGGCATCTCCAAGGGCGCCGGCATGATCAAGCCGAACATGGCGACCATGCTCGGCTTCGTCGCCACCGACGCCGCGGTGGCGCAGCCGATGCTCGAGCGTCTGGTCAAGGAAGCGGCCGACGAGTCGTTCAACTGCGTGACCGTCGACGGCGACACGTCGACCAACGACTCCTTCGTCTTCATGGCCACCGGCCAGGGCGAGGCGCGCTTCGATTCGGTCACGGCCGCCGGCTGGGACGAGTTCAAGGCCGCCGTCACGGCCGTGGCGCGCGAGCTCGCTCAGGCCATCGTGCGCGACGGCGAGGGCGCGACCAAGTTCATCGAGATCGCCGTCGAGGGCGGGCGCACGCGCGAGGAATGCAAGGCCGTCGGCTACGCCATCGGGCATTCGCCGCTGGTGAAGACCGCGTTCTTCGCCTCGGACCCCAACCTCGGCCGCATCCTCGGCGCCATCGGCAACGCCGGCATCGCCGACCTCGACGTGACGAAGACGCAGCTGTGGCTCGGCGACGTGCTCGTGTCGGAAAACGGCGGCCGCGCCGCCAGCTACAACGAGGACGACGGCGCACGCGTGATGAAGCCCGCCGAGATCACGGTGCGCGTCGACCTCGGCCGCGGCAGCCATGCCGCCAAGGTGTGGACCTGCGACTTCTCCTACGACTACGTGAAGATCAACGCCGACTACCGCTCATGAGCCTTCTCGCGCTCGCTCTCGGCTGGGCGCTCTACGGCGCCGTGCATTCGGCGCTGGCGTCGCTGCGTTTCAAGGCCTGGATGGCGCGCCGCTGGCCGGCGTTCGAGCCGCGCTACCGGCTGGCGTACAACGTGTTCGCCGTCGTCTCGGTGCTGCCGCTGGTGTGTGCGACCTACGCCATCGACGGCGACTGGCTGTGGCGCTGGACCGGCATCGCCGCATGGATCGCGAACGGCCTCGCGCTGCTGGCGCTCGCCGGGATCGCCGTTTCCTCCAGGGCGTACGACATGGACGAGTTCCTCGGCCTGCGGCCGGCAGTGCGCCCCTCGGAGAAACTCGCGATCTCCGGCTTCCATCGCCACGTGCGCCATCCCTGGTACTCGCTGAGCCTGGTGCTGATCTGGACGCGCGACATGAATCCGCCGATGCTCGTCACGGCGCTCGCGATCACGCTCTATTTCGTCATCGGTTCGCGGCTGGAGGAGGAGAAGCTGCTCGCCTTCCACGGCGACGCCTATCGCCGCTACATGTCCCGCGTGCCGGGGCTGGTGCCGCTGCCGGGCAAGTCACTGAGCGAGGAAGAGGCGCGCGAACTGACCGGTCAGTGAAGGATGCGCGGCATCGAGAGCACGAACTCGGGAATCGTCGCCTCGAACTGCTGGCCGTCCTCCGCCGTCATCTGGTAGCTGCCCTTCATCGTGCCGACGGGCGTCGCCAGCGCGGTGCCGCTCGAATACTCGAAACTCTGCCCCGGCTGTAGCAGCGGCTGCTGGCCGACGACGCCGAGGCCGCGCACTTCCTGCACGCGTTCGTCGGCATCGGTGATGATCCAGTGGCGCGAGATCAGTTGCGCCGGGACGTTGCCGGCGTTGGTCAGGGTGATCGTGTAGGCGAACACGTGGCGGCCGATCTCCGGGTCCGATTGCTCGGGCAGGTATTCGGTCGCGACCTGGACGTCGATCGCGTATTTCTTCGCTTCAGCCATCGGAGCCTTATAGCACAGCGACCGCGGCAAGCCTGTCCGCCGCCGCGCACGGCTTCCGCACTTATGCTGTCCATCAGAAATTCTTACCGGGCTTGATGGGTCGCTTGGCTAGAATCGACGCATCAAAATCAGGGAGGCCTTCATGACCTATCGCATCGCGCCGAGCATTCTTTCCGCCAACTTCGCCAAGCTGGGCCAGGAAGTCGACGACGTCATCGCCTCCGGCGCCGACATCGTGCACTTCGACGTCATGGACAACCATTACGTCCCGAACCTGACCATCGGCCCGCTGGTCTGCGAGGCGCTGCGCAAGCACGGCGTCACGGCGCCGATCGACGTGCATCTGATGGTCAAGCCGGTCGACCGCATCATTCCCGACTTCGCCAAGGCCGGCGCGACCTACATCACCTTCCACCCGGAAGCCTCCGAGCACATCGACCGCACCATCGGCCTGATCCGCGAAGCCGGCTGCAAGCCCGGCCTGGTGTTCAATCCGGCGACGCCGCTCGACGTGCTGGAATGGACGCTCGACAAACTCGACATGGTGCTGCTGATGTCGGTGAACCCCGGCTTCGGCGGCCAGAAGTTCATCCCCCACGTGCTGCAGAAGGCGCGCAAGGTGCGCGAGATGATCAAGGCCTCGGGCAAGGACATCCTGCTCGAGATCGACGGCGGCGTCGGCCCGGCGAACATCCTCGAAGTGGCGAAGGCCGGCGTCGACACCTTCGTCGCCGGCTCGGCCGTCTTCGGCGCCGGCAAGGACACCGACCCGCGCCGCTACAACTCGGTGATCGCCGCCATGCGCGCGGAGCTGGCGAAGGCTTGAGGTTTCCAACCAGGGCCGTCCTGCTCGATCTGGACGGCACGCTGCTCGACACGGTTCTCGACCTGCATGCCGCCGCCAACGGCATGCTCGCCGATCTCGGCCGTCCGCCGGTGGCCGTCGAGGACATCCGCGCCTACGTCGGGCGCGGCATTCCGAATCTCGTCAAGCGCATCCTCGCCGGCACGCTCGAAGCGGCCGACGATCCCGCGCCGCCGCCTGCCCATGCGCTCGAGAGCTTCAAGCGCCACTACGCGCATTTCAACGGTCAGTGCGCGGCGCCGTTCTACGGCGTCTTCGAGGGCCTGAAGGCGTTGAAGGCCAAGGGCCTGCCGCTCGCGATCATCACCAACAAAGCCTCCGCGTTCACCCAGCCGCTGCTCGAGCGCACGGGCATCGCGCCCTACGCCGACGTCGTCGTCAGCGGCGATCTGCTGCCGAAGCAAAAGCCCGATCCGATGCCCGTAGTCTGGGCCTGCGGGCGGCTCGGCGTCTCGCCGGCCGATTGCGTACTGGTCGGCGATTCGATGCACGACTTCAAGGCCGGCCGCGCCGCGGGCTGCCGCGTATTCCTCGTGCCCTACGGCTACAACGAGGGCCATGACGTGCGCACGCTGGAGAGCGATGCTATAGTTGCCACCGTTTTCGACGCGGCCAATCTGATAGACCCCGCATGATGCAGCTCCACACACCGACGACACCCGCCCCGATCTGGGCAGAGGCCTGGCCCTGGCGTAGCTAGCCAGGTTCCGTTTCGCCTTTTCCTCGCGCGCATCCAGCGCGCCGTCGTCGATACCGTTTTGTGGAGTTCCCATGACCGAAATTGAATTCAACCGGTTGGCCGCCGAGGGCTACAACCGCATCCCCGTCACGCTCGACACCTTCGCCGACCTCGACACGCCGCTGTCGATCTACCTGAAGCTCGCAGGCGGCCCCTATTCGTATCTGCTCGAATCCGTGCAGGGCGGCGAGCGCTTCGGCCGCTATTCGTTCATCGGCCTCGCGAGCACGACGCGCATCGCCATCTACGGCTCGACGATCCTGCTGCTGACCGGCAACCGCGTCGCCGAGCGCCGCGACCACACGAACCCGATGTCCTTCGTCTCGGAGTTCATGGCGCGCTTCAAGGTGCCCGACCTCAAGGGCCTGCCGCGCTTCTGCGGCGGCCTCGTCGGCCTCTTCGGCTACGACACGGTGCGCGCCATCGAGCCCAAGCTCGCCGCGACGACCAAGCCCGATCCGCTCGGCGTGCCCGACATCCTGCTGATGTTGTCGGAAGAAATTGCCATCGTCGACAACCTCTCGGGCAAGCTGACGCTGGTCGTCTTCGCCGAGCCCGGTTTCCCCGGCGCGTGGAAGCAGGCGCAGGCGCGGCTGCGCGAACTGCTCGCCAAGCTGCGCGAGCCGGTGACGATTCCGGCCGACACGGCGGTGTCGAGCGAGCCTGCTGAATCGGAATTCGGCGAGGAAGCCTTCAAGGCCGCCGTCCGCCGCGCGAAGCAATACATCGTCGACGGCGACGTCATGCAGGTTGTGCTCTCGCAGCGCATGAGCAAGCCGTTCAAGGCGCACCCGCTCGCGCTCTACCGCAGCCTGCGTTCGCTGAACCCCTCGCCCTACATGTTCTATTTCGACTTCGAGGACTTCCATGTCGTCGGCGCTTCGCCCGAAATCCTCGTGCGTCTCGAGGACGGCAAGGTCACCGGCCGCCCGATCGCCGGCACGCGCAAGCGCGGCGCCACCCCCGAGGAGGACGCCGCGCTCGCCGCCGAACTGCTCGCCGACGAGAAGGAGCGCGCCGAGCACCTGCAACTGCTCGACCTCGGCCGCAACGACATCGGCCGCGTCGCCAAGACCGGCACCGTCAAGGTCACCGAGCAGTACGTCATCGAGCGCTACTCGCACGTGATGCACATCGTCTCGAACGTCGAAGGTACGATCAAGGACGACGAAGGCCCGGTCTCGGTGCTGAAGGCGACCTTCCCGGCCGGCACCGTTTCCGGCGCACCCAAGGTGCGGGCGATGGAAATCATCGACGAACTCGAGCCGACCAAGCGCGGCATCTACGCCGGCGCCGTCGGCTACCTCGGCTTCAACGGCGACATGGACCTCGCGATCGCCATCCGCACCGCCGTACTCAAGGACGGTCGCATCTACGTGCAGGCGGGGGCCGGCATCGTTGCCGACTCCGACCCCGATTCCGAGTGGATCGAGACGCAGAACAAGGCCAAGGCCCTGCTGCGCGCCGCGGAGCTGGCGGAAGCCGGCCTCGACACGCGCTTCGCCTGAAGGAGACGACGATGCTGCTAATGATCGACAACTACGACTCCTTCACCTACAACCTCGTGCAGTACTTCGGCGAGCTTGGCGAGGAGGTGCGCGTGTATCGCAACGACGCCATCACGCTGAAGGAAATCGCGGCGATGAAGCCGGACCGCATCGTGATCTCGCCGGGGCCGTGCGCGCCGGCGCAGGCCGGCATTTCGGTGGCGACGATCAAGGAATTCGCCGGCAGGATTCCGCTGCTCGGCGTCTGCCTCGGCCACCAGAGCATCGGCGAGGCCTTCGGCGGGCGCATCGTCCACGCCGCGAAGCCGATGCACGGCAAGCTCTCGCCCGTGCAGCACAAGGACATCGGCGTGTTCAAGGGCCTGCCGAACCCGCTGACGGCGACGCGCTACCACTCGCTCGCCATCGAGCGCGCGACGCTGCCCGACTGCCTCGAGATCACCGCCTGGACCGACGACGGCGAGATCATGGGCGTGCGCCACAAGACGCTCGCCGTCGAAGGCGTGCAGTTCCACCCTGAATCGATCATGACCGAGCGCGGCCACGACCTGCTCGCCAACTTCTTGAAGGGAGCCTGAGATGATCACGCCGCAGGAAGCGCTCCAGCGCACCATCGAGCACCGCGAAATATTCCATGACGAGATGCTGCACCTGATGCGGCTGATAATGAACGGCGAGGTCTCGCCGGTGATGACCGCCGCGATCCTCGCCGGCCTGCGCACGAAGAAGGAAACCATCGGCGAGATCGCCGCTGCGGCGACCGTGATGCGCGAGCTGTGCACGAAGGTCGAGGTGCCGAACAACGGCAACTTCGTCGACATCGTCGGCACCGGCGGCGACTCGGCGCACACATTCAACATCTCGACCGCCTCGGCCTTCGTCGCCGCCGCCGCCGGCGCCAAGGTCGCCAAGCACGGCGGCCGCAGCGTGTCGTCGAAGTCCGGCTCGGCCGACGTGCTCGAAGCGCTCGGCGCCAACATCGCCCTGCAGGCGCCGCAGGTGGCCGAGTGCATCGCCGCCGTCGGCATGGGTTTCATGTTCGCGCCCAACCACCACCCAGCGATGAAGAACGTCGCCCCGGTACGCAAGGAAATGGGCGTGCGCACGATGTTCAACATCCTGGGCCCGCTGACCAACCCGGCTGGCGCGCCGAACACGCTGATGGGCGTGTTCCATCCCGACCTCGTCGGCATCCAGGTGCGCGTCATGCAGCGCCTCGGCGCCCAGCACGTGCTGGTCGTCTGGGGCAAGGACGGCATGGACGAGATCTCGCTCGGCGCGGCGACGCTGGTCGGCGAGCTCAAGGACGGCGAGATCCGCGAATACGAAATCCACCCCGAGGACTTCGGGCTGCAGATGGTCTCCAACCGCGGTCTGCGGGTCGCCGATGCCGCCGAATCGAAGGCGATGCTGATCGGCGCGCTCGAGAACAAGCCCGGCACGGCGCGCGAGATCGTCGCGCTCAACGCCGGCAGCGCGCTCTACGCCGCCAACCTCGCCGCCTCGATCGGCGACGGCATCGCCAAGGCGCGCGAGGCCATCGCCAGCGGCGCCGCGCGCAAGAAGCTCGACGACTTCGTTCAATTCACGCGCAAGTTCTTGTGAGCCGCAGCGACATCCTCGAACGCATCCTCGCCGTCAAGCGCGAGGAAGTCATCGCCGCCAAGGCAGCCAAGCCGCTGGCTGTCGTGCGCACCGAAGCCGAAGCGCAGCCGCCGGCGCGCGACTTCGTCGGCGCCATCCGCGCCAAGCTGGCTGCCGGCCAGCCGGCCGTCATCGCCGAGATCAAAAAGGCCAGCCCGTCGAAAGGCGTGCTGCGCGAGGACTTCCGTCCCGCCAAAATCGCCGCCGATTACGAGAAGCACGGCGCCGCCTGCCTCTCCGTGCTCACTGACCGCCAGTTCTTCCAGGGCGCGCCCGAATACCTGCAGGCCGCCCGCACCGCCTGTGCGCTGCCGGCCCTGCGCAAGGACTTCATGGTCGATCCCTATCAGGTCTGGGAAGCGCGCGCCATGGGCGCCGATGCGATCCTGCTGATCGTCGCCGCCTTGACCCTGCCGCAGATGCGGGAAATGGAAGACCTGGCGAACTCGCTGGGCATGGCCGTGCTGGTGGAATCCCATGACGGCGCCGAGGTCGACACCGCCCTGCAGCTCAAGACGCCGCTGATCGGCATCAACAACCGCAACCTGCGGACCTTCGAGGTCTCGCTCGACACCACGATCGCCCAACTCGGCCGCATCCCGGCCGACCGCATCGTCGTCACCGAATCCGGCATCCTCAAGCCCGAAGACGTCGCCCTGATGCGCCGCAACAAGGTCGGCGCCTTCCTCGTCGGCGAGGCCTTCATGCGCGCGCCGGCCCCCGGAGCAGCCCTTTCGGCCCTGTTATCCACAGGCTAGTTGCAAAAAGGCAACAGCGACGAAGCCCACCTTCGTCATAAAGGGGGTTTCCAACCCTCCGAGCCGCCGTCGGCTGGCAGAATCGGCGCATCCTCTGGAAACAGGGATGAAGCGGAACCAGTGGCAAACCACGTGGAGTCATTGAGACCGCAACCTTTAACGACAAGGAGATACATCAATGCAGAAGAAACTGATCGCCCTGGCCATCGCCGGCCTCTCCGGCGCCGCCTTCGCCCAGTCGAACGTCACCGTCTACGGCGTCATGGACACCACTTGGGAAAGCGTCAAGGCCACGGGTGCGACGACCGTCAGCACCACCGCCAACCAAGCCAGCATGTCTCGTCTGGCGAACAACTCCTCGAACATCGGCTTCAAGGGTTCCGAAGCTCTGGGCAACGGCCTGACCGCCGTATTCCAGATCGAAACGGGTGTCGCGTCCGACGCCGCGGGTGCCGCTGGCGCGACCGGCGCCGGTACGGCCTTCGGTGCCATTCGTGACACGTTCGTCGGCGTCGCCGGCGGCTTCGGTACCGTCGTTGCCGGTACCCTGACGCACCCGATGCGCGCCTACGGCGCCAAGGTCGACTTCAACCCGGGCGCTTCCGGCTCCGGCTTCACCGGTTCGATCTATGGCGAATTCAACGGCGTCAAGGCCGGCACCGATGATCGCGCTTCCAACGCCATCGCCTACGTTTCGCCGAGCTTCAACGGCTTCAGCGTCATCGGCGCGTACGTGAACGGTGAGAGCCGCTTCACGAACGAAAACGGCAACGGCACGACCGCCAAGAACCGCAACAGCCGCGCTTGGCAGCTCGCCGCTCAGTACGAAAACGGCCCGCTGTTCGTCGGCTACGCACACCATGACGCCAAGGATCCGAACGTCGTCGCTCTCGGTGCCACCGCTGCCGCCGCCGGCGCTGCCAACGACAACGAGAAGTTCAAGGCTGACCGTATCGTCGGCAAGTACGAATTCGCGAGCAAGACGACTGTTAGCGCCCTGTGGGACAAGCAGAAGTACAACCTGGAGCGTGCTGCCGGCACGACGGGCGACGCTGTCCGCAAGGCCTGGATGATCGGCGCCAACCAGAACTTCGGCGCTCACAACGTCTGGCTGCAGTTTGCCAAAGCCAAGGACGCGACCGGTACGCTCGTCGATGCGCTCGCCGACACTTCGGCCAAGCAAGTTACGCTGGGCTACTCCTACGCTCTGAGCAAGCGTACCATGGTGCATGCCTTCTACTCGAAGATCACCAACGGTAACGCCGGTGAGTATGACTTCTACGTCAACGGCGCCATGCGCAGCCCCGCTTCGACCACCGCTCTCGGCGCGTCCGACGGTGCCGATCCGACGGCCTACGGCGTTGGTATTCGCCACTCCTTCTAATCGACTCCCGTCGATCTGAAGTTAAGACGGCCGCCTTCGGGCGGCCGTTTTTCATGGAGTAACAGGGGACACCCATTAGCCGGCCGGCGTCAAGCGAGTAACGAATCCCATGGCGGCGCCAGCCGCCGGTTTTCAATCTTTCCCCACGCCGTTTGCAGTTGCCGATCACGCCCGTTTCTTCGAATCATGGCTGCGACGAATCGCGCCAGACACCCATGTGGATCAAGCGAGCGGCGATGAATCTGCCTGTCGCCCTGGCGGCTTCGCCGCCCCAGAAGAACGTTGGTGCCGTAACGCGTCCAATGGGTTCACGCAGACCCGTGGGTGCCGATGCCTCGGCGCCATTCCCTTGCTGGCTCACGTTGCGGGCGATCCGCTTGTGCTGCAAACCTTTGACGGCGCCCGGCGTCCAATTCAGACCCGTTGGCTTGTATTCCAGTCCCCAATTCTGGCTCACCGGTTCCGTCGAAACTCATGCGAAGCAGCGCGCCATGTCGAACGGCTTGCGCTCCTTCAGAATGTGGAAGCAGGCCCGCGCCAGCTTGTGCGCCAGCGCCTTGATCGCCACCACGTTGTTCGTCTTTGCCTTCTTCCGCTCGTAGAAACGTTTCGCCTCGGCGCAGTAGCGCAGCGCGAAGTTGGCCGCCTCGACGAAGGCCCATGCTAGGTACTTGTTGCCGTTCTTGGTGTTCCCTTCCCCCTTCTTCTTGCCGTTGCTGGTGCGCACGCTGTCGACGCAGCGCGCGTAGGAGGCGAAGTTGCCGGCCGCAGCAAGCGGTCGATCGGCCCCGTTTCCAGCAAGATCGTCGTCGCCAGCACGCGACCGATCCCCGGTACGCTGGTGAGCAATCCATACTCCGGCCGCTCGGAGATTTTTTCCTGAAGACGCTTTTCCAGAGCTATATTTCATCTCGGCCTCCCGTTGGTTAAAGCACGTTCGCAAACTCACTTTAACCCCGCCTCCACTATGGCAGCGGGAGGCCGGCTAGATGATTTTCAGACCACGGTTTCCTCGGCTGCCGCCAGCAACGGCACTGGAAACGCTTGGGCTCTACTGCTGGCCGTAGCTCGCGAACTTCCCGATCACCGTCTTCATCTCCGCTTCACCGAGCAGCCGCGGTTCGCCGAGTTGCATCACGCGCCAGAATTGCTCGCTCAGCGTTTCGAGTTCGACGGCCTTGGCAAGTGCCTCCTGGAGATCTCTACCAAACACCACCATACCGTGATGTGCCATCAGGCAGGCACTGCGATCTTCCAGCGCTCCAACTATCGCATCCGACAACTCTTGAGTGCCAAAGGTCGCATAGTCGGCGCAGCGCACGTCGTCGCCGCCGAAGCGGGCGACCATGTAGTGAAATGCCGGGATCGCCATGCCCATGCAGGCGAGGCTGGTGGCGAACGATGAGTGCGTGTGGATGACGGCACCGGCTTCGGAGCGGGCGGCGTAGATGTCGCGATGGAAGCGCCATTCGGAAGAGGGCTTGCGCAGCCCTTGCGGCGTGCCGTCCATGGCGACGAAGACCATGTCGCCCGGTTCGCAGCGGTCGTAGGGCATGCCGGTCGGCGTGATGACGAAGCCACCGTCCGTCCGTGCGCTAACGTTGCCTGCCGTGCCGCGGTTGATGCCCGAGCCGTTCATGGCGCGGGCGGTGGCGAGGACGGCCACCATTGGCCCATTCACGGTTTCTGTTTCCGCGTCAATTCCGCGAGAGCGCGTTCCAGCGCCATGCGGTCACCTATGTCCTTGCTGCGCACGGTCTGCTTGGTCTTCAGAAGCCCCTCGAGATCTACCGTGTGTACTGGCGTTCCGTCGTCAAGCACTACGGTACGACGAAAAGGCAGCAAGGTCTCGTAGCTTTCGCCACAGGCGTTGAACATGACATCGACGACGAACTCGTCGGCAACGCGGATCGTGGCTTTTTCCTCGAACCACGCGGGGTCGATGTCGGCGGCTACGCGGTCGGGAAGAACGAGCAACGCGCGCCGAATCATTTCGCCGCTGGCGAACGTGGCCGGAACCAGGATATCAATGTCGGTCGTGGCGCGCTCGTAGCCAAGCGCGTAGAGCGCGTAGCCGCCGATCAGCAGATAGTCGGCGTCGCTTTCATTCAGCGCTCGAACGACGGTGATCAGGTCATCAACCGTCGCCGGACGCGCGACCTTTTCGTCAGTCATGCCAGCCGCGCCGCCGGGCCAACTCAACCATCCCGGCGACGATGATTTCTTGCCATGCGGCATCGGCCGCTTCGTGGCTATCGAAAGCGTAGACGCCGCGTCGGATCGGCAGCCGAAGGCCCGGTGCAAGCCGACGCATGGAATCGTTCCAGCGCGCGCCCGCAATCAGCCGTTGCGCCGAGGGTTCGCGCGTGATCCGATACTGCTCGCGTTTGCCGACGATTCTCATGACAGCGACCGAAGGTTGGACGGGTCCATCATACCCCGCTCGGTGACGATGCCCGCGATCAGCGCCGCGGGCGTCACGTCGAATGCCGGATTGGCGACCGGCGTCGCACCGGCGCCGAGTTCGTCGGCGGCACGCTCTTCGATCGGAATGCCGGCGCCGTTCGGGCAGGCGAAGTCGATCGTCGAGACCGGGGCGGCGATGTAGAACGGCACGCCGTGGGCCTTGGCGGCGAGCGCCTTCAGATAGGTGCCGACCTTGTTGGCGGTGTCGCCGTTGGCGGCGATGCGGTCGGCGCCGACGATGACGCAATCGACCTTGCCTTCCATCATCAGCAGGCCGGCGGCGTTGTCGGCGATCAGCGTGTGGGGGATGCCTGCCTGTTTCAACTCCCAGGCGGTCAGCAAGCCCTGGTTGCGCGGGCGGGTTTCCGACACCCAAACATGCACCGGGATGCCGGCGGCGTGCGCGGCGTAGATCGGCGAGATCGCCGTGCCGTGGGCGACGGTGGCGAGCCAGCCGGCGTTGCAATGGGTCATCACGGAGACAGCGTCCTTGCGCTGCGCGATCGCCTGCAGCACCGGCAGTCCGTTTCGGCCGATGGCGGCGTTGGCGGCTTCATCCTCGGCGGCGATGATGCGCGCTTCGATGCGCGCGGCCTCGGCGCGCTGGCCGTTCGCCAGCGGACGCAGCACGCGCTCCATGCGCGCCAGCGCCCAATGCAGATTGACGGCGGTCGGCCGCGTACCGGCGAGCGTCTTCAGGGTTTCGTCGAGGTCGCGGCCTTCGCGCAGCGCGACGGCTACGCCCCAGGCGGCAGTGGCGCCGATCAGCGGCGCGCCGCGCACCTGCATGACGCGGATCGCATGCGCCGCTTCGGCGAGCGTCGTCAGGCGGACGAATGCGGTCTCGGACGGCAGCCGCGTCTGGTCGAGGACGACGACGGCGTCGCCGTCTTCCTGGATCGTGCGCAGCGGGTACGTCATGCCTTCGCCGGGCCGCCCCAAAAAGGCATGCGCCCCCCCGTGGGGGGCAGCGAGCCGGTTTCGCGAGCGTGGGGGGCCATGTTTTTCAGCTCAGCTTGCCGTGGCAGTGCTTGTATTTCTTGCCGCTGCCGCAGGGGCAAGGGTCGTTGCGGCCGACCTTCTCGGTGGCGCGCTGCACCGGCTGCGCGGCTTTCTCCTCGGCGCTGCCGAGCGCCTCGTCGTAGCCGGCGTGGTGGTACTGGACGTTTTCGACCTGCGGATGGCGCTGCTCGGCTTCCTCGATCTGGGCCTCGGTGCGGATCTCGACCGTCATCAGGAAGCGCGTGACCTCGAGGCGCACGGTGTTGAGCAGCGACTCGAACAGCTCGAAGGCTTCGCGCTTGTATTCCTGCTTCGGATTCTTCTGCGCATAGCCGCGCAGGTGGATGCCCTGGCGCAAGTGGTCGAGCGCGGCGAGGTGCTCGCGCCAGTGCGTGTCGAGGCTCTGCAGCATCACGTTGCGCTCGAAGCCGCGCCAGGCGGCGAGGTCGACGCGCGCGATGCGCTCTTCGTACGCCGCATCGGCGGCGTCGAGGATGCGCTTGAGGATGTCGTCCTCGCCCAACGTCGGCTCGGCCTTGAGCCATTCGCCGACCGGCAGCTTGAGCTGGAACTCTGCAGCCAGCGTCGCTTCGAGCGCCGGCACGTCCCACTGCTCCTCGACGCTCTCGGCCGGGATGTGCGTGCGGAAGGCGTCGTGGATCACGCCCTGGCGCATGGCCGCGATGGTCTCGGCGATGTCGGCGCTGTCGAGCAGCTCGTTGCGCTGCTGGTAGATGACCTTGCGCTGGTCGTTGGCGACGTCGTCGTACTCGAGCAGTTGCTTGCGGATGTCGAAGTTGCGCTGCTCGACCTTGCGCTGCGCCGATTCGAGCGAGCGCGTGACCAGCGGATGCTCGATCGCCTCGCCCTCGGGCATCTTCAGGCGGATCATGATCGCGTTCAGGCGCTCGCCGGCGAAGATCTTCAGCAGCGGGTCGTCGAGCGAGAGATAGAAGCGCGAGGAACCCGGATCGCCCTGGCGACCGGCGCGGCCGCGCAGCTGATTGTCGATGCGGCGCGATTCGTGACGCTCGGAGCCGATGATGTGCAGGCCACCGGCGGCGAGCACCTGGTCGTGCAGCTTCTGCCAGTCGGCGCGGATGGCGGCGGTGCGCTGCGCCTTGTCGGCGTCGGACAGCGAGGCGTCGTCGCGGATCGCCGCGAGCGGCTTCTCGATGCTGCCGCCGAGCACGATGTCGGTACCGCGGCCCGCCATGTTGGTGGCGATGGTGATGACGCCCGGGCTGCCTGCCTGGACGACGATCTCCGCCTCGCGCGCGTGCTGCTTGGCGTTGAGCACCTGGTGCGGCAGCTTCTCCTTGTTGAGCAGGTCGGAGAGCAATTCGGAGTTCTCGATCGACGTGGTGCCGACCAGCACCGGCTGACCGCGCTCGTGGCACTGCTTGATGTCGGCGATGATCGCGGCGTGCTTTTCCTTCGCCGTGCGGTAGATCTGGTCGTTGGCGTCGTTGCGCACCATCGGCCGGTTGGTCGGGATGACGACCGTCTCGAGGCCGTAGATCTGGTGAAACTCGTAGGCTTCAGTATCCGCCGTGCCCGTCATGCCGGCCAGCTTGCCGTACATGCGGAAGTAGTTCTGGAAGGTGATTGACGCCAGCGTCTGGTTTTCCGACTGGATCTGCACGCCTTCCTTGGCTTCGACGGCCTGGTGCAGGCCGTCGGACCAGCGGCGGCCCGACATCAGGCGGCCGGTGAATTCGTCGACGATGACGATCTCGCCGTTCTGCACCACGTACTGCTGGTCGCGATGGAACAGGTTGTGGGCACGCAGCGCCGCGTAGAGGTGATGCACGAGCAGGATGTTGGCCGGCTCGTAGAGGCTCGCGCCCTCGGGCAGCAGGCCCATGCGCGTGAGGATCTCTTCGGCCTTCTCGTGGCCCTGCTCGGTCAGCAGCACCGAATGTGCCTTGAGGTCGACCGTGTAGTCGCCGGTGTCTGCCTCGCCTTCCTTCGCGGCGGCCTCGCCCTTGGTCAGCAGCGGCGCGACGGCGTTGAGCTTGAGGTAGAGATCGGTATGGTCTTCGGCCTGGCCGGAGATGATCAGCGGCGTGCGCGCCTCGTCGATCAGGATCGAGTCCACCTCGTCGACGATGGCGTAGTTGAGCCGGCGCTGGACGCGCTCGTTGCCGGCGTAGACCATGTTGTCGCGCAGGTAGTCGAAGCCGAACTCGTTGTTGGTGCCGTAGGTGATGTCCGCCGCGTAGGCCGCCTGCTTGGCGTCGTGCTCCATCTGCGACAGGATGACGCCGACCGAAAGGCCGAGGAACCGGTGCAGGCGCCCCATCCACTCGGCGTCACGCGAGGCCAGGTAGTCGTTCACCGTGACGATGTGCACGCCGTTGCCGGTCAGCGCATTCAGGTAGGCCGGCAGCGTGCCGACCAGCGTCTTGCCTTCGCCGGTGCGCATTTCTGAAATCTTGCCGTGATGGAGCACCATGCCGCCGATCAGCTGGACATCGAAGTGGCGCATGCCGAGCACGCGCTTGCCGGCTTCGCGCACGACGGCGAAGGCTTCGGGAAGGATCGCATCGAGGGTTTCGCCGTTGGCGACGCGCTGCTTGAATTCGGCGGTCTTGGCCGTCAGCTGCTCGTCCGTCAGGGCGGCCATGCCCTTCTCGAGGGCGTTGATGCGCGCCACGACGCTCGCGTATTGGCGCAGCAGCCGGTCGTTGCGGCTGCCGAAAATCTTCTTGAGGAAATTGGCGATCATGAAGCGTGCCGGCCCGTCGAAAAAGGGCTTGATTCTAGCATGCAGGGCTCGCCGGCCCCGCCGCTGCGGGCCGCGTCAGTGCCGGCTGGCGAGCTTGGCGACGCCCTTTTGAGCCTGCTCGAGGAAGCGGTTCGGGTTCTGCGCCACGCCGCGGATGCGGACCTCGAAATGCAGGTGCGGGCCGGTCGAGCGACCGCTGCTGCCCACCTCGGCGATCTTCTGGCCGCGGCGCACCAGGGCGCCCGTCTTCACGAACACCTTGGAACTGTGCGCATAGCGCGTGATGAGATCGTTGCCGTGGTCGATCTCGACCATGTTGCCGTACTGCGGGTGCTTCTCGACGGTGATGACGACGCCCGCGGCGGCGGCCTTGATGGTGGTACCCATCTCGGCCGTAAAGTCGATGCCTTCGTGAATCGCCGCCTCGCCCGTGAAGGGATCGACACGCCAGCCGAAGCCGGAGGCGTTCCATTGCGCCTGCACCGGCAGCGCCGTCGGCAGGAAACTCTTGCGGATGCGTTCCTCGAGCAGGCGTTCCTCGAGCGCCGTGAGCGTCGCCGTGCGCAGCTCGACCTGGCGCGAAAGCTTGTCGAGCGCGTCCTGCAGTTCGTCCGGCGTCAGGCTGCGCGGCTGGATCAGCGGACCGCCGCGGCCTTCCTTCGGCGTTTCCTGGATCTTCTCCGGCTTCATGCCCGCCAGCGCCGCGAGGCGCTCGCCGAGGGAATCGAGCCGCGTCAGTTGCGCCTGCATCTGGCCGAGGCGCACGGCCATCGAGTTGATGTTCTCGCGCACGAATTCCTTGCTCTTCTGGGCCTCGTCGAGGCTGATGGCGCGCACGAGGTTCTGCAGGAAGGGCAGGCGGATCTCGGCGGCATGGCGCACGGTGACGTAGGAGAACAGCGTCGCCAGGACGATCACGAGGGCGCCAAGCCCGGCGATGGCGGCGAAAACATGACGTCCCGTGAGAGTGACTGTCTTTGCCGTTGCCAGGCGGTCTGATACGAGAATAATATGCATCGTCTTCTCCCTCCCGAAACCGCATGCAAGCACGCAGCCTCGAAGACTGCCTCAAAGCCGAGGGCGGGCTCGCCCGTCTCTCCGGCCACGCATCGCGCCTGCTGCAACTCCAGCGCATCCTCGAAGCAGCCGTTCCGCGGGCTCAAATACGGGGCGCCCGGGTGGCCAATTTCAAGCTAGGGAAGCTCGTGCTTCATGCCGACAATGCCGCGGTGGCGGCCAAGCTCCGGCAGATTGTCCCTACGCTCGTAGACGTCTTTCGACGTGAGGCGGCTGAGGTTACCGGAATAGACATCAAGGTGCAACCCCGGCCGGTCAAGCGCGCCGCCCCGAAGGAGCCCCGCGCGGCGCTTGGTGACCACGCGAAGCAGGGGCTTACATCGCTGGCGGAAACCCTGCCCGGCGATTCGCCTTTAGGCGAAGCGCTACGCCGGCTGATCGGGCACCGCTAAAGTACGATCACACGCTCGAGGAACATCAACGCGAGCACGGCCAGGACGAAAATCAGCGCACCCTTGGCGACGCGCCCGGCGAGTTGAAGGTAGCGGCGCTCTCCGGTGAACAGCCAGGCGACGATGCCGGCACCGATGACGATCACCACCAGGACGCCGACGATGCGCAGGAGCAGCATGCCGGCCCCTCCCTACGCGAACTGCGGCTCGGGGTAGAGGTGGATGACGCGCTCGGGCGCCTGCTCGGCGCGCTCGAAGCTCACCCATTCCCAGGCGTCGGCGTCGGCCAGCAGCGCCCGCAGCAGCTTGTTGTTCATCGCGTGGCCGGACTTGTGGGCCGAGAACGCCGCCAGCAGCGGATGGCCGACGAGGTAGAGGTCGCCGACCGCGTCGAGCACTTTGTGGCGCACGAATTCATCCGGCAGGCGCAGTCCCTCGGCGTTGAGGACGCGGTACTCGTCCATCACGATCGCGTTGTCGAGGCTGCCGCCGAGCGCCAGGCCCTGGGCGCGCAGCGCCTCGACGTCCTGCGTGAAGCCGAAGGTGCGGGCGCGGGAGACGTCGCGGACGTAGGAATCGTCGGCGAAGTCGACTTCGACGCGCGTGCCCGACTGGTCGACCGCCGGATGGTTGAAGAGGATCGAGAACGACAGCTTGAAGCCTTCGTAGGGTTCGAGGCGCGCCCACTTGTCGCCGTCGACGACTTCGACGGTCTTCTTGACGCGCAGGAAACGCTTGGCCGCCGCCTGCTCCTCGATGCCCGCCGACTGCAGCAGGAACACGAAGGGCGCGGCCGAGCCGTCCATGATCGGGATCTCGGGCGCATCGACGTCGACGTAGAGATTGTCGATGCCCAGGCCCGCCAGCGCCGACATCAGGTGCTCGACGGTGCCGAGCTTGACACCGTCGCGCTCGAGGCAGGACGCCATGCGCGTGTCGCCGACGCCGTAGGGGTCGGCCTTGAGGTCCACTGGCGGCGTCAAATCGACGCGGCGGAAGATGATGCCGGTGTCAGCCGGCGCGGGGCGCAGGTTGAGCGTCACCTTGATGCCGGAATGCAGGCCGACGCCGGTGGCGCGGATGGAGGACTTGAGGGTGCGTTGGCGCAACATAGAGCTATTTTAGGCGAAGCGAGACGTTTCTTCTGCGCTGCAACAAGGTATTCCGCAAACGCGAACGCCCCGGGAGGAGGCGATTCCCCCGGGGCGCCGCAATTTAGCTGCCGTCGTACTTGTGGCTTCGGCCGCTCGCGGGCTCGCTTAACCTGCTGCGCAGGTTAGCCTTCGCCGCAAACATGACATTCCGCCGACTTTCAGTCGGCCTGCTTGCGCAGAAACGCGGGAATGTCATATTTGTCGACGCCGCTCGCTTCCATCGCGGCGACCGCCTGGTTGCGCGCACCGCGACCGGAGGTGAACACGCCGCCGAAGTCGGCGCCGGGCGCACCGGCGCTGCCGGCCGCCTGGGCATCGACGTACATCGGCTGGTTGTCGGTGCCGGTGCGCAGGCCGAGGCCTTCGGCCGCAACATGCACGAGCTCGGGCTTGGGCGGCGCCTTCTTCTTGGACGCAGCCATGCCGAGGCCCGTCGCAACCACGGTCACGCGCAGCTGGTCTTCCATGCCTTCGTCGAACACCGTGCCGAAGATGATCGTGGCTTCCGGCGAGGCGTAGTTGCGGATCGTCGCCATGACGTCCTTGACTTCCTTCATGCCGAGCTGGCGGCTGGCAGTCACGTTGACCAGCACGCCGCGGGCGCCGGACAGCTCGATGCCCTCGAGCAGCGGCGAGGCGACGGCCTGTTCGGCGGCGATGCGCGCGCGATCGACGCCGCTGGCGGTCGCCGAGCCCATCATCGCCTTGCCCATCTCGCCCATCACCGTGCGCACGTCCTCGAAGTCGACGTTGACCAGGCCCGGCACGTTGATGATCTCGGCGATGCCGCCGACGGCGTTCTTGAGCACGTTGTCGGCCGAGCGGAATGCCTCGGTCATGGTCACGTCCTCGCCGAGCACTTCCATCAGTTTCTCGTTGAGGATGACGATCAGCGAATCGACGTTGGCGGCGAGTTCGCCGAGGCCTTCCTCGGCGAGCCGCAGGCGCTTGCCCTCGAACTCGAACGGCTTGGTGACGACGGCGACCGTCAGGATGCCGAGCTCGCGCGCGACTTCGGCCACGATCGGCGCGGCGCCCGTGCCGGTGCCGCCGCCCATGCCGGCGGTGATGAACACCATGTGCGCACCCTCGAGCGATTCGGCGATCGCCTCGCGGTCAGCGACGGCGAGGTCGCGCGCCTTCTCGGGCTTGCCGCCGGCGCCGAGACCCGGGCCGAACTGCAGCTTCACGCCGGCGCTCGACAGACGCAGTGCCTGGGCGTCCGTATTGGCGCAGATGAATTCGACTCCCTGCACCCCCTCGCGGATCATGTGCTCGACGGCATTGCCGCCCGCACCGCCAACGCCGACGACCTTGATGACCGTCGGATTGGGATCCTTGTCGATGATTTCGAACATGCTCGCCTCCTTCAAAGAACTACTGCCACAAAGTTAAAAATTCTTTCCGAACCACGCGCGCATGCGCGCCAGGACCTGCTTGAACGTCGTCGGCCCCTTGACCTTGAGTCCGCGCTGTTTCTGCGCCGTGCCTTCGATCAGCAGGCCCATCGCCGTCGAGTAGCGCGGGTTCCTCACGATGTCGCGCAGGTTGCCCTCGTAATGCGGCACGCCGAGCTTCACCGTGTTGTGGAAAATCTCCTCGCCGAGCTGGGTCATCCCCGCCATCGCCGAGGTGCCGCCAGTCAGCACGATGCCGGCGCGCAGCAGGCGCTCGTAGCCGCTGCGCGAAAGCTCTTCCTGCACCTTCTGGAAGATCTCCTCGACGCGCGGCTGGATGAAGCCCGCCAGCGTCTGGCGCGAAAGCTGGGTCACCGGACGGTCGCCGACGCCCGGCACTTCGATCATCTCTTCCGGGTCGGCGAGCTGCTGCAGCGCGACGCCGTAGCGCATCTTGATTTCCTCGGCGTCCTGCGTCGACGTGCGCAGCGCGATGCCGATGTCGGAAGTCAGCTGGTCGCCCGCGATCGGGATCACCGCCGTGTGGCGAATGGCGCCTTGCGTGAACACGGCGATGTCCGTCGTGCCGCCGCCGATGTCGACCAGGCAGACGCCGACGTCCTTCTCGTCCTCGGTCAGCACGGCATAGCCGGAGGCCAGCGGCTGCAGCACCAGGTCCACCACCTCGAGCCCGCAGCGATGCACGCATTTGACGATGTTCTGCACCGCGGTGACCGCGCCGGTGACGAGGTGCACCTTGACCTCGAGGCGGCGCGCATCCATGCCGATCGGCTCCTTGACGCCGTCCTGCCCGTCGACGATGAACTCCTGCACCAGCGTGTGCAGGATCTGGTCGTCGGCGGAGATCGGCGTCGCGTTGGCGGCCTCGATGGCCTGCTCGACGTCGATCTGCGAGACTTCCTTCTCGCGCACCACGGTCATGCCGTTGGAGTCCTTGCTCTTGATGTGCGCGCCGGCAATGCCGGTATAGACCTCCTTCACCTTGCAGCCCGCCATCAGCTCGACTTCCTGCACCGCGCGCGAAATCGAGTCGACGGTCTTCTGGATGTCGATCACCATGCCCTTCTTGAGGCCGGACGACTCCTGGCTGCCGATGCCGAGGATGCACATCTGGCCTTCGTCGTTGAGTTCGGCGACGACGGCGACGATCTTCGACGTGCCGATGTCGAGGCCGACGATCAGGTCGCGCTTGATTTCCTTGCTCATGCCTTCCTTCCCGGACGCAGCGCGAAACCGTTCGGATAGCGCATGTCGGCGACGCCGGCGGCGCCGAGTTTCTGCCGTGCCGCCGGATAGTGGGCGACGAAGCGCGCCAGGCGCTCCGTCAGCGGATGCTTCGCCTGGTCGCGGCCGAGTTCAACCACCACGCCGTCGTCGAGCTTCAGCTCCCAGGCCTCGCGCGCCGACAGCACGACGCTGACCGGGCGGCGGCCGACCGGCTTCAGCGCCGCAACCGATTCCTCGTAGCGCGCCAGCACCGTCGCCGCCGAGCCCTCAGGACCGGCGAAGGACGGTAACGCCGGCTCGGCGGACGGCGTCGCGGCGAACAGTTCGCCGTAGGTGTTCACAAATTGCTGCTCGCCCTCGGCGCGGTGCCAGCGGGCCACGGCGACGTGCTCCTCGAGCGCGAGCTCGAGGCCGTCGGGCCAGTGGCGGCGCAGTTCCGCGCGCCGCACCCAGGGCAGCTTCTCGAAGGCGACGCGCGCCTGCTCGAGATTGACGGTGAAGAAGTTTCCGGTCAGCGTGCTGCGCGCCGCATGCTCGATCTGCGCGCGGCTAATCTGGTCGATGGGGGTGGTCACGACGACCTGGCGCAGCGGCTGCAGCGGCAGGCGCTGCAGCGCCAGCATGGCGGACCAGGCGAGCGTGGCAACGCCGAAGACGATGAGCAGGTCGGAGACGAGGTTCATCATCACCGGCTTGTCCCAGAAGCCCTCGGCCTCCGTCTGCTGCTTGCGGAGCGGATTCGCCTTAGCCACAGGTCGCCGTCTCCAGCACGCGCACCACAAGTTGTTCGAACGAGATGCCCGCGGCGCGCGCCGCCATCGGCACCAGCGAATGGTCGGTCATGCCGGGCGAAGTGTTGGCCTCGAGCACATAGGGCGCGCCCGCGCCGTCGAGCATGACGTCGATGCGTCCCCAGCCGCGTCCGCCGATCACGGCGAAGGCGCGGCGCGCGAGGTCCTGCATGGTCGCCTCCTGGTCGGGCGACAGGCCGGAGGGAATCCGATATTCCGTGTCGTCGCGCAGGTACTTGGCGTCGTAGTCGTAGAACTCGTTGGCCGGCACGATGCGGATCACCGGCAGTGCCTGCGCCGCAGCGCCGTTGCCGAGCATGCCGACAGTGAACTCGCCGCCCGCCATGAAGCGTTCGGCGATCACGAGACTGTCGTATTTCGCGGCCTCTTCGTAGGCCGCGCGCAAGCCGCCGGCCGCCTTGACCTTGGTGATGCCGATGCTCGAACCCTCGTTCGCCGGCTTGACGAACAGCGGCAGGCCGAGCTTCGCCTCGATGGCAGCGAAATCGCTGGAGGCATCGACCAACTCGAACTGCGGCGCCGGCAGGCCCGCCGCCTGCCAGACCAGCTTCGAGCGCCACTTGTCCATCGCCAGCGCGGAAGCCAGCACGCCGCTGCCCGTATACGGCAGCTTCATCAGGTCGAGCGCGCCCTGCAGCTTGCCGTCTTCGCCGCCGCGACCGTGGAGCGCAATGAAGGCGCGCTCGAAACCATCGGCGCGCAGCGTGTCGAGCGAGCGCGCCGCCGGATCGAACTCATGCGCGTCGACGCCGGCCCGCCTGAGGGCGGCCAGCACCGCGGCACCGCTCTTCAGCGACACCGGCCGTTCGGCGGAGTCGCCGCCGAACATCACCGCAACCTTCCCCGATACCTTTGCCATCAAGGCATTACCCCGACGATACGCACCTCGCACTTGAGACGCACGGCGAACTTTTCCCAAACTGCGGCCTGAATTCGGCCAATAAGCGTTTCTATCTCGGCGGCGCTCCCCTTACCGTCCGGATTAACGATGAAATTGGCGTGCTTTTCGGAGACGCGCGCGCCGCCTTCTTGCAGTCCCTTCAAACCAGCGGCCTCGATCAGGCGCGCGGCGTGATCGCCGGGCGGATTGCGAAACACCGAGCCGGCATTGGGCTCCTGCAACGGCTGCGTCGCGGCGCGCCGGTCGAGCAGCTCGCGCATGCGCGCGCGCGCCTTGTCGCCGCTACCAGCCGGAAAGCGCAGCCACGCGGCGGCGAACATTTCGTCGGTCACCTCGCGCAAGCCGGCATGCCGATAGCCGAGGACGAACTCCTCCCGGCGCCGAACCGTTCTTTCGCCACGGCGGTTGAGCATCAGCACGCGGTCGACGCGGTCCCAGGTTTCCGAACCGTGGCAGCCTGCATTCATGGTCAAGGCGCCACCGAAAGTCCCCGGGATGCCGGCGAGGAACTCGGCGCCCTCGCGACCTTCGCCCGCAGCGAAGCGCGCCAGCTTGGGGCTCGGCACGCCGGCTTCGCAATAAATGCTGTCGTCGGGCTCGACGCGCAGCCCGCCCAGCGCAGCGTGGGTGAACACGATCGTGCCGTCGTAGCCGCCGTCGCGTACCAGCAGGTTGCTGCCGAGGCCGACCACCAGCATCGGCTCATCGAAGCGGGTGCGCTCGAAGAAGGCGGCGAGATCGTCGAGATCGGCGGGGAAGAAGGCGCGCGCCGCTGTTCCGCCCGCGCGCCACGACACGTGGCCGGCCATCGGTTCGTTCTCGCGCAGTTCTCCGCGGAGGGGGGTCATGTGGGAGTGTTCCGTCTGCGCCTGCCAAGGACGGCGGGTGTCCGACTCCTCCGTGTCCCCCGGACCGGGCTTGACGCCCGCTCCTCCTCCTTTACCTGCGGAGTCGGACACCCGCCATCCTTGGCCGGATACGCCCGTGGGGTTTCACCGTAAGAGAGGCAGTGCGTCACCGCTCGGGACGGTAGGGGGCTCTGCTGCGCGTAGGTAAAGGAGGAGGAGCGTGCGCAGCACGATCCGGGGGACACGAAGCGCAGCAGAGCCCCCTGCCGGCCCGAGCGCCCACCCACCTCACCATAGGAAACAGCTGTTCTAGCCATTCGCCAGCTTCCCCGGCACGCCGCCGATCGAACCGGCACCCATCGTCATGACGACGTCCCCGTCCTTCGCCGCTTCAAGAATCGCCAGCGGCATGGCGCCGATGTCCTCGACGAAGATCGGCTCGACCTTGCCGGCGACGCGGATCGCGCGCGCCAGCGTGCGGCCGTCGGCGGCGACGATCGGCGCCTCGCCGGCGGCGTAGACCTCGGCCAGCAGCAGCACGTCGACGCCCGCGAGTACCTTGACGAAGTCCTCGAAGCAGTCGCGCGTGCGCGTGTAGCGGTGCGGCTGGAAGGCGAGCACGATGCGCCGGCCGGGGAAGGCGCCGCGGGCGGCGGCCAGCGTTGCGGCCATCTCGACCGGGTGGTGGCCGTAGTCGTCGATCAGCGTGAACGAACCGCCGGCCGGTAGCGCCACCTCGCCATAGCGCTGGAAGCGCCGGCCGACGCCCTTGAAGTCGGCCAGCGCCTTGACGATCGCGGCGTCGGGCACGCCGACTTCGGTGGCGACGGCGATCGCGGCCAGCGCATTGAGCACGTTGTGCATGCCCGGCAGGTTGAGCGTCACCTGCAGGCGCGAGGTGGTGCCGTTGCGGCGCACGCAGTCGAAGCGCATGCGGCCGGCGTCGGCGACGACGTTCTCGGCGCGGATGTTGGCGTTTTCGGCCAGCCCGTAGGTGACGGCCTGCTTGGCCACGCGCGGCAGGATCTCGCGCACGTTGGCGTCGTCGGCGCACAGCACCGCGACGCCGTAGAACGGCAGGCGGTGCAGGAAGTCCACGAAGGCCTGCTTGAGCTTGCCGAAGTCGTGGCCGTAGGTTTCCATGTGGTCGGCGTCGATGTTCGTGACGACCGAAATCACCGGCGAAAGGAACAGGAACGAGGCGTCCGACTCGTCGGCTTCCGCGACCAGGAATTCGCCGCTGCCGAGCCGCGCGTTGGCGCCGGCCGAGTTGAGCCGGCCGCCGATGACGAAGGTGGGGTCGATGCCGCCCTCGGCGAGGCACGAGGCGACGAGGCTGGTCGTCGTCGTCTTGCCGTGGGTGCCGGCAATCGCGATGCCCTGCTTGAGGCGCATCAGCTCGGCCAGCATCTGGGCGCGCGGCACCACGGGGACGTTGCGTGCGCGCGCTGCGACCACTTCGGGGTTGTCCTCGCGCACGGCCGTCGACACGACGACAGCGTCGGCGTCGGCGACGTGTTCGGCGGCATGGCCGACGGCGATGCGCACGCCGAGGCCGGCGAGCCGGCGCGTCGTCGCCGACTCGGCCAGGTCGGAGCCGCTGACCTCGAAGCCCTGGTTCGCCAACACCTCGGCGATGCCGCTCATGCCGGCGCCGCCGACGCCGACGAAGTGGATGCGTCTGACCTTATGCTTCATCGGAGACTCCCTGTCTCGCACTCAATTGCAGGCATGCCTTGGCGACCGCGGCCGCGGCGTCCGGCTTGGCGAACGCGCGTGCGTTCTCGGCCATCTGCTGCAGCTGCGTGCGGCCCATGTCGCGCAGCAGCGCCAGGCGTTCCGGCGTCAGTTCGGACTGCGGCAGCAGGATCGCGGCGCCAGCATTGGAAAGGAAACGGGCGTTGCCCGTCTGGTGGTCGTCCACCGCGTGCGGGAAAGGCACGAGGATGCTGGCGACGCCGGCCGCCGCGAGTTCGGCGATCGTCAGCGCTCCCGCGCGGCAGACGACGAGGTCGGCCCAGGCGTAGGCGCCCGCCATGTCCTCGATGAAGGCGACGCAGTGCGCCTTGACGCCGGCAGCCTCGTAGTTCGCCAGCAGCGCCGTCAGGTGTTTCTCGCCGGCCTGGTGCACCACCTCCGGCCGCTCGGCCTCGGGGATCAGCGCCAGCGCCTTCGGCATCGCCTCGTTCAGCGCCTGGGCGCCGAGGCTGCCGCCGACGACGAGGATCTTCAGCGGCCCGCTGCGACCGGCGTAACGCTCGGCGGGCGCCGGCAGCGCGGCGATGTCGGCGCGCACCGGGTTGCCCACCCAGATGCCCTTCTCGAGGGCGTCGGGGAAGCCCGTCAGCACGCGGTCGGCGACGCCGGACAGCACGCGGTTGGCGAGCCCCGCGATCGAATTCTGTTCGTGGATCACCAGCGGCACGTTCGACAGCGAGGCCATCATGCCGCCCGGGAAGGTGATGAAGCCGCCCATGCCGAGCACGACGTCGGGCCGCACGCGCGCGATCTCGCGCCGCGCCTGCCAGAATCCGCGCAGCAGATTGAACGGCAGCAGCAGCTTGCGCAGGAAGCCCTTGCCGCGCAACGCGCCGAAGCGCACCCATGCCATCTCGTAGCCCTTGGGCGGCACCAGGCGTGCTTCCATCCCGTCCGGGTTGCCCATCCAGACGATGTGCCAGCCGCGGCCGCGCAGTTCGTCGGCGACGGCGAGCGCCGGCATGATGTGGCCGCCGGTGCCGCCGGCCATCACGAGCAGCGTCCTCTTGAAGTTCATACGGTCTCGCCCCGCATCAGGCAGCGATTCTCATAGTCCACGCGCAGCAGCACCGCCAGCGCGATGCAGTTGGCGACGATGCCCGAGCCGCCGAAGCTCATCAGCGGCAGCGTCAGGCCCTTGGTCGGCAGCAGGCCCATGTTGACGCCCATGTTGATGAACGACTGCACGCCCAGCCAGATGCCGATGCCCTGGGCGACGAGGCCCGAGAACACGCGGTCGAGCGTCAGCGCCTGGCGGCCGACGGCGAAGGCGCGCTGCACCAGCACCGCGAACATGGCGACGATGACGATCACGCCGACCAGGCCGAGTTCTTCGGCGATCACCGCCAGCAGGAAGTCGGTGTGCGCTTCGGGCAGATAGAACAGTTTCTCCACCGACGCGCCGAGGCCGACGCCGAACCACTCGCCGCGGCCGAAGGCGATCAGCGCATGCGAGAGCTGGTAGCCCTTGCCGAAGGCGTCTTGCCAAGGGTCCATGAAGCCGAGGATGCGCTCGCGCCGATACGGCGAGAGCCAGATCAGCAGCACGAAGCCGACCAGCGCCACGACCGCCAGCAGCGCGAAGATGCGCGCGTTGATGCCGCCCAAGAACAGGATGCCGAAGGCGATCGCCGCGACCACGACGAAGGCGCCGAAGTCCGGCTCGCGCAGCAGCAGGAAGCCCACCGAGATGATGACGCCCGCCATCGGCAGGAAGCCGCGGCGGAAGCTATCCATGTCGGCGAGCTTGCGCGTCGTGTAGTCGGCGGCGTAGAGCACGGCGAACAGCTTCATCAGCTCCGACGGCTGCAGGTTGACGAGGCCCAGCGGCAGCCAGCGCTGCGCGCCGTTGACCGAGCGGCCGACGTGCGGGATCAGCACCACGACCAGCAGCACCACGCCGGCGAGGAACAGCCATGGCGCCGCCTGCTGCCAGAAGCGCAGCGGCACCTGGAACGCGACGACCGCGGCGACGAAGCCGACGGCAAGGAACACGGCGTGGCGCACAAGGAAGTACGCCGGCTGGTAGCCCGTGAACTTGCTGCCCTCGGCCAGGGCGATCGATGACGAATAGACCATGACGAGGCCGAACATCAGCAGCCCGAGCGCCGGCCAGAGCAGCAGCGGATCGAGCTCGTCGCCGGGCGCACGCGCAGGCTGCGGCCGGCGCACGGAAGTGAACACCGCGCTCATGCCGACCGCCTGGCGGCGAGTTCGCGCACCGCGGCCGCGAACACCTGCGCGCGGTGCTCGTAGTTGCGGAACATGTCGAAGCTGGCGCAGGCCGGCGACAGCAGCACGACGTCGCCCGGCAGCGCCGCCTCGGCGGCACGGATCACGGCGGTCTCGAGGTCGGCGGCGACCATGACGGGCGCGCCGCAGCCGGCGATGGCTTCGCCGATGCGCGGGCCGTCGCGGCCGATCAGGATCGCGGCGCGTGTACCGGCAACGGCCGCGTGCAGCGGCGAGAAGTCCTGCCCCTTGCCGTCGCCGCCCAGGATCACGACGACCTTGCGCGTCGGCGACGTCAGGCCGTCGATGGCGGCCACCGTCGCGCCGACGTTCGTGCCCTTGGAGTCATCGACCCAGGAAACGCCGTCGATCTCGGCGATCTTCTCGACGCGATGCGGCAAACCGCGAAAAGCGCGCAGCGCCGGCAGCAGCGAGACCGGCGGGAAGTCGATGGCGGCGCACAGCGCCAGCGCGGCCATGGCGTTGGCCGCATTGTGCAGGCCGTTGATCGGCAACTCGGAAACCGGCAGCAGGTAGCTGTCGCCGCGCACGATCCACGGCTCGCCGCGGTTCTCGCGCAGGCCGAAATCGTCGTGGCCGCCCGGCGCGTCGAGGCCGAAGCTGATGACGCGGCGGCCCGGCACCGCCATGCGGCGCACGCGCTCGTCCTGGCGGTTGAGCACCTGCACGCCCGCCGTCTCGCCGCGGGCGCGGAAGATGCGCGCCTTGGCCGAGGCGTACTCGTCGAGGTCGATGTAGCGGTCGAGGTGGTCGTCGCTGACGTTGAGCACCGTGGCGGCGTCGGCGTCGAGCGATTCGAGGGTTTCCAGCTGGAAGCTCGAGAGCTCCAGCACCCAGACCTTGGGCAGCTTGCCGGCGTCGAGGCAGGCCATCAGCGCCGTCAGCGCCGCCGGGGAGATGTTGCCGGCGACGCCGGCCGTGAGGCCCGCGCCGCGGCACAGGTGGCCGGTCAGCGCCGTCGTCGTCGTCTTGCCGTTGGTGCCGGTGATGGCCAGCACGCGCGCGTGCTCGGGGCCGGCGCCGCGCTGGCCGAGGTCCTCGAGCGCCCAGGCGAACAGCTCTATCTCGCCGACCACGGGAATGCCCTGCGCCCGCGCATGGATCACCGCCATGAGCCCGCCGGAGAGCCCCGGCGAGAGCACGATCAGGTCGACGCCGTCGAGCAGGCGCTTGTCGAAGTTCTCCGCCAGCGGTGCGCAGACGAACTCCGCTCCCGCGGCGGTGCTGCCGAGCGCCGCCTTGAACGGCGGCTCGGCGCGCGTGTCGAGCACGCGCACGCGCGCGCCCTGGCGCACGCACCACTGCGCCACAGCAAGGCCGGATTCGCCGAGGCCGAGGACGAGGACGTGTTTGCCGGCGAGCCGCATTTAGGGCGTGTCCAGGCTATGCCGGCGGAGCGCGTTGGCTCCCGATCCGGATGGATGCAAGGCGGAGGGCGCTGGCAAGGGTCGTTCCCTTGCCAAGCCCGACAACGCGGCAGACGCCGGATCGGAAGCCAACCCGAAGGGAAGCGGGAAAATCGGGCGCATTGCGGCGTTGCTCCTTCCTTGCTGGAATGGATCAAGCGGCGTCAGTCGCGCCTTGCACTGCACCCGATTTTCCCGCTTCGCGCCCGTCGTCATAGCCTGGACACGCCCTAACGAATCTTCAGCGTGGAGAGGCCGAACAGCACCAGCAGGATGGTGATGATCCAGAAGCGCACCACGACCTGGGTCTCCTTCCAGCCGCTCTTCTCGAAGTGGTGGTGCAGCGGTGCCATGAGGAAGATGCGCCGGCCGGCGCCGAAGCGCCACTTGGTGTACTTGAAGTAGGTGACCTGGATCATGATCGACACCGTCTCGGCGACGAACACGCCGCCCATGATGAACAGCACGATCTCCTGGCGCGCGATGACGGCCACGGCGCCGAGCGCGGCGCCCAGCGACAGCGCGCCGACGTCGCCCATGAACACCTCGGCCGGATAGGCGTTGAACCAGAGGAATCCCAGCCCGGCCCCCGCCAGCGCGCCGCAGAACACGGTGAGTTCACCGGCACCTGGAATGTAGGGCACCAGCAGGTATTTCGAATACACGACATTGCCGGCAACGTAGGCGAAGATGCCGAGCGCCGCGCCGACCATCACCGTCGGCATGATCGCCAGGCCGTCGAGGCCGTCGGTGAAGTTCACCGCGTTGCTGGTGCCGACGATCACCAGGTAGGTCAGGATGATGAAGCCGAACATCCCCAGCGGATAGGAAACGCTCTTGAAGAAAGGCACGATCAGGTCGGTCTTGGTCGGCAGTTCGAGCGTGAAGCCCGACGCCACCCAGCTGAAGAACAGCTCGACGACCTTCTCGTTGTTCGGCGCCGAGATCGAGAAGGCGATGTAGATCGCCGCGACCAGGCCGACGACCGACTGCCAGAAGAACTTGGCCTTGGCCGAGAGGCCGTCCGGATTCTTGTAGACGACCTTGCGCCAGTCGTCGATCCAGCCCACGGCGCCGTAGCCGAAGGTGACGATCAGGATGATCCAGACGAAGCGGTTCGAGAGGTCGGCCCACAGCAGCGTCGACACGCCCAGCGACAGCAGGATCAGCGCGCCGCCCATGGTGGGCGTGCCGGATTTGACGAGGTGGGTTTGCGGGCCGTCGCTGCGCACCGGCTGGCCGATCTTCTTTGCCGCCAGCCAGCGGATCACCGCCGGGCCGACGAGGAAGGAAATGGTCAGCGCCGTCATCGTCGCCAGCACCGCGCGCAGCGTGATGTAGTTGAAGACGTTGAAGGCGCGAATGTCTTTCGCCAGCCACTGGGCGAGTTCAAGCAACATCGTTGTTCTCCGTTCGCGTAATCGCGTCCACCACCCGCTCCATGCGCATGAAGCGCGAGCCCTTCACCAGCACCGTCCGCCCGGCGCCGAGTTCGTTCCGCAAAGCGGCGATCAATGCATCCGCGTCGTCGAAATGATCGGCACCGCTGCCGAAATTGTGCGCCGCCGCAGCCGCGTATTCACCGAGAGTCAGCAGGCGTTCGACCCCCATACTCTTCGCGTAGCCGCCGACCTCGTCGTGAAACTGGCCGGCCTTTTCGCCGACTTCGCCCATGTCGCCGAGCACCAGCACGCGGCGGCCGGGGAAGCCGGCGAGGACGTCGATGGCCGCGCGCACGGAATCGGGGTTGGCGTTGTAGGTGTCGTCGATGATCGCCGTGCCGCCGATGCCGGGCTTGGGCTGCAGCCGTCCCTTGACGGGGCGGAAGGCCTCGAGGCCGCGGCGCACAGCATCCAGCCCGACGCCCGCGGCCAGGCCGGCGGCCGTGGCGGCGAGGGCGTTGCGCGCGTTGTGGGTGCCGACCGCGGCGAGCTTCACGACCACGGCGCCCGCCGGGGTGTGGATTTCGAGGTCGAAACCGCCGGGGCCGGGCGTATAGCGGGCATTCACCGCGGCCGGCCGGTCGAGGCCGAAGTCGATGATGCGGCGGGCGCCGGCGACGCTGCGCCAGTAGTCGGCGAACTCGTCGTCGGCGTTGATGACGGCGACGCCGTCGTCAGGCAGCGCCGCGATCACGGCGCCGTGCTCCTCGGCGACGGCGGCGACCGACTTCATGAATTCCTGGTGTTCGCGCTGGGCGTTGTTGATCAGCGCCGCGGTCGGGCGGCAGATCGCGGCCAGCTCGGCCGTCTCGCCCGGATGGTTCATGCCGAGCTCGATGACGGCGGCGCGATGGCCGGAGCGCAGGCGCAGCAGCGTCAGCGGCAGGCCGATGTCGTTGTTGAAGTTGCCGGCCGTGGCCAGGCGCCCGTCCTCGCCATGCTCCGCAGCGAGGATCGCGGAGATCATTTCCTTGACCGTGGTCTTGCCGTTGCTGCCGGTGACGCCGACCACCGGGATCGCGAAGCGACTGCGCCAGTCGGCCGCCAGCCGGCCGAGCGCGAGCCGGGTGTCGTCGGCGGCGACCAGCGGCAGGCCGGCGCCGCGCGCCAGCGCCCACTCGCGATCGACCAGGGCGCCCGCGGCGCCGCGCGACAGCACGTCGGCGACATAGTCATGGCCGTCGAACTTGTCGCCGCGCAAGGCGACGAACAACTCGCCGGGACGTATCGCCCGCGAATCGGTCGAGACGCCGGCGAACTCGACGTCTGCACCCGTCAGCGCACCACCGACGGCGCGTGCCGCGTCGCCCAGCCGCATCATCGCCGCGCTCCCAGCGCCAGGCGCGCGTGCTCGACGTCGGAGAACGGATGCCGCACGCCGGCGGCTTCCTGGTAGGTCTCGTGGCCCTTGCCGGCGATCAGGACGACGTCCTTCTCGTCCGCCGTCGCCACCGCGGCACGGATCGCCGCGGCACGGTCGGGCCGGATTTCGGGCCGCGTCTTCATGCCGACCAGGATTTCGTCGATGATCGCCTGCGGGTCTTCGTTGCGCGGATTGTCGTCGGTCAGCACGACGCGATCGGCGAGGATCTCGACGACGGCTCCCATCAGCGGCCGCTTGCCGCGATCGCGGTCGCCGCCGCAGCCGAAGACGCAAACGAGTTGCCCGCCGCGCGCCGCGGCCGTTTCGCGCAGGGTCTTGAGCGCCTTGTCGAGGGCGTCGGGCGTATGCGCGTAGTCGACGATCACCAGCGGCTCGCCGTGTCCGCCGACTGCCTGCATGCGGCCGGCCGGCGGCTCGATGCGGCGCAGGACGCGGGCGATGTCGGCCAGCGTCTCGTCGCCGGCGAGGAGCGCGCCGATGACCGCCAGCAAATTGGACGCGTTGAAGCGGCCGATCAGGGGCGCCTCGATCTCGGTGCCGGCGAGCGTGAAGGCGAGGCCGGTCGCGGTCATGCGCAGGTTCTCTGCGGCGAGCACGAGATCAGCGCCGCCGCGGCCCTCGAGCGTGTAGCCGACGACGCGGACGCGGCCGGCGAGGCTGGCCGCCAGATCGGCGCCGAAGGGGTCGTCGAGATTGATGACCGCCGTCTTCAGCCCCGGCACTTCGAACAGCAATTCCTTGGCGCGGCCGTAGGCGGCCATGTCGCCGTGGTATTCGAGATGGTCGCGCGTGAGGTTCGTGAACACGGCGACGTCGAAGGCGGCGCCGTTGGTGCGGCCCTGGTCGAGGCCGATCGACGACACTTCCATGGCGCAGGTCAGCGCGCCCTCGGCGACGAAGCGCGCCAGCAGGCCATGCAGCGCAACGGCGTCGGGCGTGGTGTTGATGCTGTCGGCAAGCTGGCCGGGAAAGCCGCTGCCGAGGGTGCCGATCACGGCGCACTTGCAGCCGAGCGCGTTCATCGCCTGCGCGATCCACTGCGTCACCGAGGTCTTGCCGTTGGTGCCGGTGACGCCGCACAGCCACAGTTGCTCGGAGGGCCGGCCATAGACGAGGTGGGCGATGTCGCCGAGCGCCGCGCCGAGCGCCGGCACCGCCACCTGCGGACCGGCGAAGGGAGCGACCGGCCCGGCCTCGTAGAGCACGCCGGCGGCGCCGCGCGCCAAGGCCTGCGGAATGTACTCGCGGCCGTCGCCGCGATGCCCCTTGAGCGCGACGAAGACGTCGCCCGGCTTGACCGCACGCGAATCGAGGCAGAGGCTCGTCGCCTCGACGCCCTGCTTCGCGAGCTCGCCAAGGATGGCTGCGGCGGCGGGAAGGTCGGTCATCCGGCTCACATTTCTTCCTTTGCCGGCGGCACGTTCGCCATCTGCAACTGCGTCAGCGGGGCATCGGAGGCGACCCCGAGCGTGCGCAGCGCACCGGCCATCACCTGGGCGAACACCGGCGCCGAGACGTCGCCGCCGTAGTGTTTGCCGTTCGACGGCTCGTCGATCATCACTGCGACCACCAGCCGCGGGTCGGACACCGGCGCGAAACCGACGAACGAAGCGACGTACTTGTTGGCATAGACGCCGCTTTCGAGCTTGTGCGAGGTGCCGGTCTTTCCGGCGACGCGGTAACCGGCGATCTGCGCCTTGGGCGCGGTGCCGCCGGGCTGCACCGCCATTTCGAGCATGGCGCGCACTTCGCGCGCCGTCTGTGCCGAGAATGCGGGCTTGCCGGTGGCGGGCGGCGTGTCGACACGCGTCAGCGACAGCGGCATCAGGTCGCCATCGCGGGCGAAGGCGAGATAGGCCCGCGCGAGCTGGATCAGGGTCACCGAAATGCCGTGACCGTAGGACATGGTGGCCTGCTCGATCGGACGCCAGCTCTTCGCCGGACGCAGGCGGCCGCCCACTTCGCCGGGGAAGCCGAGCTTCAGCGGCGTGCCGAAGCCGAGGCTGTCGTACATCTTCCACATCTCTTCAGAGGGGAAGGACAGCGCGATCTTGGAGATGCCGACGTTCGACGATTTCTGGATCACCTGCGCCACCGTGAGCACGCCGTGCGGATGGGCGTCCGAGATCGTCGCCGGGCCGATCGTCAGCTTGCCCGGCGCCGTCTGGATCGGCGTGTCGAAGCGGAAGGCGCCCTTCTCGAGCGCCAGCGCTGCGGTGAAGGGCTTGAGCGTCGAGCCGGGCTCGAAGGTGTCGGTGAAGGCGCGGTTGCGCAGTTGCGCGCCGGCGAGGCGCACGCGGTTGTTGGGGTTGTAGGTCGGCCAGTTCGTCAGCGCGAGAACCTCGCCGGTCTTGGCGTCGAGCACGACGATGCCGCCGGCCTTGGCCTTGTGCTCGGCGATCGCCTGCTTGAGGTGCGAATACGCGAGGTACTGGATCTTGCTGTCCATCGCCAGCGTGACGTCCTTGCCTTCCTGCGGCGCGCGGATCGATTCGACGTCCTCGACGATCTGGCCGCGGCGGTCGCGGATCACGCGCCGCGAGCCCGGCTTGCCGGCCAGCTGGCTTTGCAACGCGAGCTCGACGCCTTCCTGGCCGACGTCCTCGACGCCGGTGAAGCCGAGCATGTGCGCCATGACGTCGCCGGACGGATAGAAGCGGCGGTATTCCTTCTGGTCGAAGATGCCCGGCAGGCGCAGGCCGGCGACGCGCTCGGCGACGTCCGGCGGCACCTGGCGGCGCACGAAGACGAAGTCGCGGTCGGAGGCGAGCTTGGAATTTAGTTCGCGCACGTCCATCTCGAGCAGGCGCGCCAGCTCGCGCGACTGGTGCGGCGTCAGCTTGGCGTCCTCGGGAATCGCCCAGATCGACTTGACGGGGGTGGACACGGCGAGCACGTCGCCGTTGCGGTCGACGATACGGCCGCGCGTGGCGGAGATCTCGATCACTCGCTCGTATCGCGACTCGCCCTTCTGGCGCAGGAAGTCCTTCTGGAAGCCCTGCAGGTAGACGGAACGGCCGATCAGCGCGGCAAAGGCGGCCAGCAGCACCCACATAACGAAGCGCATGCGCCATACCGGCAGCGCCTGCGACAGCAGCGGACTGCTGGCGAACTTGACGAACCTCACGGCGCCTCGACGGAAAGGATCTGCCCCGGCGCCGGCGGCCGCATGCCGAGCTTGTCGCGCGCGACCTTCTCGACCCGGGCGTGCGCGGCCAGGGTGCTCTGCTCGAGTTGCAGTTGGCCCCACTCGACCTCGAGATCGCGCATGCGGTTCTGCTCGCGCTCGAGGGCGGTGAAGAGCTTGCGCGCGTGATGGTTCGCGCTCACCGCCGACAGGGCGAGGGCGACGGCAATGGCAAGGAGGACGAGGTTCAGGCGCGCCATCAGAGTTTCTCGGCGATGCGCATGACGGCGCTGCGGGCGCGGGGGTTGGCGGCGGTTTCCGCCGCCGAGGGGAACACCGGCTTGCCGACCAGCCGCAGCTTCGGCGGCGGCAGGTCGGCGGCGCGCACGGGCAGGCCCTTGGGCAGCCGGGGAGGACTGGATTCGTCGCGCAGGAAGCGCTTGACGATCCGGTCCTCGAGGGAGTGGAAGGAGATCACCACCAGCCTGCCGCCGCGTGCCAATCGCGCCACGCCTTGCGGCAGGACTAGCGACAGCTCCTCAAGCTCCCGATTGACGTGAATCCGTAGAGCCTGAAAGCTGCGCGTCGCCGGATGCTGGCCCGGTTCCCGCGTGAGCACGGCTTTTTCCACGAGCGCGGCAAGCTGTCGCGTGGTTGAAATACGGTATTCGCACCGAGCAGCAACAACCGCCTTTGCAATCGCATGAGCAAACCGTTCTTCGCCATAGTCCCTGATCACCTTCTCGATTTCACGTTGATCTGCCCGCGCCAGAAAGTCCGCCGCGGTCTCCCCCTGCGTCGTGTCCATGCGCATGTCCAGCGGCGCATCGAAACGAAAACTCATGCCCCTCTCGGGCGTATCCAACTGCGGCGACGAGACGCCGATGTCGAGCAGCACGCCGTCCGCCTGCGCGATTCCCAGCCCGTCGAGCACTTCGCCCAACCGGCCGAACGCCGCATGGACCATCGTCAGCCGCGGATCGCCCAGCGCCTGGCCGGCGGCCACCGCCACCGGATCGCGGTCGAGCGCGACCAGCCTTCCTGAACTGCCCAGCCGCGCCAGGATTTCCCGGCTGTGTCCGCCCCTCCCGAAGGTGGCATCCACGTAGGTGCCGCCTTCTTTCACCGCCAACGCTTCGACCGCTTCCGCCAGCAGCACGCTGACGTGACCCGTCACAGCGATATGCCCTCGAAGCCCGGCGGCGGCTCGGTGGCGGCCAGCGCCTCGAACGCCGCGTCCTGCTGTTTCTTCCAGCCGGCGTCGGACCAGATCTCGAAATGGCTACCCATGCCGACGAGCCAGACCTGTTTCTCCAGGCCGGCGAACTCGCGCAGCTCGGGACCGATCAGCAGGCGGCCGGCGCCGTCGAGCTCCTCGTCGCGCGCATTGCCGACGAGCACGCGCTTGGCGGCGGCGGAACGGGGATCGAAGCTGGGGGCGGCAAGAATCTGGTCGCGGATCGGCGCCCAGGCGGACTCGGGATAAAGGAGCAGGCAGCGATGCGGGTGCGTGGTCAGCACGAGGCGGCCGGCACTGGCGACGATCAGCGCGTCGCGATGGCGCGACGGCACCGCCATGCGTCCCTTCGCGTCCAGATTAAGCGCCGCTGCCCCTTGAAACACCCGGTCTCCCCCGACTTGTTTTTTGGGCTGCCGGAAGCTCTTCGCCCCCACCTTGCCCCACTGCGTCCCACTTTAAAACACAAATTTTCGAGGGTCAAGCGGTTTTTTCTTTGTGGCACAAGGACTTATGCTGGCTTTTAGACAGATTTCAGCGGAAATTTATCCTTTGTTTTCAATGGATGAAAACATGAAGTGAAAGTGAGTTGTAAAGAGTGGGGCGTGCTCGTTCTCTCGCGGGCTGGCTGCGACGGCGGCGGCGGCAGCTAGATGAGGGGGCGTGGCGGCGAACGCCGCCGGACGTACTAGTGGTGCGCGGTCGAGGGCGGCTCGAGCGGCGCAAGCCCGGGCGTCGAGGCCTTCGGACCGGGAGGGGCCGGCGCCTTGGCCGCAGGCGCCGGCCTGGCGCCGGTTCCCGACGCGGCAGGCAGCGACTCGATGTCGCCGGACAGTTCGCCGCCTTCCTCGACCACCAGCGCACCGTAGCGAATCTTGCCCGACACCTTGCCGGTTCCGCATACGGTCAGGCGCCGGCGCACCGTCAGGTCGCCGTCGAAACGGCCGCGTATTTCGGCCATCTCGATCTGCACCGTGCCCGAGAAGGTGCCGGTCTCGCTGATCTGCATGACCCGACCGTCGACGGTCGCTTCGACACGCCCCTCGACGATCACGGTGTCGCAATCCGAGATCTCGGATCCCGTCAGCCGGATGTTGGGGCCTACGACCAGCTTGCCGCCTTCGGCTTCGACGATGGGTTGCGCGGTCGCGGGCGGCGGGATTTCCTTGTCCGCGACGGTCTCTTCGTTGCTGCTCTTCTTGCCGAAAATAGCCATGTCGACCTCACGCCGTGATTTGCGAGCTTCGAATCTAGACAAGGAAAATCGCGCCACGTTCATCGCCGTAGCGATTCATCAGCCTGGGGCGCCGGCCGCTCCGGCGCGCCAGGCACCGGCGCGATCGCATCGGGCGACGCCACGCGGTTGCGCCCCCGCTGCTTCGCCACGTACAACGCTTCGTCGGCGACCCTCAGCACCGCTTGCCACGAGGAACCGTGCTGCGGGAAGGTGGCGGCACCGAGCGAGAGCGTCGCCGTCGGCAGCGGCTTGTCCCGGTATTCGAGGCGCAAGCCGCCGAAGCCGGTGCGCAGTTGCTCGGCACGCTGCAGGGTCTTCTCCAGCGACGCGCCCGGCAGGATGACGACGAACTCCTCGCCGCCGTAGCGGCAGGCGATGTCGACGCCGCGCGTGTGCGCCTGCAGGAAGCGGCCGGTCTCGCGCAGCAAGGCGTCCCCGGCCTGATGGCCGAAGGTGTCGTTGAATTTCTTGAAGTGGTCGATATCGATCATGATGATGCCGAACGAACCGGCGTTGCGCTGGGCCTGCAGTTCTTCGCGCGCGACCATCTCTTCCATGTGCCGGCGGTTGTAGAGGCCGGTCAGCGGATCGTGGATCGACAGCGCCAGCAGCGTTTCATGCAGCCGGATGTTGGCGATCGCGAGGGCGGCGCGCTCCGCCAGGTTCTCGGCGATCTGCAGGCGATTGACGCGCTCGCGCTCACGGAACTCGACGTCCGTTTCCGTCGCCGCCTCGAAGCCGCGCAGGTGCAGGATGCCGAGGGTTTCGGCCTGGGCCATCAGCGGAATGCAAAGGTAGTTCGCCGCGAGGCCTCGCCGACGTGGCGGCAGTAGGGGCCCGGGTGGGCCGCGCCGACCACGTACGGCCGGCCGCGCCGCAGCGCCCAGCAGTCTTCCGGAGCGAACGTCAGTTCGCCGGCCGGAATGCCGCCCCAGACGACGCTGGCATCGATGACGTCCCTTGCCGGGCCGGTCATGAACAGGCCGCCGGCCGAACCGGCGAACAATTCCTGGGCAAAGCGCGAAACCGCCGTGTTGGCCTCGTCCGTGTTCAGGCAGCCCTGCATCAGGTTGCTCATCTCGCTGAGCTTGGTCATCTGCGAGGAGTGCCGCTGCAATACCTCGAGCGAATCCTCGAGGCGCCGCTTGGTGGTTTCGAGCTCAAGGGTCCTTTCCTCGACGCGTTGTTCGAGTTCGTCGTTGAGGTGCCGCGCTTCCTCGACCGCGTGCGAACGTTCCATCTCGCGCCCGTCCATCACCTCGGACATGCTGTCGAACGCCTCGGCCAGACGGCCGAGCTCGTCCCGGCTGTGGTCGATGCCGCTGCGCGCGTCGAGATGGCCGGCGCGCAGTTCCTCGGCGGCCTTGCCGAGCCGCGCGACGCGCCGCAGGATCATGCGGTCGCTGGCCAGCCAGACGACGGCGATCACCAGCAGGGTGGCGATCGCCAGGATCGCGGTCTGGCGATAGACCACCGGCGCGGCGGCGCTGAACACCCGGGCTTCCGGCACGCCGATGATCAGGTAGATCGTCCGTTCGGCGGACCGCGACACGGTGGCAAAGGCCACCAGCGAGGGCACGCCGTCGAGGCCGGCCAGCTGGGCGGTGCCCTCGCCGCCGTAGGCCTGCACGGTACGCAGCAGCAGCGTGTCGGGCAGCGACCTGCCGGTCAGCCCTTGCGGGTCGGGGTCGCGGGCGAGCACCTGTCCCCGGTCGTTGAGGAAGGTCATGCTGGCGCCCTCGAACGGAAGCGCCGCGATCAGCGGCTTGCTCGCCGCCAGGAAGTCGACCGCGGCGAACGCGACGCCGCGCCGGGTGCCGTCGGCTTCCTTGATCGGCAGGCCGGAATTGAGCGACGGTTTGGCGGGGTCGATGCCGACGAAGTAGTCGCCGGTCTCGAACATCGAACTCTTCA
Source organism: Pseudomonadota bacterium (assembly GCA_046726235.1). GTDB lineage: Bacteria > Pseudomonadota > Gammaproteobacteria > Burkholderiales > Rhodocyclaceae > Nitricoxidireducens. Next base: position 132,060 of record JBKPAD010000006.1, read on the forward strand.
TCGCCCGCTGGAAGAAGTCGCGCTCGGCAAAGTTGATCGGGAATTTCAGCGGCACGGCGCTGCAGACCAGCGCGCCGTCGGCGCGCACCAGGCCGACGTTCAGGTATTCGGGAAAGCCGGGCATCAGGCCCGTCAGGAAGGCGTCGCAGCTCGTCGCCGCCATGTTGCCGACGACCGGAAAGCGGACCAGGACCTCGAGCAGATTGCGCGCCTTCACCGTCAGGCGCTCCTGGTTGGCGGCGATCAATTTCACCACGCGCATGGCGTCGGCCTGCACCTGCGCACGCTGCGCGTCGAAGGTGCGCCAGGCGTTGTAGGCAATGAGCCCAAGCGAGAGCAGCATCGCCAGCACGAGGACGATGGCGAGGCGGCTCCTGAGCGAGGAAAACAGGTCGAGCTTCATGGCAGCACCTGCTGTCAGGACACCCCTTTGTCCTCCCCGGTTCCTCGCTCGCGGCGAGGCGGTGCATCGTTTCCCAATGTAGTCGAGCGGGCGTCGGGACGCCATTGCATGGAAAACCGTGTCGTCGGAGGTGGAAGTCCGCCGATAAGCCGGGTTCTGTCGTGGGCAACCATTCCTCTGGGACCGCCGTTGCCGACGGCCTCAAGCAGCCTACCCGGGAGCGACGCGAGCCACGTCAATGCTCCCCTATTTGGCCTTGCCCCGGATGAGGTTTGCCGTGCCGTGAACTGTTGCCAGTCACGCGGTGGGCTCTTACCCCACCATTTCACCCTTACCGGTTCGCTCCTCCCCTTCGGGAGGGAGACTTTGCCGCCTTCGGCGTCAAAGTCGCGAACTTAGGCGGTATCTTTCTGTTGCACTGTCTGTCGCCTTGGGTCTCTTGCGAGACTTGCTGCGCCCGGCCGTTAGCCGGCATCCTGCTCTGCGGGGCCCGGACTTTCCTCCCCGTGCTTGCGCACGCAGCGGTTGCCTGGCGGACTTCCGCAGGAATAGTAGCATCCGGCCCTATGCTATGCTCGCCGCAAGCCGGCAGCCGGCGCGCCAATAACGAATATGGGAGGTCAAAAAAATGGGCAAGTACCGCCTCGTAACCCGCAGTGACTTCGACGGCCTCGTCTGCGCCGTCCTGCTCAAGCACCTCGACATGATCGACGAGATCAAGTTCGTCCATCCCAAGGACATGCAGGACGGCAAGGTCGAGATTTCCGACAGCGACATCACGACCAACCTGCCGTTCGTGCCCGGCGTCCATCTGGCGTTCGACCACCACCTCTCCGAGACCTTCCGCAATCCGGGCGAACGTCCGAACCACATCATCTATCCCGACGCGCCCTCCGCGGCACGCGTGGTCTACGAACACTTCGGCGGCAAGAACAAGTTCCCGGCCGAATGGACCGAGATGATGGAAGCCGTCGACAAGGGCGACTCGGCGCAGTTCAGCAAGGAGGAAGTGCTGCACCCGACGGGCTGGGTGCTGATGAACTTCCTGATGGACGCGCGCACCGGCCTCGGCCGCTTCCGCGAGTTCCGCATCTCCAACTACAACCTGATGATGGACCTGATCGACTATTGCAAGAACCACTCGATCGACGACATCCTCAAGTTGCCCGACGTCGTCGAGCGCTCGAAGCTCTACTTCGACCACGAGGAGAAGTTCAAGGATCAGCTCAAGCGCTGCGCGACGGTGCACAAGAACGTCGTCGTCCTCGACCTGCGCAACGAGGAGACGATCTACGCCGGCAACCGCTTCATGATTTACGCGCTGTTCCCGGAGTGCAACATCTCGATCCACGTGCTGTGGGGCGTCAAGCAGCAGAACACCGTCTACGCGGTCGGCAAGTCGATCTTCGACCGCAGTTCGGCCACGAACGTCGGCGAGCTGATGCTCAAGTACGGCGGCGGCGGCCACCAGGCCGCAGGCACGTGTCAGATCCCCAACGACAAGGCGGAAGGCGTGCTGAAGGAACTGATCGCGAAGATCAACGCAGACGGCTGAACGCCGTCATTGCGCGGGCGGCTGGGCCGGCGGCGCCGGCCTCGCCTGCGGGTCGGGCACGAACAGGAACCTGTCGTCTTTCACCAGGAACACTCCCGCCGGCCGGCCGGGTTCGGGCGGCGCTTCCTTGAACGACTGCAACTGGCAGGTCTTCAACTCCGTCACGTACCAGCGCTTGCCCTGGCGGACGATGAAGACATACGGCTCCGGCGTGAACAACTCGACCTTCGGCGCATCGCTGGTCACCGGCTTCAATACATGCCGCCGCTGGCAATCTGGATTGCGCCGCACCGTCAGGTACAGATCCCACTCGGCGCTCCACGCGAAAGGCTTGACGCGCTCGAGCGTCACCGCCGTCTCGCTGCCGTCGATCATGAACGATGCCGTATCGCTGCTGCCGCAACCGCTCAGGAGCAGGAGCGCCGCGCTCATGGTCACGATGCGTTTCATGGTCATTCCCCTTGCAGGCGCCACGCCACCGTCTCTCCGGCGCGCAGCGGGACCAGCGCGTCGCCGTCGACATACGGCAGGCTCGCCGGCACCGTCCAGTTTTCCTTGACGAGCGTGATGCGCTCCTTGCTGCGCGGCAGTCCGTAGAAGTCGGCGCCGAAGAACGAAGCGAAGCCTTCGAGCCGGTCGAGCGCGCCCGCGGCCTCGAAGGCCTCGGCGTAGAGTTCGATGCCGGCGTTGGCGGTGTAGCAGCCGGCGCAGCCGCAGGCCGCCTCCTTGGCGCCGCGCGCATGCGGCGCCGAGTCGGTGCCGAGAAAGAACTTCGGGCTGCCCGAGGTCGCGGCGGCGACGAGCGCCTGGCGATGCGCCTCGCGCTTGAGCACCGGCAGGCAATAGTGGTGCGGACGGATGCCGCCGGCAAAGATCGCGTTGCGATTCATCAGCAGGTGGTGCGCGGTCAGCGTCGCGGCGACGTTGGCACCAGCGGAGCGCACGAACTCCACGCCTTCGCGCGTCGTCACGTGCTCCAGCACCAGTTTGAGGCCGGGGAAGTCTCGCAGCAGCGGCTGCAGCACGCGCTCGACGAACACCGCCTCGCGGTCGAAGACGTCGACCGCCGGGTCGGTGACTTCGCCGTGCGCCAGCAGCGGCAGGCCAAGCTTCTCCATGCGCGCGAGCGTCGCGGCGCACTTGGCGAGATCGGTGACGCCGGCATCGGAATTCGTCGTCGCGCCGGCCGGATAGAGCTTCACCGCGTGCACGAAGCCGCTCTCTCTCGCGCGATCGATTTCGTCGGGCGGCGTGTTGTCGGTCAGGTAGAGCGTCATCAGCGGCTCGAAGCGGCTGCCGGCCGGAAGCGCGGCCAGGATGCGGGCGCGATAGGCGGCGGCCTGCTCCACTGTGGTCACCGGCGGCCTGAGGTTCGGCATCACGATGGCGCGTCCGAAGCGGCGCGCGGTGTCCGGCAGGACGGCGGCGAGCGCCGCGCCATCGCGCAGGTGCAGGTGCCAGTCGTCGGGGCGGGTCAGAGTCAGGGTTTGCATGAGGGGAATTTTATCCCTTGATCTCGAGCGCCCGCTCGTAGAGCGCGTTCTTGGCCGCGCCGGTGATCCTGGCGGCGAGCTTGGCGGCCTGCTTGACCGGCAATTCCTCCAGCAGCGCGCGCAACACGCGCTCCTCCTCGGCGCCGAGACCGATGCGGGGCGGCGGCGCCGACACGACCAGCACGAATTCGCCGCGCAGGCGATTGGCATCGGCGGCGAGCCAGGCCGGGCCTTCGGCAACCGGCATCGAGGCCACTTGCTCGAACAGCTTGGTCAGCTCGCGCGCGACGACCAGCGTGCGCTGCGGCGCAAGCAGCGCCGCGAGGTCCGCGACCGTCTCCTCGATGCGATGCGGGGCCTCGTAGAACACCAGCGCCGCATCGATGGCCGCGAGCTTCTCGATCTCGGCACGCCGCGCTGCCGCCTTGGCCGGCAGGAAGCCGGCGAACAGGAAGCGGGCGTCGGGCAGGCCCGCCACCGACATCGCCGCAGCGGCCGCGTTGGGCCCGGGCAGCGGCACCACGCGAAAGCCCGCGGCCCGCACGGCGGCCACCGTGCGTGCGCCGGGGTCGGAGATGCCGGGGGTGCCGGCGTCGCTGACCAGCGCGACGCGCCTGCCCTCGGCCAGCGCCGCGACGATCCTTTCTGCGGCGGCATTCTCGTTGTGCTCGTGCAATGCCAGCAGGGACGCCTTGGCGACGCCGAGGCGATCGAGCAGCGGCCGCGTGTGGCGCGTGTCCTCGCAGGCGATCAGGTCCGCCTCGCGCAACGTGGCCACGGCACGCTGGGTGATGTCGTCGAGATTTCCCAGCGGCGTGGCGACCACATACAATGCCGCCGTAATATTCCGGTCTTCCATGAGGGCCATTCTATGCCGACGCGACAGGCCAAAGGCGCCGCCGCCGAACAGGCGGCCGCCGAGTTCCTCGCCAGCCGCTCGCTGCGCGTGCTCGAACGCAACTTCCGGGTTCGCGGCGGGGAGATCGACCTCGTCTGCCGCGACCGCGGCAGCGTCGTCTTCGTCGAGGTGCGATCGCGGTCGCGCAGCGACTACGGCGGCGCCGCCGCGAGCATCACCGCGGCCAAGCAGGCGCGGCTGATCCTGGCCGCGCGCCACTGGCTCGCCCGTCACGGCGAACAGCCTTGCCGCTTCGACTGCATCGTCATCGACGGTGCAGACCTCGAATGGATCAGGGATGCGTTCCGCGCTGATTAGGGTCCTTGTCGCGGCGCTGTGCCTGGCCGGCGGCCCTGCGCATGCCGGGGCCATAAAGGTGCTGGTGCAGAGTTCGCCGCTCGCCGGCTTCCAGTATCATGAAGGCGAGGCGCTGTGGGCGCAGATGCGCGAAGGCGATGCGCTCGCGCTGGTGCGCGAGCCGGGCAATCCGCACGATGCAAACGCCGTGCGCGTCGAGTGGCGCGGCCGCATGCTGGGCTACCTGCCGCGCGCCGAGAACCGCAGCGTCGCCGCCGAGATGGACCGCGGCGCCCGCGTCGAAGCGCGTATCGCGCGGCTGGCCGAGCACCGCAATCCCTGGCGGCGCCTGCTGATCGAAGTATTTGTCGTTCTTTAGCAGGCCAATTCCGGCCTCCGGCGGACCGCCGGGGGCGCTAAGCTCGCCGGACCACCGCAACGAAGTTTCGTCACCGTCATCCCATGAACATCGAACAACGCATCCGCGCCCATTTCGCCGAGAGCATCGAGACCAAGCAGGCCGCCATCGGGGCGATGGCAGCACCGATCGCGCAGGCCATCGACGCGATGGTGGCGAGCCTCAGGGCCGGCGGCAAGATCATGGCCTGCGGCAACGGCGGCTCGGCCGCCGACTCGCAGCATTTCGCCGCCGAACTGCTGAACCGCTTCGAGAAGGAGCGCGCGCCGCTCGCCGCCATCGCCCTTACGACCGACACCTCGACGCTGACCTCGATCGGCAACGACTACCGCTACGAGGACGTGTTCTCCAAGCAGATCAAGGCCCTCGGCCGGCGCGGCGACGTGCTGCTGGCGATCTCCACCTCGGGCAACTCGCCCAACGTGCTCGAGGCCATGGATGCCGCGCACGCGGCCGGCGTGCGCGTCGTCGCGCTGACCGGCAAGGACGGCGGCAAGATGGCCGCGCGGCTCGCCAAGGATGACATCAACCTCTGCGTGCCGGCGAACCGTACGGCGCGCATCCAGGAAGTACACCTGCTGACGTTGCACTGCCTCTGCGACGGCATCGATACCCTATTGCTTGGAGACGACGCATGAAAAAGAACCTGCGCACCCTGTTGCTCTGCGCCGCCTGCGCGGCCGCCCTTCCCTCGCTGACCGGCTGCGTGCCGGCGGCCGCCGTCGGCGTCGGCGCCGGCGTGCTGGTATTCAGCGATCGCCGCCCCACCGAGACCTTCGTCGCCGACGAGGCGATCGAGACGCGCGCCGCCAACCGCATCAACGAGAAATTCGGCGACCGCGTGCACGTCAACGTGATCAGCTACAACCGCGCCGTGCTGCTGACCGGCGAGGCGCCGAACGAAGCCGCGAAGGCCGAGATCGAGAAGATCGTCACCGGCGTGCCGAACGTGCGCGCGATCACCAACGAGCTGCTGGTCGCGGGTCCGAGTTCCTTCGGTTCGCGCAGCAACGACGCCTACCTGACCTCCAAGGTCAAGGCGCGCTTCCTCGACGCCAATAAGTTCTCGCCGAACCACGTCAAGGTGGTCACCGAAGCCGGCACCGCCTACCTGCTGGGCATCGTCACGCAGCGCGAAGCCGACGACGCGGTGGAGATCGCGCGCACCACCGGCGGCGTGCAGAAGGTCGTGCGCGTCTTCGACATCATTTCCGAAGAGGAAGCGAAGCGCATCGACAACCGCCCCGCCCCGGCCGAGAAGGACGGCAAGGCGGCGGCGCCCAAGCAGTAGTGAGCTACGCCGCGCCCGCCTTCGAGGCCAAGATCTGCGCGCCGGCCGACCTGGCCGCGCGCGTCGCGCAGCTGCCGCGGCCGCTGGTGTTCACCAACGGCTGCTTCGACATCCTGCATCGCGGCCACGTCACGTATCTGGCGCAGGCCCGCGCGCTCGGCGCCGGGCTGCTCGTCGCCGCGAATTCCGATGCCTCGGTGAAGCGCCTCGGCAAGGGCGACGACCGCCCGATCAACCGGCTTGCCGACCGCATGGCGCTGCTCGCCGCGCTCGAGTGCGTGTCGCTGGTCACCTGGTTCGACGAGGACACGCCGCTGGCGCGCATCCTCGAGGCGCGCCCCGACATCCTCGTCAAGGGCGGCGACTGGCCGGTGGAAAAGATCGTCGGCTACCGGGAAGTCACGGACTGGGGCGGCCAGGTGCATTCGATTCCCTTCGTGCACCAGAGCTCGACCACGGCGCTGGTCGAGAAGATCAGGCGGCTCTAGTCTTCTTCAGCATCGTCGCGCGCACCAGCTCGATGTGGCTGCGGAGCGTGTAGAGCATGTCGGCATAGGCCAGCGGCGTCGGGATCCGGTTCACGTCGTCCTCGATCGCGTCGAGCTTCGCCAGCCATTCGTCGCGCGTGTGGCGCTCCGGCTCACGCTCGACCTCCGCCTCGAGAAACTTCAGTTCGCCGTAGCGCCGATAGATGCGCGATCTGACGCGCCAGCCATAGAGCGACGGCGCGACCTTGAACAGCGGCAGCATCAGCGCGAAGAAGGGAATCAGCAGCACGACCATGCGGTCGACCAGCGTCGCCGCCCAGAACGGCAGGTAGCGCTGCAGGAACGGCCGGCCCGACTTGTAGAAGCGTTCGGACTCCTTCGAGAGCGGGAAATCGACCGCCATCGCCTTGGGAAACTCGCCGGGCTTCTGGAAGATGCCGGGCGCGCCATGCGCTTCCGCCGCCGCCTGCATGAGCAGGTCGATCAGCGCCGGATGCGTGCCGTCGCGCACCAGGATCGTCGCCACCGGCGCCAGCAGGGAGACGTCGTGCGCCGGAATGTTGCGCACCAGGTCGACCGCGCCCTGCGGCAGCGTCAGCTTCGAGAGGTAGGGAAAGCGCCGCGTGTAGGCCTCGGCATGCGTGAGGTTCATCAGCCGGACGCCCGGCGTGTAGAGCAGCGTCCACACCGTCGCGGACTGCGTCGGCCCGACCACGAAGGCCGCGTCGATGCGGCCGCGCGCAAATGCCTCGGCCAGCCCGAGGCCGCCCTTTTCGACGAGCCTGGCGTTCTTGCCGTCGATGTCGTTGGCCCGCAGCAGCTCGGTCGCCAGATGGTGCGTGCCGCTCCCCGGCGTCCCGATGGCGATGCGACGCCCCTTCAGCTGCGAGAGGCGGTCGGGCACGGTCGGCTTCGCCAGCCCGGCGCGGTAGAACACCCATAGCGGCTCGTGATACAGGCCGCCGATCGAGTGCAACTCGTCGTCCTCGGTCGGCGTGGCGATGCCGGCCTGGAAGAAGGCGGCGTCGACCTCGACCTCGCCGTCGCGCAGGTTACGCAGGTTTTCCATCGCCCCCGCCGAGGGCTTTTCGACCAGCTCGATGTCGTAGCGGGCGAGCACCTCGCGATAGGCGGCGGCGAAGCGCTGGTAGGCGCCGCCCTCGCCGCCCGACGCCAGGATCAGCGTCCTCGGCGGTGCCGGCTCGATGAAACGCGAGGCGAGCCAGAAGCCGAGGCCGAGCACCAGCAGCAGCGGCAGGCCGATGACGGCGAGGTCGCGCAGCGACAATTGCCGCAGGCGCTGAAGTTGTTTCGTCATGGTCATCCGATGCCCGGTTGCGGCGGTCGGACGATTCTAATCCCGCGGCCCTAGAGCATTTCCACGACCCAGCGCGTCACCGTGCCGGTGGCATGCGCGCACTTGTTGCCGCGCGCGGCATCGAACGCCTTGTAGTCGGCGGCGTTCCACATGTCGTAGGTGCGGCCGGTGAATTGCTGCTGCAGCTCGCGGCAGGTGACGCCGCCGAATTCGCTGCGGAAGCGTTCGGTGAGTTCCTTGGCCTTCTGGAAGTTGGCGATGTAGCGGCCCTTCGCCAGCTTGTCGCGATCGCGGCCGAACTTCGCGCTGAGCGCCAGCAGCCCGCCGCTCAAGGCGCCGCAGATGCCCTCGCCGAGCAGGCCGCCACCGCCCGAAAGGCCGTGGCTGGCCTTGACCGTCTGGTCGTCGACGATGCCGACGGTCTCCTGCACCGTCGCCAGCACGCACTGCGGGCAGCAGCCGTAGTCCAGTTCGTAGCGCAAGGCCTTCTCGTAGGCCTGTTCGCCGATGGACGGCGTGGTTTCGGTGCTCATCGCGACCTCCCTCGTTTATTAGACGTTTCTAATATATACGATCCGCCTCGCTACTGCATGTGCCAGCCGTGGCTGACGATCACCGACTGTCCGCTCAGGCCCATTCCCGGGAAGGTGGCGAGGAACACCGCCAGCGCGGCGATTTCCGCCGTCGTCGTGAACTCGCCGTCGATCGTCTCCCTGAGCATGACCTTCTGCACCACGTCTTCCTCGCTGATGCCGAGCTCGCGCGCCTGCTGGGGAATCTGCCGGTCGACCAGCGGCGTGCGCACGAAGCCCGGGCAGATGACATTGGCGCGCACCTTGTGCGCGGCGGCGTCCTTGGCGACCACCTTGCAAAGGCCCAGCAGGCCATGCTTCGCGGCGACGTACGGCGCCTTCAGCGGCGATCCCTCGTGGGAATGGACCGAGCCCATGTAGATCACGGTGCCGCCGCGGCCGGTCGGGTAGAGGCGGCGCAGAAAGGCACGCGTCGTCAGGAAGCCGCCGTCGAGATGAACGGCAATCAGCTTGCGCCAGTCGGCGAAGGCCAGCGCATCGACGGCATCGATGTGCTGGATGCCGGCGTTGCTGACCAGCACGTCGGGAGCGCCATAGGCGGCCGTCGCCGCGTCGAAGCCGCGCTCGACCGCCGTCTCGTCGGCGACGTCCATGGCAATGGTCATGGCGGTGCCGCCCTCGGCGCGGATTTCGTCCGCCACCCTGGCGCCGTCTTCCGCCGACAGGTCGGCCACGCAAACCCTGGCGCCCTCGCGGGCGAAGGCGCGGGCGATGTCGCGGCCGATGCCGCTGGCGGCGCCGGTGACCAGCGCGATCATGTTCTGCATCTGCATGAGGATGTTCCTCCGTTGCGATCAGTCATGGACAGTCCGGGGCGGCGGCTCGTGCAGCACGACGCCGACATCGGGAGCCTGGGGCGCCCGCCAGGGCGCCTTCTCGAGGGCGCGCATCGCATCGGCGTAGCCCTGGCTCCAGCGCCAGTCGATCGAGCCGCCCGAAAAATTGATGTCCTTGCTCGCCATGTGCCAGTCCTGCCCCGCATAGCGCAGGTGCACGATGTGCATCGTGGTGTGGCAGCCGGAAGCCGCCAGGTCGCGCATCGCCGGCTCGTCGCGCAGCCGCGCCGGCAGCCTGGCGTGCATGGAATTCAGCGCGTTGCGCAGCTTGTGCAGGCGCCGGTAGTCCTCGATGTGGCGCTGCGAACGCGAGGCGTACATGATGTCCTTCTGGCGCGTCTGGACCTCGTCGAAAGTCCGCGGCTCGGGCCCTTCGGTATGCCAGAGGTCCACCATGAAGCACAGCGTGTTCACCCGCGGCTCATCGTCGAGCACGATCTCGAGCGGCGTGTTCGAGTAGAGGCCGCCGTCCCAGAAGAGATTGCCGCCGATGCGCACCGGCGGAAAGCCGGGCGGCAGCGCACTGCTGGCCATCACGTGCTCGACGCCGATGCGCTCGCGCGCCGAATCGAAGCTCACGAACTCGCCGGTGGTCGCGCACATGGCGTTGACCGTCAGGCGCACGGTGCCGGGCCGGCCGAGAAGCTCGAAGTCGACCAGCCGGGCCAGCGTCGCGGCCAGCTGGCCGGTGTCGTAGAAGCTCGCCTGCTCCGGCGGCACCGGCAGGCCGGCGAAGAAGGGGCTGAACAGCCGCGGCGCAAAGAAGCCGGGCACGCCGCGCGTTGCGGCCTCGAGCGTCGACAGCCAGGTATTGAAGCGGCGCAGCGGATCGGGCACGCGCTGCAGGTCGAAGAAGTCCTTGTGCTTGATCGACGCCCAGAATTCGCGTAGCCGCTGCACGCGCACGGAGGGCTCGTTGCCGGCGAGGATGGCCGCATTGACGGCACCGACCGACGTGCCGACCACCCAGTCGGGCATCAGCCCGTGCTCGCTAAGCGCCTCGACGACGCCGGCCTGGTAGGCGCCAAGCGCTCCTCCGCCCTGCAGGACCAGGGCCACGCGTTGCCGCTCCTGCTTCGATTTCCGCCTGGCTGGCATCGACCGATTGGACCTGCCGCGCACCCGCCGGGTCTGTCGCAAGGCGCACAAAAACAAAAAACCCCGCCGGGCACGGGCCGGGCGGGGTTCGGCGAAGCCGGGCGCTCTAGAACGGAATGTCGTCGTCGAAATCGTTGAAGTTGCCGCCCGACGAGGCCGGCTGCGATGCCGGCTTGCGCGGCGCGCTGTCGCGGCTGCCGCCGCTGTCGCGCTGCGGCGCATCGCCGCCCATGCCCTGGCGGCCGCCGAGCATCTGCATGCGGTCGCCGCGGATCTCGGTGGTGTACTTGTCCTGGCCGTCCTTGTCCTGCCACTTGCGCGTGCGGATCGAGCCCTCGACGTAGATCTGGCTGCCCTTCTTCAGGTACTGGCCGCAGACCTCGGCCTGGCGGCCGAAGAAGGAAACGCGGTGCCACTCGGTCGCTTCCTGCTTGTTGCCGTCCTTGTCCTTCCACGTGTCCGTCGTCGCCAGGCGCAGGTTCGCCACCGCCTCGCCGCTCGGCAGGTAGCGCATCTCCGGGTCTGCCCCGAGGTTGCCAACCAGAATCACTTTATTGACCGATGCCATTACCCTTCTCCTCCCGCAAATTGGCGCGCACGCCGTTCATCCCACTGATCCAGATCCACTCGCAAGTATGCCATACGACTTTCTGGCGCCAGGCTGACCTCGCGCACGCCGGGCAGCGCCGCGAGTTGCGCGCGCACGGTCTCGGCATCGACGCCCTCCGCGAGCGGCAGCTCACGCCCGACGATCACGGGCGGCGGCCGCATCGACCCCGCCACCAGGAACCACACGGCGGCCACGGCCGCGCCAAGGGCGAACACGCCCGCGGCGCCCTCGTGCTGCGCGAGCCAGCCGCCGAGCGCACCGCCGGCGAACAGGCCCAATGCCTGGCTGGTGTTGTAGACGCCGAGGGCCGCACCCTTGGCGCGCGGCGGCGCCACGCGCGAAATCAGCGACGGCAGGCTGGCTTCCAGAATATTGAAGGCGACGAAGAACAGCCACACCATGACGACGATGGCGGCGAAGCTGCCGCGTCCGAACAGGCTGCCGATCTCGGCGACGAACAGGAGCGCCACGGCGCCAAGGAACACCGGCTTGTGTCTGCCGTGACGCTCGGCCTGGATGATGGCCGGCACCAGCGGCACCAGCGACAGCAGCATGGTGCCGAGGTAGACCATCCAGTGGCGGTCGAGCGTCAGGCCGCCCGTCGACACGAGCAGTCCGGGGACGACGACGAACATCGCCATCTGGATCAGGTGCAGCGAGAAGATGCCGAAGTTCAGGCGCATCAACTGGCCGTCGAACAGGACCGTGCTGAAGGGCACTTCCGGCCCGGGCTGCAGCGGCGGTGCCGGCGGCACCACCTGGGTCAGCAGCATGATCGCGCCAAGCGCGAGCACCGCCGTCAGCCAGAAGATGCCGGACATGCCGACGACCGAGTACAGCGCCGGCGCGCCGACCAGCGAGGCGGCGAAGACGAGGCCGATCGACGAGCCGATCATCGCCATCACCTTGGTGCGGTGCTGCTCGCGCGTGAGGTCCGCGGCCAGCGCCGTCACCGCCGCCGAGATGGCGCCGGCGCCCTGAAGCACGCGGCCGAGGATCACCATCCAGATGTCGCCCGCCAGCGCCGCGACGGCGCTGCCGAAGGCGAACAGCAGCAACCCCACGACGATCACGGGCTTGCGGCCCCAGCGGTCGGAGGCCATGCCGAAGGGAATCTGGAACATCGCCTGCGTCAGGCCGTAGGCGCCCATCGCCAGGCCGATCAGGGTCATGCTGTCGCCGCCCGGGATATGGCGCGCGTGTTCGGCGAACACCGGCAGGATCAGGAACAGCCCGAGCATGCGCAGGCCGAAGATCGCTGCGAGGCTGGCGCCGGCGCGCTTCTCGTCGCGGGTCATCGGGTCGTTGCTGGGGGAGCGCATGGGCGTGCTGGCGCCGGAATCGGGGGCCGCGTATATTAGCAGGTTGCCTATTTGCTCCTCCCGACTCATGGATGAAATCAAGATCCGCGGCGCGCGGACGCACAACCTCAAGAACGTCAATCTCGACCTGCCGCGCAACCGGCTGACCGTGATTACCGGCCTGTCCGGTTCGGGCAAGTCGTCGCTCGCCTTCGACACGCTGTACGCCGAGGGCCAGCGCCGCTACGTCGAATCGCTCTCGGCCTACGCGCGCCAGTTCCTGCAGTTGATGGAGAAGCCCGACGTCGATCTGATCGAGGGCTTGAGCCCGGCGATCTCGATCGAGCAGAAGGCCACCAGCCACAATCCGCGTTCCACGGTCGGCACCGTCACCGAGATACACGATTACCTGCGCCTGCTCTATGCGCGCGCCGGCACGCCGCACTGCCCCGAGCACGACCAGCCGCTCGAGGCGATGAGCGTCTCGCAGATGGTCGACCATGCCCTCGCGCTGCCCGAGGACACCAAGCTGATGATCCTCGCCCCCGTGGTCGCCAACCGCAAGGGCGAACAGCTCGACCTGTTCGCCGAGTTGCGCGCGCAGGGCTTCGTGCGCCTGCGCGTGGACGGCAAGGTTTACGACATCGACGCGCTGCCGAAGCTCGCCAAGTCGACCAAGCACTCCATCGACGTCGTCGTCGACCGCCTCAAGGTGCGCGCCGACGTGCGCAGCCGCCTCGCCGAATCCTTCGAAACCGCGCTGACGCACGCGGAGGGGCGAGCCGTCGCCGTCGAAATGGACACCGGCGTCGAGCACCTGTTCTCGGCGCGCTTCGCCTGCCCGGTGTGTTCCTACGCCTTGCAGGAGCTCGAGCCGCGCCTGTTCTCGTTCAACAACCCGATGGGTGCCTGCCAGAAGTGCGATGGCCTCGGCAACATACAGTTCTTCGACGAGGCGCGCATCGTCGCCTATCCGCACCTGTCGCTGGCCGCCGGCGCCATCAAGGGCTGGGACAAGCGCAACCAGTTCTACTTCCAGATGCTCGAATCGCTGGCGGGCCACTACGGCTTCGACACCGGCGTTCCGTTCGAGGAGCTGCCGGCGCGCGTGCGCGAGATCGTGCTGCACGGTTCCGGCAAGGAGCAGATCAAGTTCCGCTACCTCAACGAGCGGGGCACGCGCGTCGACCGCAGCCACAGCTTCGAGGGCATCATCCCCAGCCTCGAGCGCCGCTACCGCGAGACCGACTCCGTGATGGTGCGCGAGGAGCTTTCCAAGTACCTGAACGCCAAGCCCTGCCCCGAGTGCGCGGGCACGCGCCTGCGCCGCGAGGCGCGCTTCGTGTTCATCGGCGGGCGCACCCTGCCCGAGGTCAGCGGCCTGTCGCTGATCAACTGCCGCGACTTCTTCAATCTCCTCCAGCTCACGGGACAAAAGGCGCAGGTGGCCGAGAAGATCGTCAAGGAGATCACCGCGCGGCTTTCGTTCCTGATCAACGTCGGCCTCGATTACCTGTCGCTCGACCGTTCGGCCGAGACGCTCTCGGGCGGCGAGGCGCAGCGCATCCGCCTCGCCTCGCAGATCGGTTCGGGCCTCACCGGCGTCATGTACGTGCTCGACGAGCCCTCGATCGGCCTGCACCAGCGCGACAACTCGCGTCTGCTGGAAACGCTCCGCAACCTGCGGGACATCGGCAACACGGTGATCGTGGTCGAGCACGACCAGGAGGCGATCGAAGCCGCCGACTACGTCGTCGACATGGGACCCGGCGCGGGCGAGCACGGCGGCCGCATCGTCTCCCAAGGCACGCCGAAGCAGGTCGAAGCCGATCCGGTTTCGCTGACCGGCGCCTACCTGGCGGGCCGCCGCCGCATCGAGGTACCGGCGCGGCGCGCGGCGCCCGACCCCGAACGCAAACTGGCCGTGGTCGACGCCAGCGGCAACAACCTCAAGCACGTCGACCTCGAGATCCCGGTCGGCCTGTTCACCTGCATCACCGGCGTCTCGGGCTCGGGCAAGTCTACGCTGATCAACGACACGCTCTACGCCGCCGCGGCGCGCCACCTCTACGGCTCGGCGCTGGAACCGGCGGCGCACGGCGAGATCGTCGGCCTCGAGTTCTTCGACAAGGTGATCAACGTCGACCAGTCGCCGATCGGACGCACGCCGCGCTCGAATCCGGCGACCTACACCGGCGTCCTGACGCCTATCCGCGAGCTGTTCGCCGGCGTGCCCGGCGCGCGCGAACGCGGCTACGGCCCGGGCCGCTTCAGCTTCAACGTCAAGGGCGGCCGCTGCGAGGCCTGCCAGGGCGACGGCATGATCAAGGTCGAGATGCACTTCCTGCCCGACATTTACGTGCCCTGCGACGTCTGCCACGGCAAGCGCTACAACCGCGAGACGCTGGAGATCCGCTACAAGGGCAAGACGATCTACGAGATCCTGCAGATGACCGTCGAGCACGCGCGCGAATTCTTCGACGCCGTGCCCGTCGTGGCGCGCAAGCTGCAGACGCTGATGGACGTGGGGCTTTCCTACATCACGCTCGGCCAGTCGGCGACGACGCTGTCGGGCGGCGAAGCGCAGCGCGTGAAGCTCGCGCTCGAGTTGTCCAAGCGCGATACCGGCCGCACGCTCTATATCCTCGACGAGCCGACCACGGGCCTGCACTTCCAGGACATCGAGATGCTGCTGACGGTGCTGCACCGCCTGCGCGACCACGGCAACACCATCGTCGTCATCGAGCACAACCTCGATGTCATCAAGACGGCGGACTGGGTCGTCGACCTCGGCCCCGAGGGCGGCGAGGGCGGCGGCCGCATTCTCGCCGCGGGCACGCCCGAGCAGGTGGCGGCCGACGCATCGAGCCACACCGGCCACTACCTGGCGAAGCTGCTGGGACCGGCCAACGGCACCAAGCCCCGGCGCAAGCGCTAATGCCCGGCTTCGAGAACTACCGCGGCGACGCCGAGGCCATCGAGCGCGAGATCGTCCGCATGGGCCTCGTGCTCGGCGTCGACTGGAACGACGTCGGCGCCGTACGCCAGCTCGCACGCGAGGCGCTCGGCGTGCATCGGTCCGAGGCCGCTCGCGACGGCGCGGCACGCGACACCCGCGCGGCTGCAAAGCTCGAACTCTTCGCCCTCGCCCAGTTGATGATGACCGTCATGCGCCAGAGCGCGGATGACGGCCTCCACACGCACGGCGGTCCGGCCTGGAAAGCGCTGGCCAAGGCGCTGTGGCAGGAAAGCGGCGTGGCGCGTCCTGACGACGAAAGCACCGACCCGCCGCGCTAGATTCGTCATATGTTGCCTGCCGCACATACGGGCAGCGGGCCGCACCGGGACACTGTCGCCTTGCGGCGACTGGAGACGGTGCCATGGACAGACGAAACCGCGAGCCGGCCTCCGAGGCGACCGGCCCCATCGTTGCCGACACGCTGCTGGCGGCGGCATTCATGACCGCCCTCTACTTCGCCTTCGACGCCCTCGCCCAGCTCCTTCTCCCCTGACTCCTCCGCTACCGGAAAACCGTTAGCGGGACTACGTGAACTACCGTACAGAACCCCGCGAAGCGATGGGGCATTGTGCAAACCATGGCGTGAAGCGACGCCACCGTTCATTTGCACAAAGGAGGAGCACCATGAAGAAGCCGCCACTGACCGGTCGATGCCTGATGGTCGCCGCCGTGTCCGCGCTGCTGCCGCTGACCGCTGCCCAGGCCGATGACCGCGACTACCGCTCGTACGACCACGGAACGAGCGGCGCCCAAGGGCCGATGCGCTCGGACATCGACAGTTCGACGCCGACCTACAGCGGCGAGGATCGCCGCCAGTTCCAGGACCAGACGCCGGGATCGCAAGGTCCGGTGCGCTCGGACAGCACGCTGCACGAGGACTCGACGCCGATGCAATCGCAGCAGGATTCGTATGACCGCAGCCTGCGCGGCGCCGAAGGGCCGACCCGGTCCGAACTCGAGGCACAGGGCTATACCGGAGACCGCATGAGCGACCGCAGCATGGGTGCCTGCGCCAAGGGAGCTTCCGAGCAACTCGCCCCGAATGCCTATTACGGCGAGAGCAATCCCCTGATCTCGGGCTCGGCGGACGCCAAGGCGTCCTTCTTCGGCCAGGGCCGCTGGTGCTAGGCCCTAATCGGTAACGGCACGCTCGCGCACCGGCCCCGCGCTGGCGCTCACCGGGACAGCAACCGGCGCGTCGGCGACGAGAGTTCGTGGCGCGGGCGTAGCCGCCCCATCGTCGAGCGCGAGCGCCGCACGGAGTTCGCCGATGAAGCCCCGGTATTCAGCCGGGGCTTTTTCGTTCCAGTTCGCCAGATAGGCGGGCAGGGGCGCCACAGGATCCGAAGGATCCAAGTTCAGGTAGGCCAGTGAGCGCCAGCGCTTCGGGTCGCGCTCGAACAGGGGCAGCAGACGCGTCGCGACGAGGTCGTTCTTGGGCCGCAGGTAGGGGTCGGCGCGCAGGCTCAATTCGTTGGCGGCCAGCCATGCAGCGAAGCTCGTTCCTTCCGGCAGGCGGCGGTTCTCCTCTCCCAGCAGCCGATCATAGAAACGGCGCAGGTGCGAGGCCCGCGCGCTCCACGCCCGGGACGGCGGCGCCAGTTCCCAGGCGCCGGCCACGCGGACGAGTGCATACAACGACGCCGTTTCGCAGAGCGTTTCCTCGAACCACTGGTTGTGGCGCCTGACGGCCGCGTGTTCGTCGTGGTTCGACAGCACGTGGCAGAGTTCGTGGGCGAACTCGTACACATAGAGCGGCCAGCCCTGCCCGCTGGCGTGCAGCCGCACGAGGTACTCGCCGTTCGGGCCGCGGTCGTAGAGCGCAACGGGACTGCCGCGCGTGCGGCTGACGAGGATCGGTACCGTGAGCTTCGCCGGCAGCACCGTCACCAGTTCGTCCGCCACGGCGTAGAGCGCCGTTTCGATTTCCGTCGCGGAAACCTGGCCCCAGCCGGCCTGGGCGACGCGGATATCGATGCCGAGTTCGCGGCTGGTCGAAGCCGACGCCGGCTCCAACGCCATCAGGAGCCCCGCCAGCAATGCGAACCCCAAACGCCATCCGGTAAGACAAGTCAAAGTCGATTCTCCGAGTTATGCGGCCTGTCGCACACAAGCTCGGGTTCGACACAACGGTTCCGGCGCGGTTCGGCATGCGCCAAAAGAAAAGCGCTCCGCATGCGGAGCGCTTTTTAGTGTGTTTGGTGGAGATGAGGAGGATCGAACTCCTGACCTTCGCATTGCGAACGCGACGCTCTCCCAGCTGAGCTACATCCCCGAAGGGCGCAGATTATAGCAGAGCGGATTCAGGCTGGAACCACTTCGGCGATGCCGAACTTCCCGACGCCGAGTTCCGTCTTCACCAGCAGCGGGAAGCGCCGGCCCGGGTAGCGGCCGCGGCGGGCGATGTTGTAGCCGATGACGACGCCGCGCACGACGCCGATCTTCACCTGGCGGCCGACGGTCAGGCCGCAGCAGCGGGCCGCGCGCACCACGTCGGCGGCCGGATTCGCTGCGCCATCGGCGTCGGAGCGGGTTCTCCTGCGGGGCTGCTGCATGACCATGATTGTTTCCTCGTCAGCCGTTGGCCTACGACTGGATTAACGGAGGAAACAGCCCGGTACTTTAGGAAGCGCTCCCCGATCCCACGGCGGCACGGCCCAGGCGGTCGAGCACTGCCCGCCAGCCTTCGGTGGCGGGCGGCTTTTGGACCACGATGCGCACGCAGCCGAGCGCATCGAGTTCGCGCAGCGCGGCATAGAGGCCGTGCGCGAACGGCTCGGGCTCTGCCGGCGCCAGGCGCCATTCGATGCGATCGTCGGAAAGCGGGCATGCCAGCGGCGACAGCACTGCGATGCGCTCGTTCTTCGCCATCGCCTGGCGCATGGCGAAGATCACGGCGTCCGGCGGCACCAGCACGAGCGGCGTGCGCGGCGCGTAGTGCGCCTCGAGCGAACCGGAAACGCGCGGCGCGGCAGCGCCGCCGGCGAGCGCCGGCAGTTCGCCCAGCACGGTCGCAAGCGACTCCGCGCCGATCATTCCCGGACGCAGGATGGTCGGCCGCGCGCCCGAAAGGTCGAGGATGGTCGATTCGATGCCGACGCGGCAGGGGCCGCCGTCGAGCACCATGGCGACGGCGTCGCCGAGGTCGTCGCGCACGTGGGCGGCCGTGGTCGGGCTGATGCGGCCGAAGCGGTTGGCCGACGGCGCGGCAACGCCGCCGTCGAATTCGCGCAGCAGCTCGAGCGCCAGCGGATGGCCGGGTACGCGCAGGCCGACGGTGTCCTGGCCGCCGGTCACGGCGTCGGGTACTTGCGGCTGGCGCTTGAGGATGAGGGTCAGCGGGCCGGGCCAGAAGGCCTCGGCGATTTCAAAGGCCGCGGAAGGGATCTCGCGCGCCCAGCGGTCGAGATGGCCGCCGCCGGGCAGGTGCACGATCAGCGGATGGTCGGCGGGACGGCCCTTGGCGGCGAAGATCTTCGCCACCGCGGCCGGATTCGAGGCGTCGGCGCCGAGGCCGTAGACGGTCTCGGTCGGGAAGGCGACGAGTTCGCCCGCGCGCAACAGCGCGGCGGCGCGGGCGACGTCGTTACCTGACACGGCTTACGGCAGGTCGCTCAGCTTCTTGGCGAGGACCTTCTCGGTCTGCGCCTTGCGGAAGGCCGACAGCTTGGCGGCGACGGCCTTGTCCTCGAGCGCCAGCATGGCGACGGCGAACAGCGCGGCGTTGGTCGCGCCGGCCTCGCCGATGGCGAAGGTGGCGACCGGGATGCCGGCCGGCATCTGCACCATCGCCAGCAGCGAGTCGAGGCCCTGCAGGTGCTTCGAGGGCATCGGCACGGCGAGCACCGGGAGTTCGGTCTTGGCGGCGAGCACACCCGCCAGGTGCGCGGCGCCACCGGCGGCGCCGATCAGCACCTTGAGGCCGCGGCCGGCCGCGCTGCTGGCGTAGTCGAGCGCCTGGTCCGGCGTGCGATGGGCGGAAAGCACGTTGGCTTCGTAGCCGATGTCGAACTGCTTGAGGGTGGCAGCGGCGGCGCGCAGCACCGGCCAGTCGCTGTCCGAACCCATGACGATGCCGACGAGGGCCTGGTTGGTACTCATGTCGTTCCTCCTCCGACGCTGCGTTGCGCCGATTCGAGCGTGTTGGCGAGAAGCATGGTGATGGTCATCGGTCCGACGCCGCCGGGCACCGGCGTGACGAGACCGGCGACTTCCTTGACCGATTCGAAATCGACGTCGCCGCAGAGCTTGCCGTCGGAAAGGCGGTTGATGCCGACGTCGATGACCGTTGCGCCCGGCTTGACCATGTCGCCGGTGATCATCTTCGCGCGGCCGACCGCGGCGACGAGCACGTCGGCGCGCTTGGTATGGAAAGCGAGATCCTTCGACTGCGAATGGCAGACGGTGACGGTCGCGCTCTGCGCCAGCAGCAGCATCGCCATCGGCTTGCCGACGATGTTGCTGCGGCCGACGATGACGGCTTCCGCGCCCTTGAGCGGCACGTTCTCGCTTTCCAGCATCTTCATGACGCCGTAGGGCGTGCAGGGAATGAAGCGCGCATGGCCTTGGGCGAGCGCGCCGACGTTGATGGCATGGAAGCCGTCGACGTCCTTCTCGGCCGCGATCGCCTCGAGCACGGCGTCGGCGTCGAACTGCTTCGGCAGCGGCAGTTGTACGAGGATGCCATGCACCGACGGGTCGGCGTTGAGCTCGGCGATCTTCGCCAGCACCTCGACCGGCTCGACATTGGCGGCGTAGGTCTCCTTGATCGAACGGATGCCCGCCTTCTCGCAGGCTGACACCTTGTTGCGCACGTATACCTGCGAGGCGGGGTCGTCGCCAACGAGGATCACGGCGAGGCAGGGCGTGACGCCGTGCGTCGCCTTGAGCGCGGCGGCCTTCTCGCCGAGTTCGGCGCGCACCTTTGCCGCGAGTGCGTTGCCGTCTAGGATGCGTGCGGTCATTGTTCGAGTCCTTGTTATGCGGTTGCGGGAGTTTCCGTGACGGCGGCGCGGCCGGCGGCGAAGGCGCGGCGATTGGCCTCGACCACCTTCTCGCCCTTGCGCGCGAAGCGCTTGACGATGCAGTCGAGCAGGCCGTCGGGCGGGAACGGCAGGTGGTCGGCGATGGCGCCGAGCATCACGGTGTTGCCGAGCCGCACTTCGCCGAGCTCGCGCGCGATGGAGAGCGCATCGAAGGCGACGACGTGGTGGCCGGCGGCGCGCATCTCGCCGATCGGATCGGCCGGGTAGTCGTAGAGGCCGAGCTCGACGACCGGCGGCACGAGCCTCGCGTTATTGACCAGCGCCAGCGCCTGCGGGCGCAAGTAGTGGCCCCAGCGCAGCGCCTCGGCGCCCTCGAAGCCAAGCAGCACGTCGACGGTGCCCGGCGCGATCTGCGGCGACAGCACCTTGGGGCCGAAGCGCAGGTGCGAGGTGACGACGCCGCCGCGCTGCGCCATGCCGGCAACTTCGGTTTTCTTGACGTCGTGACCCTGGGCGATGGCGGCCTCGGCGAGGATCTCGGTGGCCGTCATGACGCCTTGGCCGCCGATGCCGCAGACGAGGATGTTGGTGATGGAATCGTTGCTCATGACTGTCTCGTTGCTCCCACCTTCACCACGTGGATCGGCACGCCGGTGACCGGCACATGCTGGATGGCGTCGGGCGCGCAGGGCTGGACGCACAGACCGCAGCCGGTGCAGGCCTGACCGTCGATGTTGACGAAGGCGAGCTCGACTTCGCGGCCCGAGGCCTTGATCGCCTTCTCGCGGCGCGTGACGTGGATCGCCGGGCAGCCGACCTCGATGCAGTTGCCGCAGCCCGTGCACTTGTCCTCCTCGACCAGGTAGGGGCGGAAGGGCTTGAAGTCGTCGATCAGCACGCAGGGGCGGCGCGCGATGATCACCGACGGCTCCTCGGCCTTGATCTCCTCGCGGATGGTCTTGAACAGCACCGGCAGCTCGTACGGATCGACGATCTTGATGCGCTCGGGATTCACGCCCAGCGCGGCGACGACCTTGGCGAGGTCGATCTGCGGCGCGGGCTTGCCGTGGATGTCCTTGCCGCAGGCCGGCGTCGACTGGCCGCCGGTCATGCCGACGGTGTTGTTGTCGAGCAGCAGCACGGTGACGTTGCCACGGTTGTAGGTGATGTCGAGCAGGCCCTGCATGCCCATGTGCATGAAGGTCGAGTCGCCGATCACCGCCAGCACGCGCTTGTTCTTGTCGGCCTCGCCGCGGCCCTTGTCGATGCCGAGCGCCACGCCCATGGTTGCGCCCATGCAGATCGTCGTGTCGAGCGCGTTCCAGGGATGGCCGGCGCCGAGCGTGTAGCAGCCGATGTCGCCGGAGACAATGATGTTCTTGATCTGCGACAGCGTGTAGTAGATGCCCATGTGCGGGCAGGACGCGCACAGTGTCGGCGGCCGCGGGAACACCTGCGGCGGCTTGACGGCCGGCGCCTCGGGTTTCGGGCCGCGGCCGAGCAGGTGGTCGACGGCGGGCTTCAGCACCTGCGGCGCCAGTTCGCCCTGCTTCGGCAGGACATCCTTGCCATGGCAGGCGATGCCGGCGGCCTTGAATTCGGTCTCGAGCAGCGGCTCGGTCTCCTCGACGACGACCAGCTTGTCGCAGCCTTTGGCGAAGGCGCGCACCTTTTCGGTGGGCCACGGATAGGAGAGGCCGAGCTTCAGCACCGGCGCGTCGGGGAAGGCTTCCTTGACGTGCATGTAGGCCGGGCCGGTGGCGACGAAGCCGACGCTGCGGTCGCTGCCGGCCTCGACGACGTTGAGCGGCGTGGTTTCGGATTCGGCGCGCAGCGCCTCCTCGCGCGCGAACATGCCGGGGATGCGCACCTTGGCGTGCGCCGGCACCATCACCCAGCGCTGCGGATTCTTCTCGAAACCCTTCGGCTCGTGCTCGACGCGCTCGCCGGTGACGACGAGACTCTTGACGTGGCAGATGCGCGTCGTCAGGCGCAGCAGCACCGGCGTCTGGTAGCGCTCGGAGAGTTCGTAGGCGGCCAGCGTCATCGCGTAGGCTTCCTGCGAATCGGCCGGCTCGAGCACCGGCAGGTGGGCGAAGCGGCCCCAGAAGCGCGAGTCCTGCTCGTTCTGCGACGAGGACATGCCGACGTCGTCGGCCACGGCGAGCACCAGGCCGCCGGAGACGCCGGTCAGCGTCATGGTCATCAGGCAGTCGGAGGCGACGTTGAGGCCGACGTGCTTCATGGCGCAGAACGAACGCGAGCCGGCCATCGAGGCGCCGAGGGCGACTTCGAGCGACACCTTCTCGTTCACCGACCATTCGGTGTGCAGGCCGGGGAAGGTGGCGAGCACTTCGAGGATTTCGGTCGAGGGCGTGCCGGGATAGGCGGCGGCGACGCGCACGCCGGCTTCCCAGGCGGCACGGGCGACGGCTTCGTTGCCGGACAAAAGAAGCCGGCTTTGCGCCGGCGCGGGCATCACTGCTGCCATGAGGGCTCTCTTTGGAAGTGTCGGGACTGACGCCGGTTCGGGTTCCGGTCACCGACGCGCGTCAGGGAGGCGCGATTATCCGGGTTCGCGGCGGTGCCGTCCAGCACCGGGGGCAAGGCCCAGCTTCAGTACTTTTCGTCTTCCTTCCACATCTCCGGCGCGAAGCGTACGACGCGGTTGCGGCCCTGCGTCTTGGCTTCATAAAGCGCGACGTCCGCGAACTTCACCACCTGCCAGAAAGTGTCGGCATTGGACGGGTACTCGGCGACGCCGATGGAGATCGTCTTGCTGAGGACGACCGTCGGCAGCGTGACCTTGGTGCCGGCGACCTCGCTGCGAATCTTCTCGGCCACGTCGAAGGCGCGGTCGCCGTCGGTGTCGATCAGGATCACCAGGAATTCCTCGCCGCCGTAGCGCACCACCATGTCGGAGCCGCGCACGCTGCGCACGAGGATGTCGGCCAGCGCCTTCAGCACCTTGTCGCCCGCTTCGTGGCCGTAGGTGTCGTTGACCTGCTTGAAGTAGTCGAAGTCCAGCATCAGGATCGAGAACTTGCCCTTGCGGCGCTCGACGCCCGACATCAGCGTGTCGACGAACTCCTCGAGGAAGCGCCGGTTGTAGAGGCCGGTCATGGCATCGCGCAGCGCGTTTTCGCGCAGGCTGTCCATCAGGCGCTTGGCCTCGAGCACGGGCGCCGTCTCGCGCAGGTAGACCGTCAGGAAAGGCATCATCGCCTGCGCCAGCGGGCCTTCGTCGCGGCCGATCACCATCTGCACGATGCAGCCGGCGGTGCCGGAGAGCACGATCGGCATGCAAAGGTGCGCATCGCCCTCGTCGGCCGCCCGGAAGCAGGGGCAGATTTCCGGCGCGGCGACGCCGTCGACGACATGACCCGTGCGCTTGGCGCGGCAGGCGTCGGCGTCCGTCAGGATCTGCGGATCGCAGTACTGGCACGGCGCATCTGGCTCGCAGTCGACGACCACCGGCACCATGCGGTTCTTGCTCGCCGCGACCTCGTAGATGGTGAAGCGGCGGAACTCGAAACGCTTGCGCAGCATGGCCCCCAGGCGGCCGTAGATGTCGCTCTTGTAGCGGTCTTCCTCGATCGCCTGCTTGAACTTCGCCGCCTCGACGAGGGCCTCGACCATCTCGGTCGTCGCCACCAGCTGGTTGCCGCTGAAATTGCGCTGTTGCCCCATCAGTTCGGCGATGCGCGTCTGAATGGTGCCGACTTCCCTCTCGAGGAAGCCCATGAGGCTATTCACGTGCGCCGCGATCTCGCCGATCTCGTCCGCGCTGGCGTGGTCGATGCGGCCGCGGAAATCGCCGGTGGCGGCGCTCGCCGTCACTTCGCGCACGGCGGTCGCGGTTTCGGCGACCGGCCTGATCAGGCGGCGCAGCCAGAGCATCGACAGCAATGCCGCCGTGAGCACCGCCAGGCTGACCAGCACGACCGCCGTGATCGCCTGGCTGCGGACCTCGGCCAGCGAGATGTCGATGGTGACGGCGCCGAGCGCGACGCCCGGCGCGACGAGGTGGCACTGGCGACAATTCGGCTGGCCGTGGTCGGTGGCGACATAGGGGACGATGGCGCGGAACAGCGTCTCGCCGTCACCGTCGACGACCGAGAACACCGGCTTGGCGCGCTCGATGACGGTCGCCTCGTGCTCGGTCTTGATCTGCTCGATCGGGTAGCCGGGTCCGAACTGGCTGATCACCGCGGGACCGCGCACGACGTGGATGCCGGCGACGCCCGGCGTGTTGCGCAGGCGCTCGAGGAACTCGAGGCGCTTGCCGATGGTGCCGTTGATCATCGCCTCCGTGAGGCCGATCTTCACGGCCTCGGCCACCGAGATCGTGTGGCGCTCGGCCATGTAGAGCGAGAAGCGGCGGAAGGACCAGGCCGACAGCGCCGTGACGACGATGACCAGCAGCGTCATGATGGTCGCCAGGAAGGCGAGCGTCTTTGTGTTCAGGCGCACAGGCTGTCTCCCCGCGGCCCGCCGCGCGGGCCGCCAAAGCGCGCCATATTACCTTCGGCCGAGCTCCCCGCCTAGATGTCTTCCGGCACCATCTTGATGGCCCCGCAGGGACACTCGCTGGCGCAGACGCCGCAGCCCTTGCAGTACTCGTAGTTGAACTCGAATCGCTTGCCGGGACCGAGCTTGATCACCGCGTTGTCGGGGCAAACGCCGTAGCAGTTGTCGCACTCGAAGCAGTTGCCGCACGAGAGGCAGCGGCGCGCTTCGAACTGAGCGTTGCCTTCGTCGAGCCCTCCCTGCACTTCGTCGAAGGTCGACTGGCGGCGGATGATATCGAGCGTCGGCCTGAGGGTGTGCGGTGCTTCCGAGTAGTACCAGGGGTTCAGCTTCTCGAAGCCGGCCTGTTCGTGCTTCGGCGCCGAGGCGTACGCCTCGCCGCGCAGCCAGCCGTCGATGTGCCGCGCCGCCTTCTTGCCGTGGCCGACGGCCACCGTCACGGTGCGTTCGGACGGCACCATGTCGCCGCCGGCGAAAATGCCGTCGTGGCCGGTCATCATGTTCGTGCCGACCTGGACGACGCCGTCCTTGATCGCCAGCCCCGGCACGCCGTCGAGCAGGGAGAGGTCGACGTCCTGGCCAAGCGCCAGCACCACCGAGTCGGCCGCCAGCGTCTCGAACTCGCCGGTCGGCTGCGGGAAGCCCTTGTCGTCGAGCGCCATCCTCTCGATGGTGATCTCGCCCTCGCCGGCCTGCTTGATGGTCGACAACCACTTGACCATGACCCCTTCCTGCAGCGCCTCCTCGACCTCGAAGTCATGGGCCGGCATCTTCTCGCGCGTGCGGCGGTAGACGATGATCGCCTCTTCCGCGCCCATGCGCTTGGCGGTGCGCGCGACGTCGATCGCCGTGTTGCCGCCGCCGTAGACGACGACGCGGCGGCCGAGCAGCGGCTTGTCCTCGCCCTCCATCGAACGCAGCACCGACACGGCATCGACGATCTTGGTGGCGTCGCCGGCGGGGATGTAGGCACGCTTGCCGATGTGCGCGCCGACGGCGAGGAAGGCGGCGTCGAACGAGCCGGCCTTCATGGTGGCACGAATGTCGGCGACCTTGGCGTCGAGCTTGAGCACCACGCCGAGCTCAAGGATGCGCGCCACTTCGGCGTCGAGCACTTCGCGCGGCAGGCGGTACTTCGGGATGCCGAAGCGCATCATGCCGCCGGCGAACGGCCCGGCCTCGTGGATCTCGACAGCGTGGCCGAGCCGCGCCAGGTGATAGGCGGCCGAGAGGCCCGAGGGCCCGGCACCGACGACCAGCACGCGCTTGCCGGTTTTCGCCGCCGGCTCGTCGAACTTCCAGCCGCGGCGGATCGCCTCGTCGCCGAGGAAACGCTCGACCGAGTTGATGCCGACGGCGGCGTCGATGTGCTGGCGGTTGCAGGCGCCCTCGCACGGGTGATAGCAGACGCGCCCCATGATGGCGGGCAGCGGGTTGTTCTCCGTCAGCACGCGCCAGGCCTTCTCGTAGTCGCCGCTCTCGGCGTGGAACAGCCAGCCCTGAATGTTCTCGCCGGCCGGACAGGTGGCGTTGCAGGGCGGCAGGCGGTCGACATAGACCGGCTTCAGCGTGCGCCACGAGCCGGTGTGGTTGGCCAGCGAGGAGCCGGGGTCGAGCGTGATCGCGAACGGCTTGTCCATCATTGCACTCCTTGCTCGAGCAGGCCGTACTTGCGGATGTTGCGGTCGGCAAGCGCCTGCAGGCGGGCGATGACGTCGACCTGCGGCTGCTTGCCGAACAGGTGGGCGTAGCGCTTCTGCGGCTTCAGGTAGTCCTCGACCGGCAGGCGATGGCGAATCTTCAGCACCTCGGTGACGACGCCGTTCTCGGCCGCGAACACCGGGAAGACGCCGGTCTCCTTGGCCAGCCGCGCCATCTTGATGGTCTCGTTCGAGGCGGTGCCCCAGCCGAGCGGACAGGGCACGAGGATGTGGATGTAGCGCGCGCCGTGGATTTCCATCGCGCGCCCGACCTTCGCCTCGAGGTCGCGCAGGTCGGCGACGGTGGCGGTGGCGACGTAGGGAATGTCGTGCGCCATCGCGATCGCCGGCACGAACTTGCCCTGGCCGAACGGGTTGCCGGGCTCGGGGCCGACCGCCATGGTCGTCGCCGTGCGCGCGGCCGGCGGCGTCGCCGACGAGCGCTGCACCCCCGTGTTCATGTAGCCGCCGTTGTCGTAGCAGATGTAGAGCACGTCGTCGTTGCGCTCGAACATGCCGGACAGGCAGCCGAAGCCGATGTCCGTGGTGCCGCCGTCGCCGCCCTGCGCGACGACGCGCACCTCCTTGCGGCCCTTGACCTTCAGCGCGGCGGCGACGCCGGTGGCGACCGCGGCAGCGTTGCCGAACAGCGAGTGCACCCACGGGATCTGCCACGAGGTCTCGGGATACGGCGTCGAGAACACTTCGAGGCAGCCGGTGGCGTTGGCGGCGATCAACTGGCCGTGCGCCGCTTCCATCGCGGCATCGATGGCGTAGCGGGCGCCGAGCGCCTCGCCGCAGCCCTGGCAGGCGCGGTGGCCGGAGTTGATCGAGTTGAAGCGCTTCGACGACGACTGCACGCTGCGCTCTTCCGGCGCCAGCAGGCGGTTGCCGACGGTGAAGGTGCCGGTCTGGTAGAACTTGACGGGTTGGAAGGACATATGGTTCTCCCTACGCGATCTTCGCCGCCACGACGCCGACGTCGCGCAGCAGGTTCTCGGCGATCGGACCGGAGCGGCGCGTGGCTTGCTCGCGTGCGAGCTGCTTGTCGACGACCGCGCGGTTCAAGTCGAGGAAGGTCACCGGATCGAGGTCGTCCTTCTCGGCCTTGCGGAACAGCGCGTGCAGCGAGCGCTTGGTGATCGGCCGGCCGCCGAGGCCGGCGACCACCGTATAGACGTCGATCGGCAGCGCCGAGAGCGCCATGCGCACGTTGGTGGCGACAATGCCGCCGAGGCCGACGGCGAGGCTCTTCTCCAGCACTACGACGCGCCTCGCGCGATGCAGCGCCTCGCGCACTTCGTGGATCGGGAACGGGCGGAACAGCGTGATGCCGAGCACGCCGACCTTGTGGCCGGCGGCGCGCATCTCGTCGACGGTGTCCTTGATGGTGCCGAGCACCGAGCCCATGGCGACGATCATCGTGTCGGCGTCGTCGGCGTGATAGGTATGGCAGAGCCCGCCCGAGTCGCGCCCGAACACCGCCTTGAATTCGGCGGCGTATGCCGGAATGCGCTCGAGCGCCTGCATCTGCTTGGCGTGCGCGAGGTAGCGAACTTCCATGAAGGCCTCCGGCCCGACCATGGCGCCGATCGACACCGGCTCCTTGGGGTCGAGCACCTGGCGCGGCTCGTAGGGCGGCAGATAGGCGTCGACCTGTTCCTGCGTCGGCACGTCGACCCGCTCGTAGGCGTGCGTGAGGATGAAGCCGTCCATGCAGACCATCACCGGCAGCGACAGCTCCTCGGCGAGGCGGAAGGCCTGGATGTGCAGGTCGAGCGCCTCCTGGTTGGTCTCGGCGAACATCTGCAGCCAGCCGGAGTCGCGCTGCGAGAGCGCATCGCTATGGTCGTTCCAGATATTGATCGGCGCGCCGATGGCGCGGTTGGCGACGGTCATCACGATCGGCAGGCCGAGGCCCGAGGCGTTGTAGACCGCCTCGGCCATGAACAGCAGGCCCTGCGATGCGGTGGCGGTGTAGGTGCGCGCACCCGTCGCCGAGGAGCCGATGGCGACCGACATCGCGGCGAACTCGGACTCGACGTTGATGAATTCGCAGTTCTTCAGTTCGCCGCTCTTCACCATCTCGCCGAGCCCTTCGACGATGTGGGTCTGCGGCGAGATCGGATAGGCGCAGATCACCTCGGGCCGGCACAGCGCGACGGCCTCGGCGACGGCGTGGGAACCTTCGCATTGCTTAAGCATGGGCGGCCTCCTCCATCTCGCGGCGGACGATCGCGTAGGCCTCGGTCGCCGCGGCGACGTTGCCTTCTGCGACCTTGCCCGAGAACTTGTCGTTGATCGCCTTGACGACCGATTCGAGCTTCAGCAGCTGCGAGACGGCGGCGAAGCCGCCCAGCAGCGGCACGTTCGGCACCGGCCGCCCGACGTGCTTGCGCGCGATGTCGGTCGCGGCGACGGTGCACAGCCGCTCGGGATGCCAGTCCTTGAGGAAATCGCCGAGGCCGAGCTCCTCGAAGCTCTTGCTGGTGTTGATCAGCACGTAGCCGTCGCGCTTCAGGCCGGAGAAGACGTCGACCTGATGCAGCAGCGTCGGGTCCTGGATGATCAGCGCGTCGGGCTCCATGATCGGCTCGCGCAGCCGGATCTCCTTGTCGGCGATGCGGCAGAAGGCGACCACGGGCGCGCCCGTGCGCTCGGAGCCGAAACTCGGAAAGGCCTGCGCGTGACGTCCTTCCTCGAACGCGGCGATGGACAACATCTCCGCGGCCGTCACGACACCCTGACCTCCGCGCCCATGTATGCGGACCTGGAACATCGTCTCGTCTCCTCTGAGGGGGTGCGGCGATTCTAGACCTGCGCGGAGCCGACGCGCGTTGACGTTCCTCAGATTGCGGCGAACCTTAGTCGCGGCAGGGGCGGAGTACCGGCCCGCCGCCGCCACGAGCCGCAGCAATCGACGACGACGCATACCCGACCAGACTCCTGCTGCATTGCACCATGCGAATTGACGTTTTACATTGCGGCACGTACAATGCCTCTCGACCGGCGTAACCCGCCAGGTCTAAGCTGTACGAAAAACGGCCCGCCAACAGCGGGTCATCGACAAACGGAGATCGGGTACCGCGACAAACATTCGCGGTCGGCCGCTCGAACGGCAGCCCGACAACGGAGGAGAGACAACATGTCTTCGCTGCCTGACGGGCTGCCTATTGCCGGCCCCGACACCGACCCCCAGGAAACCCGCGAGTGGCTCGACGCCCTCGATGCCGTGATCGAAGAAGTCGGTCCCGAGCGTGCACACTTCCTGATCGAACGCCTGATGGACCTCGGTCGCCGCGCCGGCATCAACATGCCGTATTGCGCGACCACCGAGTACGTCAACACGATTCCTGCCGACCAGCAGGCGTCGGCCCCCGGCGACTACGCGCTCGAGAACCGCATCCGCGCCTACGTGCGCTGGAACGCGCTCGCCATGGTGCTGCGCGCCAACAAGGGCGACTCGAACCTCGGCGGCCACATCGCCAGCTTCGCCTCGGCGGCGACGCTCTACGACGTCGGCTTCCAGCACTTCTGGCATGCGCCGTCCGACAAGCACGGCGGCGATCTCGTCTACGTCCAGGGCCACTCGGCGCCGGGCCTCTATGCGCGCGCCTTCCTGCTCGGCCGCCTGACCGAGGAGCACATGAACGGCTTCCGCCAGGAAGTCGACGGCAAGGGCCTCTCGTCGTATCCGCATCCGTGGCTGATGCCCGACTTCTGGCAGTTCCCGACCGTCTCGATGGGCCTCGGCCCGATCCAGGCCATCTACCAGGCGCGCTACACCAAGTACCTGCACGACCGCGGGCTGGCCGACACCGCCGGCCGCAAGGTCTGGGCCTTCATGGGCGACGGCGAGATGGACGAGCCGGAGTCGATGGGCGCGATCGGCATGGCCGGGCGCGAGAAGCTCGACAACCTGATCTTCGTCATCAACTGCAACCTGCAGCGCCTCGACGGTCCGGTGCGCGGCAACGGCAAGATCATCCAGGAACTCGAATCCGATTTCCGCGGCGCCGGCTGGAACGTGATCAAGGTGGTCTGGGGTTCCTACTGGGATCCGCTGTTGGCCGCCGACAAGCACGGCCTGCTGCGCCAGCGCATGATGGACTGCGTCGACGGCGACTACCAGACCTTCAAGTCGAAGGACGGCGCCTACGTGCGCGAACACTTCTTCAACACGCCGGAACTCAAGGCGATGGTCGCCAACTGGTCCGACGAGGACATCTGGCGCCTGAACCGCGGCGGCCATGACCCGCACAAGGTGTACGCCGCTTACAAGGCCGCCGTCGAGCACACCGGCCAGCCGACCGTGATCCTCGCCAAGACCATCAAGGGCTACGGCATGGGCGAGTCGGGCGAGGCGCAGAACATCACCCACCAGCAGAAGAAGATGGGCACGACGTCGCTGCGCGCCTTCCGCGACCGCTTCAAGCTGCCGATCAAGGACGAGGACCTCGACTCCCTGCCCTACCTCAAGTTCGCCGAGGATTCGCCGGAGCTCAAGTACATGCGCGAGCACCGCCAGGCGCTCGGCGGCTACCTGCCGGCGCGCCGCCGCAAGGTGGAGCCGCTGCCGGTGCCGCCGCTTTCCGCCTTCGACGCGCAACTGAAAGCCTCGGGCGAGGGCCGCGAGTTCTCGACCACGATGGCCTTCGTGCGCATCCTCAGCACGCTGCTGCGCGACAAGATCCTCGGCAAGCGCATGGTGCCGATCGTCGTCGACGAGTCGCGCACCTTCGGCATGGAGGGCCTGTTCCGCCAGATCGGCATCTGGAACCAGGAAGGCCAGAAGTACGTGCCGCAGGACGCCGACCAACTGATGTTCTACAAGGAAACCAAGGACGGCCAGATCCTGCAGGAAGGCATCAACGAGGCCGGCGCCATGGCCGACTGGATCGCCGCGGCGACGTCGTATTCGACGCACGGCGTGCAGACGATTCCCGTCTATGTCTTCTACTCGATGTTCGGCCTGCAGCGCACCATGGACCTGGTCTGGGCCGCCGGCGACCAGCGCGCGCGCGGCTTCCTGATCGGCGGCACCGCCGGCCGCACGACGCTCAACGGCGAAGGCCTGCAGCACGAGGACGGCCATTCGCACGTGCTTTCGGCCGCGGTGCCGAACTGCGTCTCCTACGACCCGAGCTTCGCCTACGAAGTCGCCGTCATCATGCAGGACGGCATGCGCCGCATGGTCGCCGAGCAGGAGGACGTGTTCTATTACCTGACGGTGATGAACGAGAACTACGAGCACCCGGCAATGCCGGCGGGCGCGGAGCCCGACATCCTCAAGGGCATGTACCTGTTCCGCAAGGGTCCCGGCTCCAACGGCCCGCGCGTGCAACTGCTCGGCTCGGGCGTGATCTTCCGCGAGGCCATCGCCGCCGCCGACCTGCTCAAGAACGACTGGGGCGTCGACGCCGACCTCTGGTCCTGCCCGAGCTTCACCGAGCTCGCGCGCGACGGCCAGGACTGCACGCGCTGGAACCTGCTGCATCCGACGGAACCGCAGCGCACGCCTCACGTCACGGCGCTGCTGTCGGACACACGCGGTCCCGTGATCGCCTCGACCGATTACGTCAGGCTGTTCGCCGACCAGATCCGGCCCTACGTGCCGCGCGCCTTCACCGTGCTCGGCACCGACGGCTTCGGCCGCTCGGACACGCGCGAGAAGCTGCGCCACTTCTTCGAGGTCGACCGCCGCTGGATCGCGCTCGCCGCGCTGCGCGCGCTGGCCGACGAAGGCCAGTTCGACAAGGCGAAGCTCGCCGAGGCCATCACGAAGTACGGCCTTGATCCGAACAAGCCCAACCCCGTCAAAGTCTGAGGAGGCCGCCATGATCGAAGTGAAAGTACCCGACATCGGCGACTTCAAGGACGTGCCGGTCATCGAAATCCACGTCAAGCCCGGCGACACCGTCAAGGCCGAAGACTCGCTCGTCACGCTCGAATCGGACAAGGCGACGATGGACGTGCCCTCGCCCGCCGCCGGCACCGTCAAGGAGTTGAAGGTCAAGCTCGGCGACAAGGTCGCCGAAGGCACGGTCGTGCTCGTGCTCGAGGAAGGCGCCGCTGCGCAAGCCGCGCCGGCGGCCGCCGAAGCGCCGAAGGCCGCGCCGGCTCCCGCGCCGGCGCAAGCTGCGCCCACGCCTGTAGCCGCTCCGGTAGCGGCGCCGGCCGCACCGCCGTCTGCCGCCGTCGACTATCGTCCGACCGAGGCCGAACCGACGACCGCGCCGTTGCGCCTGCACATGCCGTCGCCGGCCGAGTTCATCGCCGAGACGGAAGGCGCCAAGGCGCATGCGAGCCCCTCCGTGCGGCGCTTCGCGCGCGAGCTCGGCGTCGACGTCGGCCGCGTCAAGGGCACCGGTCCGAAGGGCCGCATCACGCAAGCCGACGTGCAGGCGTTCATCAAGGGCGTGATGTCCGGTGCCAGTGCTGCGCCCGCCGCGCCGGCCGCCGGTGGCGCCGGCCTCAACCTGCTGCCCTGGCCGCAGGTCGACTTCGCCAAGTTCGGCCCGATCGAGCGCCAGCCGCTGTCGCGCATCAAGAAGATGTCCGGCCCGAACCTCGCCCGCAACTGGGTGATGATTCCGGCCGTCACCTATCACGAGGACGCCGACATCACCGAGCTCGAGGCCTTCCGCGTCCAGCTCAACAAGGAGAACGAGAAGGCCGGCCTCAAGCTGACCATGCTCGCCTTCATCATCAAGGCCGCGGTCGCCGCGCTGAAGAAGTATCCCGAGGTGAACAGCTCGCTCGACGGCGACGAACTCGTGCTCAAGAATTACTGGAACATCGGCTTCGCCGCCGACACGCCGAACGGCCTTATGGTGCCGGTGCTGAAGAACGCCGACCAGAAGGGCGTGCTCGAGATCGCGAAGGAGACGGCGGAACTCTCGAAGAAGGCGCGCGATGGCAAGCTCGGCCCGGCCGACATGCAGGGCGCGACGTTCACGATTTCCAGCGTCGGCGGGCTCGGCGGCACCTCGTTCTCGCCGATCGTCAATGCGCCGGAAGTCGCGATCCTCGGCGTCTCGAAGTCGTCCATGAAGCCGGTCTGGGACGGCAAGCAGTTCGTGCCGCGCCTGATGGTGCCGCTGTCGCTGTCGGCGGACCATCGCGTCATCGACGGCGCGCTGGCGACGCGCTTCAACGCAACGCTGGCACAGCTGCTCGGCGACTTCCGGAGGACGCTGCTGTGACGACGATCGCCGTTGCCCGCAAGAACGGCCATGTCGCCATCGCCGCGGATTCGCTGACCACCTTCGGCGACATCCGCCTGCCGCGCCACCACAAGCGCGCCCACGACAAGCTGCTGCACCTGCACGGCTCGCACATCGGCCTGTGCGGCAGCTCGGCGCACCACCTGGTGCTCGAGAGCGCGATCGCCAGGCTCGACGACGTCAGGCTCGGCTCGCGCGCCGAGGTCTATGAGACCTTCCGCCGCCTGCATCCGGTGCTCAAGGAGCACGCCTTCCTGAATCCGAAGGAAGACGAGGAAGATCCCTACGAGTCGTCGCAGATCATCGCCCTGATCGCCAACGAGACCGGCGCCTACGGCGTGTTCTCGCTACGCGAGGTGTTCGACTACGACCGCTTCTGGGCCATCGGCTCGGGCAGCCGCTTCGCGCTCGGCGCGATGCATGCCGCCTGGGACGGCCTCGATTCGGCCGAGGACGTCGCCAAGGCCGGCGTCGCCGCCGGCATCGAATTCGACACCGGCTCCGCCGGTCCCATCGTCTGCCACAGCGTCAAGCTCGCGCGAGGAGTCCACTGATGGCCATCGAAGTGAAAGTACCCGACATCGGCGACTTCAAGGACGTGCCGGTCATCGAGATCCACGTCAAGCCCGGCGACACCGTCAAGGCCGAAGACTCGCTGGTCACGCTCGAATCGGACAAGGCGACGATGGACGTGCCCTCGCCCGCGGCCGGCACCGTCAAGGAATTGAAGGTCAAGCTCGGCGACAAGGTCGCCGAAGGCACCATCGTGCTCGTGCTCGAGGAAGGCGCCGGCGCGCAAGCCGCGCCTGCAGCAGCGCCGATGGCCGCGCCCGCCCCGGCCGCTGCCGCGGCGCCGGCTCCGCAGGCCGCTAGCCATGCCGGCGGCGCCGACATCGAATGCGACATGCTGGTGCTCGGCGCCGGTCCCGGCGGCTACTCGGCCGCCTTCCGCGCCGCCGACCTCGGCATGAAAGTCGTGCTCGTCGAGCGCTACTCGACGCTCGGCGGCGTCTGCCTCAACGTCGGCTGCATTCCGTCGAAGGCGCTGCTGCATGTCACCGCGGTGATGGAAGAGGCGCAGCACATGAGCGAACTCGGCGTCGCCTTCGGCGCACCCAAGCTCGACATCGACAAGCTGCGCGCGCACAAGGCCAAGGTCGTCGGCAAGCTGACCGGCGGCCTCGCCGGCATGGCCAAGGCGCGCAAGGTGCAGGTCGTGCAGGGCGTCGGCGCCTTCCTCGACCCGCACCATCTCGGCGTCGACACCGCCGAGGGCCGCAAGGTCGTCAAGTTCGCTCAGGCCATCGTCGCCGCCGGCTCGCAGGCGGTGAAGCTGCCGTTCATTCCCGAAGACCCGCGCATCGTCGATTCGACCGGCGCGCTCGAACTGCGCCAGGTGCCGCAGCAGATGCTGGTCATCGGCGGCGGCATCATCGGCCTCGAGATGGCGACCGTCTACTCGGCGCTCGGCAGCCGCATCAGCGTCGTCGAAATGCTCGATGGCCTGATGCCCGGCGCCGACCGCGATCTGGTCAAGGTCTGGGAAAAGCAGAACGCCCAGCGCTTCGACAAGATCATGCTGAAGACCAAGACCGTCGCGGTCGAGGCGAAGAAGGACGGCATCTGGGTCAGGTTCGAGGGCGAACAGGCACCCGCCGAAGCGCAACGCTACGACATGGTGCTGGTCGCCACCGGACGCAGCCCGAACGGCAACAAGATCGGCGCCGACAAGGCCGGCATCACCGTTCAGGAACGCGGCTTCATCGCCGTCGACAGCCAGATGCGCACCAACGTGCCGCACGTCTTCGCCATCGGCGACATCGTCGGCCAGCCGATGCTCGCGCACAAGGCGGTGCACGAAGCCCACGTCGCCGCCGAAGCGGCGGCAGGACAGAAGGCGCACTTCGATGCGACGGTGATTCCCTCGGTCGCCTACACGAGCCCCGAGATCGCCTGGGTCGGTCTCACCGAAGAGCAGGCCAAGGCGCAGGGCCGCAAGGTCGAGAAGGGCCAGTTCCCCTGGGCCGCCTCGGGCCGCGCCATCGCCAACGGCGCCGACTACGGCTTCACCAAGCTGCTGTTCGACGCCGATACGCACCGCATCGTCGGCGGTGCCATCGTCGGCCCCAACGCCGGCGACATGATCGGCGAAGTGGCGCTGGCGATAGAGATGGGTGCCGACGCCCTCGACATCGGCAAAACGATCCATCCGCATCCGACGCTGGGCGAGTCGATCGGCATGGCGGCGGAGGTGGCGCACGGTACGTGTACCGATTTGCCGCCGATGCGTAAGAAGTAGGCGCCGGTCTTTATGTGGGTGGGCTCGGGCCGGCGGGGGTGCTGCTGCGCTCCGTGTCACCCGGACCGGGCTGTCGCCCGCTCCTCCTTCTTTACCTGCACGCAGCAGCACCCCCGCCGTCCCGAGCGGTGACGCACTGCCTCTTTGGAGCAAAACACCCACGGGCGTATCCACAAGGATGGCGGGTGTCCGATTCCCGCAGGTAAAGGAGGAGGACCGGGCGTCAAGCCCGGTCCGGGCACGGAGGGAATCGGACACCCGCCATCCTTGGCGCGCACACCGCAAACACCCAAAGACGAACCCGCTAAAATCCGCCCCACAAACAAATCGCATACAGGAGAGAGGCAACGCATGACCCAAGACGAACTCAAGCAAGCCGTGGCCAGAGCCGCCCGCGACTACGTGGCGGCCAACCTGCCGCAAGGCGCGATCCTAGGTGTCGGCACCGGCTCGACGGCCAACTTCTTCATCGACGAACTCGCCGCGATCAAGGGGCAGCTCGGCGGCACCGTCGCCAGCTCGGAGGCGACGAAGAAACGCCTCGAAGGCCACGGCATCAAGGTGCTCGACCTCAACGACGTCAGCGAGATGGCGATCTACGTCGACGGCGCCGACGAAATCGACGGCGGCTTCAGCATGATCAAGGGCGGCGGCGGCGCGCTGACGCGCGAGAAGATCGTCGCCGCGGTGGCGAAGACCTTCGTCTGCATCTGCGACGAGAGCAAGCTGGTCAAGACGATGGGCAAGTTCCCGCTGCCGGTCGAAGTGATCCCGATGGCACGCGCCTACGTCGCGCGTGAACTCGCCAAGCTCGGCGGAGAGCCGAAGCTGCGCGCCGGCTTCACCACCGACAACGGCAACGTGATCCTCGACGTGCACGGCCTGTCGATCGGCGATCCGAAGGGACTCGAAGCGAAGATCAACCAGATCGTCGGCGTCGTCACCAACGGCCTGTTCGCGCAACGCGGTGCCGACGTGCTGCTGCTCGGCACCGCTAACGGCGTCAAGACGACGACCCGCTAGGAGCAGGGGCGGTCTCGGCCGGTTGCCGCACGGGCAGCCAGAGGCGGAAGCGGGTGCCGACGTCTGCCTCGCTCGCCACCTCGATGCGGCCGTGGTGCTTCTGCACGATGCTGTAGGACACCGACAGGCCGAGGCCGGTACCCTTGCCGACCGGCTTGGTGGTGAAAAAGGGATCGAAGACGCGCCGCAGGTGCTCGGGTGCGATGCCTTCGCCGGAATCGGCAACCTCGACCCAAACCTCTTCGCCCTCGGTCCCCGTGCGGATCGTGATGATGCCGTGGTCCTTGATCGCCTGCGCGGCATTGACCAGCAGGTTCATGAACACCTGATTGAGCTGGGGCAACACGCATTCGACGGCGGGCAGCTCGCCGTATTCCTTGCGCACCTCGCAGTGGTACTTGAGCTGATTCCAGACGACGCTGAGCGTGCTGTCGATGCCGGCGTGGAGATCCTCCTCGCGCCAGGTTTCCTCGGCGTCCACGTGGGAAAAGTCCTTCAGGTTGCGAACGATCGTCGTCACCCGATCGAGGCCGTTGCACGATTCAGCCAGCAGACTGAGGACGTCTCCCTTCTTGTAGGCCAGATCGAGTTCGGCCTGCAGGCGCCGCACTTCGGCGAACGCCTCCTCGTGCGCGGGCAGCTTGGCGGCGGCAGCCTCGTAGGCGGCGATGATGCGCAGGAAGTCCTCGACGTAGCAGGCTAGCGACTGGTTGTTCGACTTCACGTAGCCGACCGGATTGTTGATCTCGTGCGCGACGCCGGCGGCGAGAATGCCGATCGACGCCATCTTCTCGGAATGCAGCAACTGGTTCTGGGCCTGCTCGAGCCTGGCGTTGAGTTCGCGCAGTTCGTCGTTGGCATGCGACAACTCGGTCATGCGTGCGTGAACCTCGTTCGCGGCATGCCTGAGTTCGGTCAGGTCGGCCATGGCGGCGACGTAGCCGACGATGCGGCCCTCGGCGTCGTTGACCGCCGCGACGGTCAGCAGCACCGGGACGTCGCGGCCGTCCTTGGCGCGCCGCAGCGTTTCGCCGCGGAAACTCCCTTGCTCGCGCGCGATGCGCGCGGTATCGCCGGGTCCCGGTTCGCCCTGCGGCGCCATGATCGACACGGGTTGCCCGACGACTTCGGCGCTGCGATAGCCGAACAGACGCTCGAAGGCCGGGTTCACATAGATGAAGTGCAGGTCCGGATCGGCAACGATGATGGCCTCGTCGGATTGCCGCAAGGCCTCGCTGAGCTGTCGGCGTTCGATCAGCTCCTCTTCGAGGCGGCCGTTGGCTGTTCGCAGTTCAAAGGTGCGTCGCGCCACCTCTTCCTCGAGTTGTTCGCGATACCGTGCCAGTTCGACGTCGCGCGCCTGCAAGCGCTCGAGCATTTCGTTGAAGCCGCCGGCGAGCAGGCAGATTTCGTTGCGCCCTTCAGCCGGCAGGCGCCGCGTCAGGTCGCCGCTGCCCGCGATCTCGCGCATCAACTCCACGGTGGCGCCGAGGGGCCGCGTGATGCTGCGCGCGAGAATGGCGCCGGCCAGCAGCATCAGGGCCGCGATGCCTACCACCACGCCGAGATGGCTGGCCAGCGATGCCTTGAACGCCGCGTCGACATCATCGACGTACACGCCGCTGCCGACGATCCAGCCCCACGGCTCGAATTTCCGGACGAAGGACAGCTTGGTGTAGGGTTCGGCCGTCGTGCTGCCGTCGGCCAGCGGCTTCGGCCACTCGTAGGTGACGAAACCCTCGCCGCCCTCGTTGACGACCTCGACGAAGGCGACGAACAGGTTCCTGTTGCGGCCCGCGGTGGCGACGCGCCTGCCCTCCGTGCCGACCTGCATGCTGGTGGCGCGGTCGAACTTCTCGGCGTTGAGCAACTGGCCTTCATAGGCGGGCAGCGTCGGATGCATCACCATCCGCGGATACGGCGTGCCGAGGTCGTTGATCCAGTAGTACTCGCGCTCGGCGCCGCGCATCACGCGCAGGGTACGGATGGCGGCGGCCTGGGCCTCCGCCTGCGTCAGGACGCCGCGCTGCTGCAAGCCGTGGTGGTGTTCGACGACCCGGTAGGCGATCTCGACGAGGCCGCGCGTCTTGAGTTCCTTCTCATGCCAGAACTCCTTGCGCTCGACGAGCAGGTCGACGACGCTGGCGAACACGAACAGGGACATGAAGACCATGATCATGGCCCACACCCTGTTGCGGACATTCAGGCGGTTCAAAACGTCGAACACGCCTCATCCTCCTTTCGCCGGCGGACGCGCGGCCGGCCTGGCTGTCTTGCGCGCTAACTCCGTGGCGGCACGTAGCCGGCGACCTGCGCGGCTCCTTCGCCGAAGAAGTGCTTCTCGACCTGCTCGGCGAGATACTTGCGGTGCTGCGCATCGGCGAGGTTCAGGCGGTTCTCGTTGATGATCATCGTCTGCAGGCGAATCCACTGCTGCCACGCCTCCTTGGAGACGTTCTCGTAAATGCGCTTGCCCATCTCGCCCGGCATCGGCGGGAAATCGAGGCCCTCCGCCTCGCGACCGAGTTTGATGCAATTGACCATACGGGCCATGTCTATTCCTTTAGTCAGACAAAACGATTCTAATCCTATCGCCACGCCGCTTACAGCGCCTTGACGAAGACCTTCGACCGGCGCTGCAGGTTGTAGAACTCGCGCCGCTGCTTCGGCAGGGCGTCGATGTCGGCCTCGCTGAAGCCGCGCTCGATGAACCAGTGCGCGGTGCGCGTCGTCAGCACGAACAGACGCTTCAGCTTGAGCTTCTTCGCCCGCGCCTCGATGTGGCGGCGCAGCTGGTCGCCGTAGCCGAGCTCGCGATAGTCGGGCATCACGGCGAGGCAGGCGAGCTCCGCCGACTTCTCATGGGTGAACGGATACAGCGCCGCGCAGCCGACGATCACGCCATCGTGCTCGAGCACCGAAAAGTGGGTGATCTCCATCTCGATACGCTCGCGACCGCGCTTCACCAGCGTGCCGTCGGCCTCGAGCGGCGAGATCAGCGCCAGGATCGAGCCGACGTCGGCGCTGGTCGCCTCGCGCAGGCGTTCGAGCGAAGCGCTGGTCAGCACGGTGCCGATGCCGTCGCGGGTGAAGAACTCCATCAGCATCGCCCCGTCGCGCTTGCGGTCGAGGAAGTGCACGCGGCCGACCCCGCCGCGGCAGGCGCGCAGCGAACCCGGCAGCACGCGCGCGGCCTCCGGCGCCTGCTTCACCTTCTTCGTCAGCAGCGTCTCGGCCTCCTCCGCCGTCAGCGCCTCGACCAGGGCGCCCTTGCGGTCGACGAGGCCGGGAGCGTCGCAGAGGTAGATCAGCTTGTCGGCCTTGATCGCCGTCGCCACGGACTCGGCGACTTCCTCCCAGGCGAGGTTGAAGATCTCGCCGGAGGGCGAGGCGCCGATCGGCGTGATCAGCACGACGTTCTCCTGCGCCAGGTCGCCGCGAATTTCATCGGCGATCACATGGCGCACGGCCCCGGTGTGCTGGTAGTCGACGCCGTCCACCACGCCGACCGGTTTGGCCGAGATGAAGTTGCCGCCGGTCACGCGCAGGAAGCCGCCCGCCAGCGGCGTATTCGGCAGGCCCTGCGACAGCATCGCCTCGATCTCGATGCGCGTGACGCCCATCGCGCGCTTGACGCACTCGAGGGTCTGGCCGTCGGTAACGCGCAGCCCCTTGTGAAAGCGCGGCGTCATCTGGCGCGAGGCCATCTCGGCGTCGATCTGCGGCCGCGCGCCGTGCACCAGCACCAGGCGGATGCCCATGCTGTCGAGCAGCGCGATGTCGTGGATCAGCGCCTGTGCGGTGGCGGGTTCGAGCAGCACCTCGCCGCCGAAGGCGATGACGAAGGTCTTGCCGCGGAAGGCGTGGATGTAAGGCGCGGCCTGCCGCACCCACGCCACCAGCCTTGCGTCGCTGTCTTGCGTCGTTTCCATGTGCCTTATTTCTTCCTCTTGGCCTTGCCGTCCGGGGCGGCAGCGTTGCCGTCGCCGCCGAGGGCCTTTTCGATGCGTTGGCAGATCGTGCGCAGGATCTTCACGCGCGCGAAGTTCTTGTCGTTGGCCTCGACCAGCGTCCACGGCGCGTTGCCGGTGCTGGTGCGGTCGACCATGTCGCACACCGCGAGGTGGTAGGCATCCCATTTCTCGCGGTTGCGCCAGTCCTCGTCGGTCAGCTTGAAGCGCTTGAACTCGATCTTCTCGCGCTCCTTGAAGCGGCGCAGCTGCTCCTCGGCGCTGATCTGCAGCCAGAACTTGATGACGATGGCGCCGGCGTCGGCGAGCTCGTGCTCGAAGTCGTTGATCTCCGAGTAGGCGCGCAGCCAGTCGGCCTCGGCGCAGAAGCCCTCGACGCGCTCGACCAGCACGCGGCCGTACCACGAGCGGTCGAAGATGGTGAAGCGGCCGACGCGCGGCACGTGGCGCCAGAAGCGCCACATGTAGGGCTGGGCGCGCTCCTCTTCGGTCGGCGCGGCGATCGGCACGATCTGGTAGTCGCGCGCGTCCATCGCCGCGGTGACGCGGCGGATGCTGCCCCCCTTGCCGGCGGCGTCGGAGCCCTCGAAGACGCAGATCACCGAGTGCTGCTTGAAGCGCGGATCGCGCACCAGCTCGGAGAGCTTGCCCTGCCACTTGGCGAGCTGGTCCTCGTAGGTCTTCTTCGCCAGCTTCTGCGCCAGATTGAGTTCGGAAATGATGTCGCGGCCGTCGATGTTCGGCTGCATCGGCGGCGCCACCGGCGTCACCAGCTTGTCGGCGCTGGCGAGGCGCTGGCGGATCGCGTCGAGCAGGATGCGGCCCGTCGTCAGCGAGCGGTAGCGGTCGTCCTCGCCCTCGACGATGATCCACGGCGCCCACGGCGTGTTGGTCATGCGCAGCACGTGGCCGACGACTTCCTGCAGCTTGTCGTAGGTCTTGAGGCGATCCCAGTTCCACTTGGTGACGCGCCAGGCCGTGCGCGGATCCTTCTCGAGCGCCTTGAGGCGCCGCTTCTGGCCGTCCTTGGTCAGATGGAACCAGAACTTGAGCACCAGCGCGCCCTCGTTGACCAGCATCGCCTCGAAGCGGTTGATCTGGTCGATGCGCGCGTCGACGTCGGCCTTGGTCATGTTGCCATCGATGCGGTCGTGGATCGGGCTCGAATACCACGAACCGGCGAAGATGCCGACGCGCCCTTTCGGCGGCAGCGCGCGCCAGTAGCGCCACATGAACGGCCGCTGGCGCTCCTCGTCGGTCGGCGCCGAGAACGCCAGCGTCGAGATGAAGCGCGGGTCCATCCACTCGTAGAGGATGTTGATGGTCTCGCCCTTGCCGGCGCCGTCCTGGCCGCTGACGAGGACGACGACGGGAATCTTCGCCTTTTCCTTGAGTTCGTATTGCGCGTCGAGCAGCGCCGCGCGCAGTTCCGGTACCGCCTTGCGGTAGGTTTCCTTGTCGATCTTGTGTCCGAGTTCTGCCGATTCAAACATGGCCCAACCTCCCCTAGAAATCACCCCACCGCGCCATCAGCGCCGCCAGCATCGCCAGGCCCGCGGTCTCGGTACGCAACACGCGCGGCCCGAGCGCCACCGGCTTGTAGCCGGCCGCAAGCGCCGCCAGAACCTCGCCCTCCTCGAAACCGCCTTCGGGCCCGATCATCAGCGTCACGCCGCCGACGGGCTTCTGCATGCGCGAAAGGCTTGTCTCCGAGCCGGGCACCAGCAGCAGCCGCGTTTCGTTCTCCGGCGCCGCCATGCCGAGATAATGGGGCAAATCCAGCAGCGGCGCCACTTCCGGCACGCGATTGCGTCCACATTGCTCGCAGGCGGCGACCGCCACCTGCTGCCAGTGCTGGCCGCGGCGCACCATGCGCTCGCCCGACAGGCGCACCACGCTGCGCCGCGCGGCGACCGGCTGGATCGCCGCGACGCCGAGCTCGGTGCACTTCTGGATGATCCAGTCCATCTTGTCGGCGGCGGGCAGGCCCTGGACGAGGGTCACGGCGAGCGGCGCCTCGCGGTCCTCGGCGTCGAAGGCGTCGAGCGCCGCTCGCACCGCCGGGCCGGCGCGCTCCAGGCGCGCATGCCATTCGCCGCCGCGGCCGTCGAACAGGACCACCGCATCGCCCTCGGCGAGACGCAGCACGCGCACCGCGTGATGGGCCGCCTCGGGCGGCAGCTCGACGCTCGCGCCCGGCGCAAGCCCTGCGGCAACGTAAAATCTGGGCGCCATCGGATCATTCTAACGACATTCAAGGAGACAACGCCCATGGTCAGCACCCCGACCCCCGTCTGCGACTTCGGCTGGAAGGCGCGCGAATTCGAGCTTCCCGGCGTCGACGGCAAGCGTCACACCCTCGCCTCGGCGCGCGGGCCCAACGGCCTGCTGGTGATGTTCATCTGCAACCACTGCCCATACGTGAAGGCCGTGATAGACCGCATCGTGCGCGACACGCGCGAGCTCGCGGCGCTGGGCATCGGCTCGATCGCGATCATGTCGAACGATCCGGCCGAGTACCCGGAGGATTCCTGGGACAACATGGTCGCCGTCGCGCGCCGCCACGACTTTCCCTTCCCCTACGTGCTCGACGCCACCCAGGAGGTGGCGCAGGCCTACGGCGCCGTCTGCACACCGGACTTCTTCGGCTTCAATGCCGACCTCGAACTCCAGTACCGCGGCCGCCTCGACGAATCGCGCAAGGAGACGGCGCCCGAAGGCGTGCGGCGCGATCTCTTCGAAGCGATGAAGCAGGTGGCGGCCACCGGCCAGGGACCGCGCGAGCAGATACCGAGCATCGGCTGCTCGATAAAGTGGCGCGGCTAGCCAGAGCAGGCGCTTGATCCAAGCACCTTGTCAGCATAAGGGCCTTCGGGTAGGGTCTC
Source organism: Pseudomonadota bacterium (assembly GCA_046726235.1). Taxonomy (GTDB): domain Bacteria; phylum Pseudomonadota; class Gammaproteobacteria; order Burkholderiales; family Rhodocyclaceae; genus Nitricoxidireducens. The sequence continues at coordinate 176,297 of JBKPAD010000006.1, forward strand.
GCCTCCGACCCAGCTTTCGTCGAACCATGACCAAGTTCGCCGCCTTCGTCCTTCTCGCAATCACCGCTTGCACCGCCGTCGCCGCCGACGCCCTGCGACTCACGGTCGCGTTCCCCGGTCCGCGCAACATCTCGTACCTGCCGCTCGATCTGGCGCCGAAAATCGGCGCCGACAAGGCCGAGGGCGTCGAGCTCGTCATGCGCCACACCGGCGGCGGCGGCGTCGCGCTCCACCAGCTGCAGTCGCGCAACGTCGACTTCGCGGTCGCCGGCGTGCCGGCGGCGATGTCGGCCCGCGCCAGCGGCAACGACGTGCAGGTGATCGCCGCCGTCGACGACCTGACGCTGTTCATCCTCATGGTGCGCAGCGACCTCAAGGGACAGGTCCGGCGCGTGCGCGACCTCGCCGGGCGCCTCGTCGGGGTCAATACCAGTTCGCTGTCGTCGAAGACGACCTCGCAGCAGCTCGCGGAACTGCTGCTGAAGCACGACGGCATCTCGCCCAGCCATGTGCGCCTGATCGCCGCCGGCCAGAGCTGGGAGGAGCAGTCGGCGCTGATCCTGTCGAAGTCGGCGGACGCAATCCTCGGCGACGAGCCCTTCGCCTCGCGCCTGCGCGACGCCGGCCAGGTGTTCTTCCTCGTCAACCTCGCCAACCCGGCCGACGCCGAACGCATCCCGGGCGCCGGCTTCCTGCATGCGGCGGTGGAAACGCGCAGCGACGTCATCCGCAACGCGCCGCAGAAGGCCGAGAAGATGGTCGCCGTCGTCCGGCGGACACTGGCCTGGATGGCGACCCACACGCCCGAGGAAATCGTCGCGGCGCTCGACATCGACGACGAAGCCGAGCGCCGCTCGCTGGTGCAATCGCTGCGCCAGTACGAGCGGCTCTACAGCCGGGACGGCAAGTTCTCGGACCGGCAGGTGCGCGAGACTGACCTCTTCTACGCCTCGACCGAAGGCAAGGGTCGCCGCATCCTGCTCGGCGACATGCTTCAGGACCGCTGGGCGGGACGCAAGCCGTGAAAGGCAGCCTGCGACGCCGCGCCGTCCTCGACATCGGCGTCGTGCTCGCCTCCAGCGCCGTGCTGGCGCTGGCCCTGACCTACGGCCTTTACCTGCTGACCCTGTACCGCGCGTCCGACGACCAGACGCAAAAGATCGCAGCCCACTACCAGAAGCGCCTGCAACTGACGGCGAAGACCTGGGAGGAAACGGCGTTCCGCATCAAGGCCCGCCTCGAGTTCATCCGCATCCTCGACGCACCGGACCGCTGGCTGCGGCTGCGCGCGTTCCTGACGGCGGAAAGCTCGTCGCCGGTGTTTGCCGGCGTCGTGATCACGGACGGCGCCGGCCGCAAGGTGTTCAGCCAGGGCGAGAACGTCCCAGAACCGCCGGCGCCGCCGCCGGGCGGCTATGCGCTCGGCGTCTCGTATCTTGAGGCCGCGAGCAAGGGCATCTACGCGGTCGTCCGGCAGCCGATCTGGCTCGGTCCCGAAGGCATGGGCGCCCTTCACCTCGCGGCGCCGATCGACAGCGGTTTCCTGTGGGAGGAAAACTATCCCAACACCCGGCTGCTGCTCGACTGGCACGGCGCGATCGCCGCCGAGGCCGGCGAAGCAGAGCTGCCCGGCGCATCGCGCAGCCCGAGCATCGAGGGACGCACGGTGTCCCAGCGCATCCCGTTCCCCGGCCCCGAGGGCGAGGTTCCGGTGCTGATCGCGCGAGTATCGACGCCGCCGCCGTTCTCGCTCGGCGAGAGCATGGTGCTGGGCGTGATGATCTTCGTGGTGCAGGCGCTGCTGCTGTGGTCCACGGTGCGCGGCTGGTTCCGCCTGCTGCTGCCGCGCATCGAATGGCTCGGGCACGTCGCGCGGCTCTATGCCGCCGAGGGCGGGCGCAGCGAGGCGGTCGAGCGCGCGCTCGAACAGCACCGGTCGACGTCGGACGACGAGCTGACGGCGGTCGCCGATTCGATGCGCGACATGATTTCGGCGCTGACGGTGCGCGAGCGCGAGCGCGTCGCCGCCGAGCGCCGCCTGCGCGAGAGCGAGCAGCGCTTCCGCGACGTCGCCGAATCGGCCGGCGAGTTCATCTGGGAAATCGACGCCGGGCAGCGCTACGTCTACCTGTCCGGGAAGGCGGCCGACGTCTTCGGCCGGCCGATCGAGCAACTCGTCGGCAGCAGCGTCTTCGATCACGTGCCGCCCGAGGAGATTCCCGCGCTTCGACAGCGCATCGCCGACCTGGGCAGCCGCGGCGAGCCATTCCGCCGCTTCGAGCTCCAGGTTCTGCGGCTGGACGGCCAGCGGCGCTGGGTTTCCTTCACCGGCACCGCCATCCACCGCGACGACGGACGCAAGTCGGGAACCTACCGCGGCTCGGCGGAAGACGTGACGCAGCAGAAGCGCGACGTCGAGAGACTGCTGCTGGCGGAGAAGGTTTACGCCAACAGCGCGCAGGCGATCCTCATCACCGACCCCGACGCGAACATCATTTCCGTGAACCCGGCGTTCACCGCGATCACCGGCTACGCAGCGGCGGACGTGATCGGCCGCAACCCGCGCGCATTCTCATCGGGCCGGCACGACAAGGCCTTTTACGCCGCGCTCTGGAACGAGCTCACGCACAAGGGCAGCTGGTCGGGCGAGATCTGGGACCGGCGGCGCAACGGCGACGTCTACCCGAAGTGGATGTCCATCAACGCCGTGCGCGATCCCGACACGGGCAGGCTGAGCCACTACGTCGCCATTTTCTCGGACATCACCGAACGCAAGGAGAACGAGGCGCGCATCGAGCACCTCGCCTATCACGACCCGCTGACCGCGCTGCCGAACCGCTATGCGCTGCAGGCGCGCCTGGTCCAGTCGCTGGCCGACGCGCGCCGCAATGGCGAAGGCGTGGCCGTGATGTTCATCGACCTCGACCGCTTCAAGACCATCAACGACTCGCTCGGCCACGACGTCGGCGACCAGCTGCTGATCGCCGTCTCGCGGCGCATCCGCGCCGCGCTGCGCGAGACCGACACGGTGGCGCGCCTCGGCGGCGACGAGTTCGTCATCGTCGTGCCGGGCATCTCGGCGCCGGAGGACGCGGCGCGCGTCGCCGAGAAGATCATCGACCACATCGGCAAGCCGATCGCGCTCGCCGGGCACGCGCTGCATACCTCGCCCTCGATCGGCATCAGCCTGTTCCCGGGGGACGGCGAGGATACCGACACGCTGATGAAGAACGCCGACACGGCGATGTACTTCGCCAAGCAGCACGGCCGCAACGCCTACCACTTCTTCGCCGCCGACATGAACGCGACGGCGACCGAGCGACTGCTGATGGAAACCCAGCTGCGCGCCGCCATCGACTGCGGCGAGATGCGCCTCGTCTACCAGCCGCAGGTCGACCTGGCGAACGGCGAGGTCGTCGGCGTCGAAGCGCTGCTGCGCTGGGACCATCCCCTGCGCGGACCCGTGCCGCCGAGCGCCTTCATCCCCGTGGCGGAAGAGACCGGCCTGATCGTGCCGATCGGCCGCTGGGTGCTCGAGACCGCCTGCCACGAGGCGGCCCGCTGGGAAAAGGCCGGCCTGCCGCCGCTGCGCGTCGCCGTCAACCTCTCGGCGCGCCAGTTCCAGGATCACGAGCTCGTGCGGCACATCGCCGAGACGCTCGAACGCACCGGGCTTCCCGCCGACCGCCTCGAGGTCGAGATCACCGAAAGCGCCGTCATGGAAAACGCCGAGCGCGCCGCCGAGATTCTGCGCGCGCTGCGCGGAACCGGCATCCAGGTGGCGATCGACGACTTCGGCACCGGCTACTCGTCGCTCGCCTATCTCAAGCGCTTCCCGGTCAACCGGCTGAAGATCGACCGATCGTTCGTCATGGACCTGGAACACGACGCCAACGACGTCGCCATCGCCCACGGCATCGTCGCGCTGGCGCGCACGCTGGGCCTGTCGGTGATCGCAGAAGGCATCGAGACGCCGGCCCAGCTGGCGATGCTCAAGGCCTTCGGCTGCGCCGAAGGCCAGGGCTACCTGTTCAGCCGCCCGCTGGAGCGCGACGCGCTGGCCGGCTTCCTGCGGCCTTCGGCCGCGCCGGTTGCGCCGCGCTCGCCCCGCCCTCACTTGCACTAGCGATCGCCTCGGCGCCGCCGTCGAGCAGGAAGCTGCGGAAGGCCACTGCGATCGGCAGCAGCTGCTTCTCGGCGCGATGCACGACGTACCACTGGCGGACCACCGGCGTGCCGCGCACCGGCAGCACGACGAGGCGTTTCACGCCGACCTCGAGGCCGATCGTGTGCTCGGAGATGAAGGTGATGCCCATGCCGGCCATCGCCGCCTGCTTGATGGTCTCGTTGCTGCTCATCTCGAAGACCGAGCCCGGCGTGAAGCCGACGTCGGCGAAATAGCGCTCCATCGCCACGCGCGTGCCCGATCCCGGCTCGCGGATCAGAAAGGTTTCGCCGGCCAGCTGCTCGGGCTCGATGCGGCGCTTGCCGGCGAGCGGATGATCCGCGGCGGCGATGATGACCAGCGGATGCGGCGCGAAGGCTTCGGCGATGGTCTCGAACTCCTGCGGCGGACGCCCCATGATGGCGAGGTCGATCTCGTTGTCGTGCAGCTGGCGCACGATGGTCTCGCGATTGTGCACGCCCAGGCGCAGCACGACGCCGGGATGGTGCGAGCGGAAGTCGGTCAGCATGCGCGGGGCGAAGTACTTGGCCGTCGACACGACGCCGATGCGCAGCTCGCCGCCGCGCACGCCGCGCATCGCCGCCAGCGACTCCTCGGCTTCGCGCAGCTGCAGGGCGACCAGACGCGCATGGCGCGCCACTTCGGCGCCGGCGTGGGTGAGGAATATCTTCTTGCCGAGCTGCTCGGTGAGCGGCAGGCCGACCATGTCCTCGAGCTGCCGCACCTGCATCGACACGGCCGGCTGCGTCAGGTGCAGTTCCTCGGCCGCGCGCGAGAACGAGAGATGGCGCGCAACGGCCTCGAACACGCGCAACTGGCGAAGCGTGACGTTTTTCATAGTGGATGCATCTTATCATCGCCATAAGAAACGATGAATGGTCCTTATCGTTCCGGAGGAATATCCTCCGCGCCATGCTCAAGGCCTTGATTTTCGATGTCGACGGCACGCTCGCGGACACCGAGCGCGACGGCCATCGCGTCGCCTTCAACGCCGCCTTCCGCGAGGCCGGCCTGCCCTGGAACTGGGACGTGAAGCTCTATGGGCAGCTCCTCGCCGTCACCGGCGGCAAGGAGCGCATGGCCCATTACGCGCAGAAATACGCGCCCGATCTCGCGCACCGCGCCGACTTCCCGCACCTGATGCGCAAGCTGCACACGCTGAAGACCAGCCATTACGTGCATCTGGTCGAAGGCGGCGCGCTGCCGCTGCGGCCCGGCGTCGCCAGCATGATCCACGAAGCGCGCCAGGCGGGCCTCAAGCTGGCGATCGCGACCACGACCTCGCCCGAGAACGTCACCGCCCTGCTGCGCGCCTCACTCGCGCACGACGCCGAGAAATGGTTCGACGTCATCGGCGCCGGCGACATCGTGCCGCACAAGAAACCCGCGCCCGACATCTATCTCTGGGTGCTCGAACGGCTCGGCCTGCCGGCCGCCGAGTGCCTGGCGATCGAGGATTCCGCCCATGGCCTCAAGGCCGCCACCGCAGCCGGCATCCCGACGCTGGTCACCGAGAACGGCTATACGCGCGGACAGGACTTCGACGGCGCCCTCGCCGTGCTGCCGGACTTCGCCGCGACCGTTCTCGGCGAGCTGCAAGCCCTGCACAACACTTATAGTCGCCATCATTAATTCTGAATGTTATTTATGATCCGGCGCTCGTAGGATTCGCCCCACACCGACACGGACAAACCAAAGGAGAAAGCAAGATGGATCAGTCGAACCGCTATGCAGCCCTCGATCTGAAGGAAGCAGACCTGATCAAGGGCGGCAAGCACATCCTGTGCGCCTACAAGATGAAGCCCAAGACGGGCACCGGCTACCTGGAAGCCGCCGCGCACTTCGCCGCCGAATCCTCCACCGGCACCAACGTCGAAGTGTCGACGACCGACGAATTCACCAAGGGCGTCGATGCGCTCGTGTATTTCATCGACGAGGCCAAGGAAGACATGCGGATCGCCTATCCGCTCGAACTGTTCGACCGCAACGTCATCGATGGCCGCATGATGCTGGTCTCGTTCCTGACGCTGACCATCGGCAACAACCAGGGCATGGGCGACATCGAGCACGCCAAGATGATCGACTTCTACGTGCCGCCGGAAGTGATCCGCCAGTTCGACTGCCCGGTCACCAACATCGAAGAACTGTGGCGCATCCTCGGCCGTCCGACCAAGGACGGCGGCTACATCGCCGGCACCATCATCAAGCCGAAGCTCGGCCTGCGTCCCGAGCCCTTCGCCAAGGCGGCCTACCAGTTCTGGCTCGGCGGCGACTTCATCAAGAACGACGAGCCGCAAGGCAACCAGGTGTTCGCCCCGATCAAGAAGACCATCCCGCTCGTCTATGACGCCATGAAGCGCGCGATGGACGAGACCGGCGAAGCCAAGCTGTTCTCGATGAACATCACGGCCGACGACCACTACGAGATGATCGCGCGCGCCGACTTCGCGCTCGAGACCTTCGGCCCCGACGCCAACAAGCTGGCCTTCCTGGTCGACGGCTACGTCGGCGGCCCCGGCATGGTCACCACCTGCCGCCGCCAGTACCCGAACCAGTTCCTGCACTTTCATCGCGCCGGCCACGGCGCCGTCACCTCGCCGTCCGCCAAGCGCGGCTACACCGCCTTCGTGCTCGCCAAGATGAGCCGCCTGCAGGGCGCCTCGGGCATCCACGTCGGCACCATGGGCTACGGCAAGATGGAAGGCGACGGCGACGACAAGGTCATCGCCTACATGATCGAGCGCGACGAATGCCAGGGCCCGGTCTACTTCCAGAAGTGGGACGGCATCAAGGCCACCACGCCGATCATCTCCGGCGGCATGAACGCGCTGCGCCTGCCCGGCTTCTTCCAGAACCTCGGCCACGGCAACGTCATCAACACCGCCGGCGGCGGCTCCTACGGCCACATCGATTCCCCGGCCGCCGGCGCCAAGTCGCTGCGCCAGGCCTACGAATGCTGGAAGGCCGGTGCCGACCCGATACAGTGGGCCAAGGAGCACAAGGAATTCGCGCGCTCGTTCGAGTCCTTCCCCAAGGATTCGGACAAGCTGTTCCCCGGCTGGCGCGAAAAGCTCGGCGTCCACAAGTAAGCCGGGTTTCAAGGGAGCCCCGCCACCGCGGGGCTTTTTTGGCCCGACAATCCCGACTGTTTTGATCGGACATAAACCATGATCGACCGAGACCAGTACCGCGTTCGCAACGAGCCGTTCTATCAGCCGCAGGACAACGAAGTCGCGCTGTTCGAAGCCGCCTACGCGGCGCGACTGCCGGTGATGGTCAAGGGACCGACGGGCTGCGGCAAGTCGCGCTTCGTCGAGTACATGGCGTGGAAGCTCGGCAAGCCGCTGGTCACCGTCGCCTGCAACGAGGACATGACGGCATCCGACCTCGTCGGCCGCTATCTGCTCGACGCCGGCGGCACGCGCTGGCTCGACGGCCCACTGACGACGGCCGCCCGCATCGGCGCCATCTGCTACCTCGACGAAATCGTCGAGGCGCGCCAGGACACCACCGTCGTCATCCACCCGCTGACCGACCACCGTCGCGTGCTGCCGCTCGACAAGAAGGGCGAGCTGGTCGAGGCGCACGCCGACTTCCAGCTCGTGATCTCCTACAACCCGGGCTACCAGAGCCTGATGAAGGATCTCAAGCAGTCGACCAAGCAGCGCTTCGCCGCCTTCGACTTCGACTATCCGCAGGCCGAGCTCGAGACCTCGATCGTGGCGCGCGAGACCGGCGTCGACGCGGCCACCGCCGCCAAGCTGGTTAAGGTCGGCGCCACGGCGCGCAACCTCAAGGGCCACGGCCTCGACGAAGGCATCTCGACGCGCCTGCTCGTCTATGCCGCCAAGCTGATCCGCGCCGGCGTCGCCGCGACGGATGCCTGCCGCATGGCGATGGCGCGTCCGATCACCGACGACGCCGACATCCGCGCCACGCTCGACCACGCCATCGACGCCTGTTTCGCCTGAGGCCGCGCCCATGGCCGAAGCCACGGTCCGGCATCCGCAGGTCGACTCGTACTGGCAGGCGCTCGACTGCGGCTTCCCGCAAGTCGCCGACGTCTTCGAGGAGTGCCTGTTCGAGGCGCTGACCAGCTTCTCCCGCGAGCAGGTCGATGCCTACATCGACGCCGCGCGCACGCTCGGCAAGCTGGGCCGCGGACCCGAGCCGGTGCTGGCCTTCCTCGAGGAATGGCCGTCGGTGGTCGCCGCCGTCGGCGGCGACGTGCTGCCCGCCCTGATGGACGCCGTGCGCGCGATGCAGAAGTCGCCCAACAGCGCGGCCATCACGCCCTTCCTGCAGACGCTGGCCGCCGTCGGGCGCCGCCTGCAATCGCCTGAACAACTGCAGCGTTACCTCGACGTCGCCCTCGACATGATGGCGCGCACGACGGGCTCGATCCACGGCCGCCATGCGACCTTCCCGAGCCCGGGCCTGCCGGAACTCTTCCGCCAGGCGCCGCAACTGCTCCAGCTCGTGCCGATCGCCGGCCTGCGCAACTGGGTCGACTACGGAGTGCGCAACTACGGCACGCATCCCAAACGCCAGGCCGAGTACTTCGCGCTCAAGTCGCCCGACAGCCGCACGGTGCTCCAGCGCGAGCGCCACGGCACGCTGTTCGCCGACGTCGAGCGCCAGCTCGAACTCACGCTGCGCGCGCTGTGGCGCGAGGGCGAGCACCTCGTGCCCTACTCGACCGCCTTCCACGAACTGCGCCAGCCCGTGCCCTACTACGACAAGCTCGGCATGCGCATCCCCGACGTCTACGATGACGTGCCGGGTGCCAGCGGACTCGACCGCTATCGCGCCACGCTCGCCCACATGGTCGGCCACCGGCGCTGGAGCGAGGCGCAGATCGCCGACAACTGGAGCCCCTTCCAGCGCATGGCCGTCGAGTTCTTCGAGGATGCGCGCATCGACTGCCTGCTGGTGCGCGAGTATCCCGGCCTGGCGCGCGTGCTGCTGGCGCTGCATCCGAAGCCGGTCGAGGACGCCTGCGATCCCGAGACGACCTCCTGCCTGCGCCACCGCCTGGCGATGCTGTCGCGCGCGTTCATCGACGCCGATCACGACTATCGCGACGAAGTCCTGCTCGACTATGTCGGCCGCTTCCATGCCGCACTGGCGGACGGTCCTTCGAGCACGGCCGAGATGGCGGCGCTGGCGCTCGCCTGGGTCGCGCGCACGCGCCGCCAGAGCGACCAGTTCGCCAAGGTGCATTTCGACGATACCGTCGTCGACTACCGCGACGACAACCGCCAGCTGTGGAAATTCATCGAGGAAGGCGACGAGGAAGAAGCCTTCGACGAGCCGCGCAAGCTCGAGCCGGCCGATCCACTGCAGGGCCTGCCGCCGCGACACTACGCCGAGTGGGATTACCGCAGCCAGAGCTTCCGGCCCGACTGGGCGAGCGTCTATGAGGCGCTGCATCCGTCGGGCAACGGCGCCGACATCGACCGACTGCTCGACAAGCACGCGGCGCTCGCCAAGAAACTCAAGCGCATGCTCGATCTGCTGAAGCCGCAGGACCGCGTGCGCATCCGCTACCAGGAAGACGGCTCCGAGCTCGACCTCGACATCGCGCTGCGCTCGCTGATCGACTTCAAGTGCGGCGCGATTCCCGATCCGCGCATCAACATGAGCCACCGCACCGACGGCCGCGACATCGCCGTCATGCTGCTGCTCGATCTTTCCGAATCGCTCAACGAGAAGGCCGGCGACAGCGGCCAGTCGATCCTCCAGCTCAGCCAGGAGGCGGTGTCGCTGCTGGCCTGGGCAATCGACCGCCTCGGCGACCCGTTCGCCATCGCCGGCTTCCACTCCAACACCCGCCACGAAGTCCGCTACCAGCACATCAAGGGCTTCACCGAGCGCTGGGACGACGCCGTCAAGGCGCGCGTCGCGGCGATGGAAGCCGGCTGGTCGACGCGCATGGGCGCCGCCATGCGCCACGCCGGCCACTACCTCGGCCACCGCCAGGCCGACCGCCGCATCCTGCTGGTGCTGACCGACGGCGAGCCCGCCGACATCGACGTCGACGACGGCGAATACCTGCACGCCGACACGAAGAAGGCCGTCGAGGAACTCTCGAGCCAGGGCATCGCGACGTTCTGCCTGTCGCTCGATCCGCGCGCCGACGACTACGTGTGCCACATCTTCGGCAATCGCTATCTCGTGCTCGACCGCATCGAGCGTCTGCCTGAGACGTTGCCGCAGCTTTACTTGCAACTGACGCGCTAGTTTGCGGCCCGCCGGCGCGCCGAGGACGGCGGGGGTCCGACTCCTCCGTGTCCCCCGGGCGGGGCTTTACCCCGCCCTCCTCCTTTACCTACGGAGTCGGACCCCCACCATCCTCGTCTGGATACGCGGCGGTTCCGAGCCTCCAAAGAGGCAGGGCGCAACCGCTCGGGACGTCGGGGGTGCTGCTGCGCGTAGGTAAAGAAGGAGGAGCGGGCGTCAGCCCGATCCGGGTGACACGGAGCGCAGCAGCACCCCCGGCGGCCCGAGCGCCCACGAGAGCTAGAATCGGCCCGCAATGAACCCGATGCTCCTCCTCCGCCGATTGCTGTTCCTAGCGCCGCTCACGCTCGCCGCTTGCGCGACGAACCCCGTCACCGGCCGCAGCGAACTGCATCTGGTCTCCGAGCAGCAGGAAATCTCCATGGGACGCGAAGCCTACGTTCCGGGCCAGCAGCAAAGCGGCGGCCAGTACGTGCTCGACCCGCAGCTGACGGCGTATGTGCGTGAGGTCGGCCAGAAGCTCGCGCGCGTTAGCGACCGCTCGCAGCTGCCTTATGACTTCGTCGTCCTCAACGAATCGGTGCCCAACGCCTGGGCCATGCCCGGCGGCAAGATCGCGCTGAACCGCGGCCTGCTCGTCGAACTCAAGAGCGAGGCCGAACTGGCCGCCGTGATCGGCCACGAGATCGTGCACGCCGCAGGGCGTCACGCCGCGCGCGGCATGGAGACGGGCATGCTGCTGCAGGCGGGCGCTGCCGCCGTCGCCATCGCCGCGTCGGACAGCCGCTACGGACGCGTCGCCGATACCGTCGCGGGCATCGGCGCCGGCCTGCTCGGCGTCAAGTACGGACGCGACCTCGAACTCGAGGCCGACCACTACGGCATGATCTACATGCAGCGCGCCGGCTACGATCCCAAGGCCGCGGTGGCGCTGCAGGAGACCTTCCTCCGCCTCTCGAACGGCAAGGCGCCGAACTGGCTCGAGGGCCTGTTCGCGAGCCATCCGCCGTCGCAGGAACGCGTCGATGCGAATCGCGAGTTCGCCGCGACGCTGACCGGCAGCTTCAAGACCGGCGAACGCGAGTACCAGGCGCGCATCGCCCACCTGCTCAAGACGCGCGAGGCCTACAAGCGCTTCGACGAGGGTGAGAAGGCGCTGGCGAAGAAGGAGGCCGAACAGGCGCTGAAGCTGGCCGAGGCGGCGCTGAAAATTGAACCGCGCGAGGCGCTGTTCCACGGCCTGCGCGGCGACGCGCACGCAGCGCTCGGCAGGCACGCGGAAGCCGAGCGCGACTACGACGAGGCGATCAAGCGCAATCCCGATTTCTACGATTTCTACCTCGGCCGCGGCCGCGAGCGCCAGCGCCGCGGCGACGTCGAGGCGGCGCGCGCCGACTTCACCAAGGCCAACAGCCTGCTGCCGACGGCCCAGGCGCATTACGCGCTCGGCCGCATCCAGCTCGACGCCGGCCGCAAGGGCGAGGCCGCCGAACACTTCCGCGCCGCGGCCGGTGCGCCGAGCGAAGCCGGCAAGGGTGCGGCGGTCGCGCTGGCGCGGCTGGAAATGCCGCAACGGCCGGGCAACTATTTCGCCACCGCCATCGAGCGCAATGCGCGCGGCCAGCTGGTGCTGCTGGTGCGCAACAACGCGCCCGTTGCCGCACAGGGAGTCACCGTCGCCGCCTCGCACTCGGCGCGCGGCCGCGAGAGCTATCGCATCCCCTCGCTGCGCCCCGGCGAGACCGCGCAAATCGCGCTGCCGTGGCCGGCGAGCGACTTGCGCGAAGGCGTGCGCGTGGGCAGCCAGGTGACCGGCGCAAGCCTCGCCGATTAGCCCTTTCGCATGCTGCGGCATGCGCAAGAGGGCTTATTCCAATGATAAGAAAAAGTGAATGGCGCTTATGGATGCCCGCGGGTACATTTCCCCCGTCGGTTCGGGGTTGCCCCGGACCTGTACTTCTCCACTCCCTCTGGCGATCAGCCAGATTTTGCCCCGCCCCGAAAGGGGCGGGGAATTTTCTTGGGGAGGATGCGAAGTGCAGATTACAAAACAAAATGAGGGGGACTGACCATGCATGACGGGCGCACCACGCTGACCCAGTTCATCATCGAGGAGCAACGTCGCGTCAAGGGCGCGACGGGCGATTTTTCGGTCCTCCTCAACGATATCGCCACCGCCTGCAAGTCGATCAGCCACGCCATCTCGCGCGGCTGCCTCGGCGCCGACGCCGAGGACCCGCAGGTCTACCTCGAGCGCGCCGCCAACGACTTCATCATCAAGTCGAACATCTGGACCGGTCGCCTCGCCGGCATGGCGTCGGAAGCCGTCGAAGGCGTGACGCCGATCCCGTCCAAGTATCCGCGCGGCAAGTACCTCGTCGTGTTCGATCCGCTCAACGGCTCGGGCAACCTCGACATCAACTTCATGACCGGCACCATCTTCTCGGTGCTGCGCGCGCCGGACGGCAAGAAGGAAGTGACGGCTGCCGACTTCCTGCAGCCGGGCAACAAGCAGGTCGCCGCCGGCTTCGTGCTCTACGGCGCCTCGACGCGCCTGGTGCTGACCACCGGCAACGGCGTCAACGGCTTCATGCTCGACCGCGAGATCGGCGAGTTCGTGCTGACGCACCGGAATATCGAGATTCCCGACAACGCCTCGACCTTCGCCATCAACGCGTCGAACGAGCGCTTCTGGGAGCCGCCGGTGCGCCGCTACGTGCAGGAATGCATGGCGGGCTCCACCGGCCCGCGCGGCCGCGATTTCGGCATGCGCTGGGTGGCATCGCTGATCGCCGAGGCCTACCGCGTGCTGACGCGCGGCGGCGTGTTCCTCTACCCGGTCGACGAGAAGACGCGCGACCAGGGCGGGCGCCTGGGCCTGCTCTACGAAGCCAACCCGATCGCCTTCATCATGGAGCAGGCGGGCGGCGGCGCGATCACCGGGCGCCAGCGCGTGCTCGACGTCGTGCCCTCCGAGCTGCACCAGCGCGCGCCGTTCATCTTCGGCTCGAAGAGCGAGGTCGAGCGCATCCACGGCTATCACAAGGATTACGTCGAAGGGCGCGACCACAACAGCTACGACATGCCGCTGTTCAGCAGCCGCTCGCTCTTCCGCTAAACGAATCAATCATTCCGCCCAGGAGGCCTCATGTCGGTCAAGCATCCCGTCATCGCCATCACCGGCTCGTCCGGCGCCGGCACTTCCACGGTCACCAAGTCGTTCCAGCACATCTTCCGCCGCGAGAAGATCGAGGCGGCGATCATCGAGGGCGACTCCTTCCATCGCTATGACCGCAAGGCGATGAAGGCGGCCGTCGCCGAGGCCACCAAGAAGGGCGACCAGCACCTGTCGCACTTCGGCCCCGAGGCCAACCTGCTCGAGGAGCTCGAGAGCCTGTTCAAGACCTACGGCGAGACCGGCAGCGGCAAGCGTCGCTACTACCTGCACAACGACGAGGAGGCCGCGCCGTACAAGCAGGCGTCCGGCGAGTTCACGCCCTGGGCCGACCTGCCGCCGTCCGACGTGCTGTTCTACGAGGGCCTGCACGGCGCCGTCGTCACCGACAAGGTGAACGTCGCGCGCCACGCCGACCTGCTGGTCGGCGTCGTGCCGATCATCAACCTCGAATGGACGCAGAAGCTGCACCGCGACAAGAAGGCGCGCGGCTACTCGACCGAGGCCGTCGTCGACACCATCCTGCGCCGCATGCCGGACTACGTGAACTACATCTGCCCGCAGTTCTCGCAGACGCACGTGAACTTCCAGCGCGTGCCGACGGTCGACACCTCGAACCCGTTCGTGACACGCGACATCCCGACGGCCGACGAGAGCTTCGTGATCATCCGCTTCGCCAATCCGAAGGGCATCGACTTTCCCTATCTGCTGTCGATGATCCACGACTCGTTCATGTCGCGGCCGAACAGCATCGTCATCCCCGGCGGCAAGCTCGAGATCGCGATGCAGTTGATCTTCACGCCGATGATCCTGCGCCTGATGGAGAACCGTCGCCGCGCGATGTCGATCTGAGACGGCACCGTCCCAGGCAAAGACCCGATTTACACATCGAACCCGGTTTGGCCGATAATCCCGGCCTTTCCGGGGCATGAACCACGAGGAAATCCCCCATGACCGCAACTTTCAGCGATTTCGAGCCGCCCGTGTTCAATAACCTGACCAGCGCGATCCGCGCCTTGGCCATGGATGCCGTGCAGAAGGCCAATTCAGGCCATCCGGGCGCGCCCATGGGCATGGCGGAAATCGCCGAGGTGCTGTGGAACCACCACATGCGCCACAACCCCAAGAATCCGAAGTGGCCGAACCGCGATCGCTTCGTGCTGTCCAACGGCCACGGCTCGATGCTCAACTACGCGTTGCTGCACCTGACCGGCTACGACGTCAGCATCGATGACATCAAGAACTTCCGCCAACTGCACAGCAAGACGCCCGGCCACCCCGAGTACGGCTACACGCCCGGCGTCGAGACCACCACCGGTCCGCTCGGCCAGGGCATCACCAACGCCGTCGGCATGGCGATGGCAGAAAAGCTGCTCGCCGCCGAATTCAACCGGCCCGGCCATGAAATCGTCGATCACCGCACCTGGGTGTTCCTCGGCGACGGCTGCCTGATGGAAGGCATCTCGCACGAAGCCTGCTCGCTGGCCGGCACCTGGGGCCTGGGCAAGCTGACCGCGTTCTGGGACGACAACGGCATCTCCATCGACGGCCACGTCGAAGGCTGGTTCACCGAAGACGTGCCGAAGCGGTTCGAGTCCTACGGCTGGCATGTCGTGCCGAACGTCAATGGCCATGATCCGGAAGCCCTGCACAAGGCGATCGAGGCGGCCAAGGCCGTCACCGACAAGCCCTCGCTGATCTGCTGCAAGACCGTGATCGGCGCCGGCTCGCCGAACAAGCAGGGCACCCACGACGTTCACGGCGCGCCGCTGGGCGACACCGAGATCGCGCTGGTGCGCCCGCACATCGGCTGGAACTTCGGTCCGTTCGAGGTGCCGCAGGAAGTCTACGAAGCCTGGGATGCCAAGAAGAAGGGCGCCGAGTGGGAAGGCGCCTGGCAGCAGAAGTTCGACCACTACGCAAAGGCTTTCCCCACCGAAGCCGCCGAATTCAAGCGCCGCACCGCGAATGAACTGCCGGCCAAGTGGGCCGAGCACGCCAAGCAGGCGATCGCCGCCGCCAACGCCAAGGCCGAGACCGTCGCCACGCGCAAGGCCTCGCAGCTGGCGATCAACGCGCTGGCCCCGGCGCTGCCCGAATTCCTCGGCGGCTCGGCGGACCTGACCGGCTCGAACCTGACCAACTGGACGGGCTGCAAGCACGTCTCCGGCAAGTCGACCGGCAACTACATCTCGTACGGCGTGCGCGAGTTCGGCATGTCGCACATCATGAACGGCATGGCGCTGCACGGCGGCCTGCTGCCCTTCGGCGGCACCTTCCTGATGTTCTCGGAATACGCCCGCAACGCCCTGCGCATGTCGGCGCTGATGAAGCAGCGCGTGATCTACGTGTTCACGCACGACTCGATCGGCCTCGGCGAGGACGGCCCGACGCACCAGCCGGTCGAGCAGACCGCGACGCTGCGCATGATCCCGAACATGGACGTCTGGCGCCCCTGCGACACCGTCGAGACGATGGTCGCCTGGGTTGCCGCGGTCGAGAAGACCGACGGCCCGACCTGCTTCGCGCTGTCGCGCCAGAACCTGCCCTTCGTCGCCCGCGACGAGGCGACGCTGGCCAACATCCGCCGCGGCGGCTACGTGATCTCGGACTGCAAGGGTTCGCCCAAGGCCGTGATCATCGCCACCGGCTCGGAAGTCGATCTCGCGCTCAAGGCGCAGACCGCGCTGGCGCAGGAAGACATCCAGGTGCGCGTCGTCTCGATGCCCTCGACCAACGTCTTCGACCGCCAGGACAAAGCCTACCGCGAGAGCGTGCTGCCCAAGGGCGTGCCGTGCGTGGCCGTCGAAGCGGGCGTCACCGCCGGCTGGTACAAGTACGTCGGTCTCGACGGCGCCGTGATCGGCCTCGATCGCTTCGGCGAGTCGGCCCCGGCCGGCGTGCTGTTCAAGGAATTCGGCTTCACGGTCGGCAACGTCGTGAAGGCCGTGGAATCGGTTCTGTAATTTCTCTGGGAGACTCATTCATGGCTATCAAGGTTGGCATCAACGGCTTCGGCCGCATCGGTCGCATGGCATTCCGCGCCATCGCCAAGGATTTCCCCGGCATCGAAGTCGTCGCCATCAACGACCTGCTCGAGCCTGACTATCTCGCCTACATGCTCAAGTACGACTCCGTGCATGGCCGCTTCAACGGCGAGATCAAGGTCGACGGCAACAACCTGATCGTCAACGGCAAGAAGATCCGCCTGACGGCCGAGAAGGACCCCGCCAACCTGAAGTGGAACGAAGTCGGCGCCGACATCGTCATCGAATCCACCGGCTTCTTCCTGACCAAGGAAACCTGCCAGAAGCACATCGACGCCGGCGCCAAGAAGGTCGTGCAGTCGGCCCCGTCGAAGGACGACACCCCGATGTTCGTGTTCGGCGTAAACCACGAGAAGTACGCCGGCGAGAAGATCGTCTCCGCCGCCTCGTGCACCACCAACTGCCTGGCCCCCGTCGCCAAGGTGCTGAACGACAACTGGGGCATCAAGCGCGGCCTGATGACCACGGTGCATGCCGCCACGGCCACCCAGAAGACCGTCGACGGCCCGTCGATGAAAGACTGGCGCGGCGGCCGCGGCATCCTCGAGAACATCATCCCGTCCTCCACCGGCGCCGCCAAGGCCGTCGGCGTGGTGATCCCCGAGCTGAACAAGAAGCTCACCGGCATGGCCTTCCGCGTGCCGACCTCCGACGTCTCGGTGGTCGACCTGACCGTCGAACTCACCAAGGAAGCCTCCTACAAGGACATCTGCGCGGCGATGAAGGCGGCCTCCGAAGGCGCCATGAAGGGCGTGCTCGGCTACACCGAAGAGAAAGTGGTCTCCACCGACTTCGTCGGCAACACCGCGCCCTCGACCTTCGACGCCGAAGCCGGCATCGCGCTGGACAGCACCTTCGTCAAGGTCGTGGCCTGGTACGACAACGAGTACGGCTACACCTGCAACATGCTGCGCTTCGTGCAGCACGTCGCCAAGTAATCCCCGGATAGCGAGATTCGCCATCCAACCGCTGCGCCCCGGCGCAGCGGTTCAGTGGCCGATTTCCTCAAAAAATACTGACGGAGACAAGAACATGACTTTCAAGCGTCTCACCGACTTCGACCTCAAGGGCAAGCGCGTCTTCATCCGCGCCGACCTCAACGTGCCCGTCAAGGACGGCAAGGTCACTTCCGACGCCCGCATCACCGCCTCGATGCCGACGATCCAGCACTGCCTGAAGGCCGGCGCCAAGTTGATGGTCACCTCGCACCTCGGCCGTCCCGAAGAGGGCGTGTTCTCCGCCGAGAATTCGCTGCAGCCGGTCGCCGACGTGATGGCGCAGAAGCTCGGCCAGCCCGTGCGCGTGATCCGCGACTGGGTGAACGGCGGCTTCGACGTCGCCGCGGGCGAAATCGTGCTGCTCGAGAACTGCCGCTTCAACAAGGGCGAGAAGAAGAACGTCGAGGAGACGGCGAAGAAGTACGCCGCCCTGTGCGACCTCTTCGTCATGGACGCCTTCGGCACGGCACACCGCGCCGAGGCATCCACCTACGGCGTCGCCCAGTTCGCGCCCGCCGCCTGCGCCGGCCTGCTGGTCGCCGAGGAACTCGAAGCGCTGGCCAAGGCGCTCGCCAAGCCGGCGCGCCCGATGGTCGCCATCGTCGGCGGCTCCAAGGTCTCGACCAAGCTGACCGTGCTGGAAGCCCTGGCCGAGAAGTGCGACCAGCTGGTCGTCGGCGGCGGCATCGCCAACACCTTCCTCAAGGCCACGGGCAAGAACATCGGCAAGTCGCTGAGCGAGGACGACCTGGTGCCGACCGCGCAGTCGCTGATGAAGAAGATGACGGCGCGCGGCGCCACCATCCCGATCGCCGTCGACGTCGTCTGCGGCAAGAAGTTCGACGCCAACGAGCCCGCCGTCCTCAAGGATGCCGGCGCGGTGGCCGACGACGACATGATCTTCGACATCGGCCCGAAGTCGGCCGACGAGCTCGTCGAGATCATCATGAAGGCCGGCACCGTGGTCTGGAACGGCCCGGTCGGCGTCTTCGAATTCGACCAGTTCGGCGCTGGCACCAAGAAAATCGCCGAAGCAATCGCCAATACCAAGGCCTTCACGCTCGCGGGAGGCGGCGACACCATCGCTGCCATCCAGAAGTACGACATCTATGACAAGGTGTCGTACATCTCCACCGCGGGCGGCGCTTTCCTCGAATACCTCGAGGGCAAAAAACTACCGGCAGTCGACATGCTGGAACAGCGCGCGAAGGGTTGATCAGAACGCGGGCCGTCAGGGAGGACGGCCCATTTTGTCGGTACCCCAATCCCAATGCGCTCCACCAAGATCGTAGCAACGCTCGGCCCCGCGTCGAGCGATCCGAAAGTTCTTTCCGAACTGGTCGCCGCCGGCATCGACGTCGTCCGGCTCAACTTCTCCCACGGCACGGCCGATGATCACCGCGCCCGCCTCGACGTCCTGCGCGGCGCCATGCATCAGCATGGGCGCACCGTCGGCGTCATGGGCGACCTGCAGGGCCCGAAGATCCGCGTCGGCAAGTTCGCCGGCAGCAAGGTGCTGCTGAAAGCCGGCCAGGAATTCATCCTCGACGCCGAGTGCAAGCTCGGCGACATCGCGCGCGTCGGCCTCGACTATCCGGAACTCGTCGACGACGTGGTGCCCGGCGACGTGCTGCTGCTCGACGACGGCCGTGTCGTCATGGACGTCGAGCGCATCGAGGGCAGCGAGATCCACTGCATCGTGCGCCACGGCGGCGAGCTGTCCAACAACAAGGGCATCAACAAGCAGGGCGGCGGCCTCTCCGCCCCAGCATTGACGGCCAAGGACATCGAAGACATCAAGACGGCGGCATCGCTCAACGTCGACTACCTCGCCGTCTCGTTCCCGAAGTCCGGCGGCGACATGCGCCTCGCCCGCCAGCTGCTGCACGACGCCGGCTCGAGCGCGATGCTGGTCGCCAAGATCGAGCGCGTCGAGGCGGTCGCCAATCTCGAGGACATCCTGCACGCCTGCGACGGCGTCATGGTGGCGCGCGGCGACCTCGCCGTCGAAGTCGGCGATGCCGCGGTGCCGGCGCTGCAGAAGCGCATCATCCGCACCGCACGCGAGCACAACAAGTTCGTCATCACCGCCACCCAGATGATGGAGTCGATGATCCACAGCCCGGTGCCGACGCGCGCCGAGGTCTCGGACGTCGCCAACGCGGTGCTCGACGGCACCGACGCCGTGATGCTCTCGGCCGAAACCGCGGCCGGCGAGTACCCGGTCGAGACCGTCGCCTCGATGGCGCGCATCTGCGTCGAGGCCGAGAAGTCGATGGAAGTCTCGCTCGACACGCACTTCCTCAACCGCGTGTTCACGCGCATCGACCAGTCGATCGCCATGGCCGCGCTGTTCACCGCCTTCCACCTCAAGGTCAAGGCCATCGCCGCGCTGACGGAGTCCGGCTCGACGGCGCTATGGATGAGCCGCGTCACCTGCGGCGTGCCGATCTATGCGCTGACGCCCGAGATCACGACGCGCTACAAGTGCAGCGTCTTCCGCGGGGTGACGCCGCTCCTGATCCGCTACATCGGCCACAACCGCGACGAGCTGCTGCGCGAGGCCGAATCCGAGCTGATCCTCGCCGGCGCCGTGAAGCCCGGCGACCTGATCGTGCTGACCATCGGCGAACCGATCGGCGAGCCCGGCGGCACCAACACCCTCAAGCTCGTCAAGGTCGGCGAACACCGCCCCACCCATTAACAACTCAAGGAGACCGCAATGCCCCTCGTATCCATGCGCCAACTGCTCGACCATGCCGCCGAACACGGCTACGGTCTGCCGGCCTTCAACGTCAATAATCTGGAGCAGATCCAGGCCATCATGGAAGCGGCCGAGGAAACCAACAGCCCGGTGATCATGCAGGGCTCCGCGGGCGCCCGCAAGTACGCCGGCGAGGCCTACCTGCGCCACCTGATCGAGGCCGCCATCGAGACCCACCCGGATGTCCCGATCGTCATGCACCAGGACCACGGCGCCAGCCCGGCCGTCTGCATTCAGTCGATGCGCTCCGGCTTCTCGTCGGTGATGATGGACGGCTCGCTGATGGAAGACGGCAAGACCCCGTCGTCCTTCAAGTACAACGTCGACACGACCAAGCACGTCGTCGACATCGCCCACGCCATCGGCGTCTCGGTCGAGGGCGAACTGGGCTGCCTCGGCTCGCTCGAGTCGGGCCAGGGCGAGAAGGAAGACGGCCACGGCGCCGAGGGCAAGCTCTCGCACGACCAGTTGCTGACCGACCCGAACGAGGCCGCGGAATTCGTCAAGGCGACCAACGTCGACGCGCTGGCCATCGCCATCGGCACCAGCCACGGCGCCTACAAGTTCACGCGCCCGCCCACGGGCGCCGTGCTGCGCATCGACCGCATCAAGGAAATCCACGCCCGCATCCCGAATTGCCATCTGGTCATGCACGGCTCCTCGTCGGTGCCGCAAGACTGGCTCAAGATCATCAACGACAACGGCGGTGAAATGGGCGCCACCTACGGCGTGCCGGTCGAGGAAATCGTCGAAGGCATCAAGAACGGCGTGCGCAAGGTCAACATCGACACCGACCTGCGCATGGCGTCCACCGGCGCGATCCGCCAGTTCCTCAACAAGGACCGCAAGAACTTCGACCCGCGCAAGTACTTCGCCGAGGCCCGCAAGGCCATGAAGGAAATCTGCAAGGCTCGCTACGAAGCCTTCGGCTGCGCCGGCCAGGCCAGCAAGATCAAGGTGATCAGCCTCGAGTCGATGGCCAACCGCTACAAGAAGGGCGAACTGAACGCCGTCGTGAAGTAAGCTCCGCGTCAGGCATGAGCAAGGCCGCCGGCAGCCATGCCGGCGGCCTTTTTTTGCGGCCGCGCTGGCCCTTTCCCCCACGGGGCAACCCTGCCATAATCCGCGCCTCCATGGACATCCAATCCCACACCTTCGACCGGGTCCGCCGCTTCTTCGCGAGCGGGCTCGACCTGATCGAGTACGTCGGCCTGCTGGTGATCGCCTTCGCCACCACCACGGCGATGTATCACGAGGTCCTGGCGATGCTCGGCGCGCAGCGCGTGCAACTGGCCGACCTGCTGCTGATGTTCCTTTACCTTGAAGTCCTCGCGATGGTCGGCCAGTATTTCAAGTCCGGCCACCTGCCGGTGCGCTATCCGCTGTATATCGCCATGGTGGCGCTGGCGCGCTATCTGGTGCTGGATCTCAAGGAACTGACTGAGCTGCGCGTTCTGGCCGTCACTGCCGCGATCATGCTGCTGACGCTCGGCGTGCTGGTGATCCGCTACGGCCACGTGCGCTTCCCCTACCGCGAAGATTCGTCGCAGGCCATAGCCAAACCCTACGTTCGAGAGTGAAGACCCTCATGAGCCAACCTCTTTTCGAAGCCTCCATCACCAGCCTGCCGCGCATCGGCCACGGCAAGGTGCGCGACATCTATGCCGTCGGCGACGACAAGATGCTGATCGTCACCTCCGACCGCATCTCGGCCTTCGACGTCATAATGGACGACCCGATTCCCGGCAAGGGCGCGGTGCTGACCGCCGTCGCCGATTTCTGGTTCGGCAAGCTCGCCCATGTGATCCCGAATCACCTGACCGGCATCGATCCCGAAACCGTGGTCAAGAGCGACGACGAGAAGGCCCAGGTGCGCGATCGCGCCATCGTCGTGCGCAAGCTGAAGCCCCTGCCGATCGAGGCCGTGGTGCGCGGCTACCTGATCGGTTCCGGCTGGAAGGACTACCAGGCGACCGGCAAGGTCTGCGGCATCGAGCTTGCGCCGGGCCTGAAGCTCGCCCAGCAGCTGCCCGAGCCGATCTTCACCCCGGCGACCAAGGCCGAGATGGGCGAGCACGACGAGAACATCGACTACGCGACGATGGAGAAGCTGGTGGGCGCCGACGTCGCGCGCCAAGTCAAGGAAGTCTCGCTGCGCCTCTACAAGGAGGCGGCTGCCTTCGCGCGCGTGCGCGGCATCATCATCGCCGACACCAAGTTCGAGTTCGGCCTCGACGACAAGGGCCGCCTGCACCTGATCGACGAAGTGCTGACGCCGGACTCCTCGCGCTTTTGGCCGGCCGACCAGTACCAGGTCGGCATCAGCCCGCCCTCCTTCGACAAGCAGTTCCTGCGCGACTACCTCGAGACGCTCGACTGGAACAAGCAGGCGCCGGCGCCCAAGCTGCCGCAGGACATCCTCGAGAAGACCGGCGCCAAGTACCGCGAAGCACTGCAGAAGCTGACCGGCATCACCCTTCCCTGATTCACCCGCGCGGGCTTGCAGGCCCGCGCCTTGCCCCCATCTGAGCCCCATGAATCCGCTCCTCGACTTCAGCGGGCTGCCCCGCTTCGAGGCGGTGACGCCCGCCGACGTGGCGCCCGCCATCCGCCAGCTCCTCGATGAAAACCGCGCGCTCGTCGAGCGCATGGCGCAACCGGATACCCCCGTCAGCTGGGAGGGCTTCGTCCAGCCGATGATCGACGCCGGCGAGCGACTCGGCCGCGCCTGGGGCATCGTCGGCCACCTGCACTCGGTCAAAGACGTGCCGGAATGGCGCGACGCCTATAACGCGATGGAACCGGAGGTCACGAGCTTCTATGCCGAACTCGGCCAGAACCTCGCGCTGTTCGCCAAGTACAAGGCGCTGCACGACGGCGCCGAATACGCGACGCTGACGCCGGCGCGCCAGCGCATCATCGACAACGAAGTGCGCGACTTCCGCCTCTCCGGCGCCGAATTGCCCGAAGCGATGAAGCCGCGCTTCAAGGAAATCCAGGAAGAACTCGCCGCGCTGGGAACGAAGTTCGCCGAGAACCTGCTCGACGCGACGAAGTCGCACGCCGAATGGGTGACCGACGAAGCCGGCCTCGCCGGCCTGCCGGACGACGCACGCAACGCTGCGCGCGCCGCCGCGCAGAAGGACGGCAAGCCCGGCTGGAAATTCACGTTGCACGCCCCCTCCTACATCCCGGTCATGCAGTACGCCGACGATCGCGAGCTGCGCGCGCGCATGTACCGCGCCTACGCCACGCGCGCCTCCGAGTTCGGCAAGCCCGAATGGGACAACGGCCCGCTGATCGACCGCATCCTCGCACTGCGCGCCGAAGAGGCGCGGATCCTCGGCTATGCGAATTTCGCCGAGGTCTCGCTGGTGCCGAAAATGGCGCAGACGCCGGCCGAGGTGGCCGCCTTCCTGCGTGGCCTCGCCGACAAGGCGAAGCCCTTCGGCGAGAAGGACGTCGCCGAGTTGCGCGATTTCGCGCGCCGCGAGTTGGGCATGGACAAGCTGGAGAGCTGGGACCTCGCGTGGGCGTCCGAAAAGCTCAAGCTCGCCCGCTACGCGTTCTCGGACGACGAGGTCAAGCAATACTTCCCGGAGCCCAAGGTGCTCGCCGGGCTGTTCCGCGTCATCGAGTCGCTGTTCGCGGTGAACATCGAGCCCGACAAGGCGCCGGTCTGGCACCCCGACGTGCGCTTCTTCCGCATCGTGCGCGACGGCGAGCTGGTCGGCCAGTTCTACATGGACCTCTATGCGCGCGATACCAAGCGCGGCGGGGCGTGGATGGACGAGGCGATCACGCGGCGGCGCATCCTCGCCGGCGTGCAGACGCCGGTCGCCTACCTGAACTGCAATTTCCCCGCGCCCGTGAATGGCAAGCCGGCGACGTTCTCGCACGACGACGTGCTGACGCTGTTCCACGAGACCGGCCACGGCCTGCATCACCTGCTGACGCGCATCGAGGAGCTGCCGGTGTCCGGCATCCACGGCGTCGAGTGGGACGCGGTGGAACTGCCGAGCCAGTTCATGGAGAACTTCTGCTGGGAGTGGGACGTGCTGCAGGGCATGACCGCGCACGCCGAGACCGGCGCGCCGCTGCCGCGCGAACTCTTCGACAAGATGGTCGCGGCGAAGAACTTCCAGAGCGGCATGCAGATGCTGCGCCAGATCGAGTTCAGCCTGTTCGACCTGCTGCTGCACAGCGACTTCATGCCCGGCGGCACGCGCAGCATGCTCGACCTGCTGGCGCAGGTGCGCAAGGAAGTCGCGGTCATCGTGCCGCCCGAGTGGAACCGCTTCCCGCAGAGCTTCTCGCACATCTTCGGCGGCGGCTACGCGGCGGGTTACTACAGCTACAAATGGGCCGAGGTGCTCTCGGCCGACGCCTACGAGGCCTTCGAGGAGGCCGCGCGCCAGCGCGGCAGCGCGCTCGACGCCCAGACCGGCGAACGCTTCTGGCGCGAGATCCTCGCCGTCGGCGGCGCGCGACCCGCAATCGAATCCTTCAAGGCGTTCCGCGGCCGCGAGCCGCGGCCGGACGCGCTGCTGCGGCACAACGGGATGGTCGCCGCCTGAGGAGGGACATCATGAAACGGCTGCTCGCGCTGCTGCTTGTTCTCGCCGCCTCCACGACATTCGCCCAGAGCGCCTACCGCTGGGTCGACAAGAGCGGCAAGGTGCATTACTCGGACGAGCCGCCGCCGCCCGCGGAGACCAAGAGCGTCGAGGCGAAACGCCTGCAGGGCAGCAGCGAGGGCGGGCCGGCCGAGTATTCGTACGAGGCGCGCAAGGCCGCCGAGGAATTCCCGGTGATCCTTTTCGTCGCGCCCGATTGCGGCGAGCCGTGCAAGGAAGGCCGCAACCTGCTGCGGCGGCGCGGCATTCCGTTCAACGAGGCCGGCGTCGGAACCCCGGACGAACTCGCCGCCTTCAAGGCGGCGACGGCGCTGGAGAAGGCATCGGTGCCGACGCTGGTGGTCGGGCGCCGCACGCAGATCGGCTGGGATGCCGAGCTCTGGAACGGCCTGCTCGACGCGGCTGGCTACCCCGCCGCCGGCACGCGGCGCACGACCGAAGCGCCGCCTAGGAAATAAGCACCGACAGCTCGCGTTCGAGCAGCGTCGGATCGCCGGCGTTGAGCTCGACCAGCCGGCGCAGGTGGGTGATGCTGTCGAGGTCGATGCTCTCGCAGCTCATGCCGGCGCGATTGCCCTCGACGTGGGTGATGCGTCCCCACATGGTGATGGCCGCATCGGCACCCGCCCCCAGTTGCAGCGTCAGCCGGCACTGCTCGCCGATGGTCGGATGCCACTCGGGCGGCATCTCGAGCAGCGCGCCCTTGAGCGAGATGTCGTCGAGCATCGCATGCACGGTTGCCGTGTCGCTGACCAGCTTCACCGGCGCGTTGAATGCGGCGCGCCAGAATTTGCGTCGTTCATTGCTCATCCGGTTTCCCCTTATTCGTTTCCTTGCCGAAGTCGATGCCGCCGAACCATTCGCCGAGCGGGCAGGGCTCCTTGGTGCAACCGTGCTCGCGCGCACATTCGCGTTGCGTCTGATCCAGCAACACCATTTCCCCGCAGCGCGGGCAGAAGGCGAACGGCGAGTCGAACATCGCGACCTCCGCTTGCATTATAGGTCCCGCCACCGGCGGGTTATCATCGCGCCGACATGCCGATGAAGCTCGCCACCTGGAACGTCAACTCGCTGCGCGTGCGATTGCCGCACGTGCTCGACTGGCTCGCCGACAACACGCCAGACGTGCTGTGCCTGCAGGAAACGAAGCTCGAGGACGCCGCCTTCCCGTTCGCCGAAGTCGAGGCAGCCGGCTACCGCGCCCTGCACGACGGCCAGAAGACCTACAACGGCGTCGCCATCCTCTCGCGCCACGAGGCGACCGACGTGGTGCGCGGCATTCCCGGCTTCGACGACCCGCAGAAGCGGATCATCGCGGCGACCGTCGACGGCGTGCGCATCGTCTGCGCCTATTTCCCCAACGGCCAGAGCGTCGACTCGGACAAGTACCACTACAAGCTGCGGTGGCTGCGCGCGCTGACCGCATGGCTCGGGGACGAGTTGCAGCGCCATCCGGAGCTCGCGCTGCTCGGCGACTTCAACATCGCGCCGGAGGACTGCGACGTCTACGACCCCGTCGCCTGGCAGGGGCAAGTGCTCTGCAGCGAGCCGGAGCGCGAGGCGTTTCGCGGCCTCGTCACGCTCGGCCTGGTCGACGCTTTCCGCCTCTTCCCGCAGACCGACAAGAGCTACAGTTGGTGGGACTACCGCATGATGGCCTTTCGCCGCAACCTCGGCCTGCGCATCGACCACATCCTGATGAGCGCGGCGCTCGCCGCGCGCTGCGGCGCCTGCAGCATCGACCGCGCGCCGCGCAAGCTCGAGCGCCCGTCGGATCACGCTCCGGTCATGGCGGAGATCGCATGAGCGCACCGGCCCCTTCCGTCCTGCAAGGACTGTATCCGGTGCTCGACGCGTTGCCGGCGGCGTTGCGCACGCGCGTCGAGCAGCAGGCGCAGACGATGACCGTACCGGCCGGCACGGTCATCTTCGACGAGCACCAGCCCTGCCAGGGCTTCCCCTTCATCCTCGACGGCGGCATCCGCGTGCTCAAGCCCGCGGCCAATGGCCGCGAGTTGCCGCTGTATCGCGTGCTGCCCGGCGAGTCTTGCATCATCACCTCGAGCTGCCTGCTCGGGCGCACCGATTACAACGCGCGCGGCATCACCGAGGCCGAGACGACGCTGGTGCTGCTGCCGCGGCCGCTGTTCGACGAACTGCTCGGCCAGCCGGCCTTCCGCAGCTTCGTCTTCAACCTGTTCTCGGAGCGCATCGCCGACCTCATGCAGCTCGTCGAGGAAGTGGCGTTCCGCAAGCTCGACCAGCGGCTTGCCGGCCTGCTGCTCGGCAAGGGCAAGCTGGTGCATGCGACGCACCAGCAGCTCGCCGACGAACTCGGCAGCGTGCGCGAGATCGTCAGCCGACTGCTCAAGAACTTCGCCGCGCAGAACTTCGTGCGGCTCGGCCGCGAGCAGATCGAGATCCTCGATCCGGCGGGCCTGCGGCGCTTGGCCGGCTAAGCCCGAGCGCCCCGCTGGGGCTTTGTAACATTGGTCACATACATGCATTCGACCAAGTGGTGAAATGGCGTCACTTTCAACCACTCGTAGGAGCCTGTCATGAAACTCAACGTCGGTGGCATCGACCGTGTTCTTCGCATCCTCGCCGGCCTCGGCCTGATCGCCTGGGCGGCCGTTGGCGGCCCCGTGTGGGCCTGGATCGGCGTGGTCCCGCTCGCTACGGGCGCGATCGGCTTCTGCCCGGTTTACCCGCTGCTGGGCATCAACACCTGCCCGATGAAGAAGGCCTGAACAAAGCACCTCCAGCCCCAAGGAAACGGCAGGCCACAAGCCTGCCGTTTTTCATTTGGAAACGGCGTTAGCCAGGGCGACGTAGTTCGTGACGCCCAGTTCTTCCGCACGCACCGTCGGCGCGATGCCCAGCGCGATCAGCGCGGGCTCGTCGAAGAACTCGCGCAGGGTGTTGCGCAACATCTTGCGCCGCTGAGAGAAAGCCGCCGTGACGACGCGGGCGAACACCGCCTCGTCGCGCACGCAAAGGGCCGACGCCGGCCGCGGCACCAGGCGCACGATCGCCGAGTCGACCTTCGGCGGCGGATCGAACGCATCCGGCGGCACGACGAACAGCCGCTCCATGTCGAAGCGGTACTGCAGCATTATCGAGAGGCGGCCGTTGTCCGTGCCGCCCGGCGCCGCGACCATGCGGTCCACGACTTCCTTCTGCAGCATGAAGTGCATGTCCCTGACGCGGCCGGCGTAGCCGGCGAGGTGGAACAGCAGCGGCGTGGAAATGTTGTACGGCAGGTTGCCGACGATGCGCAGGTTCTCGCCGAGCGTCGCGAAGTCGAATTCGAGCGCGTCGCCCTCGTGAACGGAGAGCCTGTCGGCAGGGAAGCTCTTGCGCAGGCGCGCGATCAGGTCGCGGTCGATCTCGACGACGTGCAGGCGGTCGACGGCGTCGAGCAGCGGCGACGTCAACGCGGCCAGGCCGGGGCCGATCTCGACCAGGTTGTCGTCGCGACGCGGCGCGATCGCGGTCACGATGTCGCGGATGACGCCGGGCGATGTGAGGAAGTTCTGCCCGAAGCGTTTCCGGGGCGTATGCCCCTTCATCGCCGCGCGACGATTTCGGCGGCGACCTTGACCGCCGCGAAGAGGCTCGCCGGATCGGCCTTGCCGCTGCCGGCGAGATCGAGCGCCGTGCCGTGGTCGACGGAGGTGCGCAGGATCGGGAGTCCGAGCGTGATGTTGATGCCGTCCTCGAAGGCCGCGTACTTGAGCACCGCGAGGCCCTGGTCGTGGTACATCGCCAGTTGGGCGTGCGAGCCCGCGAGCACGCGGCGGGTGAACAGCGTGTCGGCCGGCAGCGGGCCGACCAGGTCCATGCCTTCGGCGCACAGCTTGTCGAGCACGGGCGCAATGACCTCGATTTCCTCCATGCCCATGTGGCCGCCCTCGCCGGCATGCGGGTTGAGGCCGGCGACGAGGATGCGCGGGCGGGCGAAACCGAACTTCGTGCGCAGGTCGGCTTCGAGGATGCGGATCGTGGTCTCGAGTTCGGGCTGCGTGATCGCCGCCGGAACGTCCTTCAGCGCCAGGTGGGTCGTCGCCAGCGCGACGCGCAGGCCGGCATTGGCGCCGGTCCCCGCCAGCATCATGACGACGCGCAGCGTGCCGGTCTTCTCCGCGAGGTATTCCGTGTGGCCGGTGAAGGGCATGCCGGCATCGTTGATGACGCCCTTGTGCACCGGCGCGGTGACCATGCCGGCGAACTCGCCGCTGCGGCAACCGGCGAGCGCGCGGTCGAGCAGGTCGATGACGTAGCCGGCGTTGGCCGTGTCGAGCTTCCCGGCGACGC
Source organism: Pseudomonadota bacterium (assembly GCA_046726235.1). Classification (GTDB taxonomy): domain Bacteria; phylum Pseudomonadota; class Gammaproteobacteria; order Burkholderiales; family Rhodocyclaceae; genus Nitricoxidireducens. The sequence goes on from JBKPAD010000006.1 coordinate 205,664, forward strand.
AGGGCACGCGCAAAGGCACGTGCTCGATGTCGAGACGGTCGATGTCAACGTCCAGCTTCTTCGCGCGCGCTTCGAGCAGTCCGCGGTCGCCGAGCACGCGAACGCGTACGGGCAGATCGGCGCCGGCGAGCGCCAGGCAGATGTCGGGGCCGATGCCAGCCGGCTCGCCGCTGGTGACGGCGAGCACGGGCTCAGCGGTCTTCGAGGCGGTACTCGACATAGGCGCGATCGCGCATCTGCCGCAGCCAGTCTTCGTAGGCTTCGTCCGACTTGCGTTCGCGCAGGGCCTGGCGCGCGATCAGGCGCTGGCGCTCCTGCGAGGCCTCGTCGGTGCGACGTTCGTGCACGAGGATCAGGTGCCAGCCGAACGGCGACTGCACGGGCTGGCTGATCTCGCCGATCTTGAGCTCGTCCATCGCGCGCTCGAACTCCGGCACGGTATCGCCCTGGTACAGCCAGCCGAGGTCGCCGCCCTTGGTGGCAGAAAGGTCGTTCGAGTACAGCCGCGCCAGCTCGGTGAAGCTGGCGCCGTTGTCGAGGCGCTCCTTGAGCGACACCAGCTTGCGCCGCGCCTCGGACTCGGAAACGACCTCGCTGACCTTGATGAGGATGTGGCTGGCGTGCGTCTGCCGGATCGCCTTCGGCACGGCGGCGCCGCCGCTGCGGCCGATGAGCTTGAGGATGTGGAAGCCGGCGGGACTGCGCAGGATCTCGCTGACGCCGCCCGGGCTCAGCTTCTGTGCCGCGTCGGCGTAGAGCGTCGGCAGGCGGTCGAGCGGGCGCGTTCCCATGGAGCCGCCCGAGAGGCCATCGGGCGCGTCGGAGTACGTCGCCGCGACCTTGGCGAAATCCTCGCCGCGCGCGATCAGCTGCAGCGCCTGCTCGGCACGCGCACGGATGCGCATCAACTGCGCGGTGTCGGCCTGCTCCGGAACACGGATGACGATGTGGGCGAGATGCACCATGACTTCGGCGCCTGCGTTCTGCGGGTTGGCGAGGAAGTTGTCGACCTCGCCGTCGGAGACGACGATGCGGCTCTCGACCTCGCGGTCGCGCAGGCGGGCGACGATCATCTCGCCGCGAATCTCCTCGCGGAACTTCGCCCAGGCGATGCCGTCCCGCTCGAGCGCAGCGCGGAAATCGGGCAGCGCCATACGGTTGCCCTCGGCGATGCGGCGCAGCGCGCCGTCGAGCTCGCCGTCGGAGATGTGCATCCCCGTTTCCTTCGCGAATTGAAGCTGGATGCGGTCGACGATCATGCGCTCGAGCACCTGGCGCTCCATGATGTCGCGCGGCGGCAGCTGCGTGCCCTGTCCGCGCAACTGGCGCTCGATGGTCGCCAGCCGCGACCGGAGTTCATGCAGGGTGATCGCCTCGTCGTTGACGACGGCGACCACGCGGTCGATCTCGATCGGCTTGCGCGCTTGCGCCAGCGAACCGGACGAGACCGACAGCGACAACAGGAAGGCAAGCGCGATGCGGATCATGGATAGGAGAATGGCATGGGGTCGGAGGTCAGCTGCTGATTGACCGCACCGTAACCGGGAACGTTCCGCTTCAGCACCTCGAGCGGATTCGAGCCCAGGCGCGAGAAGCCGTTGAGTTCCAGCTGAACGAACAGCGACGTCGTCGCCTTCTGCGTCTGCGTGGCGATGCGGCGGGCGACGACGCGCACGGCCCAGCAGCCGGCGTCGTACTCGAGGCCGGCGACACTTTCGATCAGGCGCCGGTCCTTGGTCGAGAAGTTGTAGCGGCCGACGCCGTGCCAGCCGCCCCAGATCGGCCATTGGCCGGAGACATCCACCTGCCCGAGCTGGGTGCGCGTGTAGCGATAGCCGGCGTTGAGCACCTTGCCCACTTCCGGCTGGTAACGGGCGGCAGCATTGAAGCGCTCGGTCGCCCGGTCGCGCGGGTTGTACTGCCAGCCGGTATCGACGTAGGTCTTCGGCATCAGGCGACCCGACAGCGCGGCGAGCAGGTCGGCGGCGCGACCGGCGCGCGGCGTCTCGCCGGGCAGGGTCACGTGCTGCGTGGTGAAGTAATAGCGCTGGCCGACGAGGCCTCGGATCACCTCGGCGCCAGAGGCGGGATCGATGATGCGCGACGTCACGGCCGCCGTCACCTGGTTCGCGTCCGCGATGCGGTCGCCGCCGCCGTAGCGGTTCTCGGAGAAGGCGGTGGCAAAGTTGAAGTCGGCAATGCCAGTATCGAAGACCGGAATGTTGCTCTGGTCGCGGTAGGGCACGTAGAGGTAATAGAGGCGCGGCTCGAGCGTGTGGATCACGTCCTTGCCGAAGAACTCGGTCTCGCGCTCGAACACGACGGAACCATCCAGGCTGGCGATCGGCAGCTGGCGCTTCTGATCGGCGGGCACCGCGCCCTGGCGCTCCAACTGATAGCTCGTCGAGTGAACTCCAACCTTCGGGGTGACGCGCAGCCAGGAAGTCTGCATCGGCAGCGATAGCTGCGGGTAGGCGATCGTGCGCTGGCCGGTAATGAGGGTCGGATGGCCGAACTTGACGTACTCGCCGGCGAAATTGAAAGCGCCGCCGAGCGGAAGGTCGTAGCGGTTGGCCGCAACGTTCAGTTGGGGCGTTCGCCGGTAGGGCTCCGTCACCGGTGCCGACGGATCCTGAAGCACCTGGTAGCGCTGGCTGGTGAACGTCGCACTCCACCACGAAGCGCCGTAGGAAAGCGTTCCCTGCCGCAACAGGAGGTTGTTGCCGACGTTTGACACCGGGGACGAAAGGTCCTTGTAATAGGCATCGTCCGAGACGCCGTTCAGGTTCAGCGCGCCGGCGAATCCATAGCCGAGGTTCTGGTTGTGGACAATCGCGTAGCCATGCCGCGACTTGCCGTACGCCTTGTCCGACGGAAGGTATTCGAGTCGCGTCGTGCCGCTGTAGTGGTAGTCGAGATAACGAACGTCGGTGTTCAGTTGCGTGCCGCGCTTGCTCATGACACGCGGCGTGATCGTCGCATCCATGTTCGGCGCGATGTTCCAGTACCACGGGATCGATGCCTCGCCGCCGCTGGTGTTCGTCGTGCCGAAGCTCGGCGGCAGGAAGCCGCTCTTGCGGTTGTTGTTGAGCGAGAAGCTCAACCAGGGCGAATAGAGGATCGGCACGCCCATGAACACGACCTTGCCGTGGCTGCCCTCGGCGACCTCACGGTTGTAGTCGAGATCGAGTTCATCGACCTCCGCGTACCAGTCGCGGCGGCCCGGCGCGCAGGTGCTGTAGGTGGCCTTGCTGACCTTGTACAAGCCTTCGCCCTTGAACTCGAGCCGCTCGGCCTCGCCATGGCTATCGATGATCCGGTGCAGAGGCAGGGGCTCGTCCGTCTCGAACGGATCCGGAGCGCGCGTGTCCTTGACGATCTGGCTGCGGCGCAGCGAGTAGTTCGGCTTGTCGAAGAAGCCGACGTTGTCCTCGACCTGAAGGCGCAACCGGGGGCCGGTGAACACGTCCTGGTCCTTGTCCAGGCGCACGTTGCCCAAGGCTTCGACTTCGTCGTCGAGATGCCAGTAGGTCAGCTTGTCGGACGTCAGGATGGTGCCGATCTTGCGCATTTCGCTGTTGCCCTCGGCGATCATCTCGACGTCGTTGCGGCCGTGGATACGGTCGGCGATCAGGAAGTTCGGACGCGCCTCGTCGCCGATTACCGGCGTCAGCAGCGGCGTCGCCTTGAGGCGCGGCGCCGGCAGCGCGCCGGCAGCGGCGTGTGCCGAGTAGGTCGGCGCGAGTGCGGGGCGTTCCGCAACTTCCGGCGGTTCCACGGGCTGCATGTCGGTGGCCGGTGCATCGGCCGCGATCGCTCTCCGGCTCGTCGATGGCGCGCTGCCCGCGAGCTGAGTGGCCTGACCGCCGCGAGCAGGCAACGGCCCCAGCAAGGCCGGATCAACGCGCAGCACGGGCATCGTCGCGACACCCGCAATGCGCGTTGGGGTACCGACGCTTCGGGGTGCCGACGCTACGGGTTCGGACGTGACCTCGGTCTGCCGCGAAGCCGACTTCTCGACGACCGCCTTCTCAGACGGCTGTTCGCGCACGGGCGCAGGGACGGCGGCGGGAGCGGCCGCTGGTGCAACGGCCGGCGCCACGCGCGGCTGCGCGGCCGGTTCGGGTGCCTTCGGTGCCGGTTGTGACACCGTCGGTGCCGGAGCTGGCTCTACGATGCGCTGCGGCGCCTCGAGCGTGACCGGCTTGGCGGGCGGCGCGGGCTGCACGGCTGTGGCTTCGGCCGGCGCAGGAGCAGGAGCAGGAGCCGGCGGCGCTTCCTTCTTCGGCGCCGGCGTTCCGCCGAGCAGCGTCGGGTCCACGCGCAGCGGCTGCATCTGGGCAGCGGCATTGCCGGCGAATCCGGCGACAGCGATCCAGCAGAGAATTACCCGCAACGGCATCTTGTGATGTTCTGCGCCGCGCGCCTCCCAAAGGCGTGCGTTTGGCCGGTGATAGAATCGCCGGATTCTAGCATTCTCAAGGGTTTATCCGGTGGAACGGCAGCAGAAAATCGGCGCCTGGCTCGGCAATCTCTTTCCCGGAAAATCGTTCGAACTGGCGCCCGCTTCTGCCGACGCGAGCTTCCGCCGCTACTTCCGCGCACGCTTCGATGACGGCAGCACGCGCGTCGTCATGGACGCGCCGCCGGCGCACGAAGACTGCCGTCCCTGGCTGCATGTCCAGCAGTTGTTTCACGCCGCCGGCGTCCATGTGCCCGACGTGCTCGCCACCGATCTCGACCACGGCTTCCTGCTGCTCTCCGACCTCGGCTCGACGACCTACCTCAACGCCTTCGACGGCACGAATCCGCCAGCCCTCTATGGCGACGCGACCGATGCTCTGGTGCGCATCCAGCTCGCCAGCAAGCCCGGCGAACTGCCGGCCTACGACCGCGCGCTGCTCAAGCGCGAACTCGATCTGTTCCCCGACTGGTACATCGCCAGGCATCTCCATCTCGAGATGACGACGGCGCAGCGCGAAACGCTTGCCGCCGCCTTCGAGAAAATCCTCGCCGTCAACCTCGCCGAGCCCGCGGTCTTCGTGCATCGCGACTACCACTCGCGCAACCTGATGGTCGCGGAGCCGAACCCCGGCATCATCGATTTCCAGGACGCCGTCTACGGCCCGATCAGCTACGACCTTGTTTCGCTGCTGCGCGACGCCTACGTCGAGTGGCCCGAGGAACTCGTGCTCGACTGGGCCGTGCGCTACTGGGAGAAGGCGCGCAAGGCCGGCCTGCCGGTGCGCGCCGACTTCGGCGATTTCTACCGCGACTTCGAGTGGATGGGCGTGCAGCGCCACATCAAGGTGCTCGGCATCTTCGCGCGCCTCTATCACCGCGACGGCAAGGACGGCTACCTGCGCGACATGCCGCTGGTCGCGAAGTACCTGCGTGCCGCCTGCGCCCGCTACCGCGACCTCGGCCCGCTGCTGAAGCTCCTCGACGAGCTGAAAGAAGCGAACGCAGGACGACCCGCGTGAGGGTCATGCTTCTCGCCGCAGGTCGCGGCGAACGCATGCGGCCGTTGACCGACCGCACGCCGAAACCCCTGTTGCCCGTGGCCGGAAAACCGCTGATCGTCTGGCACCTCGAACGCCTCGCGCGCGCAGGCTTCCGCGAGATCGTCATCAATCACGCCCACCTCGGCGACCAGATCGAGGCGCTGCTCGACGACGGCGCCGCATGGGGTCTTTCGATCCGCTATTCGGAGGAACCCCCGGGCGCGCTCGAGACAGCCGGCGGCATCGTGCAGGCGCTGCCGCTGCTCGGCGACGATCCCTTCCTGGTCATCAACGGCGACATCTGGTGCGACTGGAACGTCGGCCGCGCACGCGGCGCACTCGCCGCGAACGACCTCGCGCATCTCGTCCTCGTGCCGAATCCCGGCCACAACGCCAAGGGTGACTTCGCGCTGCACGAAGGCCGCGTCGCCAGCGAAGGCGAATCGCACCTGACCTTCGCCGGCATCGGGGTCTATCGCCGCGAACTCTTCGCCGGCCTCGAAGCCGGCAAGCCGGCCAAGCTCGCGCCGCTGCTGCGCGCAGCAATGAATGAAGCGCGCGTCGGCGGCGAACTCCATGCCGGCCGCTGGGTCGACGTCGGCACGCCCGAGCGACTTGCCGAACTCGACGTCGAACTGCGCTCTCTATAATCGAGGCATGGACCTCGCCCCTTTCATCGACCGCCGCCGCCGCCTCTGCGAATGCATGGGCAACGGCATCGCCGTCATTCCGACGGCGAGCGAAAAGCTGCGCAATCGCGACACCTCGTACCCCTATCGCGCCGACAGCTATTTCCACTACCTGACCGGCTTCCCCGAGCCCGAGTCGGTGCTGGTGCTGGTCGCCGGCGAGCAGCCGAAGTCGCTGCTGTTCTGCCGCGAGCGCGATCCCGACAAGGAAGTCTGGGACGGCTATCGCTACGGGCCCGAGGGCGCGCGCGTGACCTTCGGCGTCGACGAAGCGCATTCGATCAAGACGCTCGACGAGAAGCTCGCCGAACTCGTCGCCGACCAGCCCGCGCTCTGGTATTCGCTCGGCCACGACGCCGCATGGGACGCTCGCATCGCGGCGACACTCAATGCCGTGCGCGCCCAGTCGCGCGCCGGCAAGCGCGCGCCGCAGGACATCCGCGACGTGCGCGCGGCGCTCGACGAGATGCGCCTGATCAAGGATGCGCACGAAGTCGCGCTGCTGCGCCGCGCCGCCGACATCGCCGCCGACGCGCACATCCGCGCCATGCGCACCACCTCGCCCGGCCGCTGGGAATACGAAATCGAGGCCGAGCTGCTGCACGAATTCCGCCGCCGCGGCTGCCAGTATCCGGCCTACACGCCGATCGTCGCCGCCGGCGCCGGCGCCTGCGTGCTGCACTACGTCGACAACAACCGCCGCATCGGCGACGGCGAGCTGGTGCTGATCGACGCCGGCGGCGAGCTCGACGGCTACGCCTCCGACATCACGCGCACCTTCCCCGCCAACGGCCGCTTCAGCGGCCCGCAAGCCGACGTCTACGACCTCGTGCTCGACGCGCAGAGCGCCGCCATCGCGGCGATCAAGCCCGGCGCCACTTTTCTTTCGCCGCACGACGCGGCGGTCAAGGTCCTCGCCCAGGGCATGGTCGACATGAAGCTGCTCGAAGGCAGCGTCGACGGCGTCATCGAGTCCGAGGCCTACAAGCGCTTCTACATGCATCGCACCGGCCACTGGATGGGCATCGACGTGCACGATGCCGGCGAGTACAAGGCCGGCGAAGCATGGCGCGCCCTCGTGCCCGGCATGGTCATGACCGTCGAGCCCGGCTGCTACATCCGCCCGGCCGACGACGTGCCGCAAGCCTTCTGGAACATCGGCGTGCGCATCGAGGACGACGTGCTCGTCACCGCCGACGCCTGCGAGATCCTCACCCACAAGGCGCCGAAGAAGATCGCCGACATCGAGGCGCTGATGCGCGACGCGCGCAATGGCTGAACGCCGCGACGTCGCCATCGTCGGCGGCGGGCCGGCCGGCATGGCGCTGGCCCTCGCGCTCCATCGCCAAGGCGTCGCCAGCGAAATCTTCGATGCCCGCGAGCGCGGCGCAGCGCGCGGCGACAAGCGCATCCTCGCGCTCTCGCACGGCTCGCGGCAGACGCTCGAATGGCTCGGCGTCTGGCGCGAGATTCCCCACACGGCGATCGACGACATCCACGTCTCGCACCAGGGCGGCCTCGGCCGCACGCGCATCTCCGCCGTCGAGGAGAACGTGCCGGCGCTGGGCTACGTGCTCGATGCCGGTGCGCTCGCCGCGGCGCTCGACGACGCCCTGACGAAGACGGGCATCGCCGTCCGTGATCGCACGACGATCACGCCCGACGACAAACCCGACGCCGCGCTCGTCGTCTGGGCCGAAGGCGCCGTCGATGAACTCGCCGGCATCCGCACGCGCGACTACGGCCAGCACGCCGTGATCTGCACCGCGACGCCGCGCGAGCCGCACCACCACATGGCCTGGGAACGCTTCACGCCGCAAGGCCCCGTCGCCGCCCTGCCTTACGGCGACGAACTCGCGGTCGTGCTGACCTGCGCCGCCGGCGAATCGTCGCGCGTCGCCGCGCTGCCGAATGCCGAATTCCTTGCGCTGCTGCAGGCGCGCTTCGGCCCGCGCGTCACCTTCACCGCCGTCACGGCGCGCCACGTCTATCCACTCGGCCTGCGCTACCGCGAGCACGCCGTCGGCGAACGCGAAGTGTGGGTCGGCAACGCCGCGCAGACGCTTCACCCCGTCGCCGGCCAGGGCTTCAACCTCGCGCTGCGCGACGTCTATGAACTCGCGCGCACGCTGGCCGATGCCGACGATCCCGGCGCGCCGCAAGTCCTCGCCCGCTACGCCGCCGCCCGGCGTGTCGACCGCCGGGGCACCATCGGATTCACCGACACGCTGGTGCGCTTGTTCAGCAACGAGAATCCGATCATGCACCACGCACGCGGTGCGGGATTGCTGGCAATGGACTTGTTGCCGCCGTTGCGTTCGTTCATCGCGCGGCGGATGTTGTTCGGCGCTCGGGGCTGGTAACGAGGCGGCGTCTCGCGGGGCGGAGGCATGGCTGCCCTGCCCTCCTCATAGGTGTTCAAATCGTCAGGCAGGGCAGCCATGCCCCCGCCTTTATCGCCAGCGCCGTACCGCGCTCAATGCGCGGGGTGTGGGGCCTCGACCCGACGATTTGAACACCTATGAGGAGCGGTCGAGGCCCCACACCTCGCGCCCGCAAACGACCGCAATCCGACAACCCGCCTTGCACAAAATTTGTGCAGTTGAGCTAGAATCCGCGCCTTCCCGTTTCGACACCCCCAGATGAACTTCCTCGGCTTCACGCTGCGCAACAACCTTTTCGTCGCGCCCATGGCCGGGGTGACGGATCGGCCGTTCCGCCAGTTGTGCAAGAAGCTCGGGGCAGGGCTCGCCGTGTCGGAGATGGTGACCTCGAATTCCCTGCTCTATGGCAGCGCCAAGACGCGCCGCCGCGCCAACCACGACGGCGAGGTCGAACCGATCTCCGTGCAGATCGCCGGCGCCGATCCGAAGATGATGGCCGAGGCGGCGAAGTACAACGTCGACGAAGGCGCGCAGATCATCGACATCAACATGGGCTGCCCGGCCAAGAAGGTTTGCAACGTCATGTCCGGCTCGGCGCTGATGAAGGACGAGCCGCTCGTCGCGCGCATCCTCGAGGCTGTCGTCGGCGCCGTGCCGAACACGCCGGTGACGCTCAAGTTCCGCACCGGCTGGGACAGCCAGAACCGCAACGCGCCGAGCATCGCCCGCATCGCCGAGGACTGCGGCGTGCGCGCCATCGCCATCCACGGCCGCACGCGCGCCGACCAGTACACCGGCGACGCCGAGTACGACACCATCGCGCTGGTGAAGACCCTGGTGAACATCCCGGTCATCGCCAACGGCGACATCACGTCGCCGCAGAAGGCAAAGCTCGTGCTCGACCACACCGGCGCCGACGGCCTGATGATCGGCCGCGCCGCCCAGGGCAAACCGTGGCTGTTCCGCGAGATCGAGCATTACCTGAAGACCGGCGAACTGCTGCCCGCCCCGCGCGTCGCCGAGATCCACGAAATCCTGCGCGCGCACCTCGCCGACCTCTACGCCTTCTACGGCGAGGAGACCGGCGTCAGGATCGCGCGCAAGCACATCGGCTGGTACACGAAGGGCCTGGTCGGCTCCTCCCACTTCCGGCATGCCATGAACCAGCTGCAAACCGTCGAGGCCCAGATCGCCGCCACCGACGAATTCTTCTTCGCCCAGGCCGCTGCGAACGACCACCTGAACTACCAAGAGGCCGCATGAGCTCAGAACTCACCGACTGCGTGCGCCGCTCGCTGAACCGCTATTTCCGTGACCTCGACGGCGAATCGCCGTCGGGCATCTACGACATGGTGCTGGCGAGCGTCGAGAAGCCGATGCTCGAAGTCGTCATGAAGCACGCCGACGGCAACCAGACCGTCGCCGCCGAGATGCTCGGCATCAACCGCAACACCCTGCGCAAGAAGCTCACCGAACACAAACTGCTCTGAGGTTTACAACAACATGAAAGTCGCACAGGCACTCATCAGCGTTTCCGACAAGCGCGGCGTGGTGGACTTCGCGCGCGAGCTCGTCGCCATCGGCGTCAACATCCTCTCCACCGGCGGCACGGCGAAAATGCTGCGCGACGCCGGCATCAAGGTGACCGACGTCTCCGACTACACCGGCTTCCCCGAAATGCTCGACGGCCGCGTCAAGACGCTGCACCCGAAGGTGCACGGCGGCATCCTCGGCATTCGCGGCAACGCGGCGCACGAAGCGACGATGAAGCAGCACGACATCCCGACCATCGACCTCGTCGTCGTCAACCTCTATCCGTTCCAGCAGACCGTGGCGAAGAAGGACTGCACGCTCGAGGACGCGATCGAGAACATCGACATCGGCGGCCCGACGATGGTGCGCGCCGCAGCCAAGAACCACGGCAACGAGGCCGGCGGCGTCGGCATCGTCACCGAGCCCGAGGACTACGTGCCGGTGCTCGACGAGCTCAAGAGCAATGGCGGCGCGCTGTCGTACAAGACGCGCTTCGCCCTGGCCAAGAAGGCCTTCACCCACACCGCGCGCTACGACGCCGGGATCTCGAACTGGCTCACCAGCCTCGACGAGGAAAACAAGCCGACCACCTTCCCGAACCGCCTGCAGCTGGCCTTCGACAAGGTCGACACCATGCGCTACGGCGAGAACCCGCACCAGGCCGCCGCCTTCTATCGGGAGCCGAACCCGGTGGCCGGCAGCATCGCCAACTACACGCAGCTGCAGGGCAAGGAACTCTCTTACAACAACATCGCCGACTCCGATGCGGCGTGGGAATGCGTGAAGGCCTTCGACGGCGTCGTGGCTTGCGTCATCGTCAAGCACGCCAACCCCTGCGGCGTCGCCATCGGCGCCAACGCTGAAGAGGCCTACCGCAAGGCCTTCAAGACCGACCCGACCTCGGCCTTCGGCGGCATCATCGCTTTCAACTGCGCGATCGACAAGGCCACGGCCGAAGCCGTCGCCGGCCAGTTCGCCGAAGTCATCATCGCCCCCGAGGTCACGCCGGACGCCCGCGCCGTTTTCGCCGCCAAGCAGAACCTGCGCGTGCTGACCGTGCCGCTCGGCGCGGCCGACGGCCGCTTCGACTTCAAGCGCGTCGGCGGCGGCCTGCTGGTGCAGACGGCCGACGAGGCGCGCATCGCGCAGAGCGACATCAAGGTCGTGACCAAGCGCGCGCCGACGGCGCAGGAAATGAGCGACCTGCTGTTCGCCTGGCGCGTCGCCAAGTACGTGAAGTCGAACGCCATCGTCTACTGCAAGGACAACATGACCGTCGGCGTCGGCGCCGGCCAGATGAGCCGCGTCGACTCTGCGCGCATCGCCGCCATCAAGGCCGAGAACAACGGCCTCACCGTGGTCGGCTCGGTCGTGGCGTCGGATGCCTTCTTCCCGTTCCGCGACGGCCTCGACGTGCTCGCCAAGGCCGGCGCCACCGCCGTGATCCAGCCCGGCGGCTCGGTGCGCGACGCCGAGGTGATCGCCGCGGCCGACGAGCAGAACGTCGCCATGGTGTTCACGGGCTTCCGCCACTTCCGTCACTAAGGCGACCATGGCCATGAACCTGCTCGTCATCGGCTCCGGCGGCCGCGAACACGCGCTGGCCTGGAAGCTCGCGCGCTCGCCGCGCGTGCAGAAGATCTTCGTCGCGCCCGGCAACGCCGGCACGGCACGCGAGGAAGGTTGCGAGAACGTGCCGATCACCTCGGTCGCCGACCTCGTCGCCTTCGCGCAGAAGGAGCAGATCTACGCCACCGTCGTCGGCCCCGAGGCGCCGCTGGCCGCGGGCGTCGTCGACGCCTTCCGCGCCGCCGGCCTGCGCGTCTTCGGCCCCAGCAAGGCGGCCGCGCAGCTCGAAAGCTCGAAGGACTTCGCCAAGCGCTTCATGACGCGGCACAAGATCCCGACCGCCAAGTTCGAGACCTTCGCCGACGCGAAGAAGGCGCACGCCTACGTCGATGCCGAAGGCGCGCCGATCGTCATCAAGGCCGACGGCCTCGCCGCCGGCAAGGGCGTCGTCGTCGCCATGTCGCTCAATGAAGCGCACGACGCGATCGACATGATGCTGCTCGACAACAAGATGGGCGATGCCGGCGCGCGCGTGGTCGTCGAGGAGTTCCTCGACGGCGAGGAAGCCAGCTTCATCGTCATGGCCGACGGCAAGAATGCACTGACGCTGGCGACGAGCCAGGACCACAAGCGCCTGCGCGACGGCGACGAAGGCCCCAACACCGGCGGCATGGGCGCCTACTCGCCGGCCCCGATCGTCACGCCGCAGATCCACGCCAAGGTGATGCGCGAAGTCATCATGCCGACCATCGCCGGCATGGAGAAGGACGGCATCCTCTACACCGGCTTCCTCTACGCCGGCCTGATGATCAAGCCCGACGGCTCGGTCAAGGTGCTCGAGTTCAACTGCCGCATGGGTGATCCCGAGACGCAGCCGATCATGATGCGGCTCAAGAGCGACCTGCTCGACCTCGTCGACGCCGCCATCGACGGCCGCCTCGACAAGATCGAAGCCGAGTGGGACCGCCGCGTCGCGCTCGGCGTGGTGCTCGCCGCCGCCGGCTATCCCGAGAGCCCGCGCAAGGGCGACGCCATCACCGGCCTGCCCGAGCGCGCCGAAGCCGACGCCCACGTGTTCCACGCCGGCACTTCCGTGGCCGGAGGCAAGGTCGTCGCCAGCGGCGGCCGCGTGCTCTGCGTCACCGCGCTCGGCGACACCGTGAAGCTGGCGCAGAACCGCGCCTACGAACTCATCGACCGCATCCGCTTCGACGGCATGCAGTTCCGCCGCGACATCGGCCACCGGGCGCTGCGGCGTTGATCGACCCGGGCGCCGTCCGCGCCTGGCTGACCGGCCTGCAAGACCGGATCGTCGGCGCCCTCGAAAGCTTCGACGGAAAGCCGTTCCGCCGCGACGACTGGGAACGCGGCCGTGTCCGCGTCATCGAGGACGGCGATTTCTTCGAGCGCGGCGGCGTCAATTTCTCGCACGTCACCGGCGAGCAGATGCCCGCCTCCGCCACCGCCCACCGCCCCGAACTGACCGGCCGCCACTGGGAAGCCATGGGCGTCTCGCTGGTCCTGCACCCGCGCAATCCGTACTGCCCCACCAGCCACATGAACGTGCGCTTTTTCGTCGCCACGAAGGAAGGCGCCGACCCCGTCTGGTGGTTCGGCGGCGGCATGGACCTCACGCCCTACTACGGCTTCGAGGAAGACTGCGTCCACTTCCACCGCACCTGCAAAGAGGCGCTCGACCCGTTCGGCGCCGACGTCCATGCGCGCTACAAGAAGTGGTGCGACGAATACTTCTACCTCAAGCACCGCGCAGAGCCGCGCGGCATCGGCGGCGTCTTTTTCGACGACCTCAACGAAGGCGGCTTCGACCACTGCTTCGGCATCATGCAAGCCGTCGGCAACGCCTTCCTCCCCGCCTACCTCCCGCTCTGCGAACACCGCCGCGACGCGCCCTACGGCGAGCGCGAACGCGACTTCCAGGCCTACCGCCGCGGCCGCTATGTCGAGTTCAATCTGGTCTGGGACCGCGGCACCCTCTTCGGCCTCCAATCCGGCGGCCGCACCGAGTCGATCCTCATGTCCCTGCCGCCGGTCGTGAAGTGGCGATACGACTGGAAGCCCGGAGCGGGCAGCGCAGAGGACAAGCTCTACACCGACTTCCTGCCGCCGCGCGACTGGGTCTGACGGTTGGCCCTCCGTACACCGTTGGACGCGTGACACTCGCTTGTGAAAGCGCCTTTTACGGAGGCGAACAGTCATGAAAGCCGGATACGATCTCTCGAAGATGAAGTCGCGCAGGAATCCCTACGCGTCGAAGCTCAAGAAATCCGTCACCATGCGTCTCTCCGAAGATGTGGTCGCGTATTTCAAGAGCATGGCGGTCGACGCTGGGATTCCGTACCAGAGCCTAATCAACCTCTATCTCCGCGACTGTGTCACGCAGCACCGGCAGGTGCAGATTGCCTGGCCTGCAAAGAGTTGATACGGTCTGCCGAGTCCGCGTGCACTGCAGCGGCTGGCTCCGAGCCTGACCCCATTAACGAGTTTGCCGCTGGCGGGGCAGAGGCATGGGCGCTCTGCCCTCCTCATAGGTGTTCAAATCGTCAGGCAGAGCGCCCATACCTCTGCCGTCAGCGCCGCGCAGTGCGGCACAAAAGCGTCAGCCGCGAATCAGTGTCCTGGCAGCGATATCCCGGTCGAATTCCGGCCAATGACGCCAGCCTTCGCACAAAATGTCGGTCTGCTCCCTGATACCGCCCGGAACTGCAACCGAGTGGTCTTGGCCCCGCGCTTAGCCCAATTAGCGCTTCGAGGTGCCTTCCAACTTACTCAGCTCGGCACTGTAAAGAACGACGTGTGTAGCCCACTTGTTTACCGCCAACTTAATTGCGTCTGCCTGTTCTGATGCGAGCAACACAACAAGCTTACTCTCGACACCTGAATACACGTCAGGTCGGCAATTTGCCAACTGCTTCTTGTCGTATTGCAAGAGCAGCGTCAGGTTGTTCGCTTCTATCGCATGACATCCAGAAATTGCCGGAAGATTCATTCGCTGTGCAAGGGTGGAAAGCTTGGCTAAAGAATTGCTAAGTACATATGCGAAGGTCCGTTGGTCAACCGATTGACGGCTACTCTGATCCTCACGCCACCTAGTCGCTTTTTGGCTAATCGATCCAGAGGCCAACAGCATAATTGCATCATGATGCTCACGCGGCAGGTTCAGAAGTCCGATTTCGGCATTGGCGATTTCTTTTAGGTGCCTTTGCGCAAACACTCCAGCCGCCTCCTTGTCGAGTCTATTTCTGTCCTCTTCCGTTAAATCGGCTTGCGCGTCGGTACAGACGACAGCGATAGATAACAAAATGGCTGCAAGTTTTTTCATCTCGTTTCTCAAGGTATTCAAAATAATTAGAAGTCGACATCAGGTGTCGTCTTCAACGACATAGAAATCCGTTTCGACGCCAGCTTCATCAAGCATCTGCTTGGCGATGATCCCCGAACGCGTCCACTTTGATGCTGGGTCTCCGCCATCGGGACTAACCGCCACCACCCGCTTGACGCCAGCCTGGATGATCGACCCTGCACATCGTGCACAGATGGGCTTCCCCCAGACATAAACCGTGGAGCCTTGTGCACGCGAACCGGCTGCAAGGAGTGCGTTCAATTCGGCATGAACAATGATCTCAAGTTTGACTTCTTGATCTTCTAAACGCTCCGCTGAGTCTTCAACACCCATCGGGAAACCGTTGTATCCAATTGAGACGTCCCCGCCATTCTTTGAGAAGACGACGGCCCCGACCTTGGCATTCGGGTCTTTAGACCATTCGGACACGAACTTCGCTAGCTCACAAAAACGAAGGTCCCACTTCTTCATTTGCACTGACTGAATTGCAAGACGCACGCTGGTCTCCCCGCGATTTTCTTATGTCGATCGATCAGTCCGAATCGGAAGATGTTGGCGGTGCTGGGATCTTCGGTTTGTTCCAATCACTACCCCAACCAGAAGTTCCGCATCGCTTGCACACATAATCTCCCGTAGCGGCTCCCTTGTCATACTCCTTCTCCAACTCTGGATGATCGCAGGGGCGATCGCCCCATTCCTTCTGGAGTTCTATCGCCTTTTCAATCTGCACTGTTTGATTCCTCCTGATAGCGGAATTGCCTGACGAATAATGCTTGGCCCTTGCTGACTTGCTAGACCGGCCGATGTTGGCACACATTCCAATCGCATTCAACGGCCAGCCCTTTCGCAAACCGGCGTAAGCGTCCGCACCGCTAGGATAGGGGGCCTCGGCCTGACGATTTGAACACCTATGAGGAGGGACGAGGCCCCCTGTCCTCGCGCCCTCCAACGGCAGCAATGCGTCGGTTTGAAAGGAACTATCGCGCCACTATCGCCGCACGCAGCCGCGCCGCCGCGACTCCGCCCCACTGGTACAGCGCCAAGCCAAGAGTAATCAGCGCAGCGCCGAGCCACACGCGAAACCCGATCTCCTCGCCGTTCAGCACGTTCCCGAGCAGCAGCGCCAGCACCGGCGTCACCAGCGTGATCAGCGCGACGCGGCCGGCGTCGAGATGCTTTATCACGTAGTAGTAGAGCGCGAAGCCGAGCACCGAGCCGAAGACGCCGAGGTAGACGATGGCGCCGGCCGAGCGCGTCGGCAGGTCGGTCGGCACGCTGCCGTCGGTCACCCACCACAGCAGACCGAAGAACGGCAGCGACACCGTGAGCGTGCCGGCGGTGGTCGCCAGCGGCGGGCTGTCGTCGCCGATGCGCTTGAGCGCCACGAGGCCGGCGGAGTAGATCACCACGGCGACGACCAGCGCCGCGAGACCCGCCATCGCATGTTCGCCGCCGACGCCCTCGCCGTGCGCGAAGATCGTCGCGAGCCCGGCGACGCCGAGCAGCATGCCGAGCACGCGCGGGGCCGTCAGCGCACGCTCGCCGAGCCAAAGCGCGGCGAGCACGCCCGTCGCCAGCGGCGACAGCCCGAACAGCACCGACACCAGGCCCGAGTGCACGAAGCGCGCGCCCCAATAGGTCAGCGCCATCGCGCCGAACAGCGCCAGCCCGCCGACGAGGTACGAGCGGCGCGCACGCGCATGCAGCGGAAAACCGATGCGCCATGCGCCGACCAGCACGGCGGCGAGCAACGCGCCGATCAGCATGCGCGAGAACACCGCGAAGGCGAAGCCCGCGCCCTGCGCGCTCCACTGGATCGCGAGCGGCGTGGTGGACCAGATGACGATGATGCCGACGTAGGCGAAGGGGACCGACATGACGACTCCTGCAAAGACCGCCCGGTAGGACGGAGGAAAACAAAAGGCCGCGAACCTTGTGGGTGGCGGCCTCGTCGAGAAACGTTGATGCGATTTCAGTTCATCGTCGTTCGGGCCCCGAACCTGCGGCATGCAGCCAGCCGCGCAGCGGACGCATGGCGTCGCGGCGGACTTTCAGCAACGGGGAGTGAAGGCGATCGAACATGGCCCGATTGTCGCGGCCCGGCGATGCCGCTGTCAAGGCGCGCTGTTGCGCACCCGCAACGCGGCGCTCAGAGCAGCGCCGCGGCCCGGTAGTGGCGGTTGGCGTCGTTGCCGCGCTCGAGGTGCTCGAGCAGTTGCGCCAGTTCGATGTGCGCGCCGCGCGAGGCGCGGATCGCCAGCGAGGCTTCGAGGTAGCTCTGCGCCTTGCCCCAGAGCTTCTGGCGCCGGCACAGGCGGCCGAGCGACAGCAGCAACTGCTCGTCGCGCGGATGCGCAGTCAACCACTTCTCGGCGTGGGCGATGCGTGCGAGCGTGTCGCCGCCTTCGCAGTCGGCGTAGAGGCCGAGCACCGAGGAATCCCAGCGCTCGTCGAGGAAATCCTCGATCAGCGTCGCCGCCTCGGCGCAGCCGCCGAGTGAGACCAGCGTGCGCGCCGCCTGCTGCGCGAGGCGCGGCTCGAGGCGGTCTTCCTCGGGCATTTCGTTCCAGTAGCGCAGGAGCTGGCCGACGTCGGTGATCTGCGGAATGATCTCGCGGTGGGCGCGCGCGCGCAGCGGCGCCGCCTGCTCGGCGGTGAGGCCCTTGTGCTTTTCGAGCTGGCGCGTGAGCTTGAGCACTTCGCGCCAGTTGCCGCCGCCCTGCTCGGCGCGCAGGCCGAGGCGCAGCGCCGCGATGTGGCGCCCCTCGCGCGTCGCCAGGTGTTCGAGCGCCTCGTGTGCGGCACCGAAGTCGCGCGCGTCGAGCGCCAGCTCGGCTTCGACCATCAGGTAGGCGGAGCGGACGGCCTCGCCGCCGTTGCGCGCGCGTTCACGCCACTCGCGTTCGCGCTCCGCATCGTGCAGCGCGTGCGCGGCGCGCAGCGCGATGATCGCCGCGAGGCCCGGCGCGTGGCCGGATTCCCACGCGCGTTCGGCGCTCTTCAGCGCGTGGCCATAGCGGCCTTCCTGCAGCAGGCGCATGGCGTCAGCGAGCGCAGCAGCGGCCTTCTCCTGGGCGCGGCGGCGACGGAAGGCCTGCACCTTGGCCGGCAGGCCGAGCGTGGCGAAGACCGCGCGCAGCAGCAGATAGAGCACGAGGAAGCCGGCGACCTGCAGCAGCAGCAGCAGGTTGAGCGACATCTCCATGCGCCACGGCGGCAGCACGAAGAGTACGTAGCCGTCGTTGTAGCGCGTCGCCAGCGAGAGGCCGACGGCGAGCGCGGCGAGCGTCAGCAGCCAGAGCAGCGCGCGCATTTAGGGCCTATTCACGCTATGCCGGCGGAGCGCGTTGGCTTCCGATCCGGATGGATGCAAGGCGGAGGGCGCAGGCAAGGGTCGTTCCCTTGCCAAGCCCGACAACGCGGCAGACGCCGGATCGGAAGCCAACCCGAAGGAAAGCGGGAAAATCAGGTGCATTGCGGCGTTGCTCCTTCCTTGCTGGGATGACCAAGCGGCGTCAGTCGCGCCTTGCACTGCGCCTGATTTTCCCGCTTCGCGCCCGTCGTCATAGCGTGAATAGGCCCTACTGTCCCTTGCGCGCGGCGCCGTCCTGCGCGACCTTGAAGTTGCGCAGCGTGTTCAGCGTCTCGTCGAGGCTCGGCGGCGCGGTGGCGATGTCGGCGGCCGCGAGCGTTTTCAGCGACGCCAGCGCCGTCTGCACCGGCTTGGCACGCGTATCGAAGTAACGCTCCATCCAATCGCGCGCCTGGCGGATGTCCTCACGAAAGCTGCGGCCGTCGCGCGCGAGCAGCGCCAGACGCGCATTGACGAGGCGCAGCTTGAGGTTCTCGCGCAGGAAGAAGCTCTGGCTCGGCGAGAGCAGGCCCGGCTCCGGCCGGTCGATGCGCTCGATGCGAATGAGCTGCTTGGTGTCTTCCCAGATCTCGCGCGCCAGGCCCTGCCAGAAGCTGAGGTCGGCCGGCGACTTCGACGGCCTAGCCGGTGCTTCGGCGACCGGCCGCTGCTCGTGCGCCAGCGGCATGCTGTCGACGACCGCGGCCACGGTCTCGAGCTTGAGCGCGATGCCCGGAATGTCGGCGGTCGGCAGCGCCTTGAGGCGTTCGATGTCGCGCGCCAGCAGCTTGCGGATGCCGAGGAAACGCGCATTGGCGGCGCGCGCCAGGCGCGCGTCCGCGCCCTGCAGCGCGATCAGCGCCGCCTCGACGTTGCCGGCGAGCTGCAGCTGCTGCGCCGCGATCGACACCGCCTGCTCGATCTCGGCCAGCAGGCGTTCGTCGCGGCTGCGCGAGAGTTCCTGGTACATCGCCTCGAGGGCGAGTTGCTGGCCCTGGGCTTCGGCGAGCTGCGCCTCGAGCGCGCCGACTTTCGCCTGCAGCGCCAGCAGTCCTTCCTGTCCCTGGCGCGACAGCGCGCGCGCCTCGCGCGCGACCGCGTCGCCTTCGGAAAGCCGGCGCGCGAGCTCTTCGCGCACATCGGACAGGCGCGAGCGCGTTTCGACCCACTGCCAGCCGAGCAGCGCGAGCGCGACGACGGCGATGATGGCGGAAGGCTTGCGCAAGGCCGGCGGCAGCGCGAACGACGGGCGCGGCTGCGCGGGCGGCGGCACGGCTACGGGGATTTCCGGAGTGTCGTTGTCAGGCGACATGGTCAGCAACCTTGAAGTGTTCGATGAGGCCGGCGATCAGGCCGTCGTCGCCAGGCCCGGTGAGGATGATCTCATGCAATCCGAGTTTCGCCGCTTCTTCGGCGATGCGCGCGTGCGGCACGAAGGCCGGCGTCTTGCGCAGCCAGGCCTGGCCGAGCTTGCCGACCATCTCGTGGAGGTTGCGCAGGCCCTCGCTGCTGGTGAGCGTGACGGCATCGAGCTGGCCGTCGGTCCACAGCTTGTGCAGTGGCGCCGGATCGAGGTCGGGCTTGCCGCGCCGGTAGCAGGTGACGTACTCGACGCTGGCGCCGCGCGCGGCGAGCGTGTCGCCGAGCAACTCGCGGCCGCCGTCGCCGCGGAAGATCACGACCTTCTTTCCCTGCACGTCCTGGAGGGCAGGCATCGCGACCAGCGCCTCGGAATCGAAGCGCTCGCGCGGTGCCGTCACGTCGGTGACGCCGAAGTGCGCGAGCGCCATTTCGCTGCTCTTGCCGATCGTCGCCGCACGCAGGTGCGCCGGCCATTTGCGGTGGGCGAGGATGCAGCCGAGCGCCTTCTCGACCGCGTTGGGGCTGACGAAGGCGGCCCAGTCGAACTGGTCGAGGCGCACCGCGACGTCGAGCAGCGGCTTGATGTCCTCGACGTCGAAGATGGCGAGCACGGGGAACAGCACGGGCTTGGCGCCGAGTTCGACCAGCGCCGAGGCGAGATGCGCCGCCTGTCCGGCCGGACGCGTCACGACGATGTGACGGCCGTCGAGCGGCAGCGCGCTTGCCAACTCAGCCTCCGAGCGCGGCGAGGATCTCGTCGGCGCCCTGGGCGCGCAATTCGGCGGCGAGCGCGAGGCCGAGCGCCTCGGCATCGCCGGGCGCGCCTTCGAGTTCGGCACGCGCCATGCGGCTGCCGTCGGGCAGCGCGACGAAACCGCGCAGCCAGAGCTTGCCGGCGCGCATCTCGGCGTAGGCGCCGAGCGGCACTTCGCAGCTGCCGGCGAGCGCACGCGAGACGGCGCGCTCGGTGCGCACGCAGGCGGACGTTTCGGGATCGTTGAGCGGCGCCATCCAGGCGGCGACTTCGGGGCGATCGGAGAGCGCCTCGATGCCGATCGCGCCCTGGCCGGCGGCCGGCAGCGAGGCTTCGGTCGGCAGCACGGAGCGGATGCGCTCGCCGAGGCCGAGGCGCTTCAAGCCCGCGGCAGCGAGGATGATCGCGTCGTACTGGCCCTCGTCGAGCTTGCGCAGGCGCGTGTCGAGGTTGCCGCGCAGCGAGGTCACCGACAGATACGGATAGCGCGCATGCAGTTGCGACTCGCGGCGCAGGCTCGAGGTGCCGACGATGCCTCCGGGCGGCAGGTCGTCGAGCGTGGCGTACTTGTTCGAGACGAAGGCATCCTGCGGCACTTCGCGCTTGCCGATGGCGACGAGCGCGAACTCCGGCTCCATGACCATCGGCACGTCCTTCATCGAGTGCACGGCGATGTCGGCGCTGCGGTCGAGCAGCGCGGTCTCGAGCTCCTTGACGAACAGGCCCTTGCCGCCCACCTTGGCGAGCGGGCGGTCGAGGATCTGGTCGCCACGCGTGGTCATGCCCAGCAGTTCGACGCGGCAGGCCGGGTATAATTTCTGCAAAATGTCCCGCACATGCTCGGCCTGCCAGAGGGCGAGGCGCGATTCGCGCGTGGCGATAACGATTTTCTCGGGCGCAGAGGGAGTGCTCAATTCAGTTTCCAGTGTGGGCTGTCCGTGATCGCGGCAGCCATGGAGAGGTAGGATGACACCCTCGTTTTTCGGCTGCCCGCAGGCGCATTTTCGTGCGCTGATTTCCGCGTGGATTCTAGCATGGCTGCCCGTGGCGACCGGCTTCGCGGCGGCCCCCGAGCTGCCCCTGGCGGCCGACTTCGCGGCCGACGCGCAGGCCGCCGCCGAGCGCCGCGTACCTATCCTCGTCTTCTATACCCGCGACGGTTGTTCCTGGTGCGAACTGGCGCGCCGCAGCTACCTGCGCCCGCTGGCCGACGATCCGCAGCGCGTGCTGATCCGCGAGGTCGCCGTCGACAAGACGCGGCAGCGGTTGGCCGGCTTCGACGGCCGCCGCACCACCCATGCCGCCTTCGCCCGCGAGCGCCGCGTCAAGCTGACGCCGACGCTCGACTTCCTCGACGCGCGCGGACAGCGCCTCGTCGACCCGCTGGTGGGCGTCAGCCTGCCCGACTTCTACGGCGTCTTCATCGACCGCGCGATCGACGAGAGCCTCGCCAAACTCCGCGCCGAACCGAAATGAACGCGAACCTGAACGACAAGGACCAGCCGCTGCGCGAGGACATCCGCCTGCTCGGCCGCATGCTCGGCGACACGCTGCGCGACCAGGAAGGCGATGCCGTCTTCGACCTCGTCGAGCGCATCCGCACGCTCTCGATCCGCTACCGCCGCGACGACGACGCCGGTGCACGCGCCGAGCTCACGGCCCTGCTCGACGGCCTGGCGCCCGAGCACACGAATTCGATCGTGCGCGCCTTCAGCTACTTCTCGCACCTCGCCAACATCGCCGAGGACCAGCACCACATCCGCCGCTCGCGCGCCCACGCCATCGCCGGCTCGAAGCCGCGCGAGGGCAGCTTCGCCCATGCGCTGTCGCGCGCGCTGGCGCAGGGCGTCGACGCCGAGCGCCTCGGCGCCTTCTTCGAGCACGCCCTCGTCAGCCCGGTGCTGACCGCGCACCCGACCGAGGTGCAGCGCAAGAGCATCCTCGACTGCGAGCGCAAGGTCGCCGATCTGCTCGACGAGCGCGACCGTGCACGCCTGACGCCCGAGGAGCGCGCCGACCACGAGGAGGCGATGCGCCGCGCCGTCGTCACGCTGTGGCAGACGCGCATGCTGCGCCAGGCCAAGCTCTCGGTGATGGACGAGGTCGCCAACGCGCTCTCGTATTACGACACCACCTTCCTGCGCCAGCTGCCGCGGCTCTACAACGCCATCGAGGATCACCTCGCGGCGAACGTCGCCGGCTGGAACGGCACGCCGGGCGGACGCGCGCTGCCGCCCTTCCTGCGCACCGGCTCGTGGATCGGCGGCGATCGCGACGGCAATCCGTTCGTCACCGCCGACGTGCTGGCGGCGGCAATGCGCGCGCAGAGCCGCCGCGCGCTGGCCTTCTACCTAGACCAGCTGCACAAGCTTGGCGCCGGCCTGTCGTCGAGCGCGCTGCTGGTCGACGTCTCCGCGGAGATGCGGCACCTCGTGGAGCTCTCGCCCGACCATAACCCGCACCGCGACGACGAGCCCTATCGGCGCGCGATCGCCGGCCTCTACGCGCGGCTGGCCTCGACCGCACGCGAACTCGACGACCTCGAAGCGCCGTTGCACGCGGTGGCGCCGGCACCGGCCTACGGCTCGGCCGACGAGTTCGCCGCCGACCTCGATGTCATCCACCGCTCGCTGGTCGACCGCGGTGGCGCGCTGCTGGCGCGCGGCCGGCTGCGCCGCCTGCGGCGCGCGATCTCGGTGTTCGGCTTCCACCTGGCGCCGCTCGACCTGCGCCAGAACTCCGACGTCCATGCGCGCACGGTGCACGAGCTCTTCGAGTCGGCGCGTCCCGGCACCGACTACGCCGGCCGCAGCGAGGACGGCCGCATCGCGCTGCTGCTGGCCGAGCTGGCGACGCCGCGCCTGCTCTCCTCGCCCTTCGTCGAGTACTCGGAGGAGACCGCGGGCGAACTCGCGATCTTCCGCGCCGCGCGCGAGGTCCATCGGCGCTACGGCCGCCAGGCGATCGAGAACGTCGTCATCTCCAAGACCGACGGCGTTTCGGACATCCTCGAAGTCGCGCTGCTGCTCAAGGAAGCGGGCCTGCTGCTGCCGCGCGAAGGCCGGCTCGACGTCAACATCGTGCCGCTGTTCGAAACCATCGGCGACCTCGCGCGCTGCGGCGAAACCATGGACAAGCTGCTCGGCCTGCCGGCCTTCAAGCGCCTGCTCGAATCACGCGGCCGTGTGCAGGAGTGCATGCTCGGCTACTCCGACAGCAACAAGGACGGCGGCTTCCTGACCTCGGGCTGGGCGCTCTACCGCGCCGAGACGACGCTGGTCGAAGTTTTTGCCCGCCACGGCGTCGCGCTGCGCCTGTTCCACGGCCGCGGCGGCTCCGTCGGCCGCGGCGGTGGCCCCAGCTACCAGGCGATCCTCGCCCAGCCGGCCGGCGCCGTGCAGAGCCGCATCCGCATCACCGAACAGGGCGAGGTCATCGCCTCCAAGTACGCCAACCCGGAGCTCGGCCGCCGCAACCTCGAGATCCTCGCCGCGGCGACGCTCGAGGCGACGCTGCTGCCGCACGAACACGACGACCCGCGTCCCGAATTCATCGCGGCGATGGAGGAACTGTCGGGCTACGCCTTCGACGCCTATCGCGCGCTGGTCTACGAGACGCCGGGCTTCGAGCAGTACTTCTGGGAGTCGACGGTGATTTCGGAAATCGCCGCGCTCAACATCGGCAGCCGTCCGGCGTCACGCAAGAAGACCACGGCGATCGAGGACCTGCGCGCGATCCCCTGGGTGTTCTCATGGGCCCAGTGCCGCCTGATGCTGCCGGGCTGGTTCGGCTTCGGCGCCGCGGTCGCGGCCTTCCGCAAGGCGCGCGGCGACGCCGGCATGGCGCTGCTGGCCGAGATGAACCGCGAGTGGGGCTTCTTCCGCACGCTGCTGTCGAACATGGACATGGTGCTGGCGAAAACCGACGTCGCCATCGCCGAACGCTACGCGCAACTCGTGAAGGACGCCGCGCTGCGCGAGGCGATCTTCGCGCGCATCCGCGGCGAGCTGGAAAGCTCCGTCGCCGCGCTGCTCGAGATCACCGGCCAGCGGGAACTGCTCGACGGCAACCCGCTGCTCAAGCGCTCGATCCGCAACCGCTTCCCCTACCTCGATCCGCTCAACCACCTGCAGATCGAACTGCTGCGCCGTTATCGCGCCGGCGACACCGACGAGCGCGTCCAGCGCGGCCTGCACCTGACGATCAACGGCGTCGCGGCGGGGCTGCGCAACAGCGGCTAGCCGCCGATCAGCTCCTTGACGTGCGGCCACTGCCGGCGGCTGACCGGCAGGTGCTCGGGGATGCCCTTCAGCAGCAGCATCCATCGCAGCTCGGTCTCGCCTTCGGCGAGGTCGCGCTCGCGTGCGCAGCCGGCGATCGCCGCGCGCGCGACGATGCAGTTGCGATGGATGCGCAGGAAGCGTTCGGTGTACTCGGCCTCGAGTTGCGACAGCGATTCCTCGAGCACGTAGTCGCGCTCGGGAGTGCGCGCCGTGACGTACTTCAGTTCCGCCTTGAAGTAGATCACGTCGTCGATCGGCACCAGCAGCGTGCGTCCGCGCTCGAGGCAGCGCAGGTGGCGACGGCCTTGCGGCGCGAGTTTCTTGAGCACCGGCGCGTCAGGCGCCAGCCGCTGCGCGCGGCCGAGCGCCTCGGCGAGGCGCGCCGCCTTGACGGGCTTCACCAGGTAGTCGGTCGCGCTGAGCTCGAAGGCCTTGACCGCGTACTCGTCGTAGGCGGTGACGAAGACCAGCGCCGGCGGGTGCGCCTGGCGCGCGAGGTGCTGCGCCAGTTCGACGCCGTCCATGCGCGGCATGCGGATGTCGACGAGGGCGACGTCGATCGGCGTCGCCGCGAGGCGGTCGAGCGCGTCGATGCCGTCGGCCGCCTCGGCGACGACGCGGTTCGGCCGCTCGCCGGCGATGTCGGCCAGCAGGTTGCGCAGGCGCGCGCGCGCAGGCGCCTCGTCGTCGACGATCAGGATGCGCAGTTCCTCGCTCATCGGACTTCTCCCTTGCGATAGGGGAACGAAATCTTCACCACCCACTGGTGATCGCGCCGCGTCGTCTCGAGCTGCGCTTCGAGGTCGAAGAACAGCATCAGGCGCTCGTTGATGTTCTCCAGCGCCATCTGGTTGCCGACGTGGCGGTCGGCTGCGGCCGAATACGGGTTCGAAAGCTCGAGGCTGATGCGGTCGCGCTCGCGCGCGATGCGCACGGCGATCTCGCCCGGCTCGCCGAGCGGCTCGATGCCGTGATAGACGGCGTTCTCCAGCAGCGGCTGCAGCATCAGCGGCGGCACCAGCGCATCAGGCGGGCAGTCCTCGACTTCCCAGCGCACGGCGAGGCGCTCGCCGAGGCGCAGCTTTTCGAGTTCCAGGTACTGGCGCGCGAGGCCGATCTCCTCGGACAGCGGCACCAGGTCGCGGTTGTCGCGCATCAGCGCGCGAAACAGATCGGCCAGTTCCTCGAGCGCGGTCTCGGCGCGGCGCGGGTCGCTGCGGATCACGCCGAGCACGGCGTTCAGGCTGTTGAACAGGAAGTGCGGGCGGATGCGCGCCGTCAGCGCCATCAGCCGCGCCTCGACGACGGCCGGCGAACGGGCGCGCGCGCTCAAGTCGAGCCAGGCGAGGATCGCCGCCGCGCCGGCGCCGGCCCAGAGCGCGGCGCGCCAGAGCGATTCGATGCCGAGCGTGGTCCCGAGGAGTTTTCCGTAGGCGACCGCCGAAAGCATCGGCACCAGCACGGCGAGCGCGGTGCGCACGCGGTGCGGCACGCCTTCGAGCGGCCGCCGCAGCAGGCACAGCAGCATCAGGCTGCTGAAGATCACGGGCTCGACGAAGGCCGCCGCCTCGGCCAGTTCGCGCGGCATCTCGGCGAGCTCGCGGTTGCGCGCGAACACGACCGCCGTCGCGCCGAGGTTCGCGGCCAGCAGCACGCGCAGCCAGACGCCGAGGTTGCAGAGGTCCGGCGCGCGGGTCGTGGCGGGGATTTCCCGTATACTTCGCATCTTCCTTCCAGCCTTAGTGGCTGAATTTTCAAGGTTTCCATTATGTCAGATCAAACCGGCGACAAGGTCTGGTCCGGGCGCTTCACCGAGCCGGTCTCCGACCTCGTCAAGCGCTATACGGCCTCCGTCTTCTTCGACAAGCGCATGGCGCAGCAGGACATCCGCGGCTCGCTGGCGCACGCGAAGATGCTCGCGCGCCAGGGCATCATCGGTGCCGACGACCTCGCCGCCATCGAGCGCGGCATGGCGCAGATCGCCGGCGAGATCGAGCGCAACGAGTTCAACTGGAACCTCGACGACGAAGACGTCCACCTGAACATCGAGAAGCGCCTGACCGCGCTCGTCGGCGACGCCGGCAAGCGCCTGCACACCGGCCGCTCGCGCAACGACCAGGTCGCCACCGACATCCGCCTCTGGCTGCGCGACAGCGTGGACGCCATCGACGGCCTGCTGCGCAACTACCAGGCCGCGCTGCTCGACCTCGCCGAGAAGCACGCCGAAACGCCGCTGCCGGGCTTCACGCACCTGCAGGTGGCGCAGCCCGTCACCTTCGGCCACCACCTGCTCGCCTACGTCGAGATGGCCGCGCGCGATCGCGAGCGCATGCTGGATTGCCGCAAGCGCATCAACCGCCTGCCGCTCGGCGCCGCCGCGCTCGCCGGCACTACCTTCCCGATCGACCGCGAATTCGTGGCGCAGGAACTGGGCTTCGACGGCGTCTGCCGCAACTCGCTCGACGCCGTCTCCGATCGCGACTTCGCGATCGAGTTCTGCGCCGCCGCCTCGCTGGTGATGGTGCACGTCTCGCGCTTCTCCGAGGAACTGATCCTCTGGATGAGCCCGCGCGTCGGCTTCATCGACCTCGCCGACCGCTTCTGCACCGGCTCGTCGATCATGCCGCAGAAGAAGAACCCGGACGTGCCCGAACTCGCGCGCGGCAAGACCGGCCGCGTCTTCGGCCACCTGACGGGCCTGCTGACGCTGATGAAGGGCCAGCCGCTGGCGTACAACAAGGACAACCAGGAAGACAAGGAGCCGCTGTTCGACACCGTCGACACGCTGGTCGACACGCTGCGCATCTTCGCCGACCTGGTGCCGGGGATCACGGTCAAGCCGGAAGCGATGGCCGCTGCACTGCGACAGGGCTACGCGACGGCGACCGACCTCGCCGACTATCTCGTCAAGAAGGGCCTGCCCTTCCGCGACGCGCACGAGGCCGTGGCCCGCGCCGTGCGCGCCGCCGAGCAGGCCGGTTGCGACCTCGCCGACTTGACGCTCGACCAGCTGCGCAGCTTCTCGCCGCTGGTCGGCGACGACGTCGCCGGGGTGCTGACCGTCGCCGGCTCACTGGCCGCGCGCGACCACATCGGCGGCACCGCGCCGGCGCAGGTGCGCGCCGCAGTCGCCCGCGCCCGCGCCGCCCTCTAGGCCCGGCACCGCCGCGACACGGGGACGCGCACCGTGGATCGCATCGGCAAGTACGAAGTCATCCGCAAGCTCGGCGAGGGTGCGACCTCGACCGTGTGGCTGGCGCGCGACCCGTTCGGCGCGCGCGTCGTCGCCATCAAGGCGGTCAACGCCGACGCCTTCGACAAGCACTCGCCGGACGGCCAGATCGCGCGCAAGCTGTTCGTCACCGAGGCGTCGCTGGCCGGCAAGCTCCAGCATCCGCACATCGTGCAGATCTACGACGCCGTCGCCGACGCCGATCCGAGCTACATCGTGATGGAGTACGTCTCGGGCGGCACGCTCGAGCGCTACAGCAAGCCCGACTCGCTGCTGCCGCTGCCCGACGTCGTCGAGATGATCTTCAAGTGCTCGCGCGCGCTCGACTTCGCGCAGCAGGTCGGCGTCATCCACCGCGACCTGAAGCCGGCCAACATCCTGCGCTGCGACGACGTCGAGGGCAGCACCGACGTCAAGATCTCCGACTTCGGCGCCGCGCTGACGCAGGCCACGGACCAGACGCAGGTCTCGGGCATCGGCTCGCCCGCCTACATGTCGCCGCAGCAGGTGAAGGAACACCCGCTCAACCACCAGACCGACATCTTCTCGCTCGGCGTCGTCATGTACCAGTTGCTGACCGGCCAGCTGCCGTTCATGGGCAGCAACAACTACAGCATCGTCTACCAGATCTGCAACGTCGAGCCGGTGCCGCCCTCGCGCCTGCGCGCCGACCTGCCGCCCGGCGTGGATGCCATCGTCGCGCGCGCGCTGAAGAAGTCGCTCGAGGAGCGCTACCAGACCTGGAACGAATTTTCGTTCGACCTCGCCGAGCTGTTCCGCAACGAGCGCCTCGCCGAGGTGCGCGATGCCCACATCGGCGACTCGGAGAAGTTCAGCCTGCTGCGCGGGCTCTCCTTCTTCAAGAGTTTCGCCGACGTCGACCTCTGGGAGATCGCGCGCATCGCGCGCTGGCGGCGCGTCAAACGCGAGGAAACGCTGATGAGCGAAGGCGAGCCCGGCGACTACCTGAGCGTGCTCGCCGACGGCGAGCTCAAGGTCACCAAGCAGGGCAAGCTGCTGAATGTGCTCTCGCCCGGCGAATGCTTCGGCGAAATGGCCTACCTTACGCCGGAGCACGGCGCGCGCCGCGCCGACGTCAGCGCCATGCAGGACTCGCTCGTGATCGACTTTGCCACCGACATGCTCGCCCATGCCTCGCAGGCCGTGCGCCACGGCTTCGACCATGCGCTGCTGCGCATCCTCGTCGAGCGTCTCGACCTCGCCAACACTCGCCTGACCATGCCCGTCCCATGAATGCACCGCAACGCATCGGCCGCTACGAAATCGGACTCAGGATCGGCGAGGGGTCCACTTCCGCCGTGCATCTCGCGCGCGACGTCGTCGCCGACCGCGAGGTCGCCCTCAAGCTCGTATTCCCGGAGGTGCTGCGCGGCGACAAGGGGCGCCTCTACCGCAACCTGCTGCTCAACGAGGCGGCGCTGGTCGGCAAGCTCGTGCACCCGAACATCGTGCAGATCCTCGACGCGCAGATCGAGGACGAGCAGAGCTGGCTCGCCGTCGAGTACGTCCCGGGCGGCACGCTCGAGGCGTACTGCACAGCGGAGCGCCTGATGCCGGTCGAGCGCATCGTCGAGATCGTCTTCCAGTGCACGCGGGCCCTCGAGTTCGCCCAGCGCGCCGGCATCACGCATCGCGACATCAAGCCGGCGAACATCCTGCTGGCGACGTCCGAGCCGGAGTGCGTCGACGTCAAGGTGTCCGACTTCGGCGCCGCAATCGACATCGGCGATCCGGCGCGCACCCAGGTGATCGGCATCGGTTCGCCGGCCTACATGTCGCCGCAGCAGTTGCGCGAGATGCCGCTCAACCACCAGACCGACATCTGGTCGCTCGGCGTCGTGATGTACCAGTTGCTGACCGGCCGCCTGCCCTTCCAGGCGGCGACCAACCCGGCCATCGTCTACCAGATCTGCAACACCGAGCCGGCGCCGCCCTCGACCTTCCGCGCCGAGGTGCCGCCGAGCCTCGACGCCATCGTCGCGCGCGCGATGCAGAAGGAACTCGACGCGCGCTACGCGACCTGGGACGAGTTCTCGCACGACCTCGCGCAAGCCTTCGAGAACCGCAAGCTCGCCGCGCGGCGCCAGGATTTCGGCGACGGCATGAAGTTCGCGGCGCTGCGCGAGCTCGGCTTCTTCGCCGACTTCAGCGACACCGAGGTGTGGGAAGTGGTGCGCTGCGCGCGCTGGGAGGACGTCACCGCCGGCACGGTGCTGATGAAGGACGGCGAGCCCGGCGACTACTTCTGCATCCTGCTGGCCGGCGAACTCGGCGTCGCCAAGCGCGGCCGCATGCTCAACCTGCTGACGCGCGGCGACTGCTTCGGCGAGATGGCCGTGGTCAGCCGCCATAGTTCCACGCGCGGCGCCGACGTCACCGCCCGCACCGCCGCGCGCGTGCTGACCCTCACCGGCGAAACGCTGCGGCGCGCCAGCCCCGGCTGCCGCATGCACTTCTACGAAGCCTTCCTCGACGTGCTCGCCAAGCGCCTGGCGCTGGCCAACGCACGCACGACCGCGACGTGATCCCCCGCGAGGGCCGCGGCCAGTTCGTCAAATCGGGGCCGGCTTCCGAGCGCGCGCGCTTTCTCGCCGAAGCCGAAGGCCTAGCCGCGCTCCGCGAGACCAAGAGGGTGCGCGTGCCCGAGCTCATCGACTGCGGCAGCGACGAAGAGCATGCCTGGATCGTACTCGAACGCCTCGACCTCGCGCCGCTGACGCGCGCCAGCGGCATCGCGCTCGGCCGCGCGCTGGCGCAGATGCACCGCGCCACCGCGCCGCAATTCGGCTGGCCGCACGACAACTTCATCGGCCTCGGCTATCAGGAAAACGCGCTCTCCGATTCCTGGACGCTGTTCTATGCCAAGCGCCGGCTGTTGCCGCAACTGCGGCGAGCGCGCGAGAACGGCATGGACCGGCAGCTCGTCGCGCAGGGCGAGAGGGTGGCCGAAAGCGTCGCCGCCTTCTTCGTCGATGGGCATCCCAAGCCCAGCCTGCTGCACGGCGACTTGTGGTCCGGCAACGCCGGAATGCTGCCCGATGGCACGCCGGCGATCTACGACCCGGCCGTCTATTACGGCGACCGCGAAGCCGACGTCGCGATGGCGGAACTCTTCGGCGGTTTCCCGGAATCCTTCTACGTCGCCTACCGGGAAGCGTGGCCGCTGTCGGCGGGTTTCGAGACGCGCAAGACGCTCTACAACCTCTACCACGTGCTCAACCACTTCAACATCTTCGGCGCCGGCTACCTGAACCAGGCGCGGCGCATGATCGAGCGCCTGGTCCTCGAACTGCGCCGCTGACGCCGCGCGGACGTCAGGCTGCCTGCGTCAGCCCTTCGAGCTTCTGCTGCAGTTCGCCGGCCTGGTACATCTCCATCATGATGTCCGAGCCGCCGATGAACTCGCCGCGGATGTAGAGCTGCGGAATCGTCGGCCAGTTGGCGTAGGTCTTGATGCCCTCGCGGATCGCGTCGTCGTCGAGCACGTTGACCGCGACGAAATCCTTGAGACCGCAAGCCTTGAGCACCTGCACCGCGCGCGACGAGAAGCCGCACTGCGGAAACTGCGGCGTGCCCTTCATGTAGAGCACGACGGGATTGTTGGTGACGGTTTCCTTGATCTGCTGCTGCATGTCCATGGGGGGAACTCCATATAGTTGATCTAATTGGTCGGGCAATTGTAGTGGCCCGGGCCGGCGAGGGTCAAGCAACGACGCACTAGGGTCTGCGTCCGCCCGACACGCGCACGATGCCGGCGAGGTCGTGATGCGCTTCGATACCGATGAAGCCCGCATCGGCCAAAAGCGAAGCAACGGCCTCCGCCTGATCGTAGCCGTGCTCGAACAGCAGGCGTCCGCCGGCGGTCAGATGCGCGGGCGCTTGCGCGACGATCCGGCGGATGGCGTCGAGTCCGTCGATTCCGCAGCTCAGCGCAAGCGCCGGCTCGAAGCGGAGGTCGCCTTCGGCGAGGTGCGGATCGCCGTCGGCGACGTAGGGCGGATTGGAAACGATGAGGTCGAAGCGGTCTTCTGCGAGCGCCGCGAACCAGTCGCTCTCGATGAAACGAACGCCTGCGCCGAGGCGCTCGGCGTTGCCGCGCGCGACGGCCAGCGCGTCGGACGAGCGATCGATGGCCGTCACCTCTGCTTTCGGCAACTCGAGTGCCAGCGTGATCGCGAGGCAGCCGCTGCCGGTGCCGAGGTCGAGGATGCGTGCCGGCGCAGGGCCTGCCTTGGCGAGGTCGACCAGCAGTTCGGTCTCGGGCCGCGGGATCAGCACGGCCGGCGAGACGGCGAAGTCGCGGCCGTAGAACTCGCGTGTGCCGAGGAGATAGGCGACCGGTTCGCCGGCAGTGCGGCGCGACACCATCGCGAAGAAGCGCTCACTTTCGGCATCGCCCAGCGCCTCGTCGCGATGCGCCTCGATCCATGCCGTCGAGCGGCCGAGCACATGGCACAGCAGCAGCCGCGCCTCGGCAGCGGGAAGGGTGCGTCGCGCCTCGGCGAGCGCCGCGGCGATGATGGTCAAGCGTCCTCGCCGAGGGCCGCGAGCAGTTCCGCCTGGTGCTCGGCCGTGAGCGCGCCGACAAGCTCGTCGAGATCGCCGTCCATGATGGCGTCGATCTTGTAGAGCGTCAGGTTGATGCGGTGGTCGGTGATGCGCCCCTGCGGGAAGTTGTAGGTGCGGATGCGCTCGGAGCGGTCGCCGCTGCCGATCAGGCTCTTGCGCGTGCTGGCGATCTGCTGCTGCTGCGCACGGGCCTGCGCGTCGTTGATGCGCGCGGCGAGCACCGACATCGCCTGCGCCTTGTTGCGGTGCTGCGAGCGGTCGTCCTGGCATTCGACGACGATGCCGGTCGGGATGTGCGTGATGCGCACCGCCGAGTCCGTCTTGTTGATGTGCTGGCCCCCGGCGCCGGAAGCGCGGAAGGTGTCGATGCGCAGATCCGCCGGATTGATCTCGACTTCGGCGAGCTCGTCGGCCTCCGGCATCACCGCGACGGTGCACGCCGAGGTGTGGATGCGGCCCTGCGATTCGGTGGCCGGCACGCGCTGCACGCGATGGCCGCCCGACTCGAACTTGAGCTTGGAGTAGGCGCCCTGGCCGACGATGCGGCAGATGATCTCGCGAAAGCCGCCGAGGTCGGATTCGCTGCGCGAGATCACCTCGACCTTCCAGCGATTGCGCTCGGCGAAACGCGAGTACATGCGGAACAGATCGCCGGCGAACAGAGCCGACTCGTCGCCGCCGGTGCCGGCGCGGATTTCGAGGAACAGGTTCTTGTCGTCGTTCGGGTCCTTCGGCAGCAACTCGCGCTGGAGATCTTCCTCGAGCGCCTGCATGCGGGTCTGGGCGGCCTCGATCTCTTCGGCCGCGAACGCCTTCATCTCGGGATCGGCGAGCATCTCGCGCGCCGATTCGCCGTCGACTTCGGCCTGGCGATAGGCGGCGAACAGCTCGACGACCGGACCGATCTCGGCGTGTTCGCGCGTGAGCTTGCGGTAGTTGTCCATGTCGCGCGCGGCGTCTTCGGTGCCGAGCAGGGCGTCGATCTCCTCGCGGCGCTGCGCCAGATGTTCGAGTTTGTCGCGGATGCTTTTCTTCATGGGATGGGTCGCCGGAACCAGCCGGCGGCGCAGCGCAGCTACTCGCCCGGGTGCAGGCGGAAGATGCGGCCGATGAGTTCGGAGAGCTGGTTGCGCTCGTCGCCCTCGGCGCGGTTGAGCGCCTGCGTGGGGCCGTGGAGCAGCTTGTTGGTGAGACCGCGCGAGAGCGCCTCGAGCACCTGCGCAGGATCGTCGCCGCGATGGAGCATCTTCAGCGCGTGCTCGACTTCGTGGCGGCGCGCGCGCTCGGCCGAGTCGCGCAGCGCGCGGATGGTCGGCACGGCGTCGCGCGCCTCGACCCATTGCAGGAAGTTCGCGACGCGGTCGTCGATGATCGCCTCGGCCTCGACTACGGCGGCCTGCCGCGATTCGAGGCCCTGCTCGACGATCTGGCCGAGGTCGTCCAGCGTGTAGAGGAAGGCGTCGTCGAGCTTGCCGACTTCGGCCTCGATGTCGCGCGGCATGGCGAGGTCGACCAGCACCATGGGGCGGTGGCGACGCGCCTTGAGCGCGCGCTCGACCATGCCGAGGCCGATGATCGGCAGCGGGCTGGCCGTGCAGGAGACCACGACGTCGTAGTCGGCGAGATGGTCGGCGACGTCGTCGAGGCGCATGGCGTAGCCCTCGAAGCGAGCTGCCAGCACCTCGGCACGCTCGATCGTGCGGTTGGCGATCGTCAGGCGCTTCGGCTTCTCGCCGGCGAAGTGCGCGGCGCAGAGTTCGATCATCTCGCCGGCGCCGATGAACAGCACCTTCTGGTCGGAAAGGTTCTCGAAGATGCGCGCCGACAGATGCACCGACGCCGCGGCCATCGAGACGATGTTGGCGCCGATCGCCGTCGTCGAGCGCACTTCCTTGGCGACGGCGAAAGTGTTCTGGAACAGCTTGTTGAGCAGGGTACCGAGCGTGCCGGCCTCTTCGGCCGTGCGCGCGGCCTGCTTCATCTGGCCGAGGATCTGCGGCTCGCCGAGCACCATCGAATCGAGGCCGCTGGCGACGCGGAACATGTGGCGCACGGCATCGCGGCGCGGATGCGTGTAGAGGTAGGGCGAAATGTCGCGCTCGGGCAGCGCGTGGTAATCCGCCAGCCACGCGGCGGCGGCCTCTGGCTGCTCGGTGGCGCAATACAGCTCGGTGCGGTTGCAGGTCGACAGGATCGCCGCTTCGCGCACCGGTTTGGCGCGCAACAGGTCGTGCAGCGCCTGCGGCAGCCGCATGGGGTCGAACGCCACCCGCTCGCGAACCGCGAGGGGGGCGGTGTGATGGTTGATGCCGAGGGCGAAAAGCTGCATGCAGCGCTGCCGTGGTCGCGGACAGCCCTGATTATAGGGCTTTTAGCCTTGGCGCCTGCCGCTCATCCAGATCGCCAGCAGGCTCAGCGCCGCCATCGGCAGGGCGTAGAAGAACAGCTGCAGGTCGTAGCGGGAAACCTCGACCAGCACCGGCGTCTCGCCCTCGAAGCGGTATCGCACGGCGATCTGGAAGTGCCAGGACGAGCGCTTTGCCTCGATCTGCCAGGGTTCGCCGGTCACGGTCTTCCAGCGCAGCCAGGCGTCCGGCTCCTGGTGTTCGCCGGCCGGCTCAGGCGGCAGCAGCGACTTGTAACGCCCGGCGGCGCGATCCTCTGCGAGCGTGCCGTAGGGCGCACTGCAAGGCTCGCCGTTGGCGCAAGTAGCCGCGAGCCGGAAATCCGGCTCCCAGCGGTTCGTCTTCTCGGCCGGCAAGGTCACCATCAGGGCGACGGTGCACACCCAGACCAGGCCGACGAAGCCCATCATCCAGCCGAAGATGCTGCGAAAAACATTGGCGCCGGGCATTGCGGAATCCTTGAAAATAAAACGGCCCTCACTTGGAGGGCCGTTTTTTTTATTGGTGGCCAGGGGCGGAATCGAACCGTCGACACGCGGATTTTCAATCCGCTGCTCTACCAACTGAGCTACCTGGCCGGAAAGCGCGCGATTATAGCTGCACGCTGCGCGTTGAGTCAAAGAAAACGCCCCCTGTTCTCAACAGGGGGCGCAATCAACTCCCCTCCTCTGGCTTTTGTTCTGGGACGGCCGGCGATCTGCGCGCCGGTCCGCCCTTTGTTGCTTAGTGCCCGCCCGCGGTCGCGGCGCCGACGCCCGTTTCGGAACGGATCTCCTGGGCCGGGTAGAGCGCGCGCTCCTTCTGGGCCTGGGCGGAGTTGTCGAGCTTGGACACGATGTAGATCACCAGGAACGCGGCGGTCATCGAGAAGATGGCGGCCGAGTTGTACGGGAACCACGCCGAACCCTTCGGGTACTTGAGCACCGCTTCCCAGACGCTGGCGGAACCGATCGTCAGGATGGTGGCCAGGAGCAGGCCGATGGTGCCGCCGGCGACTGCGCCCTTGGTGGTGCAATCCTTCCAGAGCACGGACATGAACAGCACCGGGAAGTTGCCCGAGCAGGCGATCGTGAAGGCCAGCATCACCATATAGGCGACGTTTTCCTTCTCGAAGGCGATACCGAGCGCGATGGCCAGGAAACCGAGCGCGATCGTCGCGCCCTTGGACCAGCGCAGCTCAGTGGCGCTATCGACGTTGCCATGACGCCACACCGAAGCGTAGAGGTCGTGCGACACGGCAGAGGCGCCGGACAGCGTCAGGCCGGCGACCACGGCGAGAATCGTCGCGAAGGCGACCGCCGAGATGAAGCCGAGGAACAGGTTGCCGCCGACGGCGTTGGCCAGATGCACGGCCGCCATGTTGCCGCCGCCCTTCAGGCCCTTGGCGATGTCGCCATCGACGTAGAAGGTGACGGGGTCGGCGACCAGGTTCACGATCGCGCCGAAGCCGATGATGAAGGTCAGGATGTAGAAGTAGCCGATCCAGGTCGTCGCCCAGGCCACCGACTTGCGGGCTTCCTTGGCGTTCGGCACGGTGAAGAAGCGCATCAGGATGTGCGGCAGGCCGGCGGTGCCGAACATCAGCGCCATGCCGACGGAAATCGCCGAAACCGGATCCTTGATCAGCGCGCCCGGGCCCATGATGGCGTCCTTCTTCGCATGCACTTCGGTCGCCTTGGCGAACAGCGCCTCGGGGCTGAAGCCGAACTGGAACAGCACCGCCAGGGCCATGAAGGTCGCGCCGCCGAGCAGCATGCAGGCCTTGATGATCTGCACCCACGTCGTCGCCGTCATGCCGCCGAACAGCACGTACATCATCATGATCGCGCCGACGAGAATCTCGGCGACCATGTAGTCGAGGCCGAAGAGAATCTTGATCAGCTGACCGGCGCCGACCATCTGGGCGATCATGTAGAACGCCACCACCACCAGCGTGCCGATGGCCGCGAAGGTGCGCAGCGGCGTCTGGGCGAAGCGGTACGAGGCGACGTCGGCGAAGGTGAACTTGCCGAGGTTGCGCAGGCGTTCCGCCATCAGGAAGGTGATGACGGGCCAGCCGACCAGCCAGCCGATCGAGAAGATCAGGCCGTCGAAGCCGTTGGCGAACACGAGGCCGGAAATGCCCAGGAACGAAGCGGCCGACATGTAGTCGCCGGCGATCGCGAGGCCGTTCTGGAAGCCGGTGATGCCGCCGCCGGCGGTGTAGAAGTCGGCTGCCGTCTTGGTCTTGGAGGCCGCCCACTTGGTGATCCAGAGGGTGGCGAAGACGAAGATGGCGAACATGATGATGGCCGTCGTGTTGACCGACTGCTTGGCTGCCTGCCCGAGGTCGGGACCGGCAGCGTAGGCGAGGCCGGCGACGGCCGTGGCGGCGACGGCCGCGAGAATGCGTTGCATATGGGTCATCTTATTTCTCCGCATCCTTGATGATCGAAGCGTTGATGTCGTCGAATTCGCTGTTGGCCCGGCGGACGTAGATCCAGGTCAGAACGATCGTGAACACGATGACGCCGACGCCGATCGGGATGCCCACGCTCATCACGGAACCCGGCGATACCTTGGTAGCCAGGAATTCCTTGTCGAACGCCACGAGCAGGATGAAGCCGTAGTAGGCGAGAGCGCCGAGCACGGACATCAGAATGGAATATGAGTTGCGCTTGCGCACAAACTCCTGGAACCGGGGATTGGCCCGGATTCGCGCCTGAACATCGTTTTGCTGCATTTTCGTCATCCTCCTATGATCTTGATGTCGGGCGCGCCCGTGTGCACGGGAAACGCCGGAGGAGGATGCTAATGAGGCTGACTGACTTAGCTCTTACGCTAGCCTGTCAGGAGGCTGACAAACCTACGCCCCGCAGGCCAGACCGTCGATGCCGCAGAGGACGCGCTTCACATAGGCGAGCAGGATCCAGAGCCAGAACAGAAGGAAGAAGGCGACGAAGGGCAGGTGCTTGTCGAGAATCTGGCGCGGCGTGACGAACCGCACCGCCTTGATCACCGGCTGGGTGATGATCTGGAACAGGCGATAGATCGGGTTGGTGGCGCGCTTGGAGCCGGCCAGGATCGCCAGCAGTCCCTGCCCGAGCAGGGCCAGCAGGGCGACTTCGACGAGGGCGCGCAGAACGCTGACAAGAAACAGTTCGATGCTGGTCATGGTATGTTCGTGTTCCTCAAAACCGGGTGAGTCTATGAATTTCGAACGCTGGCGACATTATGCCCGCGGCTGGCTGTTCCATTTCTTCGGCCGCGAGGACGCCGCCTTCGCCGAATACAAGCTGGCCTTCCGCGCCGACCCCGGCAACCTGCAGGCGGCGCGGCACCTTGCCTTCATCGCGGCACAGAAGAAGCACTTCGACGTCGCCGAGCACTGGTTCCTCGAAGCGGTGAAGCTGGCGCCCGAAGATGCCGACACGCACTTCAACCTCGGCTACGTCCGCGAGCAGGCCGGCAAGCAGCGTGACGCCATCGTGTCCTTCGGCGAAGCGACGCGGCTGCGGCCGGGACTCGATCGCGCCTGGTACGGTCTCGGGCTCGCCCATGCGATGCTCGGCGAATACGATCAGGCGATCCCCGCGCTCGACGAAGCGGTGAAACTGCAGCCCATGAACTCCATCGCCTGGCATCAGCTCGGCCTGGCCTGCCACCGCGCCGGCCTTGCCGACCGCACGCGCGCCGTCGTCGAGAAACTCATCGACTTCGATCCCAAGGTCGCCCGGCAACTGGTCCAGGACACCGGTCGCCAGGACCTCGCCGCGCTGATTCCCGAACTGCCTTTCTGATTCCATCTCGATAGGGTCGCAAAGCGGCGGCCGAAGGTCGAAAAAAAACCCGCCGCTTGCGCGGCGGGTTTCACACGGGGTATCTCCCCCGCTCCTCCTCCAAATCTTCCGATCAGGCGGCCTTGGTGTCGATGTCGCCTTCCAGGTTCGGATAGCGGACATGGTCGACCAGGTCCTGGACTTCCTTGTTCGGAGCCGGGGAAATCAGGCTGCCGATGATGACGCCGAGGAAGCCGACCGGGATGCCGAAGATGCCGGCCGAGATCGGGTTGATGTCCCACCACTTCGGTGCATTGACGCCGAAGAACGGATAGGTCAGGTACATGTAGTAGGCGCAGATGAACAGGCCCGCCGACATGCCCAGGATGGCACCCAGCTTGTTGGCACGCTTCCAGAACACGCCGCAGACCAGCGCCGGGAAGAAGCCCGAGGCCGCCAGCGAGAAGGCCGCACCGACGAGGAACAGGATGTCGCCCGGCTTCAGGCTGGTGACGTAGGCGGCAATCAGCGCCACCACGAGCAGCAGGCCCTTGGACACGGCCAGACGGCGGACCGTCGGGGCGTTCGGGTCGATCATCTTGTAGTACACGTCGTGGGACAGCGCGTTGGCGATCGTGAGCAGCAGGCC
The DNA here is from genome assembly GCA_046726235.1 of Pseudomonadota bacterium. Taxonomy (GTDB): domain Bacteria; phylum Pseudomonadota; class Gammaproteobacteria; order Burkholderiales; family Rhodocyclaceae; genus Nitricoxidireducens. Next base: position 245,089 of record JBKPAD010000006.1, read on the forward strand.
GTCCGCGGTCGAAAGCGCCGCAGCCAGACCACCCGCAGCCACCAGGCCGGAGATGACGTACGGCAGGCCCGCGATTTCAGGCGTTGCCAGCACGATCAGGTCGCCGCCGATGGTGATTTCGGCGAGCTGCACGATGCCGTCCTTGTTGATGTCGGCGATCGCCATCAGCGTCTTGTCCACCGCGGCCCAGTTACTGACCCACGCCGGCAGTTGAGCGAAGCTCGTGCCGACCAGGCTGCTATAGACCTCGTACTTGGCCAGGATGGCCAGTGCGGGAGCGGTGAAGTAGAGGAGGAAGATGAAGAACAGCGACCAGGTCACCGAGGTGCGCGCTTCCTTGACCGACGGGGTCGTGTAGTAGCGCATCAGGATGTGCGGCAGGGCGGCGGTACCGACCATCAGGCACAGGATCAGCGCCAGGAAGTTCTTCTTGGCGATGCCGCGGGCCTTCTCGACTTCCTCCGGCGTCTTGCCGGCGGCCGGGAACGGCTCGGCGTGCGCCGCGACAGGCTTGGCCTTGGCGGCGGCTCCACCCTTCGCTGCCGTCCATGCCTTCTTGGCGGCGGCCGGATCGGCCGGGAAGTCCTTGACGGCCTTCTCGGCGGCTTCGATCGCCTTCGCATCGGGCGCTTCGACGGCCTTCAGCTCGGCAACCTTGGCTTCCAGCTTGGCCTTTTCCTCGGCGAGGTAGGCGGCGCCGCCGGCTTCCAGGCCCTTGAGCTTGGCATCGGCAGCGGCAACGCGCTCGCGGAAGATCGCGCGGACGGATTCTTCCGCGGCACCCTTCGGCGTGGCCTTGTCGTTGAACTCCTTCTCCAGCGCGGTCACCTTCGGCAGGGCCGACGTGTAGGCGGAGATCTGCGGGATCGGGTTGCCGGTGTGCTTAACGGACAGCCACACCACCGGGATCATGTAGGCCACGATCAGGATGATGTACTGCGCCACCTGCGTCCAGGTCACCGCCTTCATGCCGCCCAGGAACGAGCAGACCAGAATACCGGCGAGGCCGACGAACACGCCGACGCCGAACTCGAGGCCCGTGAAGCGGCTGGTGATGATGCCGACGCCGTAGATCTGCGCGATCACGTAGGTGAACGAGCAGAGCACCGCGGCGAAGACGCCGATCGAGCGCGGGATGTTGCCGCCATAACGGGCACCGAGGAAGTCCGGGATCGTGAACTGGCCGAACTTGCGCAGGTAGGGCGCGAGGAACAGCGCCACCAGGCAGTAGCCGCCGGTCCAGCCCATGACGAAGGCGAGGCCGTCGTAGCCGGCGTGGTACAGGGTACCCGCCATGCCGATGAACGACGCGGCCGACATCCAGTCGGCGCCGGTCGCCATGCCGTTGAACAGCGCCGGGACGCGGCGGCCCGCGACGTAGTACTCGGACACTTCCGCCGTCTTCGACATGAAGCCGATGCCTGCGTACAGCAGGATCGTGGCGAACAGGAACATGTAGCCGAGGGTCTTGTTCGGCACGCCCATCATCTCGAGAATGCCGACGAGGATGACGAAGGTGACGAAGCCGCCGGTGTAGAACGTGTAGTACTTCTTCAGGTTCTTGGTGAACTGTGCTTGGGAGACGTTGGACATTATTCTTCCTCCCCTTCATGGACGCCGTATTCCTTGTCCAGGTTGTTCATGTAGCGGGCGTAGAAGAAAATGATCGCCACGTAGATCGCCAGGGCACCCTGCGCGCCCATGTAGAAGCCCAGCGGGCCGATGATGTTGATTTCGTTCAGTTCGCGGGCGAACCAGCCGAAAACGAAGGTCACGACGAACCAGATCGCCAGCAGAATCGCCGTGATGTTCAGGTTCCGCTTCCAGTACTCGCGGTGTTTGTCAGTAAGTTGCATCTAACGGTCTCCTCCTAGGATGGCCATTCATTCGAGGAATCGCCGGTCGCCTCGAAACGGTCGTTGCGCCACTCTCGCCCGCCGCTCTTTCTTCGGTTTCCGGCTGAATGCCAGGCAGACCAAGCCGCGGCCCGCCATTGACAGCCAAGCCATTAAACCCGGGGTAACTGACAGGTTTCTTACAAGCCTGACGAAAGATGTAAGGATTGGCTATTCGCTGCCGCCGGCCCCTGCGTCCGGGGCGGCTTCACGGCGCGGGAAGTCGAGCCGGATCAGGGTACCGACGCCGGCCGCCCCTCCCTCGAGGACGATCGTGGCGCGGTGGATCTCGGCGATCTCCTTGACGATCGGCAGCCCCAGGCCGCTGCCGTCGGCCGCCGTGCCGAGGACGCGGTAGAAGCGCTCGAACACGCGCTCCCGCTCGGCCGGCGGAATGCCGATGCCGTTGTCCTCCACCTCGACGACCGCCGTTTCGCCGCTGCGGGTGCGCAGGGTGACGCGGCCGCCGGAGGGCGTGTACTTGATGGCGTTGTCGAGCAGGTTGTTGATGAGCTCGCGCAAAAGCAGCGGCACGCCGTCGATCATCAGCGGCGCACCCGTGCCCTCGAAACCGAGGTCGATCTCCGCCGCCATGGCGCGCGGGACCCACTCGCCGGCGGCGCGGCGCGCCAGCTGCTCGATGTCCAGGGGCTCCACGGCGTGGATCTTCTCGTGGCTGGCCTCGGCCCGCGCCAGCAGCAGAAGCTGGCTCGTCAGGTGGGCGGCCCTGTCCGCGGCCTCGGTGATGCGCTCCACATAGGCATGGAGCGCGGCCGGGTCGGTCTCGTCGAGCGCCAGTTCGGCCTGCATCTTGAGCCCCGTCAGCGGGGTCTTGAGCTGATGGGCGGCGTCGGCGATGAAGCGCTGCTGCGCCTGCAGGTTCTCCTCCAGGCGCGTCATCATCTCGTTGAGCGCACCGATGACCGGCCGGATCTCTTCCGGGACGCCGCGGATCGGGATCGGCGACAGGTCGCCCGGCCGGCGGCGGCGAATGCGCGCCTGCAGGCGGTTGAGCGGCGCGATGCCGCGCGTCAGCCCCAGGTACACCAGGATCACCGCGAGCGGAATGATCGCGAACTGCGGCAGCAGCACGCCGGAGATGATGCGCGACGCAAGATTGCCCCGCTTGTTGCGCGTTTCGGCGACCTGGATCAGCACCGGGACGCGGCCCGAGGCAACCGGCAGGAACGCGTAGGCAACGCGAATTTCCTCGCCATTGACCGTATCGTCGCGAAACATGACGGCTTCGGCGCCCAGCCGCTCGGGAATCTCGACCCATGGAATCTCGCGGTCGCCGGCGACGAGCTCGCCGCGCAGGCCGGTGACCTGATAGTAGAGCGTGTCGGTTTCGTCGGCCCGCAGCACGGTGCGCGCGGACGCGGGGAAGTTCACATGGACGCCGCTGTCCTCGATGCGCACCAGGCGCACGATCGCGGCGACGTTGTCGGAAAGCGCCTGGTCGTACGGCTGGTTGGCGATCTGGTTGGCGACGTGATTGGTGACGGCGATCGAGATCGGCCACAGGAACAGCAGCGGCGCGAGCATCCAGTCGAGGATCTCGCCGAACAGCGAGTTGAGTTCCCCCGGGCCGCCGAACACGCCGCCGCGACGCGGCGTTTCTACCGCCGCCTCGGCGCGTTCAGGCTTCGCCGGCATTCGCGGCCGACGCCTCGTCGTCCGGCTTCTCGAGACAATAGCCGAGCCCGCGCACCGTCAGGATCTTGACGCCGCCCGGCTCCAGCTTCTTGCGCAGGCGATGCACGTAGACCTCGATCGCGTTAGTGCTCACTTCCTCGCCCCAGCCGCACAGATGGTCGACAAGCTGCTCCTTGCTGACGAGGCGCCCGGCACGCAGCAGCAGGATCTCCAGCAGGCCGAGTTCGCGCGCCGAGAAGTCGGCGACCTGCCCGTTGATGCGGGCGACGTGCTCGGCCTGGTTGTAGGTCAGGCTGCCGAAGGCGATCTCGGTCGGCATGCCGGTGCCGCGGCGCGTGAGTGCGCGGGCACGCGCCTCGAGCTCGGGCAGGGCAAAGGGTTTGGTCAGGTAGTCGTCGGCGCCGGCGTCGAGGCCGCGCACCCGATCCTCGATGCCGTCCTGCGCCGTCAGGATCAGCACCGGCATCGGGCACTTGCGCGCCCGCAGCCGCTTGAGGACTTCGATGCCGGAAAGTTTCGGCAGGCCAAGGTCGAGGATCAGCAGGTCGTACTGCTGGGTGACGAGGGCCGTATCGGCATCGGCGCCGGTCAGCACGTGGTCGACCGCGAAGCCGGATTTCTTGAGCGCGCGCACCAGGCCGTCGGCGATGATGCGGTCGTCTTCTGCAAGCAGGATTCTCATGGCGGAGACTGTGGCGCAGGGCCGGGCAGTCTAGCATGCGGCCAGCCGCGCCCGGCTGGCCCAGCCGCCGCTTACTCCCCGCCGCCGGCCTGCTGGCGCAGGCACTCCGCGATGTCCTGGGCGCCGCTTCCGCCGACGGTGCAGTTGCCGGAAATCTCGGGCAGGTAGACCTTCTTGCGCGTGTAGCCGGCGGCGCGGAAGCTCTCCACGGAGGGCGCGCTGCGCTGCGACAGCACGACTTCCTGCGGCGCGGCGCGCTCGCCGGCGAACGACGCCCCGCCGCGGCGAACTTCGACCGCCCCGACGGTGCGCGAATGCGGCAGCGAGACGCTGCGGTGGTACTCGTTGCGTTCGGCCGACCGCGACGACGAATCGCCGCCGCCCGGCCCCTTCATGACGAAGAAGGCGATCAGGCAGCCGGCCGTGACGCCGGAGCCGATCGCGAGCGGCTTCCAGATGCCGTGCCACCATGGCTTGGCCTCGACGCTGCGGCCGACCGCCGCCATCGGCGCGTAGATGCGCACCGCCGCTTCGCCGACCATCTCCTCGCTCGGGTCCTTGCGCCGCGGCACCGGAATGCGCTTTTTCTTGACCTTCGCGTAGCCGGCGATCCGCCTTCTCACCATTGCCATAGCCATTGCAGTCTCCTTGCGTACGGCCGGCGCGCCACGACGGCGCACGGCCAAGGCCGGCGGAAACGGCAAACGACGCAAAGAGGAAGAGGCGGTCGCGCATCTGCGGCGACCGACGCCCGTGCAAGGAGGGGGCACGAACGTCTTACCTGTCCTGGCGGTCCCGCTGTCGTGGGGTGCTCGCGCACCCGGTAGACCGGTGACTTTGCGTCCCCGCCTTTCGACGGGTTTGCCTTGTTTCAGTAGGCCAAAAATGTCAGCAGAGTATAGGGGAGCCGCCGGCCGATGCCAAGTGCTTTGTTTGCCGGCGCACAAAACAAAACGCCCCGCACGGTTCCCCGCGCGAGGCGTTTTTCCCGAAGGAAGGTGGGCAACGGGAGGAAACCTGGGTTTCCTCCTGTTCCTTCCAGGGGGATATGGGCATTACATGCCCATATCCATACCGCCCATGCCACCCATGCCGCCCATGCCGCCGGGCATGCCGCCGCCGGCCGGCTTGTCTTCGACCAGCTCGGCGACCATGCAGTCGGTGGTCAGCATCAGGCCGGCCACGGAAGCGGCGTTCTGCAGCGCGGTGCGCGTGACCTTGGTCGGGTCCAGCACGCCCATCGCCACCATGTCGCCGTACTCGCCGGAGGCGGCGTTGTAGCCGTAGTTGCCCTTGCCTTCGAGGACCTTGTTGACGACCACCGAGGGCTCGTCGCCGGCGTTGGCGACGATCTCACGCATCGGCTGCTCGAGGGCGCGCAGGACGATCTTGATGCCGGCGTCCTGTTCGTGGTTGTCGCCGGTGACCTTGACGGACTGGCGGGCGCGCAGCAGGGCGACGCCGCCGCCGGCGACGATGCCTTCTTCAACGGCCGCACGCGTGGCGTGCAGGGCGTCTTCGACGCGGGCCTTCTTTTCCTTCATTTCGACTTCGGTGGCGGCACCGACCTTGATCAGCGCCACGCCGCCGGCCAGCTTGGCCACGCGTTCCTGAAGCTTTTCCTTGTCGTAGTCGCTGGTGGCTTCCTCGATCTGGGCGCGGATCTGGGCGACGCGCGCCTTGATCGCGTCTTCCTTGCCGTTGCCGTCGATCAGGGTGGTGTTCTCCTTGCCCACTTCGACGCGCTTGGCCTGGCCGAGGTCCTTCAGGTTGGCCTTCTCGAGGGTGAGGCCGACTTCCTCGGCGATCACCGTGCCGCCGGTCAGGACGGCGATGTCTTCCAGCATGGCCTTGCGGCGGTCACCGAAGCCCGGGGCCTTGACGGCGACGGTCTTGAGGATGCCGCGCAGGTTGTTGACCACCAGGGTCGCCAGCGCTTCGCCATCGACGTCTTCGGCGATGATCAGCAACGGGCGGCCGGCCTTGGCCACTTGCTCGAGCACGGGCAGGAGGTCGCGGATGTTGGAGATCTTCTTGTCGTGCAGCAGCACGAAAGGATTGTCCAGAACGGCGATCTGCTTGTCGGGATTGTTGATGAAGTAGGGCGACAGGTAGCCGCGGTCGAATTGCATGCCTTCGACGACTTCGAGTTCGTTGGCCAGCGACTTGCCGTCTTCGACGGTGATGACGCCTTCCTTGCCGACCTTGTCCATCGCCTGGGCGATGATGTCGCCGACGTCCTTGTCGGAGTTGGCGGAGATCGAGCCGACCTGGGCGATTTCCTTCGAGGTCGTGCAGGGCTTCGAGATCTTCTTCAGCTCTTCGGTGACGGCCAGCACGGCCTTGTCGATGCCGCGCTTCAGGTCCATCGGGTTCATGCCGGCGGCGACGAACTTCATGCCTTCGCGGACGATCGACTGGGCCAGCACGGTGGCGGTGGTGGTGCCGTCACCGGCGACGTCGGAGGTCTTGGAAGCGACTTCCTTGACCATCTGCGCGCCCATGTTCTGGAACTTGTCCTTGAGCTCGATTTCCTTGGCGACGGAGACGCCGTCTTTGGTCACGGTGGGGGCGCCGAACGAGCGCTCCAGCACGACGTTGCGGCCCTTCGGGCCGAGGGTGACCTTGACCGCGTCGGCCAGGATGTTGACGCCGACCACCATGCGCTCGCGCGCGGAGTCGCCGAATTTGACTTCTTTAGCTGCCATCTAGATTTCTCCTTGAATTCCGTTATTCGCGATCGTCGGCGCTCAGGCCTCGACGACGCCCATGATGTCTTCTTCGCGCATGACGAGCAGTTCCTCGCCATCGACCTTCACGCTCTGGCCGGAATACTTGCCGAACAGCACGCGGTCGCCCGCCTTGACGGCCATCGGACGGACCTTGCCGTCATCGAGGATCTTGCCGGCGCCGACGGCGATGACTTCGCCCTGATCCGGCTTCTCGCCGGCCGAATCGGGAATCACGATGCCGCTGGCCGTGGTGCGCTCGGCCTCGACGCGCTTGACGATCACGCGATCGTGCAAAGGACGAATTTTCATGGACTTAGCTCCTTCTTACTCACTAGGTTGAAACAGGGGAATCCTGTGGAAGACGCTGCGGGGACGAGATTGTTAGCACTCGTCGCCGGCGAGTGCTAATAGTAGGGTCAGCCGCCCCGGAATTCAAGAGGCTGATGGAACTTCTTTTCGGCGGGCTGCCGCCGCGATTAAGATGGCGCCGCCCATGATCTCCTTCCGGAACCTTGCCGCCGGCCTGCTGGCGGCCCTCGCCTGGCTCGGCCAGCCGGCCGCCGCCGACAGCCGCATCCCGCCTACGGTCGCGGCTGCCTTGCAGACGGCGGGGATTCCTCCGAGCGCCGTCGCCATCCATGTCCAGGAAACCGGCGCCCCCTCGCCTCGCCTGACGCTCAACTCCGGGCGGCCGATGAACCCGGCTTCGCTGATGAAGCTGGTGACGACGCATGCCGCGCTCGAGACGCTCGGCCCCGCCTACACCTGGAAAACCGAAGCGCGCAGCGAGGCGGAGATCGCGGACGGCGTCCTGGCGGGCGACCTGTGGCTGGTCGGCAGCGGCGACCCCAAGCTGACGCTCGAGCAGTTCTGGCTGCTGCTGCGGCAGCTGCGCGCGCAGGGCATTCGCAGCATTCGCGGCGATCTGGTGCTGGACCGCTCGGCCTTCGAAATCCAGGTCGAGGACCCCGGCGCCTTCGACGCACAGCCGATGCGGCCCTACAACGTGAGCCCCGACCCGCTGCTGCTCGGCTTCAAGTCGCTGCGCCTGACGCTGCGCCCCGACGCCGCCGCGAAGCTGGTGCGCGTGACGGCCGAACCGGCGCCGGCCAACCTCGACCTAGTGAACCTCGTCCGGCTAGGCGCCGGCAACGGCTGCGGCGACTGGCGCGAGGGCCTGCGCGCCGACGTCTCGCGCCACGGCGAGAACTTCCGCCTCGCGCTGACCGGAAGCTACTCGCCCGCCTGCGGCGAACGCCACTGGAACGTCGCCGTGATGCCGCACGCCGACCACGTCCTCGGCGTCTTCCGCCAGCTCTGGGAAGAGCTCGGCGGCCGATTCGACGGCGGCGTGCGCAACGGCATCGTCCCGGCGGCCGCGCGCACGCTGGCGAGCATCGAGTCGCCGACGCTCGCCGAGATCGTGCGCGACATCAACAAGTTCTCCAACAACGTCATGGCGCGCCAGCTGTTCCTGACGCTCGGCGCCGAAACCGGCGCGCGCCCGGCGCGGCGCGAGGATGCCGACGCCTTCCTGCGGCGCTGGCTCGACGCGCGCGGCCTCGCCTTCCCCGAGATGGTGGTCGACAACGGCTCCGGGCTCTCGCGCCGCGAGCGGCTTTCGGCCGACAGCCTCGGCCGCCTGCTGCAGGCGGCCTGGAAGAGCCCGCTGATGCCCGAATTCGTCGCCTCGCTGCCGCTGGCCGCGGCCGACGGCACGATGAAGAAGCGGCTCAACGGCAACGGCAGCGCGCGCCGCATGCATATCAAGACGGGCACGCTCGAAGGCGTCAAGACCATCGCCGGCTACGTGCTCGACCGGCGCGACCGCATGCATACCGTCGTGTTCCTGATCAACCACGCCAACGCGCACGCCGGGCAGGCGGCGCAGGACGCCTTGCTGCAGTGGGTCGCCGAAAGCGACGGCAACTGACGCCGATCCCGCTATCATCGGGGAAACGCGCCCCTCGCCCATGGACATCGTTTTCCTCCTCGCTCTCGCTGCCGTTCTGGTCGTTCTCGTCTTCGACTACACCAACGGATTCCACGACGCCGCCAACATCGTCGCCACGGTGATCGCCTCGCGCGCCATGACGCCCGTGCAGGCGGTGGCGATCGTCGGCACCTTCGAGTTCCTCGGTCCGCTGCTCGGCGGCACCGCCGTCGCCAACACCATCGGCAAGTTCATCACCATGGACGGCGTCGAGCCGACGGCGGCGCTGACCATCATCCTCTGCGGCCTCGTCGGCGCGATCGCCTGGAACCTGATCACCTGGCAGCGCGGCATTCCGTCCTCGTCGTCGCACGCGCTGGTCGGCGGGCTGGCCGGTGCGGTGGTCGTCTCGGTCGGCGCCGACCACGTCGTCTGGGGCTTCGACGAACTCCTCCACGGCCACATCACCGGCGTCATGAAGGTGCTGGCCGCGCTGGTGCTCTCGCCGCTGATCGGCTTCTGGGTCGGCTTCGGCCTGCAGCGCGTGATGCTGCGGCTGCTGGCCGGCGCACGGCCGACCATGAACCGCAACCTGCGCAACGCCCAGTTCCTCACCGCCGCCGGCCTCGGCTTCTCGCACGGCGCCAACGACGCCCAGAAGAGCATGGGCATCCTGACGCTGGTGCTGCTGCTGGGCGGCTTCATCGACAGCTTCGAGGTGCCGCTGTGGGTGATGTTCGCCTGCGCCAGCGCCATCACGCTCGGCATCCTCTCGGGCGGCTGGCGCATCGTGCGCACGCTCGGCTTCGCCATCTACAAGGTGCGTCCGCTGCATGCGCTCGATTCGCAGTGCGCATCGGCGGCCGTGATCTTCACGGCCTCGGCGATCGGCGCGCCGGTGTCGACCACCCACGTCGTCGCCACATCGATCATGGGCATCGGCGCCGCCGAGCGACCGAAGTCCGTGCGCTGGGCCAAGGCCGGCGAGATCGCCACCACCTGGCTGATCACCATTCCCGGCGCCGCGCTGGTGTCGGTGCTCACCTACTACCTCCTCTCCGTCTTCAACGGGAGCGCCTCATGAACGACTCCAACTCGCTGCTGGTGCGCATCTTCGAACGCGTCTTTCCGAAAGCGCCCGACTTCTACACGCTGCTCCACGAACAGAGCCTCCAGGTGGTGCACACCGTCGGCCTGCTGGTGCAGTACATGGAGGTCGGCGACGACACTGTCGGCGAGCAGATCAAGCAGGACGAGCACGCCGCCGACAAGGTCAAGGTGCGCAACATCCACACGCTCAACGAAGCCTTCTCGACGCCGATCGACCGCGAGGACATCTATCGTGCCATCACCACGCTCGACGAGATCGTCAATGGCTGCAAGGACGCCGTCAGCGAGATGAACGCGCTCGCCCTGAAGCCCGACGCCTTCACGCTGGAAATGGCGCAGTTGCTGCTCGCCGGCGTGAAGTCCCTCGAAGCCGGCTACGCGAAGCTCGGCAAGACACCCGCCGCGGCGGCGGTCGATGCCGACATCGCGCGCAAGGCGGAGCGCAAGGTCGAGAAGCTCTACCGCAAGGCGCTCGCCGACCTGTTCCAGGGCGACCAGTACATCCAGATGTTCAAGCGCCGCGAGATCTACCGCCACCTCACTCACGCCGCGGAACGCATGGCGCACTGCGCCAACACGCTGCACGACATCGTCGTCAAGATGGTCTGACGAACGCCGGATTTGCATGGCCGCAGCGAAGCGCGGATGATGGCGGGCCGCAAAACATCCGGAGCATCGCCGTGAAGCCCGTTATCGCCGCCCTCGTCACCCTCTGCGCCCTTTCCGCCGCCGTCCCGCAGGCCGGCGCCACCACCCCGGCCAAGGAAAGCGCCGCAGTCACCACCCCCAGCGGGTTGGTCTTCGAATCCCTGAAGGAAGGCACCGGCCCGCAGCCGGCCGCGAGCGACGTGGTCCGCGTCCATTACAAGGGCACCTTCCCGGACGGCCGCGAATTCGACAGCTCCTACAGCCGCGGCCAGCCGACCGAATTCCCGCTCAACCGCGTCATCAAGTGCTGGACCGAAGGCGTGCAGCGCATCAAGGTCGGTGGCAAGGCGAAGCTGACCTGCCCGCCCGCCATCGCCTACGGCGAGCGCGGCGCCGGCCGCGTCATCCCGCCCAACGCGACGCTGCAGTTCGAGATCGAACTGCTCGAGATCCGCCGCTGATCCGCGCCGCCGTGAGCGACACCCCGAAGATCGCCTGGAGCGAAGGCGACGCACCGCACACGGCGCGCTGGCGGTCCGAGCGCGGCCTGCCGCCGCCGCAGCGCGTCGTCGTCGCCGACGACCGCATCGACGCCGACACCGCCTGGCGCCTCGCCTGCGAAGGCACCGCCCTGCTCTGGCGCGGCGACTTCCAGAACGCGCGCCAGCTGCTGCAAGCTATGGCGCGGCGCATCGACCGCAAGCCGCGCAAGGCGCCGGCGAATCCGGCCGACGCCTTCAACCAGCAGCGCCTCGCGCAATCGCAACGCGCACGCACGCTCGGCATGCTGCTGCTGCCGTTCGCGGCCGACCATTCGATTCCGCTGCGCCGCGCGCCCGATGTGAGCGCCGCCTGCGCGGAAGCCTACGGCTCCGGCGGCGAGCCTTACGTCGCCTCGCTGCGCGAACTGCTGGGCCTGATCGGCGCGCACGAGTGGCGCAAGAACGGCATCGCCATCGCGGCGCTCGGCGGCGCCCGCATCCACCCGCACTACGGCGTGTTTGCGCCGGTGCGCAATGAATATGTCGACCTCGTCGCGAAGGCGCCGCTGCCCTCGAAGGCACTCGCCTTCGACGTCGGCACCGGCACGGGCGTGCTCGCCGCCATGCTGGCGAAGCGCGGCGTCGCGCGCATCGTTGCCACCGACATGGACCCGCGTGCGCTCGCCTGCGCGCGCGAGAACATCGAGCGCCTCGGGCTGGCCACGCAAGTGGCCGTCGAAGAGGCCGACCTGTTCCCGGCCGGACGCGCGCCGCTCGTCGTCTGCAATCCGCCCTGGGTGCCGGCGCGCCCGAGTTCGCCGCTCGAAAACGCCATCTACGATCCGGACAGCCGCATGCTGAAGGGCTTTCTCGCCGGCCTCGCGGAGCATCTGGAACCCGGCGGCGAAGGCTGGCTGATCCTCTCCGACCTCGCCGAGCACCTGGGCCTGCGCACGCGCGCCGAACTGCTGGCGGCGATCGACGCCGCCGGATTGAAGGTGCTGGAACGGCTCGATGCCAAGCCGCAGCATCCGCGCGCCGCGGATGCCGACGATCCGCTGCACGCCGCGCGCGCGGCCGAGACGACCTCGCTCTGGCGCCTCGCGGCGCGCTAAACGGGCTTCAGAGTCCGAGGTCCTGCCAGATGGCGTCGACACGCCGCTTGACGGCCGCGTCCATCTCGATCGGGCGGCCCCACTCGCGGTCGGTTTCGCCCGGCCACTTGTTGGTGGCGTCGATGCCCATCTTGCTGCCGAGCCCTGCGACCGGCGAAGCGAAGTCGAGGTAGTCGATCGGCGTCTGCTCCACGATCGTCGTGTCGCGCGCGGCGTCGACACGCGTCGTCAGCGCCCAGATCACTTCCTTCCAGTCGCGCACGTTCACATCGTCGTCGGTGACGACGATGAACTTGGTGTACATGAACTGGCGCAGGAAGCTCCAGATGCCGAACATCACGCGCTTGGCGTGGCCGGGATACTGCTTCTTCATGCTCACCACCGCCATGCGGTAGGAGCAGCCTTCGGGCGGCAGGTAGAAGTCGACGATCTCCGGGAACTGCTTCTGCAGCAGCGGCACGAAGACTTCGTTCAACGCCAGGCCGAGCATCGCCGGCTCGTCCGGCGGCTTGCCGGTGTAGGTCGAGTGGTAGATCGGATCGCGGCGCATGGTGATGCGCTCGACGGTGAACACCGGGAAGTCGGCGACCTCGTTGTAATAGCCGGTGTGGTCGCCGAAGGGGCCTTCCGGCGCCGTCTCGCCCGGCGCGATGAAGCCTTCGAGCACGATCTCGGCCGAGGCCGGCACCTGCAGCTCGGAGCCGAGGCACTTCACCAATTCGGTCTTGGCGCCGCGCAGCAGGCCGGCGAACTGGTACTCGGAGAGCGAGTCGGGCACCGGCGTCACGGCGCCGAGGATGGTCGCCGGATCGGCCCCGATGACCACCGCGACCGGGAACGGCTGACCCGGATTCGTCTCGCAATGCTCGCGAAAATCGAGCGCGCCGCCGCGATGCGCGAGCCAGCGCATGATCAGCTTGTTCGGCGCGATCACCTGCTGGCGATAGATGCCGAGGTTCTGGCGCGGCTTGTTCGGCCCGCGCGTGACGACCAGGCCCCAGGTGACGAGCGGCCCGGCATCGCCGGGCCAGCAGGTCTGCACGGGCAGGCGCGCGAGGTCGACGTCCTTGCCTTCCCACACCACTTCCTGGCAGGGCGCCGACGACACGATCTTCGGCGCCATGTTGAGCACCTGCTTCAGCACCGGCAGCTTGTCCCAAGCGTCCTTGAGGCCGCGCGGCGGCTCGGGCTCCTTGAGGTAGGCGAGCAGCTTGCCGACCTCGCGCAGCGCCTCGGTGCTCTCCTCGCCCATGCCGAGCGCGACACGCCGCGGCGTGCCGAACAGGTTGCCGAGCACCGGCATCGACGAGCCCTTCGGCTTCTCGAACAGCAGCGCCGGTCCGCCGGCGCGCAGCACGCGGTCGCAGATCTCGGTCATCTCCAGCTTCGGATCGACCTCGACGCCGATGCGCTTGAGTTCGCCGAGCGCCTCGAGCTGGCGCAGGAAGTCCCGCAAGTCCTTGTACTTCATGCTTCCTCCGCAAGCAGGCGGTCGGCGAATCGCGCGACCGCTTCGGCATCGTTCCGGCGCAGCACATGCAGCGGCACGCCGCCGAGATGCGGTTCGATCGAGGCGACGGTGTCATCGACGCCGACGCCTTCGGCGCTCTCGCTCAGCAGCAGCGCCGTCGGAACGACTCCGACTTCGCGCAGTGCCGCGAGGGCGCAGAGCGCATGGCTGACGGCGCCGAGATAAGTGCCGCAGACCAGCAGCGTCGGCAGGCCGAGCGCCGCTATCCAGTCGCGCACCGTGTGCGTCCCGTCGAGCGGCACCATGACGCCGCCGATGCCTTCGATCAGCACCTCGTCGTCGTGCGCGCACTCGGCGCGGCACCAGTTCACAAGCGCGTCGAAGTCGATCGCGCGGCCTTCGAGCGCAGCGGCGCGATCGGGCGACAGCGGTGCCGCAAAGCGCCACGGCGAGATCGCCGCGATGTTGGCCGGCGTCGCCTCGAGCCCGCAGGCGCCGAGCAGCCTGCCCGCATCGCTAACGGCCGCCTCGACGTCGCTGAAGCCGCTCATGACCGGCTTCAGCGCGCGCACGCGGCGGCCACGCGTGCGCAGCGCGCGGGCGAGGCCCGCCGTGACCCAGGTCTTGCCCAGGTCGGTCCCGGCTGCGGTGATAAAATGCGCGCGTCCCATCATCTCGATGCCGTCTGATTTGGCGTCGCATTGTAGCGCCCCGACTTCCCTAGGCCGCATGAGCGCTTCGCCTCCCTGGCTCAATCTCGATCACGTCTGGCTGCCGTACGCGCAGATGGCCGGCGCGCCGCTGCCGCTGCCCGTCGTCGCCGCGAGCGGCGCGCGCCTCACGCTCGCCGACGGCGCGGAGCTGATCGACGGCATCTCGTCGTGGTGGACCGCCTGCCACGGCCACGCGCATCCGCACCTGGTCGAGGCGATCCAGCGCCAGGCGGCGACGCTGCCGCACGTGATGTTCGCCGGCCTCGCCCACGAGCCCGCCTATACGCTGGCCGCGCGGCTCGCGAAGCTCCTGCCCGGCGATCTCGACCGCGTCTTCTTTTCGGAGTCGGGCTCGGTCAGCGTCGAGATCGCGCTCAAGATGGCGCTGCAGTATTGGCGCAATCGCGGCCGCGCCGACAAGCGGCGCATCGTCGCCTTCCGCGACGGCTATCACGGCGACACCTTCATGACCATGGCGGTCACCGATCCGGCCGTCGGCATGCACGCCGCCTTCGCCGGCATCGTGCCGCCCGCGACGTTCGCCGAGCTGCCGCGCGACGGCGCCGCCACGACGGCCTTCGAGCACATGCTCGAACGCGAAGCCGAGACGGTCGCCGCCGTCATCGTCGAACCGCTGGTGCAGGGCGCCGGCGGCTTCCGCCTGCACGACGCGGCGACGCTGGCGCGCATCCGCGCCGCCTGCGACCACCACGACGTGCTGCTGATCGCCGACGAGATCATGACCGGCTTCGGCCGCACCGGCAGCCTGTTCGCCTGCGAGCAGGCGCAGGTCGTGCCCGACATCGTCTGCCTGTCGAAGGCACTGACCGGCGGCACGCTGCCGCTGGCGGCCACCGTCGCGCGCGAGCACGTCTTCGCCGCCTTCCTCGGCGAAGAGTTCGAGCGCGCGCTGATGCACGGGCCGACCTACATGGCGAACGCCCTCGCCTGCGCCGCCGCCAACGCTTCGCTCGACCTCTTCGAGCGCGAGCCGCGCCTCGAGCAGGTCGCCGCCATCGCCGCGCAGCTCGAACGCGAGCTCGCGCCCTGCCGCGCGCTGCCGGGCGTCGTCGACGTGCGTATCAAGGGTGCGCTCGGCGTCGTCGAACTGGAGGCGCCGACCGCCGCGCTGCGGCCCGCCTTCGTCGAGCGCGGCCTGTGGCTGCGGCCGTTCGGCAACGTGGTCTATGTGATGCCACCGTTCATCATCGACACCGGCGACCTCGCCCGCCTGACAGCCGGCGTCTGCGAGGTCGTCGAGCAGTGGTCGCGCACGCAGCCGGCGGGGAGCGCGCGCGATGTGGTTTGACGACGCACTCGCCGAGGCGCTCGACAAGCTCGACGCCGCGGGGCGCCGGCGCCGCATCCGCCCGGTCGCGATCCCCGGCCCGCGTGTCGTGCTCGCCGACGGCCGGCAGCTGATCGACTTCTCCTCCAACGACTACCTCGGCCTCTCGCAGCATCCGGCGCTGAAGGCGCGCGCCGTCGAATGGGTCGGCCGCTTCGGCGCCGGCGCGCGCGCGGCGCGCCTCGTCACCGGCACGCTCGAAGCCGTCGCCGAACTCGAGGCGAAGCTCGCCGCGTTCAAGGGCACCGAGGCGGCGCTGATCTTCAACGCCGGCTACCAGGCCAACGCCGCGGCGCTGCCAGCGCTGTTCGATCTGGCCGGCGGCCGCGACGCGCTGGTGTTCACCGACCGCCTCAACCACGCCAGCCTGCACGCCGGCTGCGCCGCGGCCGGCGTCAGGCAGATTCGCTTCCGCCACAACGACCTCGATCACTTGGAGCAATTGCTCGCTGAGCATGGCGGCAAGCCGTCCTTCATCGTCACCGAGTCGGTGTTCAGCATGGACGGCGACGTCGCCGATCTCGCCCGCCTCGGCGAGATCGCGCGGCGCAACGACGCGGTGCTCTACGTCGACGAGGCGCACGCGACCGGCGTGCTCGGCCCGCAGGGCCGCGGCCTGGCGACGGCCGCGCCCGGCGCGGTGATCATGGGCACGCTCGGCAAGGCCTTCGGCAGCGCCGGCGCCTACGTCGCCGGGTCGCGAACGCTGGTCGACTACCTCGTCAATCGCTGCTCCGGTTTCGTCTACAGCACGGCGCCGGCGCCGGCCGCGCTCGGCGCCGTCGACGCGGCGCTCGACCTCGTGCCCGACATGGATGCCGAGCGCGCGCTGCTCAAGAATCGCGGTGGCCGCCTGCGCGCACGGCTCGCCGAACTCGGCATCGACACGCTCGCCTCGACGACCCAGATCATCCCCGCCGTGCTCGGCAGCGAGCAGGCGGCGCTCGACGCCCAGCGCCGGCTCGAAGAACGCGGCGTACTCGCCATCGCGATCCGCCCGCCGACCGTGCCCGAAGGCGCGAGCCGACTGCGCTTCGCGCTGTCTTCGGCGCATGCCGACGCGGATTTCGAGACCCTGCTCGACGCGGTCGGCGCACTCAAGGCATGAGCCTCCGCATCTCGCTGCTGCACGGCTGGGGTTACGACGCGACGCTCTGGCGCGAAGTCTTGCCGCTGCTCGGCGGCTTCGACGTCGAGTTCTGCGACCTCGGCTACTTCGGCGCGCCGCAGCTGCCGGCGCCGTGCGACGCGACGCGCATCGCCGTCGGCCACTCGCTCGGCGCGCTGTGGTGGCTCGCGCTCGCCGACGTGCCGTGGCAGACGCTCGTCGCCATCAACGGCTTCGCGCGCTTCACGGCTGCCGCTGACTTCCCGCAAGGTGTGCCGCCGCGTGTGCTCGAACGCATGCGCCGCCGCTTCGCCGAGTCGCCGGCCGGCGTCCTCGACGAATTCCGCTCCGCCTGCGGCAACGGCGGGACGACCGATCGGGTCATGGACACCGCCACGCTCGCCGACGGCCTCGGCCTGCTCGCAACGACCGACGGCCGCGAGGCCCTCGCGCACCGCGCCGCCGATGTCCGGGCCCTCGCCGCGCGCGACGACGCCATCGTGCCCGCCGCCATGAGCGAGGCGGCGTTCGCGGCACTTCCGCCCGATCGCATGCGATGGTCGCCAGCAGGCGGCCACCTGCTGCCGCTGACGCATCCGCGCGAATGCGCCGACCTGATCCTCGCGGCGGCCCACGCATGACGCCGGACGACCGCAAGGCGCGCATCGCCGCGCGCTTCGGCGCCGCGGCCTCGCGCTACGACGCGCAAAGCCCGCTGCAGCGCGAGGCCGCCGCCCGCCTCGCGCGCCGCGTGCTGGCATTGAGCCTGCCGCCGCCATGCCGCGTACTCGAAGTCGGCTGCGGCACCGGCCACCTGACGCGCGAACTCCGCGGCCCCGTCGGCGGCGAGTGGACCGTCAGCGACATCGCGCCGGCCATGGTCGCAGCCTGCGTGCGCAACCATCCGGGCGTCGTCGGGCTGGTGATGGACGCCGAGCATCCGGTGGTCGAGGCGGGAAGCTTCGACCTCGTCGTCTCCAGCCTCACGGCCCAGTGGTTCGCCGACCTGCCGGCAGCGCTAGCGGCGCTCTGCGGCCTGCTCGCGCCGGGCGGACGCCTGGCGCTGGCGACGCTCGGCTCGGGCAGCTTCGGCGAATGGCGCGCAGCGCACGCGGCGCTCGGCCTGCGCGCGGCGACGCCGGCGTATCCGTCTGCCGACGAACTCACACACGCATTCCCGGCTTTCGTGCGGGCGAGCGTCGAAGAGGAAACGCTCGCCGCGCCGCTCGACGATCCGCTGGATTTCGTGCGCGGGCTGCGTGCGATCGGCGCCGACACGCCGGCCGAGGGGACGTCGCCGCTGGGTGCCGGACAGATGCGGAAAGTGCTGCGAAGGCTCGCGGCCGACGCGCCGGAAGGCGTCGGCTACCACCTGCTCTACGCGGTTGCGGAGCGAGCCTAGACGGGCATGCCCTTGCGGCCGATCAGCGCCAGCCAGCCGCGGCCGACGCGATAGAACACCCAGAGGCCGGTGCCGAGGATCAGCGCGAAGGCGAACGGGATGCCGATCAGGGTGGCGAACAGCAGGCCGGCGATCGCCGCCCACAGCACGGCGAACCAGAAGGTGCGCAACTGCCAGCGCCAATGGCTGTCGAGCCAGCCGCCGCGCACGCGCTCGCGCGTCACGTAGTTGATGACCACGGCGATCAGCGAGGGCCAGCCGGTGAGGAAGGCGCCGAGGACCGTCGCCGACGTGAGTATCCCGCCGATGGCGGACAGCGCGTGCAGCGCGTACATGACGTGGCACCATGCGACCGAGCCTTCGCTCTCCGCTTCCGCCTGGATGACTTCGTATTCGGCCATGATCGTTATGCGACAAGCGCCCTGAGGTTGAGTTCGGCGACGATGCCGAGGAAGACCGCGGCACCGAACCAGTTGTTGTGCAGAAAGGCCTTGAAGCAGGCGGCGCGCTCGCGGCCCCTGATCAAGGTCCAGTGGTAGCCCGCGATGCCTGCGGCAATCGCCAGGCCCGCGTAGTAGAAGGCGCCGAAGCCGACGATGCGGCCGACCCAGGCGAGCAGCGCCAGGGTGGCGCCGTAGCACAGCATCACCGCCGCGACGTCGTAGCGGCCAAAGGTGATCGCCGAGGTCTTGATGCCGATGCGCAGGTCGTCCTCGCGGTCGACCATCGCGTATTCGGTGTCGTAGGCGACGGCCCAGAACACGTTGGCGGCCAGCAGCCACCAGGCCAGCGGCGGCACCTGCGCGTGCAGCGCGGCGAAGGCCATCGGGATGCCGAAGCCGAAGGCGACGCCGAGGTAAGCCTGCGGCACGGCGAAGAAGCGCTTGGTGAACGGATAGCTGGCGGCGAGGAACACGGCGGCCAGCGACAGCAGCCAGACGAGCCGGTTGAGCGGCAGGATCAGCAGCCCGGCGCAGGCGACGAGCGCCGCGAACAACGTCAGCGCTTCGCGCGTGCTGACCTTGCCGGCGGCCAGCGGCCGCTCGCGCGTGCGCTCGACGTGCGGATCGAAGTCGCGGTCGGCATAGTCGTTGATCACGCAGCCCGCCGAGCGCATCAGCACCGTGCCGAGCACGAAGATCCACACCAGCATCAGCGGCGGTTCGCCGCGGCTGGCGAGCCACAGCGCCCACAGCGTCGGCCACACGAGCAACAGGATGCCGATCGGCTTGTCGAGCCGCATCAGCTTCTCGTAGAGGTCGAGACGGGTCTTGATCCGCTGCCAGTCCATTGGCTTATTCTAGTCCGCGAGCGCCGCGCGGCGGCCGCGCTGCGCATCGACGCCGCGCAGGATGACGAGGCCGACGACGAAGTAGCCGCCGGTGATCAGCATCGCGAGGCGATGATCGCCGCCCGTGATCCAGGTCACCGCACCGTAGGTCAGCGGGCCGAGGATCGCCGAGAGCTTGACGGCGAGCCCCCAGAGACCGAAGAACTCGGCATGCCGCTCCGGCGGCGCGAGAAAGCCGACCAGCGCACGCCCCGCCGACTGGCTGGCGCCGAGGCAGAGCCCGGCGACGTTGGCGGCGAGCCAGAACGCCGCCGGGCCCTGCGCCCCGGCCGCCAGCACGACCATGACGATCCAGCCGACGAGCGTGAGCCCGATGGCACGCACGTGGCCGATGCGGTCCTGCCAGTGGCCGAAGGCGAAGGCGCCGAGCGCCGCGGTGATGTTGACGAGGAAGATCAGCGTGATCGTCTCCTGCGTCGTGAAGCCCATCGCCTGCTCGGCGTAGATCGCCGCCAGCGCGATCACGGCCTGGATGCCCGCCTGGTAGAAGACGACGCAGAGCATGAAGCGGCGCATGTCGCGGTAGGCGCGCGTCGCGCGCAGCGTCTGCCCGACGCGGGCGAAGGCGGCGCCGACCGACGGCAGGCCGGCCTTCGGCCGCGCGCGTTCGCGCAGCAGCAGGAAGGTCGGCAGGCTGGCGAGCGCGAACAGCGCCGCCGTGATCAGCAGCGTGCCCGGCACGAAGTCCGCGGCACCGAGACCTTGCACCTGCGCATGCGAAACCCACGCAAGACAGGCGCCAAGGCTGACGAGCCCGCCGAGATAGCCGAGGCTCCAGCCCCAGCCCGACACCTTGCCGAGCGCATCCTCGTCGGCGATCTCGGGCAGGAAGGCCGCGATCAGGTTCTCGCCGCTGCCGAAGAAGAAGTTCGAGAGCACCAGCAGCGTTATCGCCAGCGCCAGATCGCCGGGACCCGCGAGCGACAGCGCCGTCGTCGCCGCGACGCAACCGATTGTCGTCAGCGCCAGCAGCTTCTTCTTCGCCGCATGCAGGTCGGCCCAGGCGCCGACGAAAGGCGCCGTGACGAGGATCAGCGCATACGAAACCGCCAGCGCCGCCGTCCACGCGAACGTCGCCCAGGGCGCCTTGCCGGCGACGACGGCGACGAAGTAGGCGTTGAAGATCGCCGTGATCACGACCGTCGTGTAGCCCGAGTTGGCGAAGTCGTACATCGCCCAGGCCCAGACTTCGCGGCGGGCGACGCCGGGGGAGAGGGCGCTGCGCATGGTCATGCTTGGTACGTCGTCATGTCATTGCGGGGTGAGGTCTGTGCGCGCCAAGGACAGCGGGTATCCGACTCCCTCCATGTCCCCCGCGTCGGGCAGCGCCCGCCGCTCCTCCTTTACTTACGGGAGTCGGACACCCGCCATCCTTGGCCGGATACGCCAGCGGACTAATGGCGGCTGCCCCTTATCGTTGTGGATAGCTACGTGTCGGACCCAAGAAATCCACCATCTTCAAAGCGAGCGCGGAAGTTTTCTTTATCGCAGCCGGTCATTTTCCCGCAGTGGTTGCACTGTGCCTTATTGGCGAAAAGCATGGAAGTAGAGAACGACTCGCTGTCACCGAAGAACATAGGCGACGGGAACCATTGCCGGCAGTGTTCGCAGCGGATTGATATTTCTGTGGTCTTTGACACTGCTTCCTCCTATGCAAAAGGTAGTGCGGTCTAGCATGCAAAAATCAATTTGAGCCCTAAGTAGCACGCCGGCATTTAACGCCTTTGCCGCCGCCACAGCAAGCGGCCGCGCCTACGCCTTCAGCAACTCCTCCCGCCCCGCCATCCAGCGCTGCAAGTGCGCTTCCGCATGCTCCGGCCACTGCACCAGCATGCGCTCGGCGACATCGCGCACGCGCTCGACGAGCACCGTGTCGTCGAGATCGGCGAAGCGCAGCAGCGGCATGCCGCTCTGGCGGCTGCCGATGAATTCGCCGGGGCCGCGCAGTTCGAGGTCGAGGCGCGCGATCTCGAAGCCGTCGGTGTTCTCGTAGATGACCTTGAGGCGCGCGCGCGCGGTCTCGCCGAGCGGCGATGCGTAGAGCAGGATGCAGGCGGAGTCGTGGGCGCCGCGGCCGACGCGGCCGCGCAGCTGGTGCAGCTGGGCGAGGCCGAAGCGTTCGGCGTGCTCGATGACCATCAGGCTGGCGTTGGCGACGTCGACGCCGACCTCGATGACCGTCGTAGCGACGAGCAGCTGGATTTCGTTGCGCACGAAGGCCGCCATGACGGCGGCCTTCTCGTCCGCCTTGAGGCGGCCGTGCACGAGGCCGACACGCAGGTCCGGCAGTTCGGCGGTCAGGTGTGCCCAAGTCTCCTGCGCAGTCTTGAGTTGCAGCGCCTCGCTCTCCTCGATCAGCGGACACACCCAGTAGGCCTGGCGGCCGGAGCGGCAGGCGTCGCGCACGCGGGCGACGACTTCGTCGCGGCGCGCTTCCGACACCAGCTTGGTGACGACCGGCGTGCGCCCGGGCGGCAGTTCGTCGATGACCGAGACGTCGAGGTCGGCGTAGTAGCTCATCGCCAGCGTGCGCGGGATCGGCGTCGCGGACATCGTCAGCTGGTGCGCGGTGAGGCCCTTCTGCTTGAGGGCGAGGCGCTGGCGCACGCCGAAGCGATGCTGTTCGTCGACGACGGCGAGGCCGAGGTTCTCGAACTCGACGCCTTCCTCGATCAACGCGTGCGTTCCGACGACGAGGCGCGCGCGGCCGGAGGCGATGGCCTCGGTCATCGCCGTCTTGTCCTTCTTCTTCAGGCTGCCCGAGAGCCACGCGACCTCGATGCCCAGCGGGGTCAGCCAGCCGTGCAGCTTGCGGAAATGCTGCTCGGCGAGGATTTCGGTCGGCGCCATCAGCGCCGCCTGCCAGCCGCTCTCGGCCGCCTGCAGCATGGCGAGCGCGGCGATCACCGTCTTGCCGCTGCCGACGTCGCCCTGCAGCAGGCGCTGCATCGGGTGCGTCTGGCCGAGGTCGGCGGCGATCTCGGCCTGCACGCGCTGCTGCGCCGCGGTCAGCGCGAAGGGCAGCGCGGCGAGGAAGCGGCCGCGCAGGGAGCCGTCGCCGGCGAGCTTCGGTGCGCCGCGTGCACGGCGGGCGGCATAGGCGCGGCGCAGTGAGAGCTGCTGCGCCAGCAGTTCGTCGAAGGCGATGCGCCGCCAGGCCGGATGGCCGTGCGCTTCGAGTTCGGCGAGCGAGACTTCGGGCGGCGGTTCGTGCAGGAAGCGCAGGCTCTCGGCGAGCGGCGCGAGCTTCTGCTCGCTGCGCAGTTCCTCGGGCAGCGTGTCGTCGAGGCGCACACGTTCGAGCGCCCGCAGCACCAGCTTGCGCAGCGTCGTCTGCGGCAGGCCCGCGGTCGTCGGATAGACCGGCGTCAGCCGGTCGGGCAGCGGCTCGCCGGCGTGCAGCACGCGAAAGCGCGGATGCACGATCTCGCTGCCGAAGAAGCCGCCGCGCGGTTCGCCGAAGATGCGCAGGCGCGCACCTTCCTGCAGCGCCTTCTGCTGGCTCGGATAGAAGTTGAGGAAGCGCAGCACGAGATCGCCGCTGTCGTCCGCCACGCGCGCGACGAGCTGGCGGCGCGGGCGGAATGCGACTTCGCACGAAACAACGCTCGCCTCGAACTGGGTCGGCAATCCGGGCTGAGCGTCGGCGATCGGCGTGACGCGCGTTTCGTCCTCGTAGCGCAGCGGCAGGTGGAAGACGAGGTCGGCCTCGCTGCGCAGGCCAAGCTTGTTCAGCTTCTCGGCGACGGCGGGGCCGACGCCGGGGAAGAAGGCGCTTGCGGCCTTAGCCAACGACCAGGACGGCGTCGGCCTCGACCAGCGCGCCGCGCGGCAGTTCCTTGACGCCGACGGCGGCGCGCGCCGGGTACGGCTGCGAGACGTACTTCGCCATGGTCTCGTTGACCTTGGCGAAGTTGGCGAGGTCGGTCAGGTAGATGTTGAACTTGACGGCGGCGTCGAGCGTCGTGCCGGCCGCGGCCGCGACGGCCTTGAGGTTCTCGAACACGCGCACGATCTGTGCGTCGATGCCTTCGACCATCTGCATGGTCGCCGGGTCGAGGCCGATCTGGCCGGACATGTAGATGGTGTCGCCGGCACGCACGGCCTGCGAGTAGGTGCCGATCGCGGCCGGCGCGTCGGGCGTCGAGATGATCTGACGGGACATCGGGGCTTCCTCAGTTCTTGGGTTCGGGGCGGATCGCGTATTTCAGGTCGGCGAAGACGTGCTGGATGCCGCGCTTGGCTGCGAGGTTCAGCACCAGCGGCGCATTCAGGTTGGCGCTCAACGCACCGTCGTCGTCGGGCTTGGTCAGGATCACGGCGACGGCCATCTCGGCGGGATCGATCAGCTGGAGCGTCTTCGATTCCTCGTCCGAGAGGGAGATCTCGTAGCTGAAGCCGAAGCGCGCCGGGTCGGCGAGAAAGAAGGCGACCGCCGGGTCGTCGAGCGACTGCAGGATGAAGTACTTCGGATCCTCGCCTTCCGGATGGAACAGCGTGAAACGGCGGCAGTCCTCGAAGCCGGGCAGGCCGTGCGGGAACTCGATGATCTTGCTCGGTTCGACTTCGAGCGTGCCGAAGCGCGGGCTTTCGATTTTCATGACGGATTCCATTTCGGTTAGCGCCGGATGGCGGTGAGGATACCGGCTTCGAGACCGGCCGCGCGCAGCTTCTCGCGGGCGGCTTCGGCCTCCTGCTTGGTCGCGAAGGGGCCGACCTGGACGCGCGCCTCGATCTGGGCCGGCACGCCGATCGCTTCCAGTTTGGCGCGCAGTTCTTCCGCGTTCGAGACGTTCTTGAACACTCCCATCTGGACCACGAACTGGCGCGTGCGTTCGGCCGTCAGCGGACGCGAAGCCGGCGCGTGGCGCACCAGCGGGCTCTCCTGCGGCGCCGTACGCGCAATCTCTTGGCGCACGTCCGGCTTGCGCGGCCCAGCCGCGGGTTCCGACGGCTTCATGATGGCGGCGCGCGGGGTCGCCGGCAGCGTCAATGGTCGCGCCGGGCGAGGCGGGGGGGCCGGCACCGACGAGGTGTGTTCCGGCTCGGCCGGGACTTCGGGCTTCGCTTCCTTGGGGGCCTCAGCGACCTCGGTCTTCTCGGCGGGTTTCTCTTCGGCCTTCTCCTCCGGCTTGGCCCCTGCCGGCTTCTCTTCGGGCTCGGTCTTGGCCACCTCGGTGCGCGGCGCCGGCTTCTTCTCCGGCTCCTGCAACGCGTCGAGGACCGCCAGGCCGCCGAGCAAAGCCACCACCATCACGCCGGCGATGGCGAGGCGCGACAGCAGGCGCTTTTTCAGCGCCTCGTCGTCAGCCGCGGGGTCCTGCGGGATTGCGTCCGGGTTCTCCGCCATATTCGTCCTCCTGCTCCGTGTCCTGCGGGCCGCGTGCCAGCGCCCACACCAGTTCCGCTTCCGCCAGCGATATGCCGCAGCGGTCGGCGACGTCCTGCGCCGTCAGCCCGCGCTGCGCCAAAGCCATCGCATCGGCGTATTGCGGCGAGACGCGGCTCGCCGCCTTCATTTCTTCCAGTTCGGCGCGTAGCGACGATACTTCCTCGCGCAGCTGCCTGACTTCCCGCTCGAGCTGCGATCGCCCGAGCTCGGCCTCGAAACGCGGCGGCTCGGCGGCCTGCTGCTGGACCGGCGGCGGCGCGGGCGGCGCGACCGGCCGGCTGTAGACGAGGTCATCACCGGCGTCGGCGTCGTGCTCGTCGTCGCCGACGTCAAGGTCAAGGTCGAGCTTGGGCAGCACCCGCGGCGGCGATTCCTCGGCCGACGCCTTGTGCCGGCGCAGGCGCATGAGGCGCAGCATCGTCACGGCGACGTAGATCGCGATGACGATGCAGACGCCGACGACGACGTCGCGGACGGGGATGCCGGCGATTTCCATCAGTGGCAGCGGTGGTTCATGAAATCTGGAATGGGCAAATTGCATCGATAATAGCCACCGCTCAACCACCCCCAAACGCGAAGAACGCGCCCCTTTAGCCCATGTTTCTCGCCAAGAAGCTCCTCGCCGCCCTCGTGCTGCCGCCTACCGGTCTCGTGCTGCTGGCCTTGTTCGGACTCTGGCTGGCGCGGCGCCACCCGCGCATGGGGCGCGGTATCTCGATCTTCGCGCTGCTGACGCTGCTGGCGCTGTCGATGCCGCCGGTGGTGGATGGGCTGATGAGCAGCTTCGACGTTCCTCCGCCGATCTCGGCCGCGGACCTCGGCAAGGCACAGGCGATCGTGGTGCTCGGCGGCGGCAACTATCATGACGCGCCCGAATACGGCGGCGACACGGTCAGCCGCTGGACGCTGGAGCGTGTGCGATACGGCGTGCACCTGCAGCGCCGCTCCGGGCTGCCGATCCTCGTCACGGGCGGCGCCCCCTTCGGGGGCCGGCCGGAAGGCGAGGCGATGAAGGAAGCCATCGAACGCGACTTCGGCGGCAAAGTCAGATGGGTCGAGGCCGAATCGAGGGACACGGTCGAGAACGCTCTCTACTCGGCCCGGATGCTCAAGGCCGCCGGGGTGAGGCGTCTTGCACTGGTCAGCCATGCAACCCACCTACCGCGAGCGATCCCGCTGTTCGAGGCGCAAGGGTTTGAGGTAATCGGCGCTCCGATGGGGTTCCGCACTCACCCACCGTCGGACGCAGCCAGCCTGTTGCCGTCCGCCGGCGCGCTCGGCGCGAGCAGCGAGGCGCTGCGCGAATGGCTCGGCCGCCTGGTCGCCCGCGCCACCGCCCGCTGAACCGCTACCCCTCCGCCGGAATCTCCCGCTTGCTGCCGTCCTTGTTCAGCGCGACGTAGGTCAGCGTCGCTTCGGTGACCTTGACGGTCACCGGGTGGTCGGGGTGGCGTTCGGCGATCACGAGCACGTCGACGGTCACCGAGGTGCGGCCGACCTTGACGATCTCGGCGTAAAAGCTGACGACGTCGCCGACCGAGATCGGCTGCTTGAAGAGGAAGGAATTCACCGCGACGGTGGCGACGCGACCGCGCGCCCGCTGCATGGCGGCGATGCCGCCGGCGACGTCGACCTGCGCCATCACCCAGCCGCCGAAGATGTCGCCGGCCGGATTGGTGTCGGCGGGCATGGTCATCAGGCGCAGCACGGGCTGCGTGCGGGGCGACGGTGCGATTTGCTCGTTCATGGTTTCTCTCCTGTCAGTCGGCCCAGAATACGTCGCCGCAAAGCACGCAGAGCTTGCCGCCGCGCAGAAAGCTCACCGACACGGTAACGCATTGTGTCGGCGTCGCGATCGAACGGTAAGGCCGCGTGATCTGCACCTTGCCCGGATGCTCGACGGCGCGCCGGAAATAGGCGCGCCGCGACCAGCAAGCCTGCGACGTGTCCTGGAAGGCCGCCAGCGCCGGCACCGCCGGGAAGCGCGGCGAGACGAGGTTGGCGCCGATCTGGAAGCCCTCGGCGTCGAGCAGGAACACGCGCTCGCTGCGCTCGAGCGCGATGAAGCCGGCGGCCGCCTCCTCGAGGCTGCGCCCCGCCGCCAGCAGCGTCGAGGCGTAGCCGAGCGCGTTCAGGTAAGGCGCCGTCAGGTCGCGGTAGACCTTCTTCTGCACGTCGCGGCGCTCTTCGAAGGTCGGCCACAGGCCGTCGAGGACGGTCTTGGCGCTGAAGTCCGCGATGTCCATCGCCGGGCCGGGCCGGGCGAAGAAATAGCCTTGCGCGAAATCGACGTCGGCGTCCATGGCGATCATCGCCTGCTCGGCGGTCTCGATGCCCTCGAGCAGCACCAGCGAGCCGGTCTCGTGGAGCAGGGAGACGATCGACGGCAGCATGCGGCGCGCCGACGGATCGTCGGCCGCGCGCACGGCGTAGGAGCGGTCGAGCTTGACGATGTCGGGGCGGATGCGCCAGATGCGGTCGAAGTTGGAGTGCCCGGCGCCGAAGTCGTCTAGCGCGATGCCCCAGCCGCCCTCGCGCAGCGCGGCGACCGCATCCTCCAGGCGGGCATCGTCGGCGACGGCGTCCTCGAGAATCTCGATCACCAGCCGGTTCCGCGGCAGCCCGTGCTCGTCGAGCAGCGCCGCCAGGAAGCCGGGCGTCGTCGCGCTGCCGGCACCGGCGAAGGCGCGCGGATGCAGGTTGAGGAACAGCCAGCCGTCGGGGCAGCCCATCGCCGCGTAGTTGGCAACGTGGACGCAGCAAGCCATGCGATCGGCTTCGAGCAGCGAACCGCTGCGCTCGGCCGCCGCCAGCAGGTCGGGCGGCGCGACCGGCGCGTCGAAGGCGTCGCGCGCCCGCATCAGCCCCTCGTGGGCGACGACGCGCCCGTAGCTGTAGCTGACGATCGGCTGGAAATGGCTGGTGACGCGGCAGCCGCCGAAGCGGGCTGAGTTGCCGCCCCGGGCATCGCTCTCGACGAGCTGGCGGATGGCGGCGAAAGCCGCGTCGGCCGGAGGCTGCGGGTGGTTCATGAAGGTCGCTCGGGGCGCCGAATTATTGCGAAAGCATGACATTGTACCGATCGCGGGACGGGCGGCAGGAGCGGCTTGATAAAATGCGGCGATGAGACGAATGTCCGCCACCACCGCCCTGCCCGCACCCGATTCCCCCGAGCGCCGCGACTGGGAAACCGTCAAGACGCTGTTCCCCTACCTCTGGGCCTGGAAGTGGCGCGTCGTCATGGCGCTGTCCTTCCTGATCGCGGCGAAGTTCGCCAACGTCGCCGTGCCGCTGGTGTTCAAGGACATCATCGACGCCTTCACGCTGCCGCGCGACCAGGCGATCCTGCTGGTGCCGCTCGGGCTGCTGGGCGCCTATGGCGCGCTGCGCTTCTCCACCGCCCTGTTCACCGAGCTGCGCGAGATCGTCTTCGCCAAAGTGACGCAGCGCGCGCAGCGCACCATCGCGCTCGAGGTCTTCGGCCACCTGCACGCGCTCTCGCTGCGCTTCCACCTCGAGCGCCAGACCGGCGGGCTGACGCGCGACATCGAGCGCGGCACGCGCGCCGTCGGCAGCCTGATCAGCTACACGATCTACTCGATCGGCCCGACGCTGGTCGAGATCGCTCTCGTGCTCGGCATCCTGATCGCGCGCTACGACCGCAGCTTCGCGCTCATCACCTTCGCCACGCTGGCCTGCTACGTCGTCTTTACCGTCACGGTCACCAACTGGCGCACGCGCATCCGCCGCGAAGCCAATGAGCTCGACTCGGCCGCCAACGTGCGCGCCATCGACAGCCTGCTCAACTACGAGACGGTGAAGTACTTCAACAACGAGCGCTTCGAAGCCGAGCGCTACGACCAGCACATGACGAAGTGGGAGGCGGCGATGGTCAAGAGCCAGATCTCGCTGTCGTGGCTCAACCTCGGCCAGTCGGCGATCATCGCCGTCGGCATCAGCCTGATGATGTGGCGCGCCGCCGTCGGCGTTGCCACGGGCACGATGACGGTCGGCGACATCGTGCTGGTGAACGCCTTCCTGATCCAGCTCTACATGCCGCTCAACCACCTGGGCGTGCTGTATCGCGAGATCCGCCAGGCGCTGACCGACATCGAGCGCCTGTTCGGCCTGCTCCACCAGCACCGCGAGATCGAGGATGCGCCCAACGCCAGGCCGTTGCCGGCCGGCGGCCCCTGCGCCGTGCGCTTCGAGCACGTCGGCTTCGGCTACGACAAGAATCGCCAGGTGCTGTTCGACACCGACTTCGAGATTCCGGCCGGCAAGACGGTGGCGGTCGTCGGCCAGAGCGGCTCGGGCAAGAGCACGCTGGCGCGGCTGCTGTTCCGCTTCTACGACGTCGGCTCGGGCGCCATCCGCATCGACGGCACCGACGTGCGCAAGCTGACGCAGGCGAGCGTGCGCGCGGCGATAGGCATCGTGCCGCAAGACACGGTGCTGTTCAACGACACCATCTTCTACAACATCCAGTACGGCCGGCCGGCGGCGACGCCCGAGGAAGTCATCGCCGCCGCCAAGTCGGCGCACATCCACGACTTCGTCCTGTCGCTGCCCGACAAGTACGAGACGCGTGTCGGCGAGCGCGGCCTCAAGCTCTCGGGAGGCGAAAAGCAGCGGGTCGCCATCGCGCGCGCGCTGCTGAAGAACCCGGCGATCCTGATCTTCGACGAGGCCACCTCCGCGCTCGATTCGAGGACGGAGAAGGCGATCCAGGCCGAGCTCGAGCAGGCCGCCGTCGGCCGCACCACACTGGTGATCGCCCACCGCCTGTCGACGGTGATGAACGCCGACGAAATCCTGGTGCTCGACGCCGGCCACATCATCGAGCGCGGCCGCCACCGCGAACTGCTCGATCGCGGCGGGCCCTATGCCCAGATGTGGGCGCTGCAGCAGCAGGAACGCGAGGTCGAGGCGGCGCTCGGCCCCGGAGAGGCAGCCGGCTAGGACGCGGCGCCGATGTCCGCGGCGAAGCGGAAGGTGTCGCGCCCCAGGTCCTTGGCGGCGTACATCGCCAGGTCGGCCTTCTTGAGCAGGTCGTCGGGCGTCGCGCCGTCATCGGGAAACAGGCTGATCCCGATGCTCGCCGTAATGACCATTTCGCGGCCTTCGAAGGTCATCGCTTCGCTCAGTGCGCGGCGGATTTTCCCGACCACCGGGCCGACGCTTTCGGCGCTGGCGATTTCCTCGAGCACGATGATGAACTCGTCGCCCGCCAGGCGCGCCACCGTGTCCTCGGCGCGCACGCAGCCGGTCAGGCGCTGGGCGACGGTCTTCAGCATGTGGTCGCCGGCGGCGTGGCCGAAGCTGTCATTGACCTTCTTGAAGTCGTCGAGGTCGATGAAGATCACCGCCAGCTTCTTTTCGTTGCGCTGCGCATGCGGCACCGCACGCACCAGCCGCTCGCGCAGCAGCGTGCGGTTCGGCAGCTTCGTCAGCGCGTCGTGCTGGGCGAGGAAACGGATCTGTTCTTCCGCCGCCTTGCGCGACGTGAAGTCGGAGAACACGGCGACGTAGTTCGTGATGCGGCCTTCGGCGTCGCGGACGGCGTTGATGTTCAGCCATTCGACGTAGATCTCGCCGTTCTTGCGCCGGTTGCAGATCTCGCCCTGCCAGAAGCCGTTGGCGTCGAGCGCCGCATACATGTCGCGGTAGAAGGCGGCGTCGTGGCGACCGGACGACAGGATCGCCGGCGTCTTGCCGATGACGTCCTCCGGCAGGTAGCCGGTGATCTGCGTGAACGCCGGATTGACCGACTCGATGCGGCTGTTGGCGTCGGCGACCACGATGCCCTCGAAGGTGCTCTCGAAGGCCTTCGCCGCCAGGCGCAGGTGCTGGCTCGAGGCTTCGAGCTTCGACTGGCTTTCGCGCAGCGCCTCGCGCAGGTGGTGCACGTATTGGTGTTCGATGTTGGCGAGGATGTCGGCGAAGGTGATCAGGCCGACCAGCTTGCCGTCGTCCCCGGTGACGCCGAGGTGGCGGATGTGCTTGTCGACGAACAGCTTGCGCGCGTGATAGAGGCTGTCGTTCACCGACAGCGAGATCAGCGGGTAGCTCGCCAGCTCGCCGACATTGGCCGGCGTCAGGCCGCGGCAGACGAGGCGCACGACGTCGCGCTCCGTAACGATGCCGGCGCCGTAGTGCGGGTGCTCGACGATCACCGCGTCGAGGCCGTCCTCGCGCATCTGTGCGACCGCCTCCTGCACCGGCATCGCGGCATCGATGCTCAGGTGGCGCCGGTTGAACACCGACTTGACCTCGCGCAGGGCGACGAAGTATTCGATGCCCTGGTTGATGACGATGTCCGATTGGGAAATGATGCCGCGATGGCGCCCGCTGCCGTCGAGGACGACGAAATGCCGCACGCGTTCCTCGCGGAAGCGCAAGGCCGCCTCGCCGATGCCGACGTGGTCGCCGAGTGTCTTGACCGGAGAGGACATCGATGCCGAGATCGGCGAGCTGCCGAAGGCGGGCGACGAGAGGTCCAGCCGCAACGCGTCCTGCTCGGTCCAGATGCCGACGACGCGGCCGGCGTCCTCGACCAGGATGGAACTGCAATGGCTGTCGACCATGCGCCGTGCGGCCTCGGCCAGCGGCGTCTGCGGCGGACAAGTGAGGACGTTCGCCTGAACGATTTCCTTGACGGTTATCTCGGCCTTCATTTTCCTGTCGATCGGTCCCGGACGCGGCACGGAGTGCGGCCGATTATAGAGGCGCAGGCATGCCGGCGGTTTACAGGCCCGGGTCCTCGCCGGTGCCGCGCAGCGCGGCCTCGATGACGCCGCGCGTCAGATGCGGCGCGAACAATTCGATGAAGACGTAGGCGTAGCCGCGCAGCCAGGCGTCGCGGCGGATGCCGATGCGCGTGGTGCTGGACTCGAACAGGTGCGACGCGTCGAGCGCGCGTAGCCCGGTGTCGCGCACGGGGTCGTAGGCCATCGCCGCCATCAGGCCGATGCCGAGTCCGAGCGCGACGTAGGTCTTGATGATGTCGGCGTCGATCGCCGTCAGCACCACGTTGGGCGCCAAGCCGCGGCTGGCGAAGGCCTGGTTGATCTTGCTGCGGCCGGCGAAGGCGAAGTCGTAGGTGACGAGCGGGTAGCGCGCGATGGCTTCGAGCGAGAGGATATTCTCGTCGAGGATCGGATGGCCCGGCGGTGCGATCACGCAACGGTTCCATTGGTAGCAGGGCAGCATCAGCAGTTCGTCGGGGTGCTGGTCGATGGCCTCGGTGGCGATGGCGATGTCGGCGTCGCCGGCGATCACCCAGTCGCAGATCTGCGTCGGGCTGCCTTGGTGTAGTTCCAGGCGAACCTTCGGGTACTGCGCCATGAAGGCCTGCACGGCCGGCGGCAGCGCGTAGCGCGCCTGGGTGTGGGTGGTGGCGATCGACAGGCTGCCGACTGCCTCGCGGCTGAATTCGGCGCCGACCTGCCGGAGGTTGCCGAGGTCGCGCAGCGTGCGTTCGGCGATGGCAAGGATGTGGCGCCCCGGCTCCGTGATGCCCGTGAGGCGCTTGCCGTTGCGCACGAAGATGTCGACGCCGAGCTCTTCCTCCAGCAGCCGGATCTGCTTGCTGACGCCGGGCTGCGAGGTATGCAGCGCCAAGGCAGCCTCGGAGACGTTGAGGCCCCGGCGCGCCACCTCCTGGATGTATTTCAACTGCCGGATGTTCATGCTTATAGCTGCTGGTTATGTTGATGTGACTATAAAGTATTTTTCAAGCCTATAAGGCCTCGCTACGATCACCCCACAACAAAGGAAAGGGGCATCGTGGAATTCGCTCAAGTCATTTCGGGCTTCGTCGTCGGCACGATCGTCGGTATCACCGGCGTCGGCGGCGGCTCGCTGATGACTCCCCTGCTGGTGCTGCTGTTCGGCGTCGCGCCGGCCACGGCGGTCGGCACCGACCTGCTCTACGCGGCGATCACCAAGTCCGGCGGCACTCTCGTCCATGCGCGCCGCGGCAACGTCGACTGGCGCATCGTCGGCCTGCTGGCAGCGGGCAGCCTGCCGGCCGCGGCGCTGACGCTGCTGGCGGTATCGAGCTTCGCGCCGGGCGGCCTCGGCGCGGCCTCGAAACTGATCACCGGCGCGCTCGGCTTCGCCCTGCTGCTGACGGCGGCCGCGCTCCTGTTCCGCCATCGCCTTCTGGCCTGGGCCAAGTCGCATCGCGGCAACGAGCTGTCCGCAGCCCGCCGCGCGCAACTCACGGTGCTGACGGGCGCGACCCTCGGCGCACTGGTGGCGCTGTCCTCCGTCGGCGCCGGCGCCCTCGGCGTCACCGCGCTGTTCCTGCTCTACCCGCGCCTGCCGGCCATCGGCATCGTCGGCGCCGATCTGGCGCACGCGGTGCCGCTGACGCTGCTCGCCGGCCTCGGCCACTGGTGGTTCGGCAGCATCGACTGGACGCTGCTGGCGACGCTGCTCGCCGGCTCCCTGCCGGGCATCTTCGTCGGCAGCCATCTTGCGCCGCGCATCCCCGAACGCATTCTTCGTCCCACCCTCGCCGGCATGCTCGTGCTCGTCGGCGGGAAGCTGATCGCAGCCTAGGAGAACGACATGTATCGTTACCACGACATCGACCGCCGCATCGTCCGCGAACGCGTGGCCCAGTTCCGCGACCAGACCCGCCGCTACCTGGCCGGCGAACTGACGGACGACGAATTCCGCCCGCTGCGCCTGCAGAACGGCATCTACATCCAGCGCCACGGCCCGATGTTCCGCATCGCGATTCCCTACGGCCACCTCTCGAGCAGGCAGTTGCGCATGCTGGCGCGCATCACGCGCACCTACGACCGCGGCTTCGGCCACTTCAGCACGCGCCACAACCTGCAGCTCAACTGGGTGCGCCTCGATCAGGTGCCGGACATCCTCGCCGAACTGGCGCAGGTCGACATGCACGCCATCCAGACCTCGGGCAATTGCGTGCGCAACACCACCATCGACCCGCTGGCCGGCGTGTCGGCGCAGGAAGTCGCCGATCCGCGCCCGTGGGCCGAGATCCTGCGCCAGTGGTCGACGCTGAATCCCGAGTTCGCCTACCTGCCGCGCAAGTTCAAGATCGCCTTCTCCGGCGGCCCCGACGACGGCGCCAACGTGCGCATGCACGACCTCGGCTTCCAGCTCGTGCGCAATGCGGGCGGCGAACTCGGCTTCCGCGTGCTGGTCGGCGGCGGTCTCGGACGCACGCCGATCCTCGGCGAAGTGCTGCATGAATTCCTGCCCTGGCAGGACCTGCTGACCTATACGGAAGCGACGCTGCGCGTCTACAACCTGCACGGCCGCCGCGACAACGCCTACAAGGCGCGCATCAAGATTCTCGTCAAGGCGCTGGGCATCGGCGAGTTCGCGCGCCAGGTCGAGGCGGAGTGGGCCTTCCTCGCGAACGGCCCCTCGACGCTGACCGAAGCCGAAGCCAGCCGCGTCGCCGCGCACTTCGAGGCGCCCGACTACAAGACGCTGCCGAAGCTCGATGCCGGCTTCGAATCGGCCAAGCGCCACGACCGCGCCTTCGCCGCCTGGGTCGCGCACAACACGCACGAGCACCGTGTGCCCGGCTACGCCGCCGCGACGATTTCGCTCAAGGCGCCGGGGCAAGCGCCGGGCGACGCCACAGCCGAACAGATGGACATCGTCGCCGACCTCGCCGAGCGCTTCGGCTTCGCCGAGATCCGCGCCACGCAGGCACAGAACCTCATCCTGCCGGACGTGCGCGTGCGCGACCTGTTCAACCTCTGGCAACTGCTGCGCGACGCCGACCTGGCGACGCCGACAGCCGGGCTCGTGAGCGACATCACGGCCTGCCCGGGCGGCGACTATTGCGCCCTTGCGCTGGCGCGCTCGATCCCGCTGGCGCAGGCGATCCAGGCCAGCTTCGCCGATCTCGCGCTGCAGGAGGACATTGGCGAACTCAAGCTCAACATCTCGGGCTGCATGAACGCCTGCGGCCACCACCACGTCGGCAACATCGGCCTGCTCGGCGTCGAGAAGAACGGCGAGGAGTTCTACCAGATCACCCTCGGCGGCGCCTGGGGCCTGGAGGCCGCGCTCGGCGAAGTGATCGGCCCGGCCGTGGCGCGCGACGAGGTGCCGGCGACCATCGAGCGCCTGGTCGACAACTACCGCATGTGTCGCCGCCCGAACGAACGCTTCGTCGACACGCTGAAGCGCGTCGGCCCGAACAGCTTCCGCGCCGCCGCCTACGGCAGCGCAACCGAATCCCGCGAATACGAAAGAGAGACCGCACATGGCTAAGCTCATCAAGCAACGACAACTCGTCGAGGACAACTGGAAGGTCCTCACCCTCGCCGCCAACGAAACCGCCGCGAACGCCAGGCTGCCGGCCGGCCCGGTGCTGGTGCCGCTGGCCGTCTGGCAGGCGCGCCGCATCGACCTGATCCAGCGCGAATGGGAGCATGGCGATGCGTTCGGCGTCTGGCTGGCGCCCGACGACGATCCGGCCGCGCTCGCCGCCGACCTCGGAGACCTCGGCGTCATCGGCGTGCTGTTCCCGAAGTTCACCGACGGCCGCGGTTACTCGATCGCGACGCTGCTGCGCACGCGCTACGGCTACACGGGAGAGTTGCGCGCGCTCGGCGACGTCGGACGCGACCAGTTGCACTACCTCTACCGCGCCGGCTTCGACGCCTTCGCGGCGAAGGATCCGGAACTCGCGCTCGCCGGTCTCGACGATTTCTCCGAGGCCTACCAGGCCGCCGCCAACCAGCCGCTGCCTCTGTTCCGCCGCGGTGCTGCGATCTGAGGCGCGGCCATGACCGAACTGCTGCAGGATCCGGCGCTGATCAACAGCGTCGCCGCCAAGACCGTCGAGCTGCGCCGGCTGCTTGGACGCATCGCCGGCGAGTTCGCGCCGGCGGCATTCGCCAACAGCCTGGGCGCCGAGGACATGGTGCTGACCGATCTCATCGTCAATGAAAACCTCGACATCGAGATCTTCTCGCTCGACACCGGCCGCCTCGCGCCGGAAAGCTACGACCTGATGGGCCGGATCAAGCGCCACTACGGCCTCGCGCTGAAGCTCTACTACCCGCGCCACGAACTGGTCGAGGACTACACGCGCGAGCACGGCATCAACGGCTTCTACGAGTCGGTCGAACTGCGCAAGGCGTGCTGCCATGCGCGCAAGGTCGAGCCGCTGCAGCGTGCGCTCGCCGGCAAGAAGGCCTGGATCACCGGCCTGCGCGCGGAGCAGGCGGCCACGCGCGCCGGGCTTCCGGTGCAGGAGTTCGACGCCGGCAACGGCCTCGAGAAATTCAATCCGCTCGCCGACTGGACCGAGCGCGAGGTCTGGGCCTACATCCACGCCAACGCGGTGCCCTACAACAAGCTCCACGACCAGGGCTATCCGAGCATCGGCTGCGCGCCCTGCACGCGCGCCGTCGCGGCCGGAGAGCACGTGCGCGCCGGCAGATGGTGGTGGGAAAACCCCGCCACGAAGGAATGCGGGCTTCATTTGAAGCCCGCATTCGGCGGGGTTTCGTCGCAGGCTAACGTGAGCGAAGCGAACGTTAAGGCGCAAAGCGCCGGCCGTAGACACGATCCGACTTCCAAAGAGTGCGGCCTCCACGTCACGCGCGCCTGAGGAAACCAAGATGACGACAAGCCTGCTCGGGCGGCCGACGCTCGCCCATCTCGACTGGCTCGAAGCCGAGGCCATCCACATCCTGCGCGAAGTCGCCGGCCAGTGCGCGAACCCCGCGTTGCTGTTCTCCGGCGGCAAGGATTCGATCTGCCTGCTGCGCCTGGCGGAGAAGGCCTTCCGCCCCGGCCGCTTCCCGTTTCCGCTGCTGCATGTCGACACCGGCCACAACTACCCGGAGGTGATCGCATTCCGCGACCGCCGCGCCGCCGAACTCGGCGAGCGGCTGATCGTGCGCAACGTGACGGATTCGATGGCGCGCGGCACCGTCGTGCTCAAGTCGCCCGACGAGTCGCGCAACCGCCATCAGTCGGTGACGCTGCTCGAGGCGATCGAGGAGCACGGCTTCGACGCCTGCATCGGCGGCGCGCGCCGCGACGAGGAGAAGGCGCGCGCCAAGGAGCGCATCTTCTCGTTCCGCGACGACTTCGGCCAGTGGGACCCGAAGAACCAGCGTCCCGAACTCTGGGACCTCTACAACGCCCGCGTGCACAAGGGCGAGAACATCCGCGTGTTCCCGATCTCGAACTGGACCGAGCTCGACGTCTGGCAATACATCGAGCGCGAGAAGCTCGAACTGCCGTCGATCTACTTCGCGCATCGGCGCGAAGTGGTGAGGAAGAACGGGCTGCTGCAGCCGGTGACGCCGCTGACGCCGGCACGCGAAGGCGACATCGTCGAGACGATCGGCGTGCGCTTCCGTACCGTCGGCGACATCACCTGCACGGCGCCGGTCGAATCGGACGCGCGCACCATCGCCGACATCATCGCCGAAACGGCGACCACGACCATCACCGAGCGCGGCGCCACGCGGCTGGACGACCAGACCTCCGACGCCTCGATGGAGCAACGCAAGAAGGAGGGATACTTTTGATGAGCGCGCCTGAACGACTTCCCGAGGCGGACAACGGCCTGCTGCGCTTCCTCACCTGCGGCAGCGTCGACGACGGCAAGAGCACGCTGATCGGCCGCCTGCTCTACGACACCAAGGCGATCCTCGCCGACACGCTGCATGCGATCGCGCGCACTTCGCAGAAGCGCGGGCTCGAGGCCGTCGACCTGTCGCTGCTGACGGACGGCCTGCAGGCCGAGCGCGAGCAGGGCATCACCATCGACGTCGCCTACCGCTACTTCAGCACCGGCCGGCGCAAGTACATCATCGCCGACGCGCCGGGCCACGAGCAGTACACGCGCAACATGGTCACCGCGGCATCGACGGCCAATCTCGCCATCATCCTGATCGACGCGCGCAAGGGCGTGCTGACGCAGACACGCCGCCACTCGACGATTGCCCACCTCGTCGGCATTCCGCATCTGCTGGTGGCGATCAACAAGATGGATCTCGTGGGCTACGACGAGAAGACCTTCGAGTTCATCCGCGACGAGTACCTCGCCTTCGCCGCCAAGGTCGGCATCGAGGACGTCAGCTTCATCCCGATGTCGGCGCTGACCGGCGACATGGTCGTCGAGCGCGGCGACAAGCTCGACTGGTACGACGGCCCGACGCTGCTGGAAGTCCTCGAACAGGCGCCCGGCGCGCACTCGGAGCGCGACGAGCGCTTCCGCTTCCCGGTGCAGTACGTCTGCCGGCCGCAGAAGTCGGACGACCCGCTGCTTCACGACTACCGCGGCTTCATGGGCCGCGTCGAGTCGGGCGAGATCCGCGTCGGCGACGAAGTCGCGATATTGCCCTCGGGCCGCACGACGCGGATCAAGGACGTCCAGGTCGGCGGCGTTTCCCAGCCGGCGGCGATCGCGGAGCAATCCGTGACGCTGCTGCTCGAGGACGAGATCGACATCTCTCGCGGCGACATGATCGTGAGGAAGGACGCGGCCCCGGAGGCGCTGACGACGGTGCACGCGAATCTCTGCTGGCTGTCGGAAACGCCGCTCGACCCGAACCGGCGCTACCTGCTGCGCCACACGACGCGCGAAACCAAGGCGAAGCTTGCGGGCATCGAAAGCCGGCTCGACATCGAGAGTCTCGAGCGCGAGGCGGCGACGGGGCTGGCGATGAACGACATCGCCCGCGTCAGCCTCCGCCTGGCGCAGCCGATCTTCGCCGACGCCTATGCCGAGAACCGCGCCACCGGCGCCTTCATCGTCATCGACGAATCGAGCAACAACACCGTGGGCGCGGGCATGATCGTCTGAGGCAGCGAGGGCCTAAAATGAGGCCTTCGCTTGCCGCTCGATTTCTCATGCCGACGTTTCTCCGCTCCGCCCGCGCGCCCTTCGCCCTCGCCGCCGTAATCAGCTTCGGGCTGGTCTTCGGCGGCGTCGCGATGGCGCAATTGCTGAACCTCGCCGCCTGCCCGCTGTGCATCATCCAGCGCATGCTCTACCTGCTGCTGGGTACGCTCGCGGCCATCGGCATCGCGCTCGCCACGCGGCCGCTCGGCCGGCGTGTTGCGGCATTGCTGATGGCGGCAACGGCCGGCACGGGCATCTTCGTCGCCAGCTACCAGGTCTGGCTGCAACGCTTCGCGCGCGACACGAAGTGCGCCGTCGACACGCCGTGGTGGGAGCGCCTCGTCGACTGGGCCGGCGAGCAGATTCCCCTGTTCTTCCAGCCCAACGGCCTGTGCTCCGACGCGGCATGGAAGTTCCTCGGCCTGTCGATCGCCGAGTGGTCATTGATGGCCTTCGCGGCACTGCTGGCATTGGCGCTCATCGCCACACGAAGAGGCGTTCACGACTGAGTCTGTCATCCTTTCCAGAGGCGACTGCGTTAAGCTCAGTTGCCGTCATTCTTGATGGCTCGTCCAAGACCACCGCCAGGAGACCTGCATGTCCAAGACCCTCGCTACCCTGATCGCCGGCCTGTTCGCCGCTTCCGTCGCCGTCGCCGCTGATGCGCCGGCCAAGCCCGCCGCTGCCGCGCCAGCCGCCACCGAAGCTGCGCCGGCCGCCACCGCCGACAAGAAGCCCGCACCGAAGAAGAAGCACGTCAAGAAGCACCGGGCCAAGAAGGCCGCCAAGAGCGAACCCAAGATGTGATTCAGCAAAGCATCAGGAAGTAGCGGGGGAATTGCCCCCCCCCCCGCTATTTTTTTGCCCGTCGCTTGCGCTTGCGACGCGTCAAACCTCCAGGTGCTGGTAGAGGACGGTCGACAGATAGCGCTCACCAAACGACGGCACGATGACGACCACCAGCTTCCCCTTGTTCTGTGGCCGGCGCGCGACTTCCAGCGCAGCCCACACGGCAGCACCCGACGAGATGCCCACCAGCAGCCCTTCCTCGGCCGCCAGCCGGCG
Organism: Pseudomonadota bacterium; assembly: GCA_046726235.1. GTDB lineage: Bacteria > Pseudomonadota > Gammaproteobacteria > Burkholderiales > Rhodocyclaceae > Nitricoxidireducens. The sequence continues at coordinate 285,062 of JBKPAD010000006.1, forward strand.
TGCAGTAGTCAGCGCATCGTCGTTCTTCACGCGCACGACTTCGTCGTAGATCTGCGTATTGAGGATCGACGGCACGAAGCCGGCCCCAATGCCCTGGATCGGGTGCGGGCCGCGCTGGCCGCCGGATAGCACAGGGCTGGCGTCCGGCTCGACGGCGACGATCTGCACGTTCGGATTGCGTTCCTTGAGCACCTCGCCGACGCCTGTCACGGTGCCCCCGGTGCCGACGCCGGAAACGAAGATGTCGACCTGCCCGTCGGTGTCGCGCCAGACTTCCTCGGCCGTCGTCTTGCGGTGGATTTCCGGATTGGCAGGATTGTCGAACTGCTGCGGGATGAAGTAGCGCGGATCGGCGGCCGCCATCTCCTCCGCCTTGCGGATCGCGCCGGGCATTCCGTCCGGGCCGGGCGTCAGGATGAGGTCGGCGCCATACGCCTTGAGCAGCAGCTTGCGTTCGCGGCTCATGGTCTCGGGCATCACGAACGCGCATTTGTAGCCGCGCGCCGCGGCGACCATCGCCAGGCCTATTCCGGTGTTGCCGGACGTCGGCTCGAGGATGATGGTGTCGGGCTTGATCTTGCCCGCCTGCTCGGCGGCGTCGATCATCGACACGGCGATGCGGTCCTTGACGCTGTGTGCGGGATTGAAGAATTCGAGCTTCAACGCGATCGTCGCGTCGATGCCGGCGTTGATGCGGTTGAGCCGCACCAGCGGCGTATTGCCGACCAGTTCGGCGACATTGTTGGCGATCTTCATGTCCGTTCCCTTTCGCTTGAATCCGACGATCCGCAATTATGCGACCTGACCCGGCGCCGGCACCGTGCGCGATATCGCGCGCAATCGGCCGGCGGCAGCGCAACGTAGAATGGTAGCCATGCTTCTCGACGACAAACGCAGCCCGCGCGAACCGGGCGTTCTGGCCAAGGCACTGGCATTGATCGGCGGTGCCGCGCTGCTGGTGCTCGGCTTCATGTTCTCGCTGGTCCTGCTCGCCGTCGCCGTCGTGCTGGTGGCCGGCGTCTGGGCCTACCTGTGGTGGAAGACGCGCGAGTTGCGGCGCCTGCTGCGCGAAAGCCCGCCGGCCACTGCGGCCGAACCCCCTGGCGACGGACAGGTGTTCGACGGCGAGGCGGTTCGCGTCGACGCCCCGAGCCCGCCGGACACCAACAGACGCGCGTAGAGCCGGCGGCTATACTTCTGCGCACCCCAACTCCCGAAGGAATACCCATGAAGATCCAATCGATCGCTTTCGCCGTCGCCGTCGGCCTCTCGACCGCCTTCGCCGCTGCCGCAGCCGAGCCCGTCAAGACGGTCGCCTCCCTGTACCAGAACAAGGCGTCGCTGGCCGGCAAGACCATCAGCGCGCAAGGCAAGGTGGTGAAGGTCAACAACGGCATCATGGGCCGCAACTTCGTCCATGTGCAGGACGGCACGGGCGATGCCTCGAGCAACAACCTCATCGTCACGAGCAAGCAGACCGCCAACGTCGGCGACCAGGTCAAGATTTCCGGCGTGGTCGTGATCAATCGTGACTTCGGTGCCGGCTACTCCTATCCGCTGCTGATCGAAGAAGCGAGCATCACGCCCGCGAAGTAAAGCCCGTCGCCTAGGCGGCCATCGCGAGAGCGACCGCCTCGGCGACCTTGATGCCATCCACGGCCGCCGAAAGGATGCCGCCGGCGTAGCCGGCGCCCTCGCCGGCCGGATACAGGCCGTGCGTGTTGAGGCTCTGCAGCTTCTCGTCGCGCGTGATGCGCACCGGCGAGGAAGTCCGCGTTTCCACCCCGGTCATCAGCGCATCGGCCATCGCGAAGCCGCGGATCTGCTTGTCGAAGGCCGGCAGGGCTTCGCGCAGCGTGGCGACCACGTAGTCGGGCAGGCAGGCCGACAGGTCGGTCAGGTGGATGCCTGGCGTGTAGGACGGCTGCACCGCCCCGAGCACGGTCGACGGACGGCCGGCAAGGAAGTCGCCGACCAGCTGCGCCGGCGCCGCGTAGCTGCCGCCGCCGGCCTCGAAGGCCTTGCTCTCCCACTGCCGCTGAAAGTCGATGCCGGCGAGCGGATTCTTGTCTGCCCCCCGATAGTCGGCCGGCGTGACACCGACGACGATCGCGCTGTTGGCATTGCGCTCGTTGCGCGAATACTGGCTCATGCCGTTGGTGACGACGCGGCCTTCCTCGGAAGTCGCGGCCACCACCGTGCCGCCGGGACACATGCAGAAGCTGTAGGCCGAGCGGCCGTTGCCGCAGTGATGCACGAGCTTGTAGTCGGCGGCGCCGAGCGCCGGATGGCCGGCGAACTTGCCGAAGCGCGCGCGATCGATCAGCGCCTGCGGATGCTCGATGCGCACGCCGATCGAGAACGGCTTGGCCTCCATGTACACGCCGCGCGCATGCAGCATCTCGAAGGTGTCGCGCGCACTGTGGCCGACGGCCAGTACGACGTGGCGCGTGGCGATGGTCTCGCCGCTCGCCACGCGCACGCCGCACACCTGGCCGTTGTTGATCTCGACGTCCTCGACGCGGCTGCCGAAGCGAATCTCGCCACCGAGCGACTCGATGGTCGCGCGCATCTGCTCGACCATGCCGACGAGGCGGAAGGTGCCGATGTGCGGCTTGCTGACGTAGAGGATTTCTTCCGGTGCGCCGGCTTTGACGAACTCGGTCAGCACCTTGCGGCCTCGGTATTGCGGGTCCTTGATCTGCGTGTGCAGCTTGCCGTCGGAGAAGGTGCCGGCGCCGCCCTCGCCGAACTGGACGTTCGACTCGGGATCGAGCTTGCCCTGCCGCCAGAGGCCCCAGGTGTCCTTGGTGCGCTCGCGCACGGCCTTGCCGCGTTCGAGGACGATCGGGCGGAAGCCGCTCTGCGCGAGGATCAGCGCGGCGAAGAGGCCGCAGGGTCCGGTGCCGATCACCACCGGCCGCTCGGCGAGGTTCGCCGGCGCATGGGCGGCGAAGCGGTATTCCATGTCGGGCGTCGTGCCGACGTGGCGATCGCCCTTCAGGCGCTTCCACACCGCCGCTTCGTTGCGGACTTCGACGTCGAGCGTGTAGGCGAAGACGATGGCCGACGGCTTGCGTGCGTCGTAGCCACGGCGAAACACCGTGTAGCCGACGAGTTCGCCGTCGGCGATGCCGAGGCGTTTGACGATCGCCGCGCGCAGCTCGTCCTCGGTGTGGTCGAGCGGCAGCTTGAGTTCGGTCAGGCGCATCGGCGGTCGCCGGTTTATTCCACGCCCTGGCTGGCGAGGTATTCCTCGTAGTTGCCGCGGTAGTCGACGATGCTGCCGTCGGTCTTGATCTCGATGACGCGCGTGGCGAGGGAGGAGACGAACTCGCGGTCGTGCGAGACGAAGATCAGCGTGCCCTTGTATTTCTCGAGCGCGTTGTTGAGCGACTCGATGGATTCCATGTCGAGGTGGTTGGTCGGCTCGTCCATCAGCAGCACGTTGTTGCGCAGCAGGATCAGCTTGCCGAACAGCATGCGGCCCTGCTCGCCGCCGGAGATGACCTTGACCGACTTCTTCACTTCGTCGCCCGAGAACAGCAGGCGGCCCAGCGTGCCGCGAATCAGCGTCTCGACGTCGCCGCCGTCGTAGCCGCCGGCGCGCACCCATTGCTGGATCCACTCGGTGAGGGCCACGTCGTCGGCGAAGTCGGCGGCGTGGTCCTGGGCGAAGTAGCCGGGACGTGCCTTCTCGGCCCACTTGATGTGGCCGTGCTGCGGCGTGAGGCCGCCGAGCGCTTCGCCGGCGAACAGGCGCAGCAGCGTGGTCTTGCCGACGCCGTTCTCGCCGATGATCGCCACCTTGTCGCCGGCTTCGACCGAGGTCGAGAAGCCCTTGATGACCGGAAGCTTGGGGTCGTAGCCGAAGACGACGTTGTCCACCTCGGCGGCGAGACGGTGAAGCTTTTCCTTGTCGTCGAAATCGAAGCCGATCCACGGATACTGCCGCGAGGAGGGCTTGATGTCCTCGATCTTGATCTTGTCGATCTGCTTGGCGCGCGAAGTGGCCTGGCGCGCTTTCGAGGCGTTGGCCGAGAAGCGGCGCACGAAGCTCTGCAGCTCGGCCACCTTCTCCTTGGCCTTGGCATTGGCGGCCGACTGGCGCGCGCGCGCCTGCGTCGAGGCCTCCATGAAGTCGTCGTAGTTGCCCGGATAGACGGTGATCTTGCCGTAGTCCAGGTCCGCCATGTGCGTGCAGACCTGGTTGAGGAAGTGGCGGTCGTGGGAAATGATGATCATCGTGCTGCCACGCTCGTTGATCACGTTCTCGAGCCAGCGGATGGTGTTGATGTCGAGGTTGTTGGTCGGCTCGTCGAGCAGCAGGATGTCGGGATTGGCGAACAGCGCCTGGGCCAACAGCACGCGCAGCTTCCAGCCGGGCGCGACTTCGCGCATCGGGCCGTTGTGCTTGTCGGTCGGAATGCCGACGCCGAGCAGCAGTTCGCCGGCGCGCGCCTCGGCGGTGTAGCCGTCGTATTCGGCGAACTGGTGCTCCAGGTCCGCCGCCTTCATGTAGTCGTCCTCGGTTGCCTCGGGATTGGCGTAGATGGCGTCCTTCTCCTGCATGCAGGCCCACATCTGCTCGTGGCCCATCAGCACGACGTCGATGACGCGCTGGTCTTCGTAGCCGAACTGGTCCTGCCGCAGGAAGGCCATGCGCTCGTGCGCGTCGAGGCTGACGTTCCCGGCCGACGGCTCGAGCAGGCCGGCGAGGATCTTCATGAACGTCGACTTGCCGGCGCCGTTGGCGCCGATCAGGCCGTAGCGATTGCCTTCGCCGAATTTGACGGAGACGTTCTCGAACAGGGGCTTGGCCCCGAACTGCATGGTGATGTTGGAAGCGACGAGCACGGGAATCCTCAGATGAGACGACGGCGCGGGTGGCGGCGCCGGAGCGGGAAGTTTACCCGCGTTGACGATAGGGTAAGTGGGCGCTTGCACGACGCCCGCAAGGCTGCCACGATGGCGCTGGTGCGCGCGCGGAGACGATCATGTGCCAGTTGCTGGGAATGAATTGCAACGTCCCGACGGACATCTGCTTTTCCTTTACCGGCTTCCAGGCGCGGGGCGGGGCGACCGACGTGCATCGCGACGGCTGGGGCATCGCCTTCTTCGAGGGCCGCGGCGTGCGCCTGTTCCTCGACCCGCAGCCGTCGAGCGAATCGCCGGTCGCTGAGCTGGTACGGCACTATCCGATCCATTCGCTGAACGTGGTCGCCCACATCCGCAAGGCGACGCAGGGCGCGATCGGACTCGAGAACACCCATCCGTTCATGCGCGAACTGTGGGGACGCTACTGGATCTTCGCCCACAACGGCAATCTCGCCGACTACGCGCCGATGCTCGACGGGAGCTTCCTGCCGGTCGGCCAGACGGACAGCGAGCGGGCCTTCTGCCATCTGCTGCAGACGCTGAGGCAGCGCTTCGGCGGCGTCATGCCGGAGCGCACAACCCTGCATGGCGCGCTCGAGGAATTCGCCGCGGCGACGCGCGGCCACGGGCCGTTCAACTTCATGCTGTCTAACGGCGACTGCCTGTTCGCCCACCGCTCGACGGAGCTTCACTACATCGAGCGCCGCGCGCCGTTCGCGCTCGCCCACCTCAAGGACCAGGACGTCAGCGTGGATTTCAGTGCCGTGACGAGGCCGGACGACCGCGTGGCGGTGATCGCGACCCAGCCGCTGACGGACAACGAGGCCTGGCTGCCGCTGCCGCGAGATCGGGTGGCGATGTTCGCCGGGGGCGTGTGCGTGCTGGACTGAAGTGGGCATGCGCAAATGACAAAGGCCGGGAGAACCCGGCCTTTGCGTTTGGAGCGGTATTCCGTTACTCGGCGGTCGGGGCCTCGGCGGCCTCGGTCGACTCCGGACGGTCGAGCAGCTCGACGTAGGCCATCGGGGCGTTGTCGCCGACGCGGAAACCCATCTTGAGGATGCGCAGGTAGCCGCCATTGCGCTTGGCGAAGCGCGGGCCGAGCACGTCGAACACCTTGCACACGACCTCGCGGTCGCGCAGGCGGTCGAACGCGAGGCGGCGGTTGGCCAGGCTCGGGTTCTTGCCGAGGGTGATGATCGGCTCGACGACGCGGCGCAGTTCCTTCGCCTTCGGCAGCGTGGTCTTGATGGCCTCGTGGCGCAGCAGGGAAACCGTCATGTTGCGCAGCATCGCCAGGCGGTGCGACGAGGTGCGATTGAGTTTGCGAAGTCCGTTACCGTGACGCATTTTGCTTTTCCTTTTCTGCGGCCGCCGCGCGATGCAAGCGGCCGGTTAATTATTATTTTGGTTGTAGCGGTTAGCCAAGCTTCTCGAGGCCGACCGGGGGCCAGTTCTCGAGCTTCATGCCAAGGGTCAGGCCGCGCGACGCGAGCACTTCCTTGATCTCGTTGAGCGACTTGCGGCCGAGGTTCGGGGTCTTGAGCAGTTCCGTCTCGGTGCGCTGGATCAGGTCGCCGATGTAATAGATGTTCTCGGCCTTCAGGCAGTTGGCCGAACGAACCGTCAGCTCGAGGTCGTCGACCGGGCGCAACAGGATCGGATCGACCGACGCCACCTTCGGCGTCTCGACCGACATCGGCGTGCCTTCGAGGTCGGCGAACACCGACAGCTGGTCCATCAGGATGCGGGCGGCGTAGCGGATCGACTCTTCCGGGTCGATGGCGCCGTTGGTCTCGATGTCGACGATCAGCTTGTCGAGGTCGGTACGCTGCTCGACGCGGGCGGATTCGACGGCGTAGCTGACGCGGCGGACAGGGCTGAACGAGGCGTCCATCAGGATGCGGCCGATGGTCTTGTTTTCCTTGTCGGTGACGCGGGCGTTAGCCGGCTCGTAGCCGCGACCCATCTCGACCTTGATCTGCATCTCGATCTTGCCGCCGGGGGCCAGATGCGCGATGACGTGGTCGGGATTGATGATCTCGACGTCGTGCGAGGTCTCGATGTCGGCGGCCGTGACGACGCCTTCGCCGCTCTTGGCGAGGGTCAGGATGGCTTCGCTGCGGCTGTGCAGCTTGAGCACCACGCCCTTGAGGTTCAGCAGGATGTCGACGACGTCCTCACGCACGCCGTCAAGCGTCGAGTACTCGTGCAGCACGCCTTCGATCGCCACTTCGGTCGGGGCGGCGCCGGGCATCGACGACAGCAGGATGCGGCGCAGGGCATTGCCCAGCGTGTGGCCATAGCCACGCTCGAAGGGTTCCATGACCACACGGGCATGCACGGGGGAGAGCGTCTGCACGTCGATGATGCGCGGTTTCAGAAGTGCGTTGCTTTGCATCGGCATTCCTCGAAAAAAAGCAATGCGACGCGCCGGACGGCGCGTCGCCAAAGGGGATTAACGCGAATACAGTTCGACGACGAGGCCTTCGTTGATCGTCGGCGGCAGGTCCTCGCGGGCCGGGTAGGCCTTGAACACGCCGCGGCCTTCCTTGACGTTGACCTCGATCCACTCGGGGAAGCCGCGCGATTCGGCGGCTTCGAGCGCGCCCTTGGAGCGCAGTTGGGCACGGGCGGCTTCGGTGAGCTGGATGGTCTCGCCGGGGCGCACGGAGTAGGACGGGATATTCACGCGCTTGCCGTTCACCAGCACGCCGTTGTGGCGCACGATCTGGCGCGACTCGGCACGCGAGGCGCCGAAGCCCATGCGATAGACGACCGCGTCGAGGCGCGACTCGAGGAGCTGCAGGAGGTTCTCGCCGGTCTGGCCCTTGCGGCGCTCGGCTTCGGCGAAGGTCTTGCGGAACTGGCGCTCGAGGATGCCGTAGATGCGACGGATCTTCTGCTTCTCACGCAGTTGCTGACCATAGCCGGAGAGGCGCTGGCCGGACTTCTGGCCATGCTGGCCGGGCGCGTAGGTGCGGCGCTCGACCGAGCACTTGTCGGTGAAGCACTTTTCGCCCTTGAGGAAAAGCTTTTCACCCTCGCGGCGGCACTGGCGGCACTTGGGGTCTAGATTGCGAGCCACTATTGCTACTCCTTGAAAACTTAGATGCGGCGGCGCTTGGGCGGCCGGCAGCCGTTATGCGGGACCGGCGTGATGTCCGTGATGCTGGAGATCTTCATGCCGAGAGCGTTGAGGGCGCGAACCGCAGACTCGCGGCCCGGGCCGGGGCCCTTGATGCGCACTTCGAGATTCTTGACACCGCACTCCTGGGCCGCCTTGCCGGCAGCCTCGGCAGCGACCTGGGCCGCGAACGGCGTCGACTTGCGCGAGCCCTTGAAGCCTGCGCCGCCCGACGTCGCCCACGACAGGGCGTTGCCCTGGCGGTCGGTGATGGTGATGATGGTGTTGTTGAAGGAAGCGTGAACGTGCGCGATGCCTTCAGCGACGTTCTTCTTGACCTTCTTGCGGACTTTGGTAGCGGTCTTGGCCATGTCTTAGCTTTCCTGGTTACTTCTTGGCGCCGGCGATCGACTTGCGCGGGCCCTTGCGCGTGCGCGCGTTGGTGCGGGTGCGCTGGCCGCGAACGGGCAGGCCGCGACGATGGCGCACGCCGCGATAGCAGCCGAGGTCCATCAGACGCTTGATGCTCATCGTCACTTCGCGGCGGAGGTCACCCTCGACAGTGAAGCGACCGATCTCTTCGCGCAGCCGATCCATCTCGGCGTCGGTGAGATCCTTGATCTTGACGGAGCGCTTGACGCCGGCCACGTCGCAGATCTTCTGCGCGCGGGTACGGCCGATGCCGTAGATCGCGGTCAACGCGATCTCGACGTGCTGGTGATTCGGGATATTTACGCCTGCGATACGGGCCATGTGCTTACCTGTATGTCGCTGTTATTGAGCCGAAAAACGGGGAACCGGTAATGATATCTGAAACGCGCGCCTGCATCAACCCTGGCGCTGCTTATGGCGCGGGTCGGTGCAGATGACCCTCACCACGCGCTTGCGGCGGATGATTTTGCAGTTGCGGCAGATACACTTGACCGAAGCGAGTACTTTCATTTTTGCTCTCCGGATAAATCTCTATTTTGCGCGGAAGACGATGCGTCCCTTGGTCAGGTCGTAGGGCGTCAATTGAACGGTCACCTTGTCGCCCGGCAGGATGCGGATATAGTGCATTCGCATCTTTCCGGAAATGTGGCCGAGCACTTGATGCCCGTTCTCCAGCTTGACCCTGAAGGTCGCGTTGGGAAGATTTTCGACGACCTCCCCTTGCATCTCGATGACGTCTTCCTTCGACATAAGCCCCTATCAACGCATGGGGAAACCCGTGCCTTTGAAGTTTGCTTTCTTCAATAGGCTCTCGTACTGGTGCGACATGACGTAGGCCTGAACCTGCGACATGAAATCCATTGTGACGACGACGATGATCAGCAGCGACGTGCCGCCGAAGTAGAACGGCACGTTCCACTTGAGAATCATGAATTCCGGCAGCAGGCAGACGACCGTGATGTAGATCGCGCCGGCCAGCGTCAGCCGCATGAGGATCTTGTCGATGTAGCGGGACGTCTGCTCGCCGGGACGAATGCCGGGGACAAAGGCGCCGCTCTTCTTCAGGTTGTCGGCCGTCTCCTTCGAATTGAAGACCAGTGCCGTGTAGAAGAAGCAGAAGAACACGATCGCCGTGGCGTAGAGCAGCACGTAGATCGGCTGGCCGGGGGACAGCGTGCCGGCGATGTCCTTGAGCCAGCGCATGCTTTCGCCGCTGCCGAACCAGCTGGCGATGGTCGCCGGGAACAGGATGATCGACGAGGCGAAGATCGGCGGGATGACGCCCGACATGTTGAGCTTGAGCGGCAGGTGCGAGCTCTGGCCGCCGTAGATCTTGTTGCCGACCTGACGCTTGGCGTAATTGACCAGGATCTTGCGCTGGCCGCGCTCGACGAAGACGACGAAACCGGTGACGATGACGACCAGCGCGCAAATGAACAGCGCGGTCAGCGCATGCATGGCGCCGGTGCGGACGAGCTCGAACAGGCCGCCGAGCGCATTGGGCAGGCCGGCGGCAATGCCCGCGAAGATGATGATGGAGATGCCGTTGCCGAGGCCGCGTTCCGTGATCTGCTCGCCGAGCCACATCAGGAACATGGTGCCGGTGACTAGCGTCGTGACGGTCGTCAGGCGGAACATCATGCCGGGATCGAGCACCAAGCCGGCCTGGGACTCGAGCGCGATGGCGATGCCGATGCCCTGGAACAGCGCCAGCGCGACCGTGCCGTAGCGGGTGTACTGCGTGATCTTGCGGCGGCCGGCCTCGCCTTCCTTCTTCAACTGCTCGAGCGAAGGCACGGCGATCGTCATCAGCTGCATGATGATCGACGACGAGATGTAGGGCATGATGCCCAGCGCGAAGATCGTGAAGCGCGACAGCGCGCCGCCCGAGAACAGGTTGAAGACGCCGAGGATGCCGCCCTGCTGGCCTTCGAACAGCTTGGCCAGCTCGACCGGGTCGATGCCCGGCACGGGAATGTGGGCGCCGATGCGATAGACGACAAGCGCACCCAGCAGAAACCAGAGCCGGCGCCAGAGGTCGCCGAACTTCCCGGTCTTGCCGAGCGCGGTTGCCTGCTCCATCGCGGTCGCCACGTGCTGCTCCCCGTTCCTTAGGCCGCGGCGATTTCGGCGACGGAACCGCCCGCCGCTTCGATGGCCGCCTTGGCGCCCTTGGTGGCGCCGACACCCTTGAGGTTGATCTTCTTCGTCAGCTTGCCGGAGAGGATGACCTTGGCGGCGAGCGCGTCAGCCGGCACGACACCGGCTTGCATCAGCGTCAGCAGGTCGACGTCGCCGACGGGCAGCTTCTCGAGATCCGACAGGCGAACTTCGGCGTTGCGGGCGCGCGTCAGGGACACGAAGCCACGCTTCGGCAGGCGACGCTGCAGCGGCATCTGGCCGCCCTCGAAACCGACCTTATGGAAGCCGCCGGCACGGGACTTCTGACCCTTGTGACCGCGGCCGGCAGTCTTGCCGAGGCCGGAGCCGATGCCGCGACCGACGCGCTTGGCGGCGTGCTTGGCGCCTTCGGCCGGCTTGATGGTATTCAGTTTCATGTCAGCCCTCGCACTTCACCAGATACGCAACCTTGCGGATCATGCCGCGAACCGCCGGCGTGTCTTCCAGCATGGCGCTGCTGTTGAGCTTGCGCAGACCCAGGCCGCGCACGGTGGCGCGGTGGTCCTGCTTGGTGCCAATGACGCTCTTGACCAGCGTCACCTTGATCTTCTTGTCGGCCATCGCTTACTCCAGGATTTCCTGCACGCTCTTGCCGCGCTTGGCAGCGATCTCGGACGGCGTGCTGATGGCTTGCAGCCCGTTGAGGGTCGCGCGCACCAGGTTGTACGGATTGGTCGAGCCGATGCACTTGGCGACGACGTCGGTCACGCCGACGACTTCGAACACCGCGCGCATCGGGCCGCCGGCGATGACGCCCGTGCCGTGGGGGGCGGGCGACATCAGCACCTTGGTGGCGCCATGGCGGCCGATCACCGAATGGTGCAGCGTGCCTTCCTTGAGGCTGACCTTGGTGAGCTTGCGGCGGGCCTCTTCCATCGCCTTCTGAACGGCGACCGGCACTTCGCGCGACTTGCCCTTGCCCATGCCGACGGCGCCATCGCCATCGCCGACCACGGTGAGTGCGGCGAAGCCGAGGATACGGCCGCCCTTCACCACCTTGGTGACGCGGTTGATGGAGACCATCTTCTCGCGCATGCCATCGTCGCGCTGTTCGGTCTGCGATTGCTGTTTCTTGCCTTGCGGTTTAGCCATGTTCGTCTCGCTGTAGTGGACCGCTTAGAACTTGAGGCCGCCTTCGCGGGCCGCCTCGGCCAGCGCCTTGACGCGGCCGTGGTAACGGAACCCGGAACGGTCGAATGCCACTTCCTCGATACCCTTCGCCTTCGCGCGCTCGGCGATCAGCTTGCCGACGGCCGTCGCGGCCGCGGCATTGCCGCCATTGGCGAGTTCCTTGCGCAGGTCGGCTTCGGCAGTCGACGCGGACGCGAGCACCTGCGTGCCGCAACCGGAGAAGATCTGCGCGTAGATGTGGCAGTTGGTCCGATGCACGGCCAACCGCGCCATCTTGAGCTCCGCAATCTTGGCGCGGGTTTTGCGCGCGCGGCGGAGACGTGACTCTTTCTTGTCCATGTTCTTGCGCCCTTACTTCTTCTTGGTTTCCTTGATGACCACCGTCTCGTCGGCGTAACGCACACCCTTGCCCTTGTAGGGCTCGGGGGAACGATAGGCGCGAACTTCGGCAGCCACCTGGCCAACCAGTTGTTTGTCGATGCCCTTGATCAGGATTTCCGTCGGGGTCGGCGTTTCCGCCTTGACGCCAGCCGGCATGTCATGGACCACGGGGTGCGAGAAGCCGAGCGACAGGTTGAGCTTCGCGCCCTGGGCCTGCGCCTTGTAACCGACGCCGACCAAGGTCAGCTTCTTTTCGAAGCCCTTGGTGACGCCGTTGACCATGTTGGCGACGAGCGCGCGCATGGTGCCGGACATGGCGCCCGCGTTGGGCTGACCGGCAACGGCCTTGCACTGAAGCTTGTCACCGTCCTTCTCGATGGTCACCGCAGGCAGCATCGCCTGCTTGAGCGTGCCGAGCGGACCCTTGACGCTGATCTCGGCGCTGCCGAGCGTGACCTCGACGCCTTTCGGCAGCTCGACGGGGTATTTAGCGATACGCGACATCTTGCCTCTCCCCTTACGCCACGATGCAGAGAACTTCGCCGCCGACGTTGCTGGCGCGGGCGCGGCGGTCGGTCATCACACCCTTCGGCGTGGACACGATGGCGACGCCGAGGCCGTTCATCACGCGCGGCAGGTCGTCGGTACCCTTGTAGACGCGCAGGCCGGGCGTCGAGACGCGCTCGATGCGCTCGATGACCGGGCGGCCGGCGTAGTACTTGAGGGCGATGTCGAGTTGCGCCTTGCCGGCGTTTTCACGCACGGCGAAGTCGTCGATGTAGCCCTCGTCCTTCAGCACGGAGGCGATGGACACCTTGAGCTTGGACGACGGCATGCTGACGGCCACTTTCTCGGCCATCTGCGCATTACGAATGCGCGTCAACATATCGGCGATCGGATCGGTCATGCTCATATTCGATCTCCTTACCAGCTGGCCTTGGTCATGCCAGGCACTTCGCCGCGCATGGCATACTCGCGCAGCTTGTTGCGGCACAGACCGAACTTGCGGAACACGCCACGCGGGCGACCCGTCAGGGCGCAGCGATTGCGCTGGCGCGACGGGCTGGCGTTGCGCGGCAGCTGCTGAAACTTCAGGCGCGCATCCATGCGCTCCTCGTCAGACAGCTTGGCGTTGTTGATGATGGCGAGCAGTTCGGCGCGCTTGGCGGCAAACTTCTCCACCGTCTTGGCGCGCTTCTTTTCGCGGTTGATCAATGCAAGTTTCGCCATGGTTCCCTCAGTTCTTGAAGGGGAATTTGAAAGCGGCGAGCAGAGCCTTCGCTTCCGCGTCGGTCTTCGCCGTGGTGGTGATGCTGATGTTCATCCCGCGCAGAGCGTCGATCTTGTCGTACTCGATCTCGGGGAAGATGATCTGTTCCTTGACGCCGACGTTGTAGTTGCCGCGACCGTCGAAGCCCTTGCCGGACACGCCGCGGAAGTCCCGCACGCGCGGCATGGCGATGGTGATGAAACGATCGAGGAACTCGTACATCCGCGTGCCGCGCAGCGTGACCATGCAGCCGATCGGGTAGCCCTCGCGGATCTTGAAGCCCGCGATGGCCTTGCGGGCCTTGGTCACGACGGGCTTCTGGCCGGCGATCTTGGTCATGTCGCCGACGGCGTTGTCCAGGATCTTCTTGTCGCCAACCGCTTCGCCGACACCCATATTGAGCGTTATCTTCGTGATGCGCGGCACTTCCATGATCGACTTGTAGCCGAACTGCTCACGGAGCTGCGACACGACGTTGTCTTTGTAGAATTCTTGCAAGCGCGCCATGATTGTTCCTTACGCGTCCACCACTTCGCCGTTCGACTTGAACACGCGCACCTTGCGGCCGTCGTCAAGGCTCTTGAAGCCGACGCGGTCCGCCTTCTGGGTGGCGGCGTTGAACAGCGCAACATTGGAAACATGGATCGGCATCTCTTTCTCGACGATGCCGCCCTGCTGACCCTTCATCGGGTTGGGCTTGGTGTGCTTCTTGACGCGGTTGATGCCCTCGACGAGCACGCGCTCTTCGTCGACGCGGCTCAGCACGACGCCGCGCTTACCCTTGTCCTTGCCCGTGATGACGATCACGTCATCGCCCTTGCGTATCTTGTTCATGTCCGCAATCCTTTACAGAACTTCGGGCGCCAGGGAGACGATCTTCATGAACTTCTCGGTGCGCAACTCGCGCGTCACCGGCCCGAAGATACGGGTGCCGATCGGCTCCAGCTTGTTGTTGAGCAGCACGGCGGCATTGCCGTCGAACCTCACGAGCGAACCATCCGCACGACGAACACCCTTGGCGGTGCGAACGACGACGGCGTTGTAGATTTCGCCCTTCTTGACGCGACCGCGCGGGGCCGCGTCCTTGACGCTGACCTTGATGACGTCACCAATGCCGGCGTAGCGGCGCTTGGAACCGCCCAACACCTTGATGCACATCACCGAACGCGCGCCGGTGTTATCGGCGACGTCAAGCTTGGACTGCATTTGGATCATTGCTGTTTCTCCAACTTAATCCGCACAGTGCGGTCAGTCTTGGAACCCGTCCGGGTCTGAAACCGCTTCTGGCGAGTTTGCCTCGAAGCGGCAAAGAGGCGAGATATTAATATCTCGCCTCTTACCTGTCAACGCTTTGTTGCTATTTCTTGCTCAACTGCTTAGACGACGCGCGCCTTCTCCACCACCTGCGTCACACGCCAGGCCTTGGTGCGGGAGATCGGGGCGCATTCCTCGATCTGCACCAGGTCGCCGGCGCCGGCCTCGAGGCCTTCGACGTGGGCGTGGTACTTCTTCGAGCGCGTGATGATCTTGCCGATCACCGGGTGCTTGACGCGGCGCTCGACGAGGACCGTCACGGTCTTGGCCATCTTGTCGCTGACGACGCGGCCCTGCAGGGTGCGCTTGTTCTTTTCGGTCGCTTGAGTGGCTTGGTTCATTTGGCGGCCGCCTTTTCACGCTGAATGGTCTTGATGCGCGCGATGTCCTTGCGCACCTTGCCGATCTGGCTGGTGTTGTTGAGCTGCTGGGTCGCCACCTGCATGCGCAGGGAGAACTGCGCCTTGCGCAGGTCCAGCAGTTCCTTTTCCAGGTCGGCGTCGTTCTTCTGCCTCAGTTCGCTAGCTTTCATGTCTTCACCCCAGATGGCGCGTGACGAAAGTGGTTTCGATCGGCAGCTTGGCAGCGGCCAGCTTGAAGGCCTCCCGCGCCAGCGTCTCGTCCACGCCGTCCATTTCATACAGCACCTTGCCCGGCTGGATCTCGGCGACCCAGTATTCGGGATTGCCCTTGCCGTTACCCATGCGGACTTCGGCGGGCTTCTTGGAAATCGGCTTGTCCGGGAAAATCCGGATCCAGATGCGACCGCCACGCTTGATGTGACGGGTCATGGCGCGACGCGCCGCCTCGATCTGGCGCGCCGTGAGGCGGCCGCGACCGATGGCCTTGAGACCGTATTCGCCGAAGCTCACCTTGGCGCCGCGCGTTGCGACGCCGGTGTTGCGGCCCTTTTGCTCTTTGCGGTATTTCCTGCGTGCAGGTTGCAGCATGGCTGATTACTCCTTGGCTTCCGTGCCGGCCTTGGGGGCGGCAGGCTTGCGCACGCGCTTGACCGGGGCCTTGGCCGGCGCGGCTTCGCCCTCGGGCTTGGCGGCGACTTCGGGCTTCGCTTCCTCGGCGGGCTTCGCAGCGGCCTTCTTGGCGGGAGCGCGCTTCGGCGTGGCGGATTCGCCACCCTCCTCGGCACGCGGGGCCGGCTTGGCGACGCGACGCGGCGGCTTCTTCATGTCGTCGGCGGGGGCTTCCGGTGCGGCGGCCAGTTCGTTCTTGGCCATCACTTCGCCCTTGAACACCCAGACCTTGATGCCGATGACACCGTACGTCGTCTTGGCTTCCGACGTGCCGTAGTCGATGTCGGCGCGCAGCGTGTGCAGCGGCACGCGACCTTCGCGATACCACTCGCGACGCGCGATTTCGATGCCGTTCAGGCGGCCCGAGCTCATGATCTTGATGCCCTGGGCGCCGAGACGCATGGCGTTCTGCATCGCGCGCTTCATGGCGCGGCGGAACATGATGCGCTTCTCGAGCTGCTGGGCGATCGAATCGGCGATCAGTTGCGCGTCGGTCTCCGGCTTGCGGATTTCCTCGATGTTCACATGGACGGGGACGCCCATGCGCTTCTGAAGGTCGCTGCGCAGCTGCTCGATGTCCTCACCCTTCTTGCCGATGACGACGCCCGGGCGGGCGCTATAGACGGTGACGCGGGCGTTCTTGGCCGGGCGCTCGATGACGACGCGGCCGACGGAGGCGTGCGCAAGCTTCTTCTTCAGATAGTCGCGGACCTCGATGTCGCCCTGGAGCATCTGCGGGAAGGCCTTGGTGTTGGCATACCAGCGGGAACCCCAGTCGCGCGTGACCGAAAGACGGAAACCGGTCGGTTGAATCTTCTGTCCCATAAGTGCTCCTTAGTCCCCGACGGTCACGAAAACGTGGCAGGTCGGCTTGCTGATGCGGTTGCCGCGGCCCTTGGCGCGCGCGGTGAAGCGCTTCAGCACTGCGCCCTTTTCCACGTAGATCGTCTTGACCTTCAGCGTGTCGATGTCGGCGCCGTCGTTGTGCTCGGCGTTGGCGATGGCCGACTCGAGCACCTTCTTGATGATCGTGGCGCCCTTCTTCGGCGAGAAGGCGAGGATATTGAGCGCCTGGTCGACCGGCTTGCCGCGAATCATGTCGGCAACCAGACGGCCTTTTTGCTCGGACAGGCGCACACCCTTCAGAATGGCGTTGGTTTCCATCGTCATTCCCTCACTTCTTCACCGCGGCTTTTTTGCCGGCGGTGTGTCCCTTGAACGTGCGCGTCAGCGCGAACTCGCCCAGCTTGTGACCGACCATGTTCTCGGAGACATAGACCGGGATGTGCTGCTTGCCGTTATGCACCGCGATGGTCAGGCCGACGAAATCCGGCAGAACCGTGGAACGGCGCGACCAGGTCTTGATCGGGCGCTTGTCGTTTGATGCCCGCGCGGCGTCCACCTTCTTGACGAGGTGGCCATCAACGAACGGGCCTTTCTTGATCGAACGTGCCATGTCTTACCCCTTAACGCTTGTGGCGCCGCTGCACGATCATGTTGTCCGTGCGCTTGTTGCTGCGGGTGCGATAGCCCTTGGTCGGCTGACCCCACGGGCTGACCGGTACGCGACCCTCGCCTGTCTTGCCCTCGCCGCCACCGTGCGGGTGATCGACCGGGTTCATCGCGACGCCGCGGACGGTCGGGCGAATGCCGCGCCAGCGCTGCGCACCGGCCTTGCCGATCTTGCGCAGGTTGTTTTCCTCGTTGCCTACCTCGCCGATGGTGGCGCGGCACTCGACGTGGATGCGACGGATTTCACCGGAGCGCAGGCGGACCTGAGCGTAGGTGCCTTCGCGAGCCAGCAGCTGAACCGAGGTTCCGGCCGCACGCGCCAGTTGCGCGCCCTTGCCCGGGGTGATCTCGATGCAGTGGATCGTCGTACCGACCGGGATGTTGCGGATCGGCAGCGTGTTGCCCGACTTGATCGGCGCCTCGGAACCCGACACGACTTCCTGACCAACCGTCATGCCCTTCGGGGCGATGATGTAGCGGCGCTCGCCGTCTGCGTACAGCAGCAGGGCGATGTTGGCGCTGCGGTTCGGGTCGTATTCGAGACGCTCGACCTTGGCCGGGATGCCATCCTTGTTGCGCTTGAAGTCGACGATGCGGTACTGCTGCTTGTGACCGCCGCCCTTGTGGCGCGTGGTGATGTGGCCGTGCGTGTTGCGGCCGCCGGTGCTGTTCTTGCTCTCCGTCAGGGCGTCGATCGGACGGCCCTTGTAGAGATTCGGATTGACGACCTTGACGACGGCGCGACGGCCGGCGGAGGTCGGCTTGACTTTGACGAGAGCCATTACGCGGCACCTCCTTCGGCGAAGCTGATTTCCTGACCGGGCTTCAGGCAGACAAAGGCCTTCTTGAAGTCGCTGCGACGGCCCGTGCTGCGGCCATGGCGCTTGACCTTGCCCTTTTGCACGGCAACCTGCACCGACTCGACCTCGACCTTGAACAGCAGCTCGACCGCAGCCTTGATTTCCGGCTTGGTCGCGTCAGGCACGACGATGAAGACGACCTGCTCGTTCTTGTCGGCGATGTACGTCGCCTTCTCCGAGATCTGCGGCGCCAGCAGCACCTGCATCAGGCGCTCTTTGTTGAATTGTTGCTTGCTCATGCCAGCATCTCCTCCATCTTGGCGACGGCGCCCTTGGTCATGACGACCTTCGGGAAATGCACGAGCGACACCGGGTCGGCATGCTGGGCTTCGAGCACCAGCACGTTCGGCAGGTTGCGCGACGCGAGCAGCAGATTGTCGTCGAGGTTGTCGGTGATGACGAGGACCGATTCGAGGCCCATGCCCTTGAGCTTCTGGGCAACGAGCTTGGTCTTCGGCGCATCGATGGCGAAGTTCTCGACCACCAGCAGGCGATCCTCGCGGGCGAGCTGCGACAGGATCGCGGCGACGCCGGCGCGGTACATCTTGCGGTTGACCTTCTGCGAGAAGTTCTCTTCCGGCTTGTTCGGGAAGATGCGGCCGCCCCCGCGCCACAGCGGCGACGAGGTCATGCCGGCGCGGGCGTTGCCCGTGCCCTTCTGGCGGAAAGGCTTCTTCGTGCTGTGACGGACTTCGGCGCGGGTGAGCTGCGCGCGATTGCCGGAGCGGGCGTTGGCCTGGTAGGCGACGACCAGTTGATGCACGAGGGCTTCGTTGTAGTCACGACCGAACAGCGCGTCGGACGCGGAGAGCGTCGATGCCTGCTGGCCCTGATCGTTGATGAGCTTGAGTTCCATGGCGTCGTCTCCTTACTTGGCCTTGACGGCCGGCGAGACGATGACGTCGCCGCCCTTGGAGCCGGGCACGGCACCCTTCACCAGCAGTAGCTGGCGCGCTTCGTCGATGCGCACGATCTCGAGGTTCTGCGCCGTGCGCTTGGCATCGCCAAGATGGCCGGCCATGCGCTTGCCCGGGAAGACGCGGCCGGGATCCTGCGCCATGCCGATCGAGCCGGGAGCGTTGTGCGAAACCGAGTTGCCGTGCGAGGCACGGTTCGACGAGAAGTGATGACGCTTGATCGCGCCCGAGAAGCCCTTGCCGAGCGTGGTGCCGGTGACATCCACGATCTGGCCGGGCTGGAAGATCGTCACCGAGACCGTATCGCCGGGCTTGAAGCCGGCGAGCTGGTCCTGGGCGACGCGGAATTCCCGGAACACGTGGCCGGCTTCTGCGCCGGCCTTGGCGAGGTGTCCCGCCGCGGGCTTGCTCACCCGGCTGGCGCGACGCTTGCCAAAGGTCACCTGGACCGCGGCATAGCCGTCGGTTTCAGGCGTCTTGATTTGCGTGACGCGGTTGTTCGACACATCGAGCACCGTGACCGGGACGGTAGTACCGTCCTCGGCGAAGATGCGCGTCATGCCGACCTTGCGTCCAACAAGGCCTAGACTCATTTTTTTCTCCTAAACCCCGGCTACGATTGGCCGGGCCCAAAGTACAGCCGTTGCGACGGCACCGGAAAACCCGGCACCGCCGTTGAAACCGATTACTGCAGCTTGATCTCGACGTCCACACCCGCCGGCAGGTCGAGCTTCATCAGCGCGTCGACCGTCTTGTCGGTCGGATCGATGATGTCCATCAGGCGCAGGTGGGTACGAATCTCGAACTGGTCGCGCGAGCTCTTGTTGACGTGCGGCGAACGCAGCACGTCGAAGCGCTCGATGCGCGTGGGCAGCGGCACGGGGCCGCGCACGACGGCGCCGGTGCGCTTGGCCGTATCCACGATCTCGAGCGCCGACTGATCGATCAGCTTGTAGTCGAACGCCTTGAGGCGGATGCGAATTTTTTGATTCTGCATGTCAGACCCTTAAAGAGCGAGGCACCTTGCGGTACCGCAAAAACGAAAGCGCGGGATTATGCCGCGCTTTCGCTGTTTAGGCAAGCACTTATTCGACGATCTTGGCCACGACGCCGGCGCCGACGGTACGGCCGCCTTCGCGAATGGCGAAGCGCAGGCCTTCTTCCATGGCGATCGGGGCGATCAGCTTGACCGTCATCTGCACGTTGTCGCCCGGCATCACCATCT
>JBKPAD010000007.1:0-185114 GCA_046726235.1 Pseudomonadota bacterium
CGTGGCCAGCGGCGCAGTCGTGGTGAGCAACGGCGCCGGGCAACTCCAGCTCAACGCCGGTCAGTTCGGATTCGTCGGCGGCCCCAACGTGCCGCCGGCCGCAGTTCCGCCGCAACAGGGCATCCAGGTCACCATGCCGCCTGCCATCTCCCAGAACAAGGGCGGCGGCCAGGGCATCGGCAAGGGCAAGGAAGGCGAGTGCGCGCTGTAGGTTGAAGCCGCACGAGGTCTCGAAGAACGCCGGCCTGGAGCCGGCGTTTTTCTTTGGTCCGGCCGCCGATTGAATTCGGCATGTCGGCGGCGTAATGTAGCGCGACCCCCAACGCGAGGAGACAACAACATGAAAAACCCCGAGTTCGACAGCCTCTTGCCCTCCATCGCCTTTGATCGGCGCGGCTTCCTCGTCAGTTCCCTGGCCGCCGGGTTCACGCTGGCGGCGGGACCCATCATGGCGCAGACGGCGATCGTCACCGACACGCAGGGCCTGACGGCCGGCGAGATCAAGGTGCCGACGCCCGACGGCGCCATGCCGGCGTACCGCGCCCAGCCCGTGGGCGTGGCTAATCCGCCGGTGATCCTCGTGGTTCATGAGATCTTCGGCGTCCATGAGTACATCAAGGACACCTGCCGACGCCTCGCCAAGATCGGCTACATGGCCATCGCGCCCGAGCTCTATGCGCGCTACGGCGATCCGTCGCAGCTCAAGAACGTCCAGGAGGCGATGGCGCTGGCCGCCAAGGCGTCCGATGCCCAACTGATGGCGGACCTCGATGCCTGCGTCGCGTGGTCCAAGGCGAATGGCGGCACCGATCGCCAGGGCATCACGGGCTTCTGCCGCGGCGGACGCACGGTGTGGCTCTATGCAGCCCATCAGCCGGCACTGAAAGCCGGCGTCGCCTGGTACGGACAGCTCGACGGCGTGACGAACGCCAATACGCCGCGCTGGCCGCTCGACATCGCTGCCGACCTGAAGGCGCCGGTGCTCGGGCTCTACGGCGGCACCGACCAGGGCATTCCGCTCACCGACGTCGAGGCGATGAGGGAAGCCATCGCCAAGGCCGGCGGCCGGTCGCAGATCCATGTTTACCCGGACGCCGGCCACGCCTTTCATGCCGACTACCGGCCGTCCTACCGCAAGGAACCGGCCGAGGACGGCTGGCGCCGCATGCGGGAGTGGTTCGCGGCACACGGCGTCTGAGCGGAAGGCTGCACCGGTCGGCCGCCCGTTCACCGCGGCCGGCTTAGGCCGGAACACGCCCCCGCTACCTGTAACGGCGCTTTGGGCTATAGTTTTAGCGTCCTGGCGGAGTATTTCGAATGCTTACCCTCAACAGTCGACTGAACACCATCGGCATCTCGACCGCCAAAGGCGTCGACGTGCCGATGCTGCGCGACCAGTTGAACTCGACCTTGCCGACTGCCGGCTCGAGCGCCTCGACGACGAAGCCCGAGGCGACCACCAAGCAGGAAGCGACCGCCGAAGCGCGCACCCAGGTCGCCACCGCCAAGACGGAACTGTCGCAGGCCGAGCAGCGCCAGGTTCGTGAGCTCCAGCAGATCGACCGGGCCGTGCGCGCGCATGAGCAGGCGCACTTGTCGGCTGGCCGCGGCGTCGTCACCAGCGGCGTCAGCTTCACCTACACCTACGGTCCCGACGGCAAGCAGTATGCGATCGGCGGCGAGGTCGGCATCGACACGTCCCCCGAGCGCGAGCCGGAGGAAAACATCGACAAGGGCATCCGCATCCAGGAAGCGGCTCTGGCGCCGCGCGATCCTTCGCCGCAGGACTACCAGGTCGCCGCGGTCGGCAGCCGGCTCGAAGGCCAGGGACGCAGCGACCTGGTGCGCCAGCAGCAGCAAGAGACCATTGCCGCCGAAGCGGCCGCTGCCGAGCAGCGCAAGGCTGCCAGCGAGGAGGCGGCTGCCGCAGTTCCGGAAATCCCGAGCGGCGGCAAGGACCGCCTTGTACGTGACGCTTACCAGGCGTCCGCAGTCGCCGAAAGCAGCGTCAACACCTTCGCCTGACGCAGTCGTCCGTCAGAACGGCGCCGACCAGGCGAGGTGGCCGTTGATCAGCGTGTAGCGAACTTCCCCGGCCAGCTCGAGGCCAAGGAACGGCGTGTTCTTGCCCTGGCTCTTGAGCCGGTCGCGCGTCACGCGCACCGGCGCCACCGGGTCGAACACGCAGATGTCGGCCGGGCGGCCGACTCCCAGCGTGCCGGCCTCGATGCCGAGAATCCGCGCCGGATCGGCGGTGATGCGCGCCAGCGCCTTCGCCAGCGGCAGCTTGTCTTCCGCCGCCCACTTGAGGGCCAGGGGCAGCAGCAATTCGAGCGCCGTGGCGCCGGATTCCGCCTCGGCGAACGGCGCCTGCTTGCCGTCGTCGTCGACCGGCGTGTGGTCGGAGCACAGCGCGTCGATGGTTCCGTTCGCCAGGCCCGCGCGCAAGGCATCGCGGTCGCGCTCGGAGCGCAGCGGCGGATCGAGCCGCGCGTGGGGATCGAAGTAGCCGATGTCCTTGTCGCAAAGATGGAGATGATGCACGGCGACGTCGCAGGTCACCGACAGGCCTTCGGCCCGCGCGGCGGCGATCATGTCGACGGCGGCGGCGCTCGAGACGCGAGTCACGTGCAGGCGGGCGCCGGTCTGGCGCGCAAGGCTGATCAGCGTGCCGAGCGCGACCGTTTCGGCAATCACCGGGATGCCGGTCAGGCCGAGGCGCGAGGCGACCTCCCCGTCATGGGCGACACCGTCCTTGCCGAGCCACGGGTCCTTCGCCTGCAGCCAGACGGGGAAACCGAACGTCGCCGCGTACTGCATCGCCCGCAACACCACCTGGGTATCGACGATCACGGTGCCGGCCTGGCCGAAGGCCATGCAGCCGGCTTCGGCAAGCTCCGCCATTTCGGTGAGGCGCGCTCCGGCGAGGCCGAGCGTCAGCGCGCCGACCGGATACACGTGCGCGAAGCCCGGTTGGCGCGCGCGGTGCTTGAGCATCTCGACCAGGCCCGGCTCGTCGAGCGGCGGATCGGTGTCCGGCGGGCAGGCGAGGCTGGTGATGCCGCCGCTGGCTGCGGCCGCCATTTCGGATTCGAGCGTGGCCTTGTATTCGAAGCCCGGCTCGCGCAGGCGCGCGGCGAGATCGACCAGTCCGGGGCAGACGACGCAGCCGGCGGCGTCGATCGTGGCTTCGGCGGCGAAGCCGTCCGGCGCCTTGCCGACGCCGACGATGCGGCCCTCGGCGACGAAAATGTCGGCGCGGCGATCGAGCCCGTTGGCGGCATCGACCGCGTGTCCGTTGATGATCTGGATGCGCATCTCAGTTCCCCGCCAGCATGGACATCACCGCCATCCGCACGGCGATGCCGAAAGTCACCTGCGGCAGGATCACCGCCTGGCCGCCGTCCGCCACCGCCGAATCGATCTCCACGCCACGGTTCATCGGCCCCGGGTGCATGACGATGGCGTCGGGCTTGGCCTGCTCGAGCTTATCGGGCGTCAGGCCGTAGTACTTGAAGTATTCCTGCGGGCTCGCCAGCAGGGCGCCGTTCATGCGCTCGTTCTGCAGGCGCAGCATCATCACGACGTCGACGCCGCGCAGGCCTTCGCGCATGTCGTTGAACACGCGCACGCCCATGCGCTCGACCTCGGTCGGCAGCAGCGTCTTCGGCGCGATCACGCGCACTTCCGGCACGCCGAGCGTGGTCAGCGCGTGGATCTGGCTGCGCGCGACGCGCGAGTGCAGCACGTCGCCGACGATCGCCACCGTGAGGCCGGTGAAGTCCTTCTTGTAGTGCCTGATCGTGTACATGTCGAGCAGGCCCTGCGTCGGATGCGCGTGGCGGCCGTCGCCGGCATTGACGACGTGGATGTGGTCGGCGCCGGTGGCGCGCAGGTGCTGCGCGATCAAGTAAGGCGCGCCGCTTGCGGCGTGGCGCACGATGAACATGTCGGCCTGCATCGCGGCGAGGTTGTCCACCGTGTCGATCAGCGTCTCGCCCTTGGCGGTCGAGGAGGTGTTGATGTTGAGGTTGATGACGTCGGCCGACAGTCGCTTGGCGGCGATCTCGAAGGTCGTGCGCGTGCGCGTCGAGTTCTCGAAGAACAGGTTGAACACGCTCTTGCCGCGCAGCAGCGGCACCTTCTTCACCTCGCGCTCGGCGACCTCGGTGAAGGGCGCGGCGATGTCGAGGATCGACAGGATGATCTCGCGCGGCAGGCCCTCGATCGTCAGCAGGTGCTGGAGTTCGCCGTTTTTGTTGAGCTGCGGGTTCATTTCTCGACGATCCTGAAAGCGAGCTTGCCGTCATCGGTGCGCTCGAGGTCCAGATTGATGCCGGCCGGCACCTGCAGCGCGTGCGCGCACCAGGTGGCGCCGATCGGCAGTTCGCGGCCGCCGCGGTCGACCAGCACCGCGAGGTCCACCTTCGCCGGCCGCCCGTAGTCGAAGAGCTCGTTGAGCGCCGCGCGGATCGTGCGGCCGGTATAGAGCACGTCGTCGACGATCACGATGTGCGCGCCCTCGACGTCGAACGGGATCGACGACGGCTTGCGCCCGCCGTGCAGGCCGCGTTGGCCGTAGTCGTCGCGGTAGAAGGAGACGTTCATGGTGCCGAGCGGCGCCTTGATGCCGAGTTCGCCATGCAGCCGCTCGGCGATCCAGGCGCCGCCGGTATGGATGCCGACGAGCGCCGTTTCGGGCGTCGCGTGCGGCCGCATCGCGTCCGCGAGGCGCCGGCAGAGGTCTTCGGCGGCGGGTAGGTTAGGCATGGGCAGTCCGATCGAACCATGTTTGCAGGATCACGGCGGCGGCCTCGGCGTCGATCGCCGCCTTGTTGCGGGAGGGCTTGGCGCCGCGTGCGGCGAGGCGGCCCTCGGCGATGCTCGACGACAGGCGCTCGTCGGCGAATTCCACCGGCAGTCCGAAGCGGCCATGGAGCTGGTTGGCGAAGCGCCGGCTGCGCGCGGTCATCTCATGCTCGGCGCCGTCGAGCGCCAGCGGCAGGCCGACGACGAGGCATGCCGGTTGCCACTCGGCGATCAGGCGGCCGATGGTGTCGAAACGCCGCGCGTTGTCGGGTGCGTCGATCGTCGTCAGCGGGCGCGCGCTCTTCAGCAGCGTCTCGCCGATTGCCACGCCGATGCGCCGGGTGCCGAAATCGAATGCCAGCACCAGGTCACCAGACTTCATGCATGTCCGGCGACTTCGGACAGGTTGGCGAAATCGACGCCGAGCAGGTGCATGGCCGCGGGCAGGCGCTCTTCGGGCGGCGTGTCGAAGATGATCTTCGGATCGGCGGCGACCGTGAGCCAGGCGTTCTGCGACAGCTCCCACTCGAGCTGGCCAGCCGACCAGCCGGCATAGCCGAGCGAGATCACGACGTCGTTCGGCGCGCCGCTCTCGCTGATTGCCTGCAGGATGTCGCGCGAACTCGTGAGCCCGATTTCTTCAGTGACGGTGAGCGTCGAGTGCCACTGGCCCTTGGGCCGATGCAGCACGAAGCCGCGGTCGGTCTGCACCGGGCCGCCGAAATACACCGGCAGTTCAGCGATCTCGGTCTGCGCCACCTCGGCCTCCAGCGGAATGTTCACCCGCTCGAAGAGGCCGGCGACGTTCATGTCGATCGGCCGGTTCACGATGATGCCGAGGGCGCCTTCGTCGTTGTGCTCGCAGATGTAGGTCAGCGTGCGCGAGAAGTTCGGGTCCGCCATCGCCGGCATGGCGATGAGGAAGTGGTTGACGAGGCTGACGGTGCTCATGATTTCCTCATCATTCTAACTTTGGTTGGCTGGCCTGTCATGGAGCCTGGATGATTCGACAAGGCAATTCCCGATCCGTTGCGGGAGGCGCATACCGGCTCAGTCGGCGAGCTGCGCCATCTCGAAATCCTCCTTGCGCGCACCGCACTCGGGGCAAGACCAGTTCGGCGGTACGTCTTCCCAGCGCGTGCCGGGCGCGATGCCCTCGTCGGGCAGTCCGGCCGCCTCGTCGTAGACGAAGCCGCACACGAGGCAGATCCAGCGGCGGTACGGGGCGGTCTCGCTCATGGGTCGCTTGGGCTTTCGGTTAAAATCGACCCCATCTTAGCGCAGCGCCTGCGGGCGCGCTCGTTCATGGCCTCTGCCGCCCCAGACCTGCTTCCGCCGATCGTCATGACCTTCGCGGCGTCCGACCCGACGGGCGGCGCCGGCGTGCAGGCCGACCTCCTGACGCTCGCCAGCATGGGTTGCCACCCGCTGTCGGTCGTGACCGCGCTGACCATCCAGGACACGCGCGGCGTCGAGGACGTGCTGCACATCGACGCCGACTGGGTGGCCGACCAGGCGCGTGCCCTGCTCGAAGACATGCCCGTCGCGGTCTTCAAGCTCGGCATGCTCGGCAGCGCCGAAGTGGTCTCGGTCATCGCCGAGATTCTCGCCGACTACCCGGACGTGCCGCTGGTGCTCGACCCGGTGCTGGCGTCGGGTCGCGGCGACGCGCTCGCCGACGAGGAAACCATCGACGCCATCCGCGAACTGCTGCTGCCGCAGACGACGATCCTCACGCCCAACAGCATCGAAGCACGGCGGCTCGCGCTCGACGAGGACGTGGACGACGATGATCCGGAGCTGGCCGAGTGCGCCGGCCGCCTGGTCGCCGCCGGCTGCGAATACGTGCTCGTCACCGGCACCCACGAGAACACGCAGCAGGTCGTCAACGTGCTGTACGCCGAGAAGGGCGTGGTGCGCAGCGACGCCTGGGAGCGCCTGCCCGGCAGCTACCACGGCTCCGGCTGCACGCTGGCCTCGGCGATCGCCGCCAACCTCGCCAACGGGCTGGAGATCGGCGACGCCGTGCGCGACGCGCAGGACTACACCTGGCAGGCGCTGGCGGCCGGCTTCCGGCCGGGCATGGGCCAGTTCATCCCCGATCGCTTCTTCTGGGCGCGCGGCGAGGAGCAGGCGGAGGGCGACGATGCCTGAGCGTCCCGCCATCCCCCTGCGCGGCCTTTATGCGATCACGCCCGACGACCATCTGCTGCCGCGCCTGTCGGCGCTGGTGTCGAGCGCGCTCGCCGGCGGCGTGCGCTTCGTCCAGTACCGCAACAAGTTCGCCCCGGCGCCGCTCAAGCGCGCGCAGGCCGCCGAGATGCTGCGCATCTGCCGCGCCGCCGACGCGCGCCTGATCGTCAACGACGATCTCTGGCTGGCGATGGAAATCGGCGCCGACGGCGTGCACCTCGGCCGCGACGACGGCGACATCCGCATGGCGCGCCAGGCGCTCGGTCCCAAGCGCATCCTCGGCGTTTCCTGCTACGGCGACTTCGATCGCGCCAAGGCGGCGGCCGACGCGGGCGCCGACTACATCGGCATCGGCAGCGTGTTCGCCTCGACGGTCAAGCCCGAGGCGACGCGCGCGTCGATGGATTTGCTGACGCGCGCCAAGCGTGAACTCGGCATCCCGGTCGCCGCCATCGGCGGCATAACGATCCAGAACGTCGGGCAGGTCATCGACGCCGGCGCCGACATGGTGGCCGTCATCACCGACCTCTTCAACACCATGAACATCCAGGAGCGGGCCGCCGCCTACCAGAAGCTATTCAAGGAAAAACCGTAATGACGAAGAACGAAGAACTGTTCCAGCGCGCGCAGCAGACCATTCCCGGCGGCGTGAACTCGCCTGTGCGCGCCTTCCGCTCGGTCGGCGGCGCGCCGCGCTTCTTCGCTCGCGGCGAAGGCGCCTACGTCTGGGATGCCGATGGCAAGCGTTACATCGACTACGTCGGTTCCTGGGGTCCGCTGATCCTCGGCCACGCCGAGCCCGACACCGTGCGCGCCGTGCAGGACGCGGCGACCCGCGGCCTATCCTTCGGCGCGCCGACCGAGGGCGAGATCGAACTCGCCGAGTTGCTCGTCAAGCTGGTGCCGAGCATGGAACTGGTGCGCCTCGTCTCCTCGGGCACCGAGGCGACGATGAGCGCGATCCGTCTCGCGCGCGGCTTCACCGGCCGCGACGTCATCGTCAAGTTCGAGGGCTGCTACCACGGCCACGCCGACAGCCTGCTGGTCAAGGCCGGCTCCGGCATGCTGACCTTCGGCAACCCGTCGTCGTCGGGCGTGCCCGCCGACCTCGCCCAGCACACGCTGGTGCTTGATTACAACGATGCGGCGCAATTGACCGAGGCGTTCGGCAAGCACGGCGACAATATCGCCTGCGTCATCGTCGAGCCCGTCGCCGGCAACATGAACCTGATCGCCCCGAAGCCGGAGTTCCTCAAGGCGATGCGCGACCTCTGCACGAAGCACGGCGCGGTGCTGATTTTCGACGAAGTGATGACCGGCTTCCGCGTCGGCCCCGGCAGCGCGCAGGGCCTGTTCGGCATCAAGCCGGACCTGTCGACCTTCGGCAAGGTCGTCGGCGGCGGCATGCCGCTGGGCGCCTTCGGCGGCCGCCGCGACATCATGGAAAAGATCGCGCCGCTCGGCCCGGTCTATCAGGCCGGCACGCTCTCGGGCAACCCGCTGTCCGTGGCCGCGGGCTTGGCGACGCTGAAGAAGATCCAGGCGCCGGGCTTCTACGAGGCGCTGACGAAGAAAACGAAATCGCTCGTCGACGGCCTCGTCGCCGCGGCGAAGCAGCGCGGCGTGTCGTTCAGCGCCCAGTCGGTGGGCGGCATGTTCGGCGTTTACTTCGCGGCCACGCCGCCGACGTCCTATGCCGAGGTGATGAAGGCCGACAAGGACGCCTTCAACCGCTTCTTCCACGCCATGCTCGAGAAGGGCGTCTACCTCGCGCCCTCGGCCTTCGAGGCCGGCTTCGTCTCGGCCGCGCACAGCGACGCCGACCTCGCCGCTACCATCGCCGCGGCCGACGCGATCTTCTCGTCGGGAGTCTGATGCCTCAGTTGTCCGCCGGCGCGGCGTGGCTGGTGCTGGTCGTCGCCGGCCTGTGCGAGATCGGCTGGGCGATCGGCCTCAAGTACACTGAAGGCTTCACGCGCCCGCTGGCGAGCGGCATCACGCTGGTCTTGATGGTGCTCTCCGTGGTGCTGCTCGGCTGGACGCTGAAGACGCTGCCGGTCGGCACGGCCTACGCGGTGTGGACCGGCATCGGCGCGGTCGGCACGGCAGTGCTTGGAATCTACCTCTTCGGCGAATCGTCCGACGCGCTGCGGCTGGCCTGCATCGCGCTGATCGTCGCCGGCATCCTCGGGCTGAAGTTTCTCGCCGGCTAAGGCGCTTTCACTGTTGCGCCTTGGCTTCGATCGCGCGCTTTGCCTGGCGCGCCTCGTAGTAGCGCAGCAGATGGTAGGTCGCCCAGCCGATGATCGCCGAGCCGACGACGAAGCCGGCGTACGAGAGCGGCCACGGCACCCCCTCGGTCATCATCGAGAACTCCGACATGCCGCCGATGCCGGCGAGGATGTTGATCGGCATGAACACGATCGAGATCGCCGTCAGCTTCGACACGCGCTGGTTCTGGTTGATGTTGATGAAGCCGACCGTGGCGTCCATCAGGAAGTTGATCTTGCCGAACAGGAAGCCGGTGTGGCCGTCGAGCGACTCGATGTCGCGCAGGATCTGGCGCGCGTCGTCGAACTGCTGGGCCGAGAGGAACTTGCCGCGCATCAGGAAGGAGACGGCGCGCCGCGTGTCGAGCACGTTGCGGCGAATGCGGCCGTTCAAGTCCTCGCCGCGGGCGATCTCGGAGAGGATCAACGCCGCTTCCTCGTCGGTGATGCGGGGGTTCAACACGCGGCGGCCGACGGCTTCGAGATCGGCATAGACGTCCTCGAGCGCATCCGCCGAGTATTCGGCATCGGCGGCGTAGAGGTCGAGCAGGACGTCCTTGCCTTCGGTGACGTAGCCGGGCTGGGTGCGCGCGCGCAGCCGCTGCAACCGGAACACGGGCAGTTCTTCCTGGCGCACCGAGAACAGGATGTCCTGATGCAGGATGAAGGCCACCGCCACGTTGCGCGCGTTGTCCTCGGCGTCGAGCAGGAAGTCGGAATGCAGGTGGATCTCGCCGTTGTCCTCGATGTAGAAGCGCGCGCTGGCTTCTAGGTCGGTCAGGCTGTCGGGGTCCGGCAGCTCCAGCCCGAAATGCTCGCCGACCCACATGCGCATCTCGGCCGAAGGCGCGACGAGGTCCACCCAGATCGGCTTGACGTTGGCGAAGTCGGCACGGTTGCCGACCTTCACCTGGCGCAAGCGGCCGTTGTGCAGCTCGAAAGCGTTGAGCGACACCTTGTCGTTTTCGTGGCGCGAGGCCGTGACGAGTTCTTCGCGCACCTCGTCGAGCACCAGCAGCAGGACGGCGTCGAGGCGATCGGCGCCCACTTGTTCCCAGGCCATCAACCGATCCTCGGGCGACAGCGCCTCGAGGATGCGAGCCACGTCAACGGGATCGAGACCGGCGAGCAGCTTGCGCAGGTCGGCAAGGTTCTGCCGGTGCACGATGTTCTCGATCAATCCGTGCTTGGGCATCTCCTGCCGGTTGACCAGGCTCTCGACCAGACGATTGCGCGACAGCAGATGCTGCACCTCGTTGAGGTGCTGCGTCAGGCGGTCGATTTCAGGATGGGTCGATTGGCTCATGATTCCGTCGGCGGGGCCGGCCGATTTTAGGGCCTGTTCACGCTATGCCGGCGGAGCGCGTTGGCTCCCGGATCGAGAGCCAACCCGAAGGGAAGCGGGAAAATCGAGCGCATTGCGGCGTTGCTCCTTCCTAGCTGGGATTACCAAGCGGCGTCAGTCGCGCCTTGCACTGCGCCCGATTTTACCGCTTCGCGCCCGTCGTCATAGCGTGAACAGGCCCTAGTCGATCAAGGAACCTCGGAATACTGCATCCGCGCCAGTATGCTCTGCGTCCGGGCGTTCAAATACGCCGAATAAGGGTTTCTTTCGTACTTCCTCGGCGCCGGCAGCAGCACGGCGAGGCGGGCCGCCTGCTCGGCGGTGAGCCCCGCCGCCGTGGCGGCGAAATAGCGGGATGCCGCTGCCTCGGCGCCGAACACCCCCTCGCCCCACTCGACGACGTTCAGATACACCTCGAGGATGCGCCGCTTGTCCCACAGCAGTTCGAGCCAGACGGTGATGATGGCCTCCTGCGCCTTGCGCCAGGGCGTCTTCGAGGCCGACAGGAACAGGTTCTTCGCCAGTTGCTGCGAGATCGTCGAGCCGCCGGCCACTACCTTGCCCTTCTTGCGGTTCTTCTCCAGCGCCTTCTGCATGCCCTCCCAGTCGAAGCCCTCGTGGTCAATGAACTTGTCGTCCTCGGCGGCCACCACCGCGTGCTTGAGGTGGCGCGAGATCTTGGCGTAAGGCACCCAGCGGTAGCGCAGGTCGGCGGCCGGCTTCTTCTCGCGCATCGCGTCGAGCCGCTGCGTCATGAAGCTCGTCGAGCCGGGGTCGACGTATTTCCACCACACCACCCAGCCCAGATACCAGCCCTGCCAGAGCAGCACGAGCAGCAGCAGCGCGGCGAGCGCGCGCTTCCACCAGCGCACGATCCTCATGCGGCCGCCAGTTCGGCGCGCAGCTCGGACAGCACCGGTCCGGTGTCGGGCCGCACGCCGCGCCAGACGGCGAAGGCCTCCGCCGCCTGCTCGACCAGCATGCCGAGGCCGTCGGCGACGCGGGCGCCTGCCGCGCGCGCCTGCGTCATGAACGGCGTCTCGCGGCCGTAGAGCATGTCGTAGGCGAGATTGCCGGGAGCGAAGACGCCGGCCGGCAGCGGCAGCGCCTGCTCGGCCAGCCCGGCCGAGGTGGCGTTGATCACGATATCGAAGCCGCGGCCGGCCAGAGCCTCGAAGCCGCCGCCTTGCGGGCGAGCCGCGCCGGCGGGCGCCAGCGGCGCGAGTTCCGCGGCGAGCGCCGCCGCCTTGTCCGCGGTGCGGTTGGCGATGGAGAGTTCGGCCGGCTGCTGTTCGAGCAGCGGCAGGATGGTGCCGCGCGCCGCACCGCCGGCGCCGAGCAGCAGCACGCGGCGCCCGGCGATGGCGACGCCGAGGTTCGCGGTCAAGTCGCGCACCAGGCCGGCACCATCGGTGTTGTCGCCGAGGATTCCATCTTCGCCGAAGGCCAGCGTATTCACGGCGCCAGCGGCGCGCGCACGCGGCGTCAGCCGGTCGGCAAGGCGGAAGGCCTCCTCCTTGAACGGCACCGTGACGTTGGCGCCGCGTCCGCCGGCCGCGGCGAAGTCGCGCACCGCGGCGGCGAAGCCGTCGAGCGGCGCCAGCAGCGCCTCGTAAGTCAGGTCCTGCGCGGTCTGCCGGGCGAACAGCGCGTGGATGCGCGGCGACTTGCTGTGGGCGATCGGGTTGCCAAAAACGGCGTAGCGGTCAGTCATTGTTGGCGCGCGGTGCGGCGTATCGTCTGCGACAGCGTCGCGAGGGTGAACCGTTTTCGGCGAAGGCTAACATGAGCGCAGCGAATGTTAAGCGCAGCGGCCGAAGCCAAAAACGGCGTAGCGGTCGGTCACGTCAGTTCGCCGAAAGCCGGTCGGCGTTGGTGAAGGTCCACGTGCGCGTGATCTCGATGATGTCGGTGTCGCGCTTGATGGCTGGCGGGAAGGGCGAGTATGGCGCCGCCAGCTGGACGATGCGCCGCGCCGCGTCGTCGAGGACCTTGTGGCCCGACGGGCGGTCGATGACGACGCTCTGCAATTCGCCGTCGCTGTTGATGACGACGCTGATCACCAGGCTGCCGTAGAGCTTGCCGCGCGCCGACTCGGGGTAGTTGAGGTTGCCGATGCGCTCGATCTTCTGGCGCCAGTCTTCGACGTACTGCGCGAAGCGGTATTCGGTGGTGCGCGCGCCGATGAAGGCGCGGCGCGGGCGCTTGTTGTATTCCTCGACGTTGCGCGCGATCTGGCCTTCCAGGCGGACCGCGGCGAGCGCGCTGCCGGCGAGGTCGAGGCCCGAGATGTTCGGCGGCACCGTCGGCACCGGCTCGTTGCGGCGCTTGTCGGCGGCGACGCTGCGCTCGCTCTGCAGCCGCGTCAGGATCTGTTTCTGTTCGGCCTCCATGCGCGCGACGCGCTGGCGCTTCTCGACCAGTTCGCTGCCTTCCGCGCTCGCCCTGGTCGGTGGCAGCGGCGTCGCCGCGCGGCGGTTCTCGTCGGTGTTGCCGCCGCCGTCGAGGTTGGCCTGCGCCCGCGCCTGCGCGTCGGACGGTTTCTTCGCGCTCTTGCTGTTGACCAGGATGACGTCGAGCGCCTGCTCGGTGGCGCGGCCGAGCGCCTGGGGCAACTTGAAGTGGACCGACAGCACCACCGCATGCAGCAGGATCGATACGCCGAGCGCCAGCGTCAGGTTGCGCTGCGGCGGGTCCATGTCGGCCAGCGGGCCTGGCCAGGCGAATTTTCGCTGCATGGCGCGGAATTTTAACCCGCTTGCTCCTCGGCCCCGTCCGCCTCCAAAGCCGCATCAGAGGCCTCGACCGCCAGCATTTCGACGAATCGCGCCCGCGCCTCGGCTTCGAGCAGGTCGACGTTCTCGATCGCGAGACGCAGACGTGCGCCGCGTTCCTGCGTCGGCAGGCCCATCACGCGCAGCACCAGCGGGATGCGCTCGAGGCGCACCAGGCTCTCCTTGAGCACCACGGCCGACGGCTCTTTCTCGTCTTCCTGCAGCAGCCAGCGCAGGCACCAGTAGCGCTCCATGCCGCGCTGGAATTCGGCGTAGGCGGCGTAGGTCAGCTCGAAGTCGCGCAGGGCGGCGAGGAACTCGGCCGACTTGGCGGTAAAGGGCGGCGTCTCCTCGCGCAGGGCCGCGATCAGCTGCCACTGGTTGATCAGGTCGCAATGGCGGCGCAGCGGCGACGACGACCAGGCGTAGCACTCGACGCCGAGCCCTTCGTGCGGCGCCGCGACGGTGCTCATCCTCACCTTGCCCGCCTGCTGCACGCGATACAGGCCGGCGATTTTGCGGTCGCGCAGCAGCGCGCCCCAGGTCGAGTTGGCGACGATCATCAGCTCGGCCACCAGCGTGTCGAGCGGGCTGCCGCGCGGGCGCTCGTCGATGGCGATGCGGCCGCGGCCGACGCTGGTCTCGACGTCCCAGTCCACGCTGTACGAATAGTCCTTGCGGTTCTGCTGGCCGCTGGCGCCGCGCCCGGCTTCGAGCACCGTCGCCAGTTCCCACAGGCGCTTCAGCTCGTCGCGGAACTCGAACTCGGGCAGTCCGGCGGCCAGCGTCTCGGCGTTGAACAGCGGCTCGACGTCGTGGTGGCGCAGGTTGGCGACCACCGGCACGCGTTCGAGCCGCGATTCGTGCGCGACGATGCGCAAGTCGGACGCGACGTCGAGGTAGAGCGAAACCGCGGCGACCGTGCGGCCGGCGGCGAGCGTGAAGCGCTCGACGACATCCTCGGGCAGCATGGTGATCTTGCGGCCCGGCATGTAGACGGTCGACAGCCGGTTGCGCGCGATGCGGCCGAGGTCGGAGTCCGGCCCGAAGCCAAGCCCCGGCGCGGCGATGTGGATGCCGACGCGCATGCTGCCGTCGGCGTTGAAGACCACCGAGAAGGCGTCGTCGATTTCCGTCGTCTGCGCGTCGTCGATCGAGAAGGCGCGCACCTCGGCGGTCGGCAGGTCCGGCAGGTGCTCGGGCTCCGCGCAGGCCGGGAAGTCCGTGCCCTGCGGGAAGAATTCGAACAGGAAGCGGCCGAGGTGGTAGTCGTGCGTGTCGCGCAGCGCGCCGCAATCCGCGAGCAGCTTCGGGGCCGACTTGCCGGTCTCGGCGCAGGCGGCCTCGAGCGCCTTGGTCTCGGGCTTGTTGCGGTCCGGCTTGTAGAGCAGTTCGCGCAGTAGCGGCTGCAGCTCGGACGGCAGCGTGCCGGCCTTGAGCTCCTCGACCATGCGCTCGATGGCGAGCGCCTGCTGGCGCTTCTTCTCCATGCCGGCGATGGCGGCCTTGAGGATCTCGGGCGGAGCCTTGCGGAAGCGGCCCTTGCCCTTGCGGTGGAAGTGCATCGGCGCCGAATGCAGGCGCAGCAGCACGGCGACCGCCTCCACCGGCGTCGGCTTGTGGCCGGCGTATTCGGCGGCCAACTCCTCGAAGCCGAACTCGTTCTCGGCGCAGACCTCCCAGAGGAAGTCGACGTCGATGCCTTCGGCGTCCGCTTCCGCGCGGTCGAGCAGTTCGCTCGCGGACGGCGCCTCGAAGCGCAACAGCACGTTGGCGGCCTTTACCTTGGAGCGCTTGCCCGAGGGCAGCTCCACCTGCAGCGAGGTGTTGTTGTCGGCGAGGACGGTTCCGGCGCGGAAGGCGCCGTCTTCCTCGAAAAGCACGTTCATGGGGAGGTGACGGGTGAGGCGGAGAGGGCGCGAATTATAGCGGCTGGCGCCCCCGGCCCCGCGGCTTCCGGCGGGCCGTGGCGGCGAACGCCGGCGCCGGCAGGTGCGACAACGTGTCGCACGGGGCCGCGATCCGTGCTGCATAGAATCGCCGGCTTCCAAAAAGCCAGTCCGGGAGTTCCAATTGTCTTTCAAGAAAACGCTGCTCGCCGCCGCCGTCGCCTCGTTCCCTTACTGCGTTCTTGCCGCGGAGGGAGAGCTCACCGAGGTTGTCGTCACCGCGCCGCAGATGCGTGATCCGCTGGTGGTGACCAACGATCCGAAGGCGCCTCAGGTTCCGGTTCCTGCCAGCGACGGCGCCAGTTTTCTCAAGAACATTCCCGGCTTCAACGTCATACGCAAGGGCGGGACGGACGGCGACCCGGTGCTGCGCGGCCTGGCCGGCTCGCGCCTGAACGTTCTGCTCGACGGCGCCGAATTCCATGGCGGCTGCGGCATGCGCATGGACCCGCCGACGGCCTACGTGTTCCCGGAGGCGTTCGATCGCGTCGTCGTCGTCAAGGGTCCGCAAACCGTTCGCTACGGCAATGGCAACCTGGCAGGCGTCGTCTCCTTCGAGCGCGACGTCAAGCGGTTCAAGGAAGACGGCGTGCGCGCTTCGGGCAGCGTCATGGCCGGCTCCTGGGGGCGCGTCGATGCCGTGGCGGACGCGACGTTCGGCAAGCCGGACTTCTTCATGCGTGCCGTCGGAACCCGCTCGGAATCGAACGACTATGAAGACGGAGATGGCCGCAAGGTGCACTCGCTCTACGAGCGCAACAGCGCGACGCTGCAAGGCGGCTGGACGCCCGACGCGAATACGGCGCTGACGCTGTCCGCTACGCGCAGCGACGCCCAGGCCGCCTACGCTGACCGCACCATGGACGGCATTGTCTTCGACCGCAAGGGCTGGGACGTCAAGTTCTCGAAGAAGCAGCTCTCGCCGCTGGTGCGCAAGGTCGAGGCGCAATACACGCACAACTACATCGACCACGTGATGGACAACTACACGCTGCGCACGCGGTCCGGCAACTACATGTGGAACAACCCGGACCGCGAGACCGACGGCCTGCGCCTGAGCGCCGATCTGGCCGTGGCCGACGCCACGATGCTGACGCTGGGCCTGGACAGGCAGGAGAACATCCATACCTTGAGAACCCGCAGCGCGGCCACCCAGGCCGGCGTCGATACCGTGGCGCGCGGCAAGGACCTCGAAGCGACCACGACGGGCATCTACGGCGAACTGACGCATGCCTTGTCCGATCGCCGGCGCCTGCTGGCCGGCCTGCGCCACGACCGCCACGCGGCCGACCGCTACACCTGGAACACCGGCGCGGCCAACGGCAGCGTCAGCAACAGCCTGAACGGCGGTTTCGTGCGCTACGAGCACGACTTGGCCGATGCGCCGGCCACCGTCTACGCCGGTATCGGCCATGGCGAGCGGCCGCTCGACCACTGGGAAGCGACGACCTACAACGGCCTGACGGCCGTCGCCCACCTGCGACCCGAGAAGAACACCCAACTCGATGCCGGCCTGGTTTGGAACGGCTTCGATCTGAACGGCTCGGTCGCGGCTTGGTATTCGCGCGTCGACGACTACGTGCTGACGCGCAACAACAATACTTCGTCGAACGTCGACGCCACCCGCTACGGCCTGGAAGCCGACGTCGCCTGGCGCTTCGCGAATCACTGGACGCTGCGCAGCGCCTACGCCTACGTGCGTGCCGACAACGACAGCATGGACGTGCCGCTCGCCCAGACGCCCCCGCAGGAATTGCGCCTCGGCGTCGACTGGCAATCCGGCCCCTGGGGCGCCGGCGCGCTCGCGCGCATGGTCGCCAAACAGGATCGCGTTCATGTGGGTTACGGCAACATCGTCGGCCAAGACCTCGGCGCGACGTCCGGGTTCTCGACCTACGCCGTCAATGGCAGCTATCGCTTCGGCAAGCGGGTGCTGCTGTCCGCCGGCGTCGACAACCTGTTCGACCGGACCTACGCCGAGCACATCAGCCGCAGCGGCGCGACGATCTCGGGCTACGACCCCGCCACCACGCGGGTGAACGAACCGGGCCGCTTCGCCTGGGTGAAGGTCAACCTGATGCTGGATTAAGAACCCGGCAGGCCGGCGAAGGCGATGATCTCGTCGAGGTAATCGCTCCAGCGCGTGAAACTGTGGTCGCCGCCGTCGAGCACCGTCTGGCGGGCGCCCTGGTACTGCTCGACGGCCTGCCGGTAGTCGAGCAGTTCGTCGCCGGTTTCGACCAGCAGCCACAGACGCTCGGGGTGCGCGATGCGCGGGACCTCGAGGGCGCGCAGTTCCGCGATGTGGGTTTCCGTGAACTCGAAACGCTCGCCGGTGTAGAGGTTGTGCTGCGGGCCGACGTATTGCTGCAGCGAGAGGTGGGCGACGACGGCGGGGTTCACCAGCACGGCCTTGAGGCCGTGGCGTTCGGCGAGATACGTCGAGTAGTAGCCGCCGAGCGAGGAGCCGACGAGGGTGATCGGCTGTTCGCGCTCCGCGATGATCCTATCGGCGATCGCGATCGCTTCCTTTGGTGACGGCGGCAGCTGCGGGCAGACGAAGGCGTCGCCGCAGCCGCGCTCGTGCATGCGGGCGGCGAGGGCCTGCGCCTTGTGCGATTGCGGTGCGCTGGTGAAGCCGTGGAGATAAAGCAGCGTGCCGCTCACCGGTTCAGTGCTGCGTCCAGTCGACCCAGCCGTATTGCGCGGTGGCGATGACGACGATGCCGAAGGCGATGCGGTACCAGGCGAAGATCGTGAAGTCGTGGCTGGAGATGTAGCGCAGCAGCCAGCGCACGCAGAGGAACGCCGAGAAGAAGGCGGAAACGAAGCCGACGACCCAGATGCCGATGTCGTCGACGCTGAGCAGCGCGCGTTCCTTCCACAGCTGGTAGATCGTGGCGGCGATCAGCGTCGGGATGGCGAGGAAGAACGAGAACTCGGTCGCCGCCTTGCGCGAGAGGCCGAAGAACAGGCCGCCGATGATCGTCGCGCCGGAGCGCGAGGTGCCGGGGATCAGCGCCAGCGCCTGCGCGCAGCCGAGCTTGAAGGCGTCGACGATGCCGAGCTCGTCGACGCTCTCGATGCGCACCACATGCCTGCGCCGCTCGGCCCAGAGGATGACGAAGCCGCCGACGATGAAGGCGGTGGCGACGGGAATCGGCTGGAACAGGTTCGCCTTGATGGCCTTGCCGAACAGCAGGCCGAGGATGGCCAGCGGCAGGAAGGCGACGAACAGGTTGATGACGAAGCGCTGCGCCTGGCGCTCGCGCGGCAGGCCCGAAATCACGCTGGCGATGCGTCCGCGGTATTCCCAGCAGACGGCGAGGATCGCGCCGGACTGGATGACGATTTCGAACAGTTTTCCGCGTTCGTCGTTAAACTTGAGCAAGTCCCCGGCCAGGATAAGGTGGCCGGTGCTGGAGACGGGCAGGAACTCCGTCAATCCCTCGACGATGCCGAGAACGAGCGCGTGAAACAGGGGAATCAAGTCCATCGTGATGATGCGGAAAAGGCCCGGCCGGCAAGGCGGGCCAGTCTAGCATGAGCAAAAAAATCTCCATCGACCAGCTCAAGCCCGGCATGTACATCGCCGACCTTGGGGCCGGCTGGATGGACCATCCGTTCGTGCGCAACCAGTTCCCGGTCGAGGACGAGGCGACGATCCGCAAGATCGCCGACTACGGCATCCGCGAGGTGTACATCGACCCGAGCAAGGGCCTCGACGTCTTCGACGCGCCGACCGAGCACGAGGTGCGCCGGCAGATCGAGGCCGAGATGATCCGCGTCGCCGGCGCGCATGCCCCGCAGCGCAAGGTGCCGATGCGCGAGGAAATCGCGCGCGCCGAGAAGGTGCACGGCGAGGCCAACAAGATCATCCACAGTATCATGAACGACGTGCGCCTCGGCAAGCAGGTGCAGGTCGAGGCCATCGAGCCGGTGGTCGAGCAGATGACGGAATCGATCCTGCGCAATTCCGGCGCCCTGCTCGCGCTCTGCCGCATCAAGAGCAAGGACAACTACACCTTCCAGCACTCGGTGGCGGTGTGCGCGCTGCTGGTCGCCTTCTGCCGCGCTTCGGGGCAGGACGCCGACACCATCCGGCTCGCCGGCGTCGGCGGCCTGTTGCACGACATCGGCAAGATGCGCATTCCCGACGGCGTGCTCAACAAGCCGGGCGCTTTCACCGATGCCGAGTTCACGCTGATGAAGAACCACGTCGTCGAGAGCAAGCGCATCCTCGACGAGACCGCCGGCATCAGCCCGATCTCGATCCAGATCGCGCACGAGCACCACGAGCGCCACGACGGCTCGGGCTACATTCAGGGACTCAAGGACGGCGAGATCTCGCTGATGGGCCGCATGGCAGCGATCTGCGACGTCTACGACGCCATCACCTCGAACCGCGTCTATCACAAGGGCATGCCGCCGCACGAGGCGCTGCGTAAGATCTTCGAGTGGAGCAAATTCCACTTCGATCCTGTGCTGGTGCAGCAGTTCGTGCGCGCGATCGGCATCTACCCGGTGGGCACGCTGGTGATGCTGGAGTCGAAGCGGCTCGGCGTGGTCCTCGAGCAGACCGAGGGCAGCCTGCTGACGCCGGTGGTCAAGGTGTTCTACGACACCGACCGCATGCAGTACATCCCGCCGGCGGAGATCGACCTCTCGAAGCCCGTCGGCCACGGCGGCGCCGACCGGATCGTCGGCCACGAGACGCCCGAGAAGTGGGGCGTCAAGCTGGCCGAGTTAACCCCGCAGTCGTAGCGCGTTCGAGCGCGGCGATCCAGGCCAGCGCCTGCTCGTGCGTTTCGCCGCACATTTCCCGCGATGGCTGAAGGCCCGAGCAGCAGGCCGGCCGTTCGCTGCGGCCGAAGATCGCGCAGCGCAGTTCGGCGGTCAGGTGCACGCAGGAAACGCCGGCCGGCTTGGCGAGCGTGCTGATCGACGGGGCGATGCAGCAGGCGCCGCAGCCGGGCCGGCACTCCATCAGAAGCCGAAGACGCCGCGCAGCGCCTTGATACCTTCCTTGACGGCGGCGTCGCCGGGGTTGCCCGGATCGGGGGCGGTGCCGCGCGCTTCGCCGCCGCGGCCGGCCGGCGTCGGCGCCTCCATGCCGAGTACCGATGCGGTCGTCGACTTCTGGCGCAGCTTGACGGCCCACAGCGGTTCCCAGACCGCCTTCGGATCTTGCGGTTTCGGCGGATGGGCGAGGTTGAGTTCCTCGCCGTAGGCGATGAAGCGGATCATGCCGCCTTCGCCGGCGCTCGCCACGGCGGCCGGCACGACGCATTCCGTCGTCTGCGGCGGCAGCACCACCTGCTCCTTAATCAGCCGCGCGACGTCGGCGTTCGGCAACCAGGTCAACAGCGCGTCGCCGAAGATGCGCTTCTCGCTCGACGACCACATGACTACATCCTTGCCGCCGCCGGCCGAGCCGATCACGGTGGCGAAATAGCCGAGCGCGTGCGGCACGGCCTGCCAGCGCGCGGTGACGCCGCCGCCGGGTGTCTTCGCCGTCGTGTCGAGCGCGACCGGCGCGAGGAAATCGTGGCGGTCGTCGACGGCGAAGCGGATCTCGGGCGAGTAGTTGCCGGCGACGACATGGTCGCCGACCAGCGAGGCGTCGGCCGGCACGCGGGTCGAGTTCTCCTTGTTGGGCCAGTCGCCGTAACCGCGGTTGCGACCCGGCGCCGGCGAACGCTGCGCCGACAGCCGCACGGCGAACAAGTCGGCGGGCATCGCCTTGGCCGAGGTCATTTTCGCGAAGTCGATCACCAGCGGCTGGCCGGCGCGCGTCTTCTCGCCGCAGCCCCAGTAGATCAGCATGCGTCCCTGCGGTTTCTCGAAGTCGTCGGGCAGGCCTTCGCTGGGCTCGCGCTCCGGCCGCACGGCGAC
Source organism: Pseudomonadota bacterium (assembly GCA_046726235.1). Classification (GTDB taxonomy): domain Bacteria; phylum Pseudomonadota; class Gammaproteobacteria; order Burkholderiales; family Rhodocyclaceae; genus Nitricoxidireducens. Next base: position 21,236 of record JBKPAD010000007.1, read on the forward strand.
GGGCGCCAGCAGCGGCAGGGCATCGCCCATCTTCATCGTTGGCGGAATGCGGTGGCTGGCGGCGGGGTCGGGCGCCGTCCGTTGCGAGCCGAGCTGGAGCAGCAGCTCGCGGCGCGGGCCGCCGGCGCCGCCCATCATCATCGTGGCCATGTCCATGCCGCGGCTGCCCATGGGCATTCCGCTCGAAGTCTCCGCCGACAACCAGTAGACGGCGACCGGCGGCTTCTGCTGCTGCGCCTGCGCCAAGCCTGCACACGCGGCGAACGCGCCGCAGAGAACGATGCTCGTGCGTTTCATGATGCCTCCCGCGGGGAATGGAAACGGAATATTACGCCGCGGGTCCCGCGCGTACCGTGCGCCGACGGGTCAGCGGCACTCGCGCGCGACGCGTTCCTCGGCCGCCTTCTGCGCGGCGGCGCGCTCCTGGTCCTCGAGGTATTCGCGCTGGCCGTCCTTGTTCATGCGGAAAACGGCGCGGCTGCGTTTCATGGAATCGAGGTGGCGCTGGACGTTGATGCAGCGCGTGTCGGCGGCCTGCTTGTTGCGCTGCTCGGCCATCTCGCGGTTCTGCTGCTCCTGGCGCCGCACGCCGGATTCCTCCAGCTGCGTGCGCCAGTCGCGGCTGCGCGCGGCCGCCGCCGGATCTTCCGGCATCTGCGGCTTGATGGTGACCTTGTCGGCCTTGCGGTCGGGCGGCGGCTCATCGGAGAAATGCACCTTGCCGCTGGCGTCCTTCCACTTGTAGGCCTGCGCCGCCGCAGGCGCGACGGCGCAGCAGGCGACGACGAGACCGACGAGGGCCGCGAGCGGCTTCACGCCTTGCGGTAGATCTCGGCGCCCGAGCCGACGAACTCGACGGCCTTGGCTTCCATGCCCTTCTCCAGCGCTTCCTGCTCGCTGAGGCCTTGCTTCTCGGCGAACTCCCGCACGTCCTGCGTGATTTTCATCGAGCAGAAGTTGGGGCCGCACATCGAGCAGAAGTGCGCCAGCTTGGCGCCCTGCTGCGGCAGCGTCTCGTCGTGGAACTCGCGCGCCTTGTCCGGATCGAGGCCGAGGTTGAACTGGTCTTCCCAGCGGAACTCGAAGCGTGCCTTGGAGAGCGCGTTGTCGCGCGCCTGCGCACCGGGGTGGCCTTTGGCGAGGTCGGCGGCGTGGGCGGCGATCTTGTAGGCCATGATGCCGTCCTTGACGTCGTCCTTGTCAGGCAGGCCCAGGTGTTCCTTGGGCGTCACGTAGCAGAGCATGGCGGTGCCGTACCAGCCGATCATCGCCGCGCCGATGGCGCTGGTGATGTGGTCGTAGCCGGGGGCGATGTCGGTGGTCAGGGGCCCCAGCGTGTAGAACGGGGCCTCGCCGCACAGGCGCAGTTGCTCGTCCATGTTGTGCTTGATCATGTGCATCGGCACGTGGCCGGGGCCTTCGATCATCACCTGCACGTCGTGCTTCCAGGCGATCTGGGTGAGTTCGCCGAGGGTGGCGAGTTCGCCCATCTGCGCGGCGTCGTTGGCATCGTAGATCGAGCCGGGGCGCAGGCCGTCGCCGAGCGAGAAGCCGACGTCGTAGGCCTTCATGATTTCGCAGATGTCCTCGAAGTGCGTGTAGAGGAAGTTCTCCTTGTGGTGCGCGAGACACCACTTGGCGAGGATCGAGCCGCCGCGGCTGACGATGCCGGTCATGCGCTTCGCCGTCATCGGGATGTAGCGCAACAGCACTCCCGCGTGGATGGTGAAGTAGTCGACGCCCTGCTCGGCCTGCTCGATCAGCGTGTCGCGGAAGATTTCCCAAGTCAGGTCTTCGGCCTTGCCGTTCACCTTCTCCAGCGCCTGATAGATCGGCACCGTGCCGATCGGCACCGGGGAGTTCCTCACGATCCATTCGCGCGTCTCGTGGATGTTCTTGCCCGTCGACAGATCCATCACCGTGTCGCCGCCCCAGCGGATCGACCAGGTCATCTTGTCGACCTCTTCCTGGATCGAGGAGACGATCGGGCTGTTGCCGATGTTGCAGTTGATCTTCACCAGGAAGTTGCGGCCGATGATCATCGGCTCGGCTTCCGGATGGTTGATGTTGGCCGGGATGATGGCGCGGCCGCGCGCGATCTCGTCGCGCACGAACTCGGGCGTGATCACCCTCGGGATCGCGGCGCCGAAGCTCTCGCCCGGATGCTGGGCCTTCAGCAGCTCGGAGAGGCCCTCGAGCTTCTGGTTCTCGCGGATGGCGACGAACTCCATCTCGGGCGTGACGATGCCCTTGCGGGCGTAGTGCATCTGGGTGACGTTCGCGCCGGCCTTGGCGCGGCGCGGATGCCGCTTGAGGTCGAAACGCAGGCCCGAGAGCTCGGCGTCCGCCTCGCGGGCGCGGCCGTACTCGGACGACAGGCCGGGCAGTTCTTCGGTGTCGTTGCGCTCTTCGATCCACTTGGCGCGCAGCGCCGGCAGGCCGGTGCGGATGTCGACCTTGACCGCCGGGTCGGTGTAGGGGCCGGAGCAGTCGTACACATGGATCGGCGGATTCGGCTCGCTGCCGGTCGGCGTCTGGCTGATTTCGCGCATCGGCACGCGGATGTCGGGACGCGAGCCGGTGACGTAGATCCTGCGGGAATTGGGGAGGGGGGCTATCGCCGCGGCGTCTACCTGCGCCTGCCCGGCGATAAATTTATCGTTGGCGTTCATTAATGCTCCAGGGGCACCTTTGGGGTGCAAATTCGACCCACGAACCTACTGGAAAGGCGCGGTTATTGCAACCCGCGCGCCGAAATGGACTAAAGAATGGCGTCGGCCGGCCGATATCTCGAGAACCTCTGAAAGGCACTGTGCCACCTATAGCAACAAAGGGGATGAACATGCGCTCATCGCGCCTCGAGTTATTGACGATCCTGGCAGCGGCACTGGCCGCGTCGGGCGCCGTCGCGTCACAGTGGGAACCGGTCGCCGTCAAGGGCGACAGGGTCGAGATCGACCAGGCGCGCGTCACGCGCCAGCCGGGCGGCACCATCAGCACCGCCTGGAGCCGGCTCGCCCTCGGGCGCGATTTCATCGACGAGCAGGGCATGCGCTACACGGCGATCGAGGTGCTCAATCGCTATGACTGCGCGCAACGCACGACGACCACCCTGCGCCGCGTGTATCGCCGCGATGCGCAGGTCCTGCGCGAGGAGACCGTCCCGAGCAGCGCCGTGCGCGAGGTTCCCGTACCGGCCGGCAGCGCCGACGAAAAGCTGCTGGCCGAAGTCTGCAAGCCGCGCAACGCCACCGAAGCGCGCGCGCTGGCCCGCGCCTCGGCGCGCCAGGCGCCCGAGGTGCCGCGTCCCGGCAAGCCGTCGGTGATGTACGCCGACGTTCGCTCGGCCGCCGACGGTGCCCAGATGCGGGCGACCCAGGTCGCCGACGCGACCAAGCCCGCCGCCGAGGCGCCCGCCAAGCCGCCCGAGCGGCCGCGCTTCATCGAATTGCCGAAGATCGACAAGTCGCAGCTCGAAGATCCGACCGCCAAGCCGGCCGCCGACGCCAAGGCCGCGGGCCAGAAGGCGACCGCCGCCGCCCGGGCGACGGAGCGCCCGGTCGGCGCCCGCAGCGAGATCGAGCGCCTCTACGCGACTTCCGGTCCGCGCAAGACGACCACCACCAGGAAGAAGGCCGAGTCGTCGCCCGACCAGACGGCCGCCATCGTGCACAAGCACGTCGAGTGGGCTTACGAAGGCGAAGGCGCCCCCGCCAACTGGGACAAGCTGCGGCCCGACTACGCCACCTGCGGCAGCGGCAAGCGCCAGTCGCCGATCGACATCCGCGGCGGTATCAAGGTCGATCTCGAGAACATCGCCATCGACTACAAGCCGACGCACTTCCGCATCACCGACACCGGCTACACGATTCGCGTCGACGTCGGCGAGGGCAGCACCATCCGCGTCATGGAGCGCGAGTTCCAGCTCCTCTACATGGATTTCCACCGGCCCTCGGAGGAACGCATCAACGGCAAGGGTTTCGACATGGCAGCGCATTTCGTGCACCGCGATTTCGACGGCAAGCTCGCCGTCATCGCCGTCGTGCTCGAGCGCGGCAGCGAGCATCCGCTGGTGCAGACGCTGTGGAACAACATGCCGCTCGAGCGCGGCATGAGCGTCGAGCCGGCCGCCGTGATCAATCCGGCGCATCTGCTGCCGCCGCGCGAGCAGCGCGCCTACTACACCTACATGGGTTCGCTGACGACGCCGCCCTGCACGGAAGACGTCCTGTGGATGGTGTTCCGGCAGCCGCTGCAGGTTTCGCCGCAGCAGATCTCGATCTTCGCGCGCCTCTACCCGCAGAACGCGCGGCCGGTGCAGCCGACCAACGGCCGCCTGATCAAAGAGACGCGCTGAGCAGCTTGCGGATCGGCGCCGGCAGCGGCGCCGGCGCGAGCTCTTCCTTCCTGAGCCATCTTCGGCCGGCCTCGGCCGCGTGCGGCAGCGGCTCGGCCGCGATGCGCAGCGGCCGCAGCGTCAGCCGGAAGTGCGTGAAGGTGTGCACCAGCGGCGGCAGCTCCTCGATCTTCAGCGCGCGGCAACCGAGTACCCGCGCATGGGCCTCGGCATCGACGCCTTCCGGCAGTTCCGGCAGCGACATCAGCCCGCCCCATATGCCCGCGGCCGGGCGTGTTTCCAGCAGTACGCGGTCCGCGTGCGTCAGCAGCAGGAAGGTCGTCTCCCGTTCGGGCAGCGCGCGGCGCGGCTTCGGCTCCGGCAGTTCGGCCGTGCGGCCTTCGCGTTTCGCGACGCAGATTTCAGCCAGCGGGCATTCGCCGCAGCGCGGCTTGCCGCGCACGCAGAGCGTCGCGCCGAGATCCATCTGCGCCTGGATGTAGGTGTCGGCGCTGGTTTCGGGCAGCAGGCTCTCGGCCAGCGTCCATAGTCGCTTGTCGACGGCGGGTGCGCCGGGGAAGCCCTCGACGCCGAAGCAGCGGCAGAGCACGCGCTTGACGTTGCCGTCGAGGATCGGGACGCGCGTGCCGAAGCAGAACACGGCGATCGCGTTGGCCGTGGAGCGGCCGATGCCGGGCAGCGCCGCGATCGCATCCGCGTCGCGCGGAAATTCGCCGCCGTGCCGCGCGACGACGGCCCGTGCGCAGGCGTGCAGGTTGCGCGCCCGGGCGTAGTAGCCGAGTCCGCTCCACAGCGACATGACGTCCTCGACGGGCGCGGCCGCGAGGTCGGCCAGCGCCGGGAAGCGCGCGAGGAAGCGCTCGTAATAGGGGATGACCGTCGCCACCTGCGTCTGCTGCAGCATGATCTCGGACAACCAGACGCGATAAGGATCGCGCAGCGCGAGCCAGTCGCGTTGCCAGGGGAGGTCGTGGCGCCCGGAACGCGCGTGCCAGCGGATCAGCCGTGCGGCGAACTCGCTCAAACTTTCACCGGCCTCACCTTGCTCGCGGCAAGCTTGGCGCGGGCGCGCGCTTCGTCGGTGGTGTCGGCGTTGGCGACGGCGACGCCCATGCGGCGCTTTACGAAACTCTCGGGCTTGCCGAACAGCCGCAGGTCGGATTCCGGCACCGCGAGCGCGGCGGCGGCGCCGTCGTAGGCGAGGCCCCGCTCGGCCATGCCGCCGTAGATGACGGCGGAGGCGCCCGGGCGGCGCAGCGCCGTGTCGACGGGCAGGCCGAGGATGGCGCGTGCGTGCAGTTCGAACTCGGACAGGCGCTGGGTGCACATCGTCACCAGGCCCGTATCGTGCGGACGCGGGCTGACCTCCGAGAACCAGACGTCGTCGCCCTTGACGAACAGTTCGACGCCGAAGATGCCGCGGCCGCCGAGGTTGCCGGTGATCGTCGCGGCGATTTCGCGCGAGCGCGCCAGCGCCTTGGGCGACATCGCCATCGGCTGCCACGATTCGACGTAGTCGCCGTTGACCTGCACGTGCCCGATCGGCTCGCAGAAGAAGGTCTCGACCTCGCCCGAGGCGCCGACGGCGCGCACCGTCAGCTGCGTGATCTCGTAGTCGAAGTCAATGAAGCCCTCGACGATCACCAGGCCCTGATCGACGCGGCCTGCGGCGGCCGCGTAATCCCACGCCGCCTTGACGTCGGCGGCCGACTTCACCAGCGACTGGCCCTTGCCCGACGACGACATCACCGGCTTGACCACGCAGGGGTAGCCGATGCCTTCGTCGATCGCCGCCTGCACTTCCTCGAGCGAGCCGGCAAAGCGATAGGGCGAGGTCGGCAGGCCGAGTTCCTCGGCGGCGAGGCGGCGGATGCCCTCGCGGTTCATCGTCAGCCGCGCGGCGCGCGCGGTGGGAATGACTTCGGCGAGCCCCTCGCGCTCGATGTCGACGAGCAGGTCGGTGGCGATCGCCTCGATCTCGGGCACCACCAGCTGCGGCCGTTCGCGCTCGATGATCTCGCGCAGCGCGGCAGCGTCGGTCATCGCGACGACGTGGCCGCGATGCGCGACCTGCATGCCCGGCGCGTCGGCGTAGCGGTCGACGGCGATCACCTCGCAGCCCAGCCGCTGCAATGCGATAATTACCTCCTTGCCGAGTTCGCCGCTGCCGAGCAGCATTACCTTGACGGCAGACGGAGAAAGCGGGGTGCCGAGACGCATGGCGGAGCTCCGAATGATAAGAACCGCGCGATTCTAACGACTGCAACCTGTCCATCCCCACATGAGCCTCGATTCCCTCGCGCTGCGCGCCGCGCTTGGCCAGTATGCAACCGGCGTCACCGTCGTCACGACGCTGGATGCCGAAGGCCGTCCGGCCGGGCTGACCGTGAATTCCTTCGCTTCCGTCTCGCTCGATCCGCCGCTCGTGCTCTGGAGCCTCGCGCAGACGTCGGCCTGCATGCAGGCCTTCAAGTCGTGCCACCACTTCGCGGTCAACGTGCTGTCGGTCGACCAGATGGAACTCTCGAACCGCTTCGCGCTCGCCGGCTACGACAAGTTCGGCGGCATCGCCTGGACGCCGGGGCTCGGCGGCGTGCCGCTGCTCGACGGCTGCTGCGCGCGCTTCGAGTGCCGCAGCCACGCCCGGCATCCGGGCGGCGACCACATCATCTTCATCGGCCGCGTCGAGCGATTGACGCGCGAGGAGCGCGCGCCGCTGGTGTTCCATGGCGGCCGCTACTGCATGCGCGGCGATTCGCTCAACTGAGCCCGGGCCCGGCAAGCTACTGAAAGCTAGGGGTTGGCCTATGCCGAATGGCATATTGCCGCGCGAGGCGTGATCTCTTAACCTTGGCTCAGCGCCACGACGCCGCGCCAGCCAGGGTGCCTGGTACCAGCACCCGACCCTATGTTCCCGCAAACCGCGCGGGGACCCGGAGTATCCAATGAGCCTCATCTCCGCTCGCCGCGAGGACTTGCCCTTGGGCGCGCCCCTGCCCTGGCCGCTGTTCGACGAGAACGGCGAGGTCCTGCTCGATCGCGGCGAAATCATCGCCGGCGACGCAGCGCTCGAGTCGCTGCTGGCCGCCAAGCCGATGCGCGAGCTGTCATGGACGGCACCGAGCCAGACCGAAAGCGGCACTTCGAAGGAAGACAGCAAGGAGCTGGACGCCGCGTTGGCGACCGGCAGGGAAGGGACGTTCTCGTTCCTCGACATGCATTTGCGCGTCGGCGAGCGCATCCAGGTCCAGCCGCCGGCGAACGTTTCCGCCGAGCGCTACGTCGTCAAGCTGATCGGCTACGTCGACAAGGTCAGCGTTCTCGTCACCGCGCCCTATGAAAACGGCTTGCGCGTTCCGCTGCGCGAGAACGACACGCTGGTGGCGCGCATCTTCTCGGCGCAGAAGGCGTTCGGTTTCAGCACCAGCGTCGAGAGGGTGTGCAAGATTCCCTACGACTACCTGCATCTCTCGTTTCCCGAGCACGTGCAGGGATCGGTGGTGCGCAAATCGCCGCGCGTGCGCACCAAGATCATCGCCTCGATTTCCTCGACGGATGCGGCGAGCGCCAGCGACCGCTATTCCGGCCTGATCGTCAACCTGAGCGCCGACGGCGCACTGGTGCGCGCGCGGCAGCCGCTGGCGCCAAACGGCGGCACTGTCGGCCTCGCGTTCCGGGTGAACCTGCACAACGTCGATGCCTACCTGACGATCCACGCCGTCGTGCGCAGCGCCTTCGGCGACGAAGGCAAGGGCGACGACGGTGCGCCGATGTTCAATCACGGCGTGCAATTCCAGGACCTCGCCCCCAACGACAGCGTGATCCTGCAAAGCCTGATCTACCAGCAGATGATCGAGCAGCCGCATACCCTGGCATGACCGCGATTCGAAAAATCCCGGTCGAGCAGCTCACCGTCGGCATGTACGTGCACGACCTGAACTGCGGCTGGATGGACCACCCGTTCGTGACGAACCAGTTCCTGATCAAGGACGCGGCGACGCTGCGGAAGGTTCGCGACGTCGGCATGAAGGAAATCTTCATCGACACGTCCGCCGGTCGCGACGTCGGTGGGCCCGCCGCTGCGCCGGGAACGGCGCCCGAGCCGCGCGGGCCGGAAGCGCCCGCCGTCGCCAAGGCGCCGCCGTTCGCCGAGGAGGTGCGGCGCGCGCGCAAGCTGCACAGCGAGGCGAACCGGCTGGTCAGCGACATGATGAGCGACATCCGCCTCGGCAAGCAGATCGAGGTCGAGCAGTGCGAGCCGCTGGTCGAGAACATCCTCGACTCGATCTTTCGCCTGCCCGACGCGCTGCTGCCGCTGGCTCAGGTCAAGACGCGCGACGAGTACACCTTCCAGCACTGCGTGTCGGTTTCCGCGCTCGCCGTCGCCTTCGGGCGCGCGCTGGTGATGTCGCGCGACGAGATCAAGGAGCTCGCCATGGGCGGGCTGCTGCACGACGCCGGCAAGGCGGTGGTGCCGATCGAGATCCTCAACAAGCCGGGCAAGCTGACGGACGAGGAGTTCGTCGTCATGCGCGACCATGCCTCGCACGGTGCCGAACTGCTGAAGAAGACGCACGGCGTCAGCGAGATCGCCTATCACGCGGCGGCGGAGCACCACGAACGCTACGACGGCACCGGCTACCCGCGCGGCCTCAAGGGCGAAGAAATCAGCATCTACGGCCAGATGATGGCGATCGTCGACGTCTACGACGCCATCACCTCGATCCGCGTCTATCACAAAGGCATGCCGCCGACCGAGGCGCTGCGCAAGATCTTCGAGTGGAGCAAGTTCCACTTCAATCCGCGCCTCGTGCAGGCCTTCATCAAGGGCATCGGCATCTATCCGGCCGGCTCCCTCGTGCGCATGGAGAGCGGCAAGCTCGGCATTGTGCGCGAAGTGATGCCGACGCACCTGCTGCAGCCCGTCGTGAAGATCATCTACGACGCCGACCGGCAGTGCTACCTGAACCCGGAAGTCGTAGACCTCTCGCGCTCCAAGGACAAGATCAGCGCGCACGAATCCTACGACAAGTGGGGCATCGACCAGGCGGCGTGGCTCTAGGAGGCGCCGCGGTGCCATAATCCCCAGCCTTGCGCCAAGGGGATTCGCCATGATTCGACATTCATTCCTGCATTCCGCGGCGGCCGCGCTGCTGGCGGGCTGCGCCTTCGCCGCCGCCGCCCAGGTCAAGGTCGGCGTCATCTATTCCGCCACCGGGCCGACGGCCGTCGTCGGCATTCCGCAAAAGAACACCGTGCCGCTCCTGCCGCGCAAGATCGGCGACGCCACGGTCGAGTACATCCACTACGACGACGCCTCCGACTCGACGCAGACCGTCCAGCTGGTGAAGCGCCTGATCTCCGAGCAGAAGGTCGACGCGCTGATCGGCCCCACCGGCTCGCCGAACGCGATGGCGATCCTGCCGATCCTGGCGGAGAACGGCATCCCGATGCTGGCGCCGGTCGGCACCACGGCGGTCGTGCTGCCGATGGACGACAGGAAGAAGTGGGTGTTCAAAACCACGCAGAACGACAACCTGATCGCCGACGCCCTCATCGCCCACATGAAGAAGACGGGGATCAAGACCGTCGGCTTCATCGGCTACAACGATCCCTACGGCGAATCCTGGCTCAAGGAGTTCACCGCACAGACGCAGAAGGCCGGCATCCAGCTCGTCGCCGTCGAACGCTACCTGCGCACCGACCAGTCGGTGACCGGCCAGGCCGTCAAGCTGCTGGCGGCGAAGCCCGACGCCATCCTCGTCGCCGGCACCGGCGGCCCGGCGGTGCTGCCGCACGCGACCCTGGTCGACCGCGGCTACAAGGGCCGCATCTACCAGACCCACGGCGCCGCAACGCCGGACTTCATCCGCCTCGGCGGCAAGAAGGTCGAAGGCGCGTTCATGGCGGCCAGCCTGATGCTGGTGCTCGGCGAGATATCCGACAGCCACCCGTCGAAGAAGATGGCCCAGGGCTACATCGCCGCCTACGAGCGCATCCACGCCGCCAAGCCGGCGACCTTCGGCGCCAACGTTTACGACGCCGGCCTGCTGCTGCAGAAGTCGGTGCCCGAGGCCTTGAAGAAGGGCAAGCCCGGCACGCCCGAGTTCCGCGCCGGCCTGCGCGACGCGCTCGAACAGACCAGGGAGTTCGTCGGCACGCAGGGCGTCTACACGATGACGCCGCAGGACCACTCCGGCTTCGACGCGCGCGGCCGGGTGCTGCTGACGCTGAAGGACGGGAAGTGGCAGCTGGTGCCGGAGTGACGCTGGAGCGGGCGAAGGGAGTCGAACCCTCTTCATCAGCTTGGGAAGCTGAGGTAATGCCGTTATACGACGCCCGCAGTGCAGGGCGGATTGTAGGGGTGCCCCGGCCGTCTGGCAACTTGCACGCTCCCCGTGGTCAGTGTTCATGAACCGATATCTCCCCGATCGCTATCGCCTGCTGCCGCTCGTCGGCGTCGTGGCCTTGCTGGCTGCGCTCGCAACGCGCATTGCGCTCGCCTTGCGCGGCGATGTCGCCGTTCCGCCGTCCGCGCTGCCCGGCGTGTTCGGCGTCGGAACGCTTTTCGACATGGCCAGCCTCGCCTTCGGACTTGCCCCCCTCGCGTTATGGCTGGCACTGGCCCCCGACCGGCTGGCGCGCTCACGCGTTCACCAGTGGCTGGCCGTTGCGGGTTTCGGCGTCGCGGTCTTCGGATTCGAGTTCGTCGCGGCGGCCGAGTGGGTGTTCTGGGACGAATTCGGCGGGCGCTTCAACTTCATCGCCGTCGACTACCTGATCTACACCCACGAAGTCATCGGCAACATCTGGGAGAGCTATCCGGTCGGAAAGATCCTGTCGGCACTCGCGGCGATCGCGGTCTGCGTAGCGGCGCTGGCGGCGGAACGCATCCGCCGCTGGTCGGCGACGCCGCTGCCCCGGCGGCCGCGCGTCCTCGGGGTCGTTTTTGCGCTGGCCGCGCCGTTGGTGGTGGGCGCCACGGTCGACTCGGCGGCCAAGAACCGCTTCGGCGCGGACCAGATCAACGAGCTTGCCGGCAACGGCGTCTTCGAGTTCTTCGCCGCCGCGCGCAGCAACGACCTCGATTACCTGCGGCACTACGCCACCATGCCCGAGAACGAGGCGCTGACGAACATGCGGCGCATGCTCGAGAAGGACGGCGGAACCTGGCGCAAGCATTCGCGCACCGATACGCTGCGCACGGTGAATGTGCGCCCGCGGGCAGCGATGAACGTGGTCCTGGTCAGCGTCGAAAGCCTCGGCGCCGAGTTTCTCGGCGCCTGGGGAGACAAGCGCGGCCTGACGCCGCGGCTCGATGCGCTGGCGCGCGAGAGCCTCGTGTTCGTCAATGCCTACGCCACCGGCAACCGCACCGTGCGCGGCCTCGAGGCGCTGGCGCTCGCGGTACCGCCGACGCCCGGACAGTCGATCCTCAAGCGACCGCGCAACGAGCACATGTTCACGCTCGGCGACGTCATGGAGCAGCGCGGCTACGAGTCGTTCTTCTTCTACGGCGGCTACGGCTACTTCGACAACATGAACGCCTTCTTCTCGGCCAACGACTACACCGTGGCCGACCGCACGGCGATCCCGTCGGACCGCATCCACCACGAGAACGTCTGGGGCGTCGCCGACGAGGACCTGTTCGGTTTCGTCCTCGACCGCATCGACGCACACCTGTCGACGACGAAGGGCAAGCCGTTCTTCGCCCATGTCATGACGACGAGCAACCATCGTCCCTATACCTATCCCGATGGCCGCGTGGACATTCCGTCGGGCAGCGGGCGCGAAGGCGCCGTCAGATACACCGACTGGGCCATCGGCCACTTCATCGACGAGGCGCGCAAGCACGCGTGGTTCGACGACACGATCTTCGTCATCACGGCCGACCACGGGGCCAACGCACGCGGCAGCGCCGAGATACCGATCGAGCAATACCGCATCCCGGTAATGATCTTCGCCCCGGCGAAGCTCAAGCCGCGCCGGGTCGGGCGCCTGATGTCGCAGATCGACGTGCCGCCGACGCTGCTCGGCCTGATGGGGCTTTCCTACGAGAGCAAGTTCTTCGGCTACGACATGATGCACCTGCCCGAAGGCGAGGACCGCGCGTTCGTCGCCAACTACCAGACGCTCGGCTACCTCCGCGACGGCCGCCTCGTGCTGCTGCGCCCGCGCCGCGAGGTCGTCGTGCGTGACGACGTGCACGCTCCTGCATTGCCTGCCGGCAGGCGGCTCACGGAAGCGGAACTGGTAAAGGAGGCGATCGCCTGGTACGAGTCCGCGGCACTCGTGCTGCGCCACGGTGCCTACGCGGACGAGGATCACGAACAGCCATGAGAGAGCGGGACATCACCGAGTTCGCCGACAAGACCTGGGGCGGCGCCGGCTGGCGGCGCGTGTTCTCGGCCGCCCGGCATTCGTTCGACGGGTTGGTCGCGGCATGGCGGCACGAGGCCGCGTTCCGGCAGGAAGCCGTGCTCGCGGCGGTATTGCTGCCGCTGGCGCTGTGGCTGCCGGTGAGCCGAGTCGAGAGCCTGCTGCTGGCGCTGACCGTGCTCGGCGTGCTGGCCGTCGAACTGCTGAATTCGGCGATCGAGGCCGTCGTCGATCGCGTTTCCGGCGACTATCACGCGCTGTCGAAGCGCGCCAAGGACATCGGCAGCGCGGCCGTGCTCGTCGCCCTGGCGATGGCGGTGCTGACATGGCTCGTCATCCTCTTGCCGCTGCTAAAATCGGCGGCATGATCGAAGTCTTCGTCAACGGCAGTTCCGAGCAGCTTGCGCAGCCGATCAGCGTCGCGCGCCTGCTGGCCGATCGCGGGCTGGCGGGCAAGCGCGTCGCCGTCGAGCGCAACGGCGAGATCGTGCCGAAGAGCCGGCATGAAGAAACGACGCTCGCCGCGGGCGATCGCATCGAGATCGTCGTCGCCGTCGGCGGCGGCTAACCAGGAAATTCCATGACTACTCCCAACGATCCGCTGGTCATCGGCGGCAAGGCCTACGCGTCGCGGCTGCTGGTCGGCACCGGCAAGTACAAGGATTTCGCGCAGACGCGCGCGGCGATCGACGCCTCGGGCGCGCAGATCGTCACCGTGGCGATCCGGCGCATGAACATCGGCCAGGACCCGAGCCAGCCGTCGCTGCTCGATGCCCTGCCGCCGTCCGAGTTCACCTACCTGCCGAACACCGCCGGCTGCTACACGGCCGACGACGCCATCCGCACGCTGCGCCTCGCGCGCGAGCTGCTCGACGGCCACAGCCTCGTCAAGCTCGAGGTGCTCGGCGACCCGAACACGTTGTTCCCGAACATGCCGGAGACGCTGAAGGCCGCCGAGGTGCTGGTCAAGGACGGCTTCCAGGTGATGGTCTATTGCTCCGACGATCCGATCCAGGCCCGGATGCTCGAGGACATCGGCTGCGTCGCGGTGATGCCGCTCGCCTCGCTGATCGGCTCGGGCATGGGCATCCTCAACCCGTGGAACCTGAAGCTGATCATCGATGCGGCGAAAGTGCCGGTGATCGTCGACGCCGGCGTCGGCACCGCGTCCGACGCCGCGATCGCGATGGAGCTCGGCTGCGACGGCGTGTTGATGAACACGGCGATCGCAGGCGCGCAGGATCCGGTGCTGATGGCCGGCGCCATGAAGAAGGCGGTCGAGGCCGGCCGCGAGGCCTTCCGTGCCGGCCGCATGCCGAAGAAGTTCTACACGGCCAGCCCGAGCTCGCCGACGGGCGGGCTGATCGGTTCCTGAATTCCGTGCGCGTCCTGCCGGCCGCGCTCGGCCTGCTGCTCGTTGCCGGCCAAGCGCTTGCCGATGCCCCGGAGACCCGGCGCCAGGGCTACGCCTTCGATTCGCCGCGCGTGCTCGCCGAGCAGCGCCTGTTCGGCATCGCCCATGGCGTGAGCCTGCTTGCCTCTGCCTGTCGCGAGGTGCCCGATAGCGCGGCACGCGTCGAGAGCGCCTACAGCGCCTGGCGCGCGGAGCAGCAGGTGACGATCGACCTGGCCGCAGCGGCGCTTGCGCGCTACCACTTCGGCAGTGGCGCGGCGGCGGCCGACTGGCCGGCGATCGCTTCGGCATTGAATCTCAAGGAACGGCTTGAACTCGCGCCGGACGCCGAGGAGCTGCGGGCCGCCTGCGCGAGCCTGCCCGAAGCGCTCGCCCAGCCGCGCTATGCGCTCGGCGAGCGCATGCGGCTCGAGGAGCTGATGGCGCAGGTCGTCGCCGCCCTCGAGGTCGAGGCGCACGGCGCCTGGTGCGGCAAGCGCGTGCCCGAGGCGGCGCGCGAGGTCCATGCCGCCCGCTACGAGAACTGGCGCGAGATCAATCTGCCGGTGTTGAAGCAGGCGCAGCAAGCGCTGGCCGCCGCGTGGCCGCAGGACGCGCCCGCCCCGAGTTTCGACGAATGGCGGGCGGAGCAGCAGCGCGCGCTGCGCATCCAGGGCAGCGTCGCTCAGTGCCTCGAGTATTCCGAAACGCTCAAGCAGCCGCAGGCGGCGCTGCGCAACGTGTTCAACCAGCCGCCGGCCGGGGAAGCCAGACCATGAATTCATCCGACAGCCCGCGTCCGATCCGCAGCTTCGTGCTGCGGCAGGGCCGCGTCTCCAGCGCCCAGGCGCGCTTCCGCGAGGAAGGCATGCCGCGCTGGGGCATCGAGTATCGCAACCAGCGGCTCGACCTCGACGCTGCCTTCGGCCGCCATGCGCCGCGCATCCTCGAGATAGGCTGCGGCATGGGCGAGACGACGGCCGTGATCGCGGCCGCGCATCCGCAGAACGACTACCTCGGCATCGAGGTGCATACGCCGGGCGTTGGCTCGCTGCTGAAGGAAATCGCGCTGCGCGAGCTGACCAACCTGCGCGTGGTCCAGCACGACGCCGTCGAGGTCGTGCGCGACATGCTGCCCGAGGGTGCGCTCGCCGGCATCCACATCTATTTCCCCGACCCGTGGCCGAAGAAGCGCCATCACAAGCGCCGCCTGATCCAGCCGCCGTTCGTCGCGCTGCTCGCCTCGCGCCTCGCGCCCGGCGGCTACATCCATTGCGCGACGGACTGGGAGGAATACGCGCAGCAGATGCTCGAAGTGCTGGGCGGCGAGCCGCTGCTCCAGAACACGGCAGCGGCATTCGCACCGCGTCCCGACTACCGGCCGCGCACCAAGTTCGAGCAGCGCGGCGAGCGGCTCGGCCACGGCTCGTGGGACGTGATCTTCCGCCGCCGTCCATGAAAACGAGCGGCAGCGAAGTTTCGGCGGAGGCTAATGCGCGCGAAGCGCGCGTTAAGGCCGATAGGCCGGCCGGAGCCAACGACGACGAACTCCGCATCGTCTATCGGCTGCGCGCCGACGGCGGCGAGAGCGCCGAGTTCGTCATTCGCCTCGACCGCGCCACGCTCGCCCTGCGGGCGCCGCCGCGCGCCGAGCCGCCGTTCTGGGTGCGGCTCGAGCACCACCGCTGCGCAGGCTGTCCGCTCGATGCGGCGGCGCATCCGCTATGCCCGATGGCCGCGGCCCTGGCCGACCTGCTCGACTTCGCGCGCGGCCTCGTCTCGCACAGCGGCCTCGAGATGATCGTCGTCACGCCGGAACGCGAGATTCGCGCCGCGACGAGCGCGCAGCGCGCGCTGAGTTCGCTGATGGGCCTGATCATGGCGACCTGCGCCTGTCCGGAAGTCGCCTGGCTGCGCCCGATGGCGCGCTTCCACCTGCCGCTGGCGAGCGAGGAGGAGACGATCTATCGTGCCGCCTCGATGTACCTGCTGGCGCAGTACTTCCGCCAACGCGCCGGCGCCGCGCCGGACTTCGACCTCGCCGGCCTCGCCGGGCGCTACCAGCGCCTGCATGTCATCAACGTCGCCATGGCGCAGCGCCTGCGCAGCGTAGTCGACAAGGATGCGCCGGTGAACGCCGTGATCCTGCTCGACTTGTTCGCGAAGGCGATGCCCTCGTCGGTCGACGACTCGCTGGCCGAACTGGAATACCTGTTTCAGGCGTACTAAGCCAGAAACATCCCCAGCAGGCGGTTGAGGAAGCGCTGGCCCTTCGCGGTCGGCGTCAGGCGTTGGGCGTCGACGCCCAGCAGGCCCTCGCGCTGCGCTTCCAGCAGCGGCTCGTGCAGCGCGGCAAGCGGAATTCCGGTGCGCTCCTCGAACAGCCGCGTCTCGACGCCCTCGGTCAGGCGCAGGGCATTCATCATGAACTCGAACGGCAGTTCCGCTGTCGTCACTTCGCGCTGTTCGGCACGCCGCTCGGCGGCGCTCAGGTAGTCGGCCGGCCCGCGCCGTCGCGATTCGCGCAGGATGCGATCGGGGAAGCTGATCTTGGCGTGCGCGCCGGCACCGATGCCCAGGTAGTCGCCGAAGGTCCAGTAGTTGAGGTTGTGGCGGCAGCGCGCGCCCGGCCTGGCGAAGGCCGAGGTCTCGTAGTGCTCGAAGCCGACGGCGCCGAGCGCTTCCTCGACCGCCTGCTGCATGTCGGCGGCGAGGTCATCGTCGGGCACCGGTGGTGGCGAATGGTGGAAGGCGGTGTTCGGCTCCAGCGTCAGGTGGTAGGCCGAGACGTGAGTGGTGCCGCAGGCGATCGCCGTCTCGATGTCGCGCCGCGCCTCGGCCAGCGTCTGCCGCGGCAGCGCATACATGAGGTCGAGGTTGATGCGCTCGAAGTGGCGCTGCGCGAGTTCGATGGCGTGGCGCGCCTCGTCGGCCGTGTGGATGCGGCCGAGGGCGGGGAGCTTGGCGTCGTCGAAGCTCTGGACGCCGATCGACAGCCGGTTGACGCCGGCCTCGCGGAAGGCCGCGAACTTCCCGGCCTCGGCCGTGCCGGGGTTGGCCTCGAGCGTGATCTCGGCGTCCGGCGCCAGCGGCAGGCGGGCGCGGAAGGCGGCGAGCAGGCGGTCGACGGCCGTGCCGGAAAGCAGGCTCGGCGTGCCGCCGCCGAAGAACACGCTCACCACCGGCCGGCCCCACACCTGCGGCAGCGCCGATTCGAGGTCGGCGATCAGCGCCTCGACGTAGGCGTCCTCGGGAATGCCGCCCTTGGCTTCATGCGAGTTGAAGTCGCAGTATGGGCACTTGCGCACGCACCACGGCACATGCACGTAGAGCGACAGCGGCGGCAGCGCCGCCAGGGCATGACGCCCGGCGCCGCTGCTGACGGGGATCACAGCACGTGGGCTTTCAGTTGCGCCATCAGCTGGCGCAGCGCCTTGCCGCGGTGGGACATTTCGTTCTTGTCCGCGGAGGACATCTCGGCGCCGGTACAGCCCTTCTCGGGCACGAAGAAGTAGGGATCGTAGCCGAAGCCGTTCTCGCCGCGCGGCGTGTCGACGATCTCGCCGTGCCATTCGCCCTCGGCGATGATCGGCTGCGGATCGTCGGCGTGACGTACGAAGACGAGCACGCAGACGTAGTGCGCGCGCCGGTCGCTCTTGCCGGCGAGGTCCGCGATCAGCTTCTGGTTGTTGCGCTCGTCGGACTTCGGTTCGCCGGCGAAGCGCGCCGAATAGACGCCGGGCGCGCCGCCCAGCGCCGTGACGCAGATGCCGGAGTCATCGGCCAGCGCCGGCAGGCCGGTGATCTTCGCCGCATGGCGCGCCTTGGCGAGCGCGTTCTCGACGAAGGTGACGTGCGGCTCTTCGGCTTCGGGGACGTTGAAGTGCGCCTGCGGCAGCACCTCGAAGTCGAGCGCCGAGAGCATCTGCGAGAACTCGCGCAGCTTGCCGGCGTTGTTGGAGGCGAGGACGAGTTGCTTCATACGCCGAGGGCCTTTCTTTGCGCGGCGACGATGTCGCGGATGCCGTCGGCGCCGAGTTCGAGCAGCGCGTCGAGCTCCGCGCGCGAGAACGGCGCGCCTTCGGCGGTGCCCTGCACCTCGACGATGCCGCCGGTGCCGGTCATGACGATGTTCATGTCGGTGTCGCAATCCGAATCCTCGATGTAGTCGAGGTCGAGCACCGGCACGCCCTTGTAGATGCCGACCGAAACGGCTGCGACGAAATCGCGCAGCGGGTTGGCGGCGATCTTGCCGGCGGCGACGAGCTTGCGGCAGGCGTCGTGCAGCGCGACGCAGGCGCCGGTGATGGAGGCGCAGCGCGTGCCGCCGTCGGCCTGCAGCACGTCGCAGTCGAGCGTGACCTGGCGTTCGCCGAGCGCGGCGAGGTCGGTCACGGCGCGCAGGGAGCGTCCGATCAGGCGCTGGATCTCCTGCGTGCGCCCGCTCTGCTTGCCCTTGGCGGCTTCGCGCGCGGTGCGCGTGTTGGTCGAGCGCGGCAGCATGCCGTACTCGGCCGTCACCCAGCCCTGGCCCTTGCCGCGCAGGAAGGGCGGCACGTTGTCCTCGACGCTGGCGGTGCACAGCACGCGCGTGTTGCCGAATTCGACCAGCACGCTGCCTTCGGCGTGCATGGTGAAGTCGCGGGTGATGCGCAGGGCGCGCAACTGGTTCGGTTGTCTGGTGCTGGGTCTCATGCTGTTCCTATCGTGAGTATTTCTGGATCGCGCCGCGGATTTCCTCGATCGCGCGCTCGATGTCGGCCTCGCTGAGCTCATTCTCCCGCGCGCGCGCGGTGTCGAAGCCCTCCATCTGCGTCGTGTGGGCGTCGAGCGGCATGGTGTGGGTCTCGACCAGCGACGTCTCGTCGCCGTAGCTGTCTTCCCAGTCGAGGGCGATCAGGGAGAGATTGTCGCAGGTCTCGCCGGCCAGCGCCTCGGCGGCGTCGAGCAGGCGCGGCACGCCCTGAATGACGCCCGACTGCGTCAGGGTGCGGATCAGCGTGGCGTCGTCGAGCGGCCCCCAGACGCCGTCGGTGCACAGCATGATGACGTCGCCGGAAGACAGCGGCGTCTTGCGCGAGAAGTCGATCTGCGGCGTATGGCCGCCGCCGAGGCAGCTATAGACGCGGTTGCGCTCGGGGTGGTGGCGCGCCTCGTCGGGGCTGATCGCGCCCTGGTCGACCAGCATCTGCACGCGCGAGTGGTCGCGCGTGCGCGCGACGATGGCGCCGTCGCGGATCACGCACAGCCGCGAGTCGCCGGCATGCGCCCAGTAGGCGATGTTGTCCTGGACGACGCAGGCGACGCAGGTGGTGCGCGGCGCCTCCGGCAAGCCGTGCTCGTCGGCGTAGCCGGCGATGGCGTGGTGCGCGTTCGACAGGCCCCAGGACAGGAACAGGAAGGGATCGGGCAGCCGCGGCATCGATTCGCGCTGGAAAGCCTCGGTCAGCGACTGTACGGCGATCTGGGCAGCGATCTCGCCGTGCAGGTGCCCGCCCATGCCGTCGGCGACGACCATGAACAGCGACTCGCGCGAGTAGCAGTAGGCGAGCCGGTCCTGGTTCTGTTGCCGCTTGCCGGTGCGGCTTTCCTGGAAGATGGTGAACTTCATTCGGCTATTTCCCCATGAGGCCCTTGAAGCGCCGGCTCAGCGTGTCGACCCAGGTGCTGGCGTGGGTCGTCTGGCTGCTGTCGGTCAGCGCCTTCTGCAGCGCGAACACCGACAGCGGACGCTCGAGGTAGTCGAGCTTCAGGCACCAGTCGACGGTCTCGAGCAGCTGCGTCGAGTACTTGCCGGCCCAGCGACGCGAGGCCGGTTCGAGTTCGTCCTTCGCCAGCCGCGCCTTCGCCGGTTGCGGCACCGAGGCGCCGAGCGTGGCATAGATGCTGGCGCCGACGGCATAGATGTCGGTCCACGGCCCGAGCTGGTCGGGCGCCTCGTACTGCTCCGGCGCCGCGAAGCCAGGCGTGTACATCGGCTTCAGGCGCGGCCCCTCGCTCTCGAGCGCCTGGCGCGCGGCGCCGAAGTCGAGCAGCACCGGCGTGCCGTCGTTGCGCAGGTAGATGTTCGCCGGCTTGATGTCGAGGTGCAGCAGCTTCTGCGTGTGCACCTCGCGCAGGCCATTGAGCAGGCGCGAGAAGACGTTGCGCACGAAGGTCTCGCCGATGTCGCCCTTGTGCTTGCGGATGTGCTCGTGCAGCGTCCGTCCGCGCTCGTACTGCATGACCATGTAGACGGTTTCGTTGGCGCGGAAGAAGTTGAGCACGCGCACGACGTTCGGATGGCTCAGATGCGCGAGCGAGCGGCCTTCCTCGAAGAAGCACTTCATGCCGTGGCGGAAGGCGCCGAGGTTCTCCTCGCTGATCACCGGCACCACGCCCTCGGTGCGCAGCGCCAGCGAATGCGGCAGGTATTCCTTGATCGCGACCGGCGTCTCGTCTTCGTCGTAGGCGAGATAGACGATCGAAAACCCGCCGACCGACAACTGTCGTTCGATGCGGTAGCGGTCGAGCTGGAATCCCGGCGGGAGAGGCTTGTTGGCCTGCATGGCGTTTATACTCGCCGGATTGTAGCTCGCTGCTTTCCTCCACGACGATGCCCATCTACAGCATGACCGGCTATGCGTCCGGCACGCGCGAACTCGGCGCTGCCGCCCTGCATCTGGAACTCAAGAGCGTGAATTCGCGCTTCCTCGACATCGGCTTCCGCTGCGGCGAGGAACTGCGCTCGCTCGAGATGCCGCTGCGCGAGCGCATCGCCGCCGCGCTCGGTCGCGGCAAGGTCGAATGCCGCATGAACCTCACGCCGCAGGCCAGCGGCACGCGCGAACTGGCGCCCAACGCCGGTCTCGTCGAACAGCTGGTGCGGATGCAGGAAACCGTGCGTGCGCTGCTGCCGGCCGCCACGCCGCTCACCGTCGCCGAAGTGCTGCGCTGGCCCGGCGTCGTCGGCGACGAGACCGTCGATCCCGAACGCCTGCAGGCCGAAGCGCTGTCGCTGATCGACGCCGTGCTGAAGGACTTCATCGCCACGCGCGAGCGCGAGGGCGCCAAGCTTGCCGCCATGATCCTCGAGCGCGTCGCCCGCATGCGGCAGCTCACCGCCCAGCTCGCCCCGCTGCTGCCCAAGGCGCTCGCCGATTACGAGACGCGCCTGTCGGCCAAGCTGCGCGAGGCCGTCGCCGGGCTGGACGAGGAGCGCATCCGCCAGGAAGTCGGGCTGTTCGCGACGCGCATCGACGTCGCCGAGGAGATGTCGCGGCTGGCCACGCATCTCGACGAGCTGGAGCGCATCGTCACCAAGGGCGGCGCCGTCGGCAAGCGCCTCGATTTCCTGATGCAGGAGCTCAACCGCGAATCGAACACCGTCGCCTCGAAGTCCGTGTCGGCGGAGATCACCGCCATCGCCCTGGAACTCAAGCTGCTGATCGAGCAGGTGAGGGAGCAGGTGCAGAACCTGGAATAGGACATGAACGCAGGAACCCTTTTCGTCGTCTCGGCGCCGTCCGGCGCCGGCAAGACCACACTGGTCAAGCTGCTGCTCGAGCGCGACCCGAAGGTGCGCCACTCGATTTCCTACACCACGCGGGCGCCGCGGCCCGGCGAGCAGAACGGCCGCGAATACCATTTCATCGACATCCCGACCTTCACCGCCATGCGCGATCGCGGCGAATTCCTCGAGTGGGCGGAGGTGCATGGCAACTTCTACGGCACCTCGCGTCCCTGGCTCGAGGCGCAGATGCAGGCCGGCGACGACATGCTGCTGGAGATCGACTGGCAGGGCGCCGCCCAGGTGCGTGAAATCTTCCCCGAGGCGGTGGGGATTTTCATCCTGCCGCCGTCGATCGAGGAACTCGAACGCCGCCTGCGCGGACGAAATCAGGACAGCGACGAGGTGATCCAGCGCCGCGTCGCCGCGGCCATGGGCGAAATGCGTCACGTCGAGGAGTTCGATTTCGTTATAATCAACAACAACTTGCAGGAGGCGCTCGATGACTTGTGCGCCGCCGTGCGGGCTTCCCGCCAGCGCTTCCCGCGCCAGGCGGCCCGGCACCCGGAAATTTTCCGCTTTCTGAACTCTCACTGAAGGACCGACCATGGCCCGCGTTACCGTAGACGACTGCCTCAAGAGAATCCCCAATCGCTTCCAACTGACGCTGGCCGCCACTTATCGCGCGCGCCAGATCACCATGGGCAGCACGCCGCTGGTCGAGGCGGGCCGCGACAAGCCGACGGTCCTGGCGCTGCGCGAAATCGCGGCCGGCAAGGTCGGCCTCGAAGTGCTCAACCGCGGGCAAGCCTGATCCGCATGAAGCGGACGCGACCGAACCATGTCCGCACCTTTCGCGTTCGGATCGCGTCCCCCGCCGCCTAGCTCAGAGGTCGACGAACAGCCGATCATCCCGCTCGACATGCATCCGCCGATCGACATGGCGGAAGACCTCGAACGCTTCAAGGCCCGCATCGGCCGCTACCTGAAACCCGAGGACGTCGCCCGCGTCGAGGCGGCCTACCGTTTCTCCTTCGACGCCCATCGCGGCCAGTACCGCTCCAGCGGCGACCCCTACATCTCGCATCCCCTGGCCGTCGCCGAGACGCTCGCCGACTGGCAGCTCGACACCCAGGCGCTGATCGCCGCACTGCTCCATGACGTCATGGAGGACACGGCGATCACCAAGGAGCAGATCGCCGAGAACTTCGGCAAGACCGCCGCCGAACTGGTCGACGGCGTTTCCAAGCTCGACAAGATCGAGCACCAGTCCTACGAGGAAGCGCAGGCGGAGAACTTCCGCAAGATGCTGCTGGCGATGGCGCGCGACGTGCGCGTCATCCTCGTCAAGCTCGCCGACCGCCTGCACAACATGCGCACGCTCGATGCGCTGCGCCCCGACAAGCGCCGCCGCGTCGCGCGCGAGACGCTCGAGATCTACGCGCCGATCGCCAACCGCCTCGGCTTCAACACGCTCTACCGCGAACTGCAGGAGCTGGCATTCCGGCATCTGCACCCGATGCGCTACGCGGTGCTGGCGAAGGCGCTGAAGGCCGCGCGCGGCAACCGCCGCGAGGTGGTGAGCAAGATCCTCGACGCCGTCAAGAAGCGCCTGCCGACCTGCAACATCGACGCCGAGGTGACAGGCCGCGAGAAGCACATCTACGGCATCTACCGCAAGATGCGCGACAAGAACCTCAGCTTCTCGCAGGTGTTCGACATCTACGGCTTCCGCGTCATCGTGAAGGACGTGCCGACCTGCTACCTTGCGCTCGGCGCGCTGCATGGCCTCTACAAGCCGGTGCCGGGGAAGTTCAAGGACTACATCGCGATCCCGAAGGACAACGGCTACCAGTCGCTGCATACGACGCTGATCGGCCCCTACGGCACGCCGGTCGAGGTGCAGATCCGCACCGCCGAGATGAACCACGTCGC
Source organism: Pseudomonadota bacterium (assembly GCA_046726235.1). Taxonomy (GTDB): domain Bacteria; phylum Pseudomonadota; class Gammaproteobacteria; order Burkholderiales; family Rhodocyclaceae; genus Nitricoxidireducens. The sequence goes on from JBKPAD010000007.1 coordinate 44,789, forward strand.
CGAATCCGGCGTCGCCTCGCACTGGCTCTACAAGGACCAGCACGCGCTCACCGAGCTGCAGCAGACGACGCACAAGTGGCTGCAGTCGCTGCTCGAGCTGCAGTCCGCGTCCGGCGATTCGGCGGAGTTCCTCGAACACGTCAAGGTCGACCTGTTCCCGGGCGAGGTCTACGTGTTCACGCCGCGCGGCAAGATCCTCGCGCTGCCGCGCGGGGCGACGCCGGTCGATTTCGCCTATGCCGTGCACACCGACATCGGCAATCGCTGCGTCGCCTGCCGCATCAACTTCGAGTCGATGCCGTTGCGCACCGAGCTCAAGAACGGCGACCGCGTCGAGATCATCACCGCGCCGCTGGCGGCGCCGAATCCGTCGTGGCTGGCCTACGTGCGCACCGCGAAGGCGCGCGCGCAGATTCGCCACTTCCTCAAGACGCAGCAGAAGTCGGAGTCGACGGCGCTCGGCGAGCAATTGCTGGCGCAGGCGCTGCGCGCGATGAACGTCGACATCGCCGGCATCGCCTCGGCCGGCTGGGACCGTTTCCTGCGCGCCTGCGGCATGAAGACCAAGCAGGAAGTGCTGGCGGACATCGGCCTCGGCAAGCGCCTGCCGGCAATCGTCGCGCGCCGCCTCGCCGGCGTCGAGGGCGAGAGCGGCGGCGCCGGACGAAGCGAGACGCGGCCGCAGGGCACGATCCTGATCCGCGGCACCGAAGGCATGACGGTGCAGCTCGCCCGCTGCTGCCGGCCGATCCCCGGCGATCCGATCATCGGCGTCATCCGCAAGGGCCAGGGCCTCGTCGTGCACACCCACGACTGCCGCACGCTGGCGAAGGCCGGGCGCGAACGCGGATCGTGGGTGGACGTCGACTGGGCGAGCGACATCGGGCGCAACTTCGAAGTCAGCATCCGCATCGTCACCGCCAACAAGCCGGGCGTGCTGGCCAAGCTCGCCGCCGCCATCGCCACCGACGAATCGAACATCGTCAACGTCAACATGGACGACGACCATGGCGTGACGACGGGAATCTTCTTCACGCTCGAGGTGGCCGATCGCATCCACCTCGCGCGCATACTCAGAAGCCTGCGGCGCATCCCCGAAGTGGTGCGCATCATGCGGCTCAAGGATTGATCCCACAGGAGACAGGCATGGCCATGTACGAATCCGAGCACACGCGCTTCATGCGCGAGTGGCTGGCGAAGCACCCGCAGGAACTCGAGGAGCAGAAGCGCGGACGCGCCATGTGGTGGGACAAGCCGCCGCAGGATCCCGAGGCGAGCAAGCGCCTGGCGGCCGTCGAGGTGCCGCCGAAACCGTACTACTACGACGCGAATTGACGCCCCCCGCGGCGCGCAATGCGCCGTGATTCCACAGTCATGATGCGCACCTTTATGCCGCGTCATGACGAATGGTCGAGCGCAATACTCGACATTTCGATTCCTTGACCGCCATCAACCAACCCGCGAGGCCCGCTCTCTAGCATGGCCTCATAACCCGGCATTGTCGGGAAGTTCTTAGCGGGAGGCGGATCGTGAATATCTCCAGTGCCATCGTGCACGCCAGGCCGGGTACCGCCGCCGAGGTGCGCGAGCGCCTGACGGCCGTCGCCGGCGTCGAAGTGCATGCGGTTTCCGACGCGGGCAAGATGATCGTCACGCTCGAGAGCGAAGACGACGCGGGAACCGTCGCCACCTTCGAGACCATCAGCAGAGTCGCCGACGTCCTGTCGGCATCGATGGTCTTCCACCAGGTCGAATCCAATCCAGAAGTGCCCATTCCAGTGCAGGCATGACCCCCTCGGGCTGCCGTAACGACAAGGAGATTTGAAATGGAACTGACGCGGCGAGATTTCATCAAGGCGAATGCCGTGGCTGCGGCTGCCGGCGTTGCCGGCATGGCGGTGCCGGGCGCGCAGGCGCTGGCGCAGACCGCCAACGACGGCGTGCGCTGGGACAAGGGCGTGTGCCGCTACTGCGGCACCGGCTGCTCGGTGCTCGTCGGCGTCAAGGACGGCCGCGTCGTCGCCACGCAAGGCGACCCCGACGCGCCGGTCAACAAGGGCCTCAACTGCATCAAGGGCTATTTCCTCTCCAAGATCATGTACGGCAAGGACCGCCTGACGCGGCCGCTGCTGCGCAAGAAGGACGGCAAGTACGACAAGAACGGCGAGTTCGTGCCGGTGTCGTGGAAGGAAGCCTTCGACATCATGGAAGAGAAGGCCAAGGGCGCGCTCAAGGCCAAGGGCCCGCGCGGCGTCTGCATGTACGGCTCCGGCCAGTGGACCATCTGGGAAGGCTATGCCGCCGCCAAGCTGTTCAAGGCCGGCTTCCGCTCCAACAACATCGACCCCAACGCGCGCCACTGCATGGCCTCCGCCGTGGTCGGCTTCATGCGCACCTTCGGCATCGACGAGCCGATGGGCTGCTACGACGACATCGAGCAGGCCGACGCCTTCGTGCTGTGGGGCTCGAACATGGCCGAGATGCACCCGATCCTGTGGTCGCGCATCACCGATCGCCGCCTCACCGCGAAGCACGTCAAGATCAACGTCCTTTCGACCTTCACGCACCGCTCCTGCGAACTCGCCGACGCCGACCTGATCTTCAAGCCGCAGTCGGATCTCGCGATCCTCAACTACATCTGCAACCACATCATCCAGAGCGGCGCCGTCAACAAGGACTTCGTCGGCAAGCACGTCAAGTTCGCCAAGGGCGTGACCGACATCGGCTACGGCCTGCGTCCGAACCACCCGCTCGAACAGGTCGCCAACAACAACGGCTATCCCGGCCCCGACGGCAAGCCGAAGGGCAACCCGATGGCGGCGAGCCCGATCACCTTCGACGATTTCGCCAAGTTCGTTTCCGAGTACACGCTCGACAAGGCGCACGAGATCTCCGGCGTGCCGAAGGCGAAGCTCGAAGCGCTGGCCAAGCTCTACGCCGACCCGAAGACCAAGATCATGTCGCTGTGGACCATGGGCTTCAACCAGCACACGCGCGGCACGTGGGTCAACAACATGATCTACAACGTGCACCTGCTGACGGGCAAGATCTCCGAGCCCGGCAACGGCCCGTTCTCGCTCACCGGCCAGCCTTCGGCCTGCGGCACCGCGCGCGAGGTCGGCACCTTCGCCCACCGCCTGCCGGCCGACATGGTCGTGATGAACCCGAAGCATCGCGAGCTTTCCGAGAAGCTGTGGAAGCTGCCGGCCGGCACGATCCCGGACTGGATAGGCCTCCACGCCGTCGCCCAGAGCCGCGCGCTCAAGGACGGCAACGTGCTGTTCTTCTGGTCGTCGACGACCAACAACATGCAGGCCGGCCCGAACATCAACGGCGAGATCTATCCGGGCTGGCGCAACCCCGCCGCCTTCGTCGTGCATTCGGACGTCTATCCGACGGTGTCGGCGATGTCGGCCGACCTGATCCTGCCGTCGGCGATGTGGATGGAGAAGGAGGGTGCCTACGGCAACGCCGAGCGCCGCAGCCAGGTCTGGCGCCAGCAGGTGAGGCCGCAGGGCGAGGCGAAGTCGGACCTCTGGCAGTACGTCGAGTTCTCGAAGCGCTTCAAGACCGAAGAAGTCTGGCCGGCCGAACTGCTCGACAAGAACCCCGAGTACAAGGGCAAGACGCTGTACGACGTCCTCTACGCCAACGGTCAGGTGAACAAGTTCACGGCCGACGACGCGAAGAAGACCAACGCCCATGCCTGGGCCGACTACACCAACGAGGAAATCCAGGACTTCGGCTTCTACCTGCAGAAGGGCCTGTTCGAGGAGTACGCCGCCTTCGGCCGCGGCAAGGCCCACGACCTCGCCGACTTCGACGTCTATCACAAGGCGCGCGGCCTGCGCTGGCCGGTGGTCGACGGCAAGGAAACGCTGTGGCGCTTCCGCGAAGGCTACGATCCCTACGTCAAGAAGGGCGAGGGCGTGCGCTTCTACGGCCATCCGGACGGCAAGGCGGTGATCTTCGCGCTGCCCTACCAGCCGGCCGCCGAGCAGCCCGACAACGAGTACGACCTGTGGCTCTGCACCGGCCGCGTGCTCGAGCACTGGCACACCGGTTCGATGACGCGTCGCGTGCCCGAGCTCTACAAGGCCGTGCCCGACGCGGTGATCTTCATGAATCCGGAAGATGCCAAGAAGCGCGGGCTGGCGCGCAACGACGTCGTCAAGGTCGCCACGCGCCGCGGCGAGATCCAGCTGCGCGTCGAGACCAAGGGGCGCAACAAGCCGCCGGTCGGCCTCGTCTTCGTGCCCTTCTTCGACGAGCACCGCCTGGTCAACAAGCTGACGCTCGACGCGACCTGCCCGCTCTCGAAAGAGACGGACTTCAAGAAGTGCGCGTGCAAGGTGACCAAGGTCTGAGGTCCGACGCCGGGCGGGGAGCCGTTGTCCGGCCTTCCGCCCGCGCGCTGACCGAAACGGGCAGTCGACATGTCTTCGGAATCGAAGGGCAGCGCTCGCCGCCAGTTCCTGTTCGACACCGCGCGCATGGCGTGCGGCGTCGGCCTGCTGGGACTCGGCCTCGGGCTCTCGGTGCGGCAGGCGAAAGCCCTGCCGCCGACCGCGCTGCGTCCGCCGGGCGCCGGCGCCGAGAAGGATTTCCTCGGCGCCTGCATCCGCTGCGGCCTCTGCGTGCGCGACTGCCCGCCGCTGATCCTCTCGCTGGCGACGCCCGAGTCCGGCGTCGCCGTCGGCACGCCGTACTTCACCGCGCGCACCGGCCCGTGCGCGATGTGCGAGGACATCCCCTGCGTCAAGGCCTGCCCCACCGGCGCCCTCGACCACAAGCTGACCGACATCGCGAAGTCGCGCATGGGGCTCGCCGCGCTGGTCGACAAGGAGACCTGCCTCAACTTCCTCGGCCTGCGCTGCGACATCTGCTATCGCGTCTGCCCGGTCATCGACAAGGCGATCACGCTCGAGCCGCGCCACAACGAGCGCACCGGCACGCACACGATCTTCGAGCCGGTGGTGCATTCGGATGCCTGCACCGGTTGCGGCATGTGCGAGAAGGCCTGCCCGCTGAAGGCGGCCGCGATCAGGGTCTTCCCCACCGCGCTCGCCAGGGGCGAACTCGGCGAGCACTACCGCCTCGGCTGGGAAGAAAAGAGGAAGGCCGGCGGCAGCCTGGTGACGCCGGAAATCGAGCACCGCTACAACCTGCCCGAAGGGCTCAAGTACGAATTCGGCGGCCGCGGCCTGGTGCCGGACGTGCCCGCGCCGCCCGCGCCCGCTACCGCGCCGGCGCCCGGGACTTCCGGCGCGCTGCCGCGAGCCTTGCAGGGGAACCAGCTGTGAGCGCGGCGCACATCGGCAGCGACGCGCTCGCCGCCAAGGGCTGGTGGCGCAGCCGCAAGTGGCTGCTGCTGCGGCGCGCATCGCAGTTCGCGATCCTTGCGCTGTTCCTCGCCGGGCCGTGGTTCGGCGTCTGGATCGTCAAGGGCAACCTCGCCTACAGCTACACGCTCGATATCCTGCCGCTGACCGATCCGTACGTGCTGCTGCAGTCGCTGCTCGCCGGCCACGTGCCGGAGACGCTGGCGCTCATCGGCGTCGCCATCATCGCCGTCTTTTACCTGATCGTCGGCGGCCGCGTCTATTGCAGCTGGGTGTGCCCGCTCAACCTCGTCACCGACCTCGCCGCATGGCTGCGCGAGCGCCTCGGCATCAAGGGCGGCGCGCACGTCTCGCGCCATGCGCGCTTCTGGGTACTCGGCCTCACCCTGGCGATGGCCGCGGCGACCGGCACCATCGCCTGGGAACTCGTCAATCCGGTGTCGATGCTTCATCGCGGCCTGTTCTTCGGCCTCGGCGCGGCATGGATGGCGGTGGCCGGCGTCCTTCTGCTCGACCTCTTCGTGATGAACCGCGGCTGGTGCGGGCACCTGTGCCCCGTCGGCGCCTTCTACAGCCTGCTCGGCCGCTGGGCCCCGGTGCGCGTTTCGGCGACGCGGCGCGCCGCCTGCAACGACTGCAACGATTGCTTCGTCGTCTGTCCCGAACCGCTGGTGATCCGCGCGCCGCTGAAGGCCGCCGCGAGCCCGGTGATCTTGTCGCCGCAATGCACCAACTGCGGCCGCTGCATCGATGTCTGCGCGAAGGACGTGTTCGCCTTCGGCACCCGATTTACCAACACCGTGTCACCTGTAGCCGGCGTCCCGCATGCGGCGTCGAAATGACCAACGTTTTTTCCTCTGTGGGGAGCGCATCATGAACAAGACCTTCACCATCCTTGCGGCAACGCTCGTGGCCGTCGCCGCCGGCTGCGCCACTTACGAGCCGGTCGGCTCGATGCGCGGCGTCGACGTCGCCGCCGCCGACAAGGCGCCGGAAGTCCGCACCTATGCCGGCAAGCGGCCGGGCACCGCCGGGCAGCAGAAGATTGCGCGCACCTTCGTCGAGCAGCCGCCTGTTATCCCGCACGCGGTCGAGAACTTCGACGACATCAACCTCGAGGAAAACCAGTGCCTGGACTGCCACAGCCCGGCGAAGTACCAGGAGAAGAAGGCGCCGAAGGTCGGCGACAGCCACTTCCTCGACCGCGAGGGCAAGAAGCTGGCGACCGTCTCGATGCTGCGCCACAACTGCACGCAGTGCCACGTGCCGCAGGTCGACGCGCCGCCGCTGGTCGAGAACCGCTTCATCGGCAACGTCAAGCAGTAGCCGTTTGCAGTGCCGCGACGCGCGGGCCGCTCAGGCCAGCGCGATCGCGTTCGCCGGGCAGGGCGCGACGCAGGCGCCGCAGCCCGTGCATCTCCCCGCATCCACTTCCGGCACGGCCGCGCCGCCCAGGCGCGGCCGGAAGCGGATCGCCGCCGCCGTGCAGGCATCCCCGCAACTGCGGCACACCGTGTCCTTGAAGGCCATGCAGTTGGCGCCGATCTGCGCCGCGATGCGCCATGGCGGAGCCTCCGTCTTCAGCAGCGCGCGCGGCTTGCAGGCGTCGACGCAGGCGCCGCAGAACGTGCATTCGCCGCGCGAGAAATCCACCGTCGGATAGCCACCGACGATGACCACGATCTTCGTCGGGCAGGCGGGCACGCAATCGCCGCAGCGCGTGCAGGCGGCGAGGAAGGCGTCGCCCGCGAGCGCCCAGGGCGGCCGCAGCGCGGGCTTGCGGCCGGCGAGGTCGCCGCGCAGGAATTGTCGTCGCGAGATCATGGGCCGCTATCGTAGCAGCCGCCGCGCGGCGGCGGCGCCCGGATGGACGCCGGGTCCGGATCAGGGACGCGACGTCGGAACGAAGCTGATCCAGACGCCGCGCTCGACGAGGTCGCGCGGCACCTTCTGGCCCTGGAAGTAGATCTCGAGCGCGCGCCCCTTGGCGACGCGGACGAGTTCGTCGCGGTCGACCGATATGCTCACCTTCTCGCCGGCCTCGGCCGCCAGGCGCGTGCCGCCTCCGGCATCGTCGCGCTGCTTGCGGTACAGCACCGCCGGTTCGTGGGCAACCAGCAGGAACACGCCGACCGGCCGATTCGGGTTTGCCCCGCGCACCACGACGGTCTCCTCGCCCGGTGCGGCCGACGGCGCGGTCGCCAGCGTGGCGGCAGGAACGAGGGCGGGAGCAGCGGGTTCCGCGGCGGCGCTTTCGCTGGCGCGCTCTTCGCGGCGCGCCTGGTCACGGGCGGCCGGCGCCGGCTCCGCGGCCGATTCGCGCGCGGATGAAGCGGTCGCGGGCGCGGCGTCCTGCGCCGAAGGCGTCTCGGTCGAGAACAGGCTCCATGCCCAGACGACGGCAATGACGGCGACCGCTGCGCCTGCCGCGATGCCGAGCTTGCGCTTGCCCCAACCAGCATGCACATCGGCCGGCGGCGCCATTCGGGGCGGCTCGGCGCCCGGCGCGGTGTCGTCGGGCGTCGGCGTGAGCGCGCCCTCGACGACGCCGCCGGCGTGGATGACCAGGTGCCTGAAGGCGACGTCGCCGGTCAGGGAGCCGCCCTGGTGGACCTCGATGGTTTGCGACGAATGCGCGGGACCGGCGAAGCGCCCCTTGACGACGATGTGCGGCGCGGTGACAGTGCCCGCGACGCCGCCGGCACTGTCGACGACGACGCCGCCATCCGCGGCCTCGCGACAAACGACGTCGCCCTTCACCTCGCCCTGCACGCGCAGGACGCCCGTGCAGTCGATGTCGCCGTCGATGCGCGTGCTGGCGCCGATCAGCGTGTCGATGCGGTTCGGCGAGAAGCCATGCGATGTCATTGGACCGGGACCTCGACTTCGGAATGTGCCGTCAGCATAGCCGACGCCCGCCGCATGGCGCAAGCCGCTGCTGCGGGCGGAACCCTGTAAAATCGCGGCTTTGCGATTTACAGAGTCCCTCATGGCCGCCTCCAAACCGACGTTCCAGGAGATCATCCTCCAGCTCCAGACATTCTGGAACAAGCAGGGCTGCGCGCTGCTGCAGCCGTACGACATGGAGGTCGGCGCCGGCACCAGCCATACCGCGACCTTCCTGCGCGCGCTCGGTCCCGAGCCGTGGAAGGCCGGCTACGTCCAGCCCTCGCGGCGCCCCAAGGACGGCCGCTACGGCGAGAACCCCAACCGCATGCAGCACTACTACCAGTACCAGGTGGTGCTCAAGCCGGCGCCGGCCAACATCCTCGAGCTCTACCTCGGTTCGCTCGAAGCGCTCGGCTTCGACCTCAAGCAGAACGACATCCGCTTCGTCGAGGACGACTGGGAGAACCCGACGCTAGGCGCCTGGGGCCTGGGCTGGGAGGTGTGGCTGAACGGCATGGAGGTGACGCAGTTCACCTATTTCCAGCAGGTCGGCGGCATCGACTGCAAGCCGATCACGGGCGAGATCACCTACGGCCTCGAGCGCCTGGCGATGTACCTGCAGGGCGTCGAGAACGTCTTCGACCTGGTGTGGACCGAGGGCCTCACCTACGGCGACGTCTATCACCAGAACGAGGTCGAGCAGTCGGCCTACAACTTCGAGCACTCGGATGCCGACTTCCTGTTCACCGCTTTCGGCGCCTATGAAAAGCAGGCACAGCACCTGATGAACGAGAAGCTGGCGCTGCCGGCCTACGAGCAGGTGCTCAAGGCCGCGCACACCTTCAACCTGCTCGATGCGCGCGGCGCGATTTCCGTCACCGAGCGCGCCGCCTACATCGGCCGCATCCGCAACCTCGCGCGCAACGTCGCGCAGAGCTATCTCGACAGCCGCGCGCGGCTCGGCTTCCCGATGGCGCCGCAGGCGCACGCCGCCGAAGTGCTGGCGCAACTGAATGCAAAGAAGGCGGCGTAAATGAGCGACAAGAAGAACCTGCTCCTCGAACTCTTCGTCGAGGAACTGCCGCCCAAGGCGCTGAAGAAGCTTGGCGAAGTTTTCGCCGACACGCTGGCGCAATCGCTGAAGAACCAGGGCCTGTGTGACGGCACTGCTGCCGTCACGCCCTACGCCTCGCCGCGCCGCCTCGCCGTGCATGTGACGAACGTGCTCGGCCAGGCTGCCGACAAGGCCGTCTCGCAGAAGCTGATGCCCGTCGCCGTCGGCCTCGACGCTTCCGGCAACGCGACGCCCGCATTGACGAAGAAGCTGGCGGCGCTCGGCGCCGACGCTTCCGCCGTGACGAAGCTGCGCCGCGAATCGGACGGCAAGGCCGAGGTGCTGTTCTTCGACAGCACGGCCAAGGGCGCGACGCTCGCCGAGGGCCTGCAGAAGGCGCTCGAGGCCGCGCTCGCCGCACTGCCGATCCCGAAGGTGATGACCTACCAGCTCGCCGACGGCTGGACCTCGGTGAACTTCGTGCGTCCCGCGCACCGGCTCGTCGCGCTGCACGGCGCCGACGTCGTGCCGATCTCCGTGCTCGGCCTGAACGCCGGCCGCGAGACGCAGGGCCATCGCTTCGAGGCCGCCGTCGATCCGGTGCTGGTCAAGGACGCCGACAGCTACGCGCAGCAACTCGAAGCCGAGGGCGCAGTGATCGCCAGCTTCGCCGCGCGCCGCGCCGAGATCGCGCGCCAGCTCAAGGACGCCGCCGCGAAGGCCGGCGGCCAGCCGATCGAGGACGAAGCGCTGCTCGACGAAGTCACCGCGCTGGTCGAGCGCCCGAACGTGCTGATCGGCCAGTTCGAGGAAGCATTCCTGCAAGTGCCGCAGGAATGCCTGATCCTGACCATGAAGGCCAACCAGAAATACTTCCCGCTGCTCGACGGCAAGGGCAGGCTGACCAACAAGTTCCTCATCGTCAGCAACATCCGCCCGGCCGATGCGAGCGCCGTGGTCGGCGGCAACGAGCGCGTGGTGCGCCCGCGCTTGGCCGACGCCAAGTTCTTCTTCGACCAGGATCGCAAGAAGTCGCTCGCCGACCGCGTGCCGGGGCTGGCGAAGGTCGTCTACCACAACAAGCTCGGCACGCAGGGCGAGCGCACCCAGCGTGTCGCGGCGATCGCCAGCGCCATCGGTAGCCAACTCGGCGGCGAAGAACTCGCGCGCCAGGCCGACCAGGCCGCGCTGCTGGCCAAAGCCGACCTCCTGACCGACATGGTCGGCGAGTTTCCCGAACTGCAGGGCACGATGGGCCGCTACTACGCGCTGCATGACGGGCTGCCCGCCGACATTGCCGACGCCGTCGAGGACCACTACAAGCCGCGCTTCGCCGGCGACAGCCTGCCGCGCGGCCGCGTCGGCATCGTCGTCGCGCTGGCCGACAAGCTCGAGACGCTGACCGGCATGTTCGGCATCGGCCAGGTGCCGACCGGGGACAAGGACCCGTTCGCGCTGCGGCGCCACGCGCTGGGCGTGATTCGTATGCTGAGCGAGGGTGATCTCGACCTGCCGCTCGATCAACTGACGGCGCTGGCTGCCAATGCGTTCGGCAGCATCGGCGAGTTCAAGCCCGCAACGGGGCAGCTTGCCGATTTCATCTACGAACGCCTCGCCGGCAGCCTGCGCGAGCAGGGCTACTCGGCGCAGGAAGTCGAGGCCGTCGTCGGCCTGCGCCCGCAGCGCCTCGGCGACATCCCGAAGCGTCTCGCCGCGGTGCGCGCCTTCGCCGCGCTGCCCGAGGCCGCGAGCCTCGCGGCCGCCAACAAGCGCGTCGGCAACATCCTCAAGAAGGCGGACGGCGTGGTGGCGAGATTCGACAACAAGCTCCTTTTCGAAACTGCTGAGCAGGCGCTCGCGACGACGCTCATTCCGGTGGGTGCCGAGGCTGATGATGCGTTCAACAAGGGTGACTACACAGCTTCGCTACTGAAGTTGGCCAAACTGAAGAAGCCTGTCGATACCTTCTTCGATGAAGTCATGGTCAACGCCGAGGATGCCGCGCTGCGTGCCAACCGCCTCGGCCTGCTGGCCACCCTGCATCAGGCGATGAACCGCGTCGCCGACCTGTCGAAGCTCTCGGCATGAAGCTGATCATCCTCGACCGCGACGGCGTCATCAACGAGGACTCCGATCAGTACATCAAGTCGCCGGCCGAGTGGCGCGCGATTCCAGGCAGCCTCGAAGCTATCGCGCGCCTCAACCAGTGGGGCTATCGCGTCGTCGTCGTGACCAACCAGTCGGGCATCGGCCAGGGCCTGTTCGACATGGACACGCTCAACGCGATCCACGACAAGATGGTCAAGGCGGTGGCGCAGGTCGGCGGCCGCATCGACGCGGTCTTCTTCTGCCCGCACACCAACGACGACAAGTGCGATTGCCGCAAGCCGCAGGCGGGGATGCTTAAGGAGGTCGCGCGCCGCTACAACGCCGACCTCGCCGGCGTGCCGGCGATCGGCGACAGCCTGCGCGACCTGCAGGCGGCGCAAGCCGTCGGCGCCCAGCCGATCCTGGTGCTGACGGGCAAGGGCAAGAAGACGCGCGACGATCCGGCGCTGCCCGAAGGCACGCCGATCTACGCCGACCTCGCGGCGGCGGTCACCAAGGTCGTGAGCGCATGATCGCGTTGCGCTCGGCGCTGTTCATGGCCGTGATGGTGCTTTACACGCCGCCGTTCGTGCTGTGCCTGCTGGCGCTGTTCTGGATGCCGGCGCGCCAGCGCCGGCTGTTCGTGATGCTGTGGGTGAACCCGGCGATGTGGCTGATCCGCAATCTTCTGCGCATCGACTTCCGGGTGCTCGGGCGCGAAAACATTCCCGCCGTTCCGTGCATCGTGGTCAGCAAGCACCAGTCCGCCTGGGAGACGATCGCGTTGCAGAAGATATTTTCGCTGACCTCGTTCGTGTACAAGCGCGAACTGCACTGGCTGCCGTTCTTCGGCTGGGGGCTCTGGCTGATGCCCTTCGTCGCCATCGACCGCGGCGCCGGCAAGCAGGCGCTGACGCAGGTCGCCGAGCGCGGCGGGCAGCGCCTCGCCGAAGGCTATTCGGTCGTGATCTTCCCCGAGGGAACGCGCGTCGCTCCGGGACAGCACAAGCGCTACAAGATCGGCGGCGCCTATCTGGGCGCGGCGACCGGCGCTCCCGTAGTGCCGGTGGCACTGAATTCCGGCGAGTTCTGGCGCCGCAACGCCTTCATCAAGCGGCCCGGCACCGTGACGGTCAGCATCGGGCCGGCCATTGACCCGAAGGGCCTGACCGCGGAAGATATCAACCGGCGCGCCGAGGAGTGGATGGAAGCCGAAATGCGCCGCATCAGTCCGCAGCTCTATCGCCATGAAGAACAGACGCCCGCCGCAACTCGCCCTGCGGCTTGACCTCGCCGCACCCGATCCCGCCGATCGCTGGCGCGACGGCGCGCGCCTTGCGTACCTCGGCGGCGAGATCGTGCTGGCGCTCGACACGGGGCGGCGCACCGCGACGCTCGACGAAGGCGTGCTGCACCTGCCGCTGCCGCCCGAGGCGACGCCGCGCCAGATCCAGGACGGCGCCGAGACCTGGCTGCGCAAGGAGGCCGCGCGCATGCTGAGCCTGTGCGTCGCCATGCAGGCGCGCGCGCTGGGGCGGCCGATTCCCGATTGTTCGCTGTCCTTCGCGGCGCGCGCCAGCTGGGTCCAGCCCGACGGCCGCGGCGGACTGCGCTGCAACTGGCGCCTCGTCGAATTGCCCCTGCCGACCATCGAACAAGTGATCGCCGCGGCGATCGCCAAGCTGCCCCCGGGGGTCGTCATGGACGACCTCTTCGCCTGCGCCGCATAAGTTTGACGCCCCCCCCGAAAGCCTCGCGTTGCTCGGCCCTCCCCCCAGGGGGCGAGGAAGCGCTCGGGACGGCCCAGCGCGCTTCCGTGCCCGAACAGCTCTCGCTATTCCGCCTGCCGCCTGCCTCGCCACTGCCGAAAGCCCGGCACGTGCAGATCGGCGCGCGCATCGTCGCCTACGAGCTGCTGAGCGGGCGCCGCCGGCTGTCGATGACCATCGACGAGCGCGGCCTGCGCATCGGCGCGCCGCATTGCCTGCCGCTCGCCGAGATCGAGGCCTTCGTGCACACGCACGGCGACTGGGTATTGAGGAAGCTCGACGAGCACCAGGCGCGCACGGCGCACCGCCACCTGGCGATCCGCGACGGCGTCGCCATTCCCCTGCTCGATGGCGAGGCGCGCGTGCGCGTGACCACCGGCGCCAACCGTGCGCTGTGGGACGAGCAGACGCTGGTGCTCGCTGCGCGCCCGGGCGCCGATCTCGACGCGCTGGCGCGGCGCGGCCTGCAGCGCCGTGCGCTTGAAGTCTTTTCCGGGCGCCTCGTTTTCTACGCCGAACGCCTCGGCCATCCGGCGCCGCCGCTCGGCCTCAGTTCGGCACGCACGCGCTGGGGCAGTTGCAGCAGCGATAGCGGCATCCGCCTCAACTGGCGGCTGATCCATCTGCCGCTGGCACTGGTCGACTATGTCGTCGCGCACGAACTCGCGCACCTGCGCGAGATGAACCACAGCCGGCGCTTCTGGCTGCACGTCGAGTCGATCTATCCGGATTGGCGCGAGGCGCGGCGCGAACTCAAGGAACGCGCCGGCGCGATTCCTCTGATCTGAAGGAGACGAACATGCGCATCCTGCACACCATGCTGCGCGTCGGCGACCTCGAGCGCTCGCTGGCCTTCTACAACGAGGTGCTCGGCATGCGCCTCCTGCGCCGCAACGACTACCCCGAGGGCAAGTTCACGCTCGCCTTCGTCGGCTATGGCGAGGAATCGGAAACCGCGGTGCTCGAGCTGACGTACAACTGGGGCGTTGACAAGTACGAGCTCGGCACGGCCTTTGGCCATGTCGCCATCGAGGTCGACGATGCCTACGCGGCCTGCGAGGAAATCCGCCGCCGCGGCGGCAACGTGGTGCGGGAAGCGGGGCCCATGAAGGGCGGCACGACGGTCATCGCCTTCGTGCAGGATCCGGATGGCTACAAGATCGAGCTGATCCAGCGCAAGACGCGCTAGGACTGCGATTCCTGCTCGAGCGCGGCAACCAGTTCGTTGCCGCGGCGCAACGCTTCCGCGAGCAGCTCGGCATGGTCGGCGGGGAAGCCGTCGACGCAGGCGAGTTCCAGCCGGCGCGCGGCGGCGACCGCAGGCTCCGCCATGAAATTGGCGAAGGCGCCCTTGACGCGATGCGCGGCGGCACGCAGCGCCTGCGCGTCGCCTGCGTCGGCCGCTTCCTTCAGGCAGGCGGCGTTCGTCGGCCATTCGGCGACGCAGACGGCGGCAATCTGCTTCAGCAAGTCCTCGTCGTCGCCGAAGTTGGCGATGACCGCAGCCCGGTCGAAGGGCGACGAGGCGAGCGACATGCTACTTGCCGGTGATCGAGCGCTCGGGGTTCGAGCGCATGCGGATGCTGGCCTGCAGCTCCGCCTTGTTCAGCGCCGTCACCTGCTTGCCGAAGGCATCGCGTTCCGCGGTGGCACGCTTGGTCGCCTGGATGCTCTTGATGCAGCGCCAGCGCTTGCCGCCCTTGGTTTCGATCTGCCGCATCTCCTCGGTGGGATGGCGGACGCCGCAGTGATAGCAATAAGTGGTCGATGGGGTAGTTGTATTGGGCATGGCTTCAACCAAAACAAAGTACGCACAAAAAACACTGGTGGGCCCGGTGGGACTCGAACCCACGACCAAAGGATTATGAGTCCTCTGCTCTAACCGACTGAGCTACAGGCCCCTGAATCGCGCATGGCATTGTCGACTTCGCCTCGCCGTGCATCAGCACTGTCTTCGGCTCGTCTTCGCGCCCTGCGCGATTCACGCACCGGACCCTAGGCTTCGGGGACCGACGCGCATCTGGGTTGCTCTTCTTCTTACTCCGCGCCGTCCAGGAAGCTGCGCAGCTTCTCGGACCGCGAGGGGTGACGCAGCTTGCGCAGGGCCTTGGCTTCGATCTGCCGGATGCGCTCGCGGGTGACGTCGAACTGCTTGCCGACTTCTTCGAGGGTGTGGTCGGTGTTCATTTCGATGCCGAAGCGCATGCGCAGGACCTTGGCCTCGCGCGGCGTCAGGCTGTCGAGGATTTCCTTGGTGACTTCGCGCAGGGACGCGTAGAGCGCGGCGTCGGAGGGCGACAGCGTCGCGGAGTCCTCGATGAAGTCGCCGAGGTGCGAGTCGTCGTCGTCGCCGATCGGCGTCTCCATCGAGATCGGCTCCTTGCTGATCTTGAGGATCTTGCGGATCTTCTCCTCGGGCATTTCCATCTTGACCGCCAGCGTCGCCGGATCGGGCTCGGCGCCGGTCTCCTGCAGGATCTGGCGGCTGATGCGGTTCATCTTGTTGATGGTCTCGATCATGTGCACCGGGATGCGGATGGTGCGCGCCTGGTCGGCGATCGAGCGCGTGATGGCCTGGCGGATCCACCACGTGGCGTAGGTCGAGAACTTGTAGCCGCGGCGGTATTCGAACTTGTCCACCGCCTTCATCAGGCCAATGTTGCCTTCCTGGATCAGGTCGAGGAACTGCAGGCCGCGGTTGGTGTACTTCTTGGCGATCGAGATCACGAGGCGCAGGTTGGCCTCGGTCATCTCGCGCTTGGCGCGGCGCGCCTTGGCTTCGCCGGTGGACATCTGCTTGTTGATGTCCTTGAGTTCCTTGAGCGGAATGCCGATGCGGTTCTGCAGGTCGATCAGCTTCTGCTGCTCCTCGAGGATCGCCGGCGCGGCGCGCATCAGTTGCGCGGCGTAGGGCTTGCCGGACTGGACCTCGTGCTTGAGCCACTCCATGTTGGTCTCGTTGCCGGGGAAGACCTTGATGAAGTGCGGACGCGGCATGTGGGCCTTGTCGACGCAGAGATGCAGGATCTTGCGCTCGTGGCCGCGGGCGGCTTCGACCATGCCGCGCACCGAGTCGCACAGGCGCTCGATGGTCTTGGCGGTAAAGCGGATGTTCATCAGCTCGCCGGAAATCTGCTTCTGGATGCGCAGGTAGATCTTGTCCTGCGAGCCGCGCTTGGCGAGCGCGCCCATCTGCTTGCCGTAATACTCGTGGATCAGCGAGAAACGCTCCAGCGCGCTCTGCTTCATCGCCAGCAGCGAGGCGGAAACCTTGGCGCTGCCGTCGTCGTCGTCATCGCCCTCGTCTTCCTCGATGGCGGCTTCCTCGTCTTCGGCCAGCGCCTCGATTTCGTCCTCGGCGTTGGGGTCGATGAGGCCGTCGATGACCTCGTCGATGCGCATTTCCTCACGCGCCACGCGGCCGGCCAGCTCGAGAATCTCGGCGATCGTGGTCGGGCAGGCGGAAATCGCCTGGATCATGTGCTTGAGGCCGTCTTCGATGCGCTTGGCGATTTCGATCTCGCCCTCGCGCGTCAGCAGCTCGACCGAGCCCATCTCGCGCATGTACATGCGCACGGGGTCGGTGGTGCGGCCGAACTCGGATTCGACGGTGGACAGCGCCTGTTCGGTTTCTTCCTCGACTTCCTCTTCATCGACGGCGGCCGGGGTCGCCTCGGTGAGCAGCATCTCTTCCGCGGCCGGGGCGTGGTCGAAGACCTGGATGCCCATGTCGTTGAAGGTGGAGATGATCGACTCGATCTGCTCGGCGTCGACGAGGTCGTCCGGCAGGTGGTCGTTGATCTCGGCGTAGGTCAGGAAGCCGCGCTCCTTGCCGAGCGCGATGAGCGTCTTCAGGCGCGTGCGCTTGGTTTCCATGTCCACCGGCTGAGCCGGCGCTGCCGTCAGCGGCGCATGCTTTTCCTTGCCGCGCTTGGCGCGCTCGGGCTTGGCGGGCGGCGGCGGGGCGACGGGGGCGACGGGGGCGACGGGGGCGACGACGGGTTCCGGTGCCGGAGGGGCAGCCTTCTTCGCAGCCGGCTTGGCGGCGGCCTTGGGCGCCGGCGCCTTCGCGGCGACGGGCTTAGTCGGAGCCGGCTTGGCCTTGGCCGGCGCAGCCTTCTTCGGCGCGGGCTTGGCGGCGGCTTTCGACTTCGACTGCTTTGGGCTTTCCTTCGGCATGACGTTCCTCTGAATCAGGCACTGCGTGCGGCCATCGGCTTGCGGGGCGGGAAAACGGCAAATCCCGCGAGCGTGGCTCGGGAGAACCGCATATTATATGTGAAAAATCACTCGCTTGTCCGCGTCTTTTGGCTTTGGGCCTTGCGGGCTATCAGCAGCTGCATCTCTTGGGGAGTGATGGACCCCGCGCGCGCCTTTTCGTTCAGCGCGTCCAGTTCGCGTTCGATTTCCTTGCGCTGGAGCCGTTCCAGGGCGTCGATGAAGACGGCTTCCAGCTCGGCCGCGTCGGGCTCGTCCTGCGTCAGCATGGGGATCATGGCGCCCAGCGTCGCCTCGTGCGGCGTGCCGCGGAAGAACTCCAGAATGCCGACGAGCCCGCGCGGCAGGTCGCCGTGGTCCACGGCGTCCGCGATGGCGCGGATCAAGGCACCTTCCCGGCTTTCGGCGGCGATCCGTTCGAGTGGAATCCGTGCCGCGCGCTCGGGCTTGTAGAGCACGGGTTCGAGCAGCGCGTGCTCGAGAGTCATCGCCACTGTGCGGTTGCGCGGCCTCGGCGGCGGGCGTCGCCCCGGCGGCGCGGCCGGCTTGAGTCCGCATTGCGCCTCGACCTCCGCCTGCGTCATGTCGGCGGCCTTGGCGACAGCCTTGGTCAGTTGTACGCGCAGTACCGGCGCCGCAAGCTTCTGCAGGTAGGGCTTCGCCTCATGCACGAGTCGGGCGCGGTCTTCGGCGCTGTTGTCGAGGTCGAGCCGCGCCGTCAGTTCGCGCAGCAGGAATTCGGTCAGCGTCGTCGGGTGGGCGGCCAGTTGCCGGAACGCGTCGGCGCCCTCGGCGCGCACGAAGCTGTCGGGGTCGTGCTCGGCGGGCAGGAAAAGAAAGCCGACCGAGCGATCGTCGGACAGTTGCTCGAGGCTGGCCTCGAGCGCGCGCCAAGCCGCCTTGCGGCCGGCGGTGTCGCCGTCGAAGCAGAACACGACCTTCGAGGCTTGCCGTAGCAGCTTGTGCACATGGGTCGGCGTGCAGGCGGTGCCGAGCGTCGCCACGGCATTGCCGACGCCGTGCTGGGCCAGTGCGACGACGTCCATGTAGCCCTCGACGACGATCACCTGGTCGGCGTCGCGGATCGCCTGCCTCGCCTGCAGGAGGCCGTAGAGTTCCTTGCCCTTCTCGAACAGCGGCGTCTCGGGCGAGTTCAGGTACTTCGGCCCGGCGGCGGCGTTTTCGGCCTGGGCCGCCTTGTGGTCGCCGATGAAGCGGCCGCCGAAGCCTATGACGTTGCCGCGCTGGTCCAGGATCGGGAACATCACGCGGTCGCGGAAGCGGTCGTAGCGCCGGCCTTGCTCGTTCTCGATGACCAGACCGCATTCGAGCAGGGCGGCATCGGTGTAGTCGGGGAAGACGCGCTGCAGGCCCTGCCATTCATCCGGCGCGTAGCCGAGGCCGAAGCGGGCGGCGACTTCGCCCGTCAGGCCGCGGCCCTTGAGGTAGTCGATCGCCTTGGGCGAGGCCTTGAGCTGATCCTTGTAGAAGCGGGCGGCGCGCGCCATCAGTTCGGTCAGCGGCGCCTTCTTGGCGCGCTCGCTATGGACGCGCTCGGAAACCTGCGGCACCTGCATGCCGGCATTGTGGGCGAGGTCTTCGACCGCCTCGACGAAGCCGACGCCCGAGTACTGCATGACGAAGCCGATGGCGCTGCCGTGAGCGCCGCAGCCGAAGCAGTGATAGAACTGCTTGCTCGGGCTGACGGTGAAGGAGGGCGTCTTCTCGGAGTGGAACGGGCAGCAGGCCGAGTAGTTGGCGCCGGCCTTGCGCAACGCGACGTAGCGCTCGACCACGTCGACGATGTCGACGCGGGCGAGGAGTTCCTGGATGAACGACTCGGGAATCACCGCGCGGATTATGCGCCGGCGAGTTTGGCCTTGACGAGCTTGGAGACTTCGCCCATGTCGGCGCGTCCCGCGACCCTGGGCTTGACGAGGGCGATGACCTTGCCCATGTCGGCCGGCGTCTTGGCGCCGGATTCGGCGACCGCCGCGGCGACGATGGCCTCGACCTCGGCGGCATCGAGCGCCTGCGGCATGTAGGCCGACAGTACCTCGACCTCGAACTTCTCGGCGTCGGCGAGATCCTGGCGCTTCGCCGCCTCGTACTGAGCGATCGAGTCCTTGCGCTGCTTGAGCATCTTCTCGATGACGGCGACCACGCCGGCGTCGTCGAGTTCGATGCGCTCGTCGACCTCGCGCTGCTTCATCGCCGCCATCAGCAGGCGGATCGCGGCGAGGCGCGCGGTGTCGCGCGCCTTCATCGCGGTCTTCATGTCTTCGTTGATGCGGGTTTTCAGCGACATCGCGGCCTCCGATTTCCGGTCCCCGGAAAGACAAACGCCGGCAGCGCTCGCGCGGTGCCGGCCGATTGCGACAGCAAAGAGATGCTTAGTAGAGCTTCTGCGGCAGTTGCTGGCTGCGGATGCGCTTGTGATGGCGCTTCACCGCGGCGGCCAGCTTGCGCTTGCGCTCGGAGGTGGGCTTCTCGTAGAACTCGCGCGAACGCAGTTCGGTCAGAAGGCCGGCCTTCTCGATGGTGCGCTTGAAGCGGCGGATTGCCACTTCAAAAGGTTCGTTCTCTTTAAGGCGGATACCAGGCATGCTGTGTTCCTGAACGGGTCGAACGGAAAGCCGAGCATTCTATCCGTTTTCGCCCGCTTGTCAAAGCCCTGTTGTCGGGGGCAATTCGTGGGCTCGCTTCTTGCGACATCCCGTCCATGCTCCGCGTTCTGGTCATCGACGATTCCGAGTCCCGCGCCGGCGAGATCTGCGCCGGCCTGGCGCTGTCCGGCCACCAGGTGGCGGCACTGCTGCCGTCCTGCCTCGACCTGGCGGCGCGCATCGAACAGATCCGGCCCGACATCATCCTGATCCAGACCGAAGCGCCCTCGCGCGACACGCTCGAACACCTGGCGCTCGCCCACGAGGCGCTGCCGCGGCCGGTGGTGATGTTCGCCAGCCGCAGCGACGGCGACATGGTGCGCAAGGCGCTGCGGGCGGGCGTCTCGGCATATATCGTCGACGGCCTGACGCCGGAACGTCTCGAGCCGATCATGGAAGTCGCCATCGCCAGCTTCGAGGAATACGAGGCGCTGCGGCATGAACTCGACGCGGCGACGAAGAAGCTCGCCGACCGCGTCGTCATCGACAAGGCCAAGGGCATCCTGATGAAGGCGCGCGGCCTCGACGAGGATGCCGCCTACAAGGCCTTGCGCAAGCTGGCGATGGACCGCGGCAAGCCGCTGACGGCGGTCGCCGGCGAGGTCGTGGAGATGGCCAAGCTGCTGCTCTGATTGGTGCAGCCGGGCGGTTGCTGCACCGCGATAGTGCGTGGCGCCTCACGCACGATGCTTCCTCCAACGTCATTCAAATGGGCTGCATCCCCTTGATTGGCGCGGCTTTCCGGCCCGCAGCGGCTCCCTGGCACAGCGCTTGCGAAGAACCCGATACGAACACCGGGTCAAGGGCGATCAGGTGATGGACAACGGCGTCCATGAGCGCGACTTCAATCGCGCTCATGCGACGCCGTCTTTTTTGCGAGATCGAAATGCCAAGGAGCACGACATGGATGACAAGAAAACCTCCCGCCGCGATTTCATTGCCGGCGCCGCCGGTCTTGGGCTGATGGCGATGGTGCCGCCCGGAATCCGCTCCGGCGCCTGGGCCGCCGGCTCTGACGCGCCCGAGAAGAAGGAGGTGCGGATCGGCTTCATCCCGCTCACCGACTGCGCCTCGGTCGTCATGGCCGCCGTCAACAAGTTCGACGAGAAGTACGGCATCAAGATCATCCCGACCAAGGAAGCCTCGTGGGCCTCCGTGCGCGACAAGCTGGTCAACGGCGAGCTCGACGCCGCCCATGTGCTCTACGGCCTCGTCTATGGCGTGCAGCTCGGCATCGGCGGGCCGAAGAAGGACATGGCCGTGCTGATGAACCTCAACCACAACGGCCAGGCGATCACGCTCTCCAACCAGCTCAGGGACAAGGGCGCCACCGACGGCCCCTCGCTGGCGAAACTCATCGCCAAGAAGGAGCGCGAATACACATTCGCCCAGACCTTCCCCACCGGCACGCACGCCATGTGGCTCTACTACTGGCTGGCCGCGCAGGGCATCAACCCGCTCAAGGACGTCAAGACCATCACCGTGCCGCCGCCGCAGATGGTCGCCAACATGCGCGTCGGCAACATGGACGGCTACTGCGTCGGCGAGCCGTGGAACAACCGCGCCATCATCGACAAGATCGGCTTCACGGCGCAGACCACCCAGGACATCTGGCTCGACCATCCCGAGAAGGTGCTCGGCACCACGGCCGACTTCGTCGCCAAGAACCCGAACACGGCGCGCGCCATGACGGCGGCGATCATCGACGCCGGCCGCTGGATCGACGCCTCGCTGTCGAACAAGCAGAAGACGGCTGAGACCATCGCGCAGAAGTCCTACGTCAATACCGATACCGACGTCATCGTCGCGCGCATGCTCGGCCGCTACGAGAACGGCCTCGGCAAGAGCTGGGACGACAAGAACCACATGAAGTTCTACAACGAGGGCACAGTCAACTTCCCTTATCTCTCCGACGGCATGTGGTTCATGACCCAGCACAAGCGCTGGGGCCTGCTCAAGGACCACCCGGACTACGCCGCCGTGGCGAAGAAGGTCAACCGCATCGACATCTACAAGGCCGCCGCCGCGGCCGCCGGTGCGACGCTGCCGAAGGGCGACATGCGCTCGCACAAGCTCATCGACGGTGTGACCTGGGACGGCAAGGATCCGAAGAAGTACGCCGAGTCGTTCAAGGTGCATGCCTGACGCAACGGTCTCGTCCGGCGTCGCGACGGATCGCGGCGCCGGACGGGAAAAGGAGATAGCCATGAGTACCGTCGTCGCCTTCAAGCCGCCCCTCGCGGGCCCCATCCCCGCCGAACCGGAGCCTGCCGCCGTGAATACCGTCGCGCCCACGCCCGCCGCACCGCCCGCCGATACGCCGTATGCCGTCCCGTTCGCCGAGCGTGCGCGCGACGTCGCGAAAGCCGTCATCCCGCCGTTGTGCGGGCTCCTGGCGCTGATCGGCATCTGGGCGCTGGTGTCGACCAAGATCAGCGGCATTCCGGCGCCGACCAAGACCTGGGACGCGGCGGCCAAGCTGTTCGCCGATCCCTTCTACAGCAACGGCCCCAACGACCAGGGCATCGGCTGGAACGTGCTGTCGTCGCTGAAGCGCGTCGGCATCGGCTTCGGCTTCGCCGCCGCCGTCGGCATTCCGCTCGGCTTCCTGCTCGGCCGCTTCACCTTCATGCGCCGCATGCTCGATCCGATCATCTCGCTGCTGCGCCCGGTGAGCCCGCTGGCCTGGCTGCCGATCGGCCTGCTGGTGTTCCAGAAGGCCGACCCGGCGGCGACCTGGACCATCTTCATCTGCTCGATCTGGCCGATGATCCTCAACACCGCCGAAGGCGTGCGCCGCGTGCCGCAGGACTACCTGAACGTCGCGCGCGTGCTCGGCCTGCCCGAGTCCAAGGTGGTCAGCAAGATTCTTTTCCCCGCCGTGCTGCCCTACATGCTGACCGGCATCCGCCTGTCGATCGGCACCGCCTGGCTGGTGATCGTCGCCGCAGAGATGCTCACCGGCGGCGTCGGCATCGGCTTCTGGGTCTGGGACGAGTGGAACAACCTCAAGGTCGAGCACATCGTCATCGCCATTTTCGTTATCGGCATCGTCGGCCTGATTCTCGAACAGGCGCTGCTGCTGCTGGCCAAGCGCTTCACCTACGAGACCCGTTGAAGGAGGAACGCACCGTGAACAAGCCCCTCGTCAAGATCGAAAAAGTCGGCCAGGCCTTCGACACCAAGCAGGGCCGCTTCGTCGCCCTGCGCGACATCGACCTCGCCATCACTCCCGGCGAGGTCGTCACCCTGATCGGCCATTCGGGCTGCGGCAAGAGCACGCTGCTGAACCTGATCGCCGGCCTGACGCTGCCGACCACCGGTGTCCTGCTCTGCGACAACCGCGAGATCGGCGGGCCGGGGCCGGATCGCGCCGTGGTGTTCCAGAACCACTCGCTGCTGCCGTGGATGACCTGCTTCGAGAACGTGCTGCTCGGCGTCGAGCAGGTATTCGGCCGCAAGGAAGGCAAGCCCAGGCTGAAGAAGCGTGTCGAAGCGGCGCTGGCGATGGTGCATATGGACCATGCAATGCACAAGTATCCGCACGAGGTTTCGGGCGGCATGAAGCAGCGCGTCGGCATCGCGCGCGCCTTCGCCATGGAGCCGAAGATCCTGCTGATGGACGAGCCCTTCGGCGCCCTCGACGCGCTGACCCGCGCCAGCCTGCAGGACGAACTTCTGCACGTGATGGAGAAGACCGGCGCGACGACCGTGATGGTGACCCACGACGTGGACGAGGCGGTGCTGCTCTCCGACCGCATCGTCATGATGACCAACGGCCCGGCCGCCACCATCGGCGAAATCCTCGAGGTCGACCTGCCGCGTCCGCGCAGCCGCCTGGCGCTGGCCGACGACCCGAAGTTCGTCGGCTATCGCGGCGCGGTGCTCGACTTCCTCTACCGCAAGCAGATGAAGAAGGCGGCATAGCCATGGCCAAA
Source organism: Pseudomonadota bacterium (assembly GCA_046726235.1). Taxonomy (GTDB): domain Bacteria; phylum Pseudomonadota; class Gammaproteobacteria; order Burkholderiales; family Rhodocyclaceae; genus Nitricoxidireducens. The sequence goes on from JBKPAD010000007.1 coordinate 68,753, forward strand.
CAGAAACTCGTGATGGTCGGCAACGGCATGGCCGGCTGCCGCACCCTGGAGGAGCTGCTCAAGCTCGCGCCGGACATGTACGACATCGCCGTGTTCGGCGCCGAGCCGCATCCCAACTACAACCGCATCCTGCTGTCGCCGGTGCTGGCCGGCGAGATGACGCTGCAGGACATCGTGCTCAACGACCTCGACTGGTACGCGGCCAACGGCATCACGCTGCATGCCGGCAAGAAGGTCGCGAGCATCGACCGCATCAAGCGCAAGGTGATCGCCGAGGATGGCACCGAGGAAACCTACGACCGCCTGCTGCTCGCCACCGGCTCGCTGCCCTTCATGCTGCCGGTGCCGGGCAGGGACCTGCCGGGCGTTATCGCCTATCGCGACATCGCCGACACCGAGGCGATGATCGAGGCCGCCAAGAGCCACAGCCACGCCGTCGTCGTCGGCGCCGGCCTGCTCGGGCTGGAAGCCGCCAACGGCCTGCGCCTGCGCGGCATGGACGTCACCGTCGTGCATCTCGGCGACTGGATCATGGAACGCCAGCTCGACAAGCCGGCGGCCGACCTGCTGATGAAGTCGCTCGAGGCCAAGGGCCTCAAGTTCGCGCTCGGCAAGCAGACCGCCGAACTCGTGCAGGGCGAGAGCGGCCGCGTCGCCGCGGTCAAGTTCAAGGACGGCGAATCGATTCCCGCCGACCTCGTCGTCATGGCCGTCGGCATCCGGCCGAACTTCGAGCTGGCGCAGAAGTCCGGCATCCACTGCGACCGCGGCATCGTCGTCTCCGACACGCTGCAGACCTACGACCCGCGCATCTACGCCGTCGGCGAATGCGCGGCGCATCGGGGCACCGCCTACGGCCTGGTGGCGCCGCTGTTCGAGCAGGCCAAGGTCTGCGCCAACCATCTCGCGCACTTCGGCATCGGCCGCTACCAGGGCTCGGTGACCTCGACCAAGCTCAAGGTCACCGGCATCGACGTCTTCTCGGCCGGGGACTTCAGCGGCGGCGAGGGCACGGACGAAATCGTGCTCAACGACCCCTCGGGCGGCGTCTACAAGAAGCTGGTGCTCAAGGGCAACCGGCTCGTCGGCGCGGTGCTCTACGGCGACACCGCCGACGGCGCCTGGTACTTCCAGCTGCTGAAGGAAAAGCAGTGCGTGAAGGACATCCGCGACCACCTGATGTTCGGCCAGAACCACATCGGCGACCTGGGTCATCAAGGACAGAGTCACGCCGCGGCGATGTCCGACGAAGCCGAGGTGTGCGGCTGCAATGGCGTCTGCAAGGGCACGATCGTCAAGGCGATCAAGGAGCACGGGCTGTTCACGCTCGACGACGTGCGCAAGCACACCAAGGCCTCGTCGTCCTGCGGCTCCTGCACCGGGCTGGTCGAGCAGATCCTCGCCTCGACCGTCGGCGGCGCCTACCAGCCGGCGACCACTACCGACAAGCCGGTCTGCGGCTGCACCGAGCGCACCCACGGCGAAGTGCGCGCGGCAATTCGTGACGGAAGAATCGGCGAGCAGAAGCTGCTGACGATTCCCGACGCCATGCGCTTCCTCGAGTGGAAGACGCCCAACGGCTGCGCCTCCTGCCGTCCGGCGCTCAACTACTACCTGATCTCGACCTGGCCGCACGAGGCGCAGGACGATCCGCAGAGCCGCTTCATCAACGAGCGCGCCCACGCCAACATCCAGAAGGACGGCACCTACTCGGTGGTGCCGCGCATGTGGGGCGGGCTGACGACGCCGGACGAACTGCGCCGCATCGCCGATGTCGCCGAGAAATACGCCGTGCCGACGGTGAAGATGACCGGCGGCGCGCGCATCGACCTGCTCGGCATCCGCAAGGAAGACCTGCCCGGCGTCTGGAAGGACCTCGGCATGCCGTCCGGCCACGCCTACGGCAAGAGCATCCGCACGGTGAAGACCTGCGTCGGCGCCGAGCACTGTCGCTTCGGCACGCAACGTTCGATGGCGATGGGCGTCAAGCTGGAGAAGATGCTCTACGGCATGTGGTCGCCGCACAAGGTGAAGCTGGCGGTGTCGGGTTGCCCGCGCAACTGCGCCGAGGCCGGCATCAAGGACATCGGCGTCATCGGCGTCGACTCCGGCTACGAGCTCTACGTCGCCGGCAACGGCGGCATCAAGACCGAGGTCGCGCAGTTCCTCTGCAAGGTGAAGAACGACGACGAGGTGAAGGAGTATTCCGGCGCCTTCCTCCAGCTCTATCGCGAGGAAGGCTACTACCTGGAGCGCACCTGCCACTACGTCGCCCGCGTCGGCCTCGATTACGTGAAGCAGCGCGTGGTCGGGGATGCCGAGAACCGCAAGCGCCTGTTCGAGCGCCTGCTGTTCGCGCTGCAGGACTACGAGGATCCGTGGCGCGCCGCCGTCGAGCAGCCGGCGGTGCGGCGCGAATACGAAAGGCTGGAGGCCTGAGATGGGACCGTGGAAGCAGATCTGCACGCTCGACGACATTCCGCGTCTCGGTAGCCGCGTCGTGGCGTCGGCCCGGGGCGACATCGCCGTGTTCCGCACCGGCGACGACGAAGTGTTCGCCATGCACGACAAGTGCCCGCACCGCGGTGGACCGCTCTCGCAGGGCATCGTCGCCGGCAAGGTCGTCACCTGTCCGATGCACGGCCTGAAGATCGCGCTCGACAGCGGCGAGGCGGTGGCGCCCGACAAGGGCTGCGCCAAACCGTTCGCAGTCAAGGTCGAAGGTGGGGCGGTGTTTCTCGCGCTGGACTGATCGGCGTCGCCGGGCGGCGATGATGCGACGGGCTCGCGGTTTCCGCGGGCCCGTCGCGTTTCAGGGCTTCGCTGTCAGCCGCTTGAGCTCGGGGATGCAGGAGCCGCAGGAGGTCCCGCACTTGCGCTTGTCCTGGATCGCCGCGAGGTCGAGGCCGGCCGCGAGATCGGTGGCGATCTCGTTCTCGGCGACGTCGAAGCAGTTGCATACGATGCGGCCGCGCGCGTGCGTGCCGGCCGGCGGCTGGAACACCGGGGCGAAGACCCAGCGTCGCACCTCGTCCGTCGGCGCGCTCTCGACCATCATCTCGAGCAGCCAGTCGCGCGCCGCCGTCTCGCCGGCGAGGCGCACGCCGGCGAGGATGCCGTCGGCGATCAGCGCGCGCTTGGAGACGCCGCGTCGGGTGTCGGCGAACGAGAGCATGCGCGCCGGATCGTCGAAGCCAAGGTCGCGGTCGAGGGCGTCTAGTGCGGCGGCGTCGGGCAGGTCGCCCCAGGCGCGCAGCACCAGCACCGGGTCGTCGCGTCCGGCCAGCGTCAGCGTCGCGTGGACGAAGCCGGCCAGCAGCGGTTGCAGCCGCGAGGTCAGCGCATGCACGAGCGCAGCGTCTTCGCCCGGCGCGGCGCGGCGCAGGACGACGAGGCTCAACGGCACCTCGAGCTTCTCGATCTGGACGGCGGCGTGCTTGAGTTCGGGCTGACGCGAGGTCGGGTCGCAGGCATCGAGCGTCAGCGTGTTAACGCCGGCGCTGCCGAGCGACTGTCCGCTCCAGTGCATCGGGAAGAAGGCGAGGCCGGGCCGCAGGTTCGGGCTTGCGCGCAGCATCGCGGCGATGGCGCCGCGACGGCTCTTCACGCGCACGACGTCACCGTCGGCGAGGCCACGGCGTTCCATGTCGGCGGGCGCGACTTCGAGCACCGGTTGCGGCTCGTGGTTGCACAGGCGCGCCACGGTGCCGGTGCGGCTCATGCCGTGCCACTGGTCGCGCAGCCGCCCGGTGGTCAGGCGCAGCGGGAAGCGCGCGTCGATGGCCTCGGCCGTCGGCCGGTGAACGGCGGCGACGAAGCGCGCGCGTCCCGTCGGCGTCGGGAAGGCGCCGTCCTCGAACAGGCGCGCCTTGCCCACTGCGGCGCCGGCCGGATACGGCCATTGCTGCGGACCGGCGGATTCGAGCAGCGCATAGGAAAGTCCGCCGATGTCGAGGTCGCGTCCGCGCGTGGTGGCGGCATGCTCGGCGAAGATCTGCTCGGGCGCCGTGTACGGAAACAGGCGTTCGGCCTGCGCGGCGCTGCCGAGTTCGCGGCCGAGCCGCAGCGCGAAGTCGGCGGCGATGCGCCAATCGGGCCGCGCCTCGCCGGGCGGCGCCACGGACGCGCGCACGCGGGAGATGCGCCGCTCCGAGTTGGTCACCGTGCCTTCGCGCTCGCCCCAACTGGCGGCCGGCAGCAGCAAATCGGCGAAGGCCGTGGTGTCGGTGCGGGCGTAGGCGTCCTGGACGACGACGAACTCGCAGCCGGCCAGCGCGGCGCGCACCTTGCCGGCGTCGGGCAGCGAGTGGGCCGGGTTGGTGCAGGCGATCCACAGCGCCTTGATGCGGCCGGCGCCGACGGCATCGAACAGTTCGACCGCGCTGAGGCCGGGTTTCTCCGGCACGCGCGCAATGCCCCAGAGCCTGGCGACTTCGGCGCGATGCGCCGGATTGGCGAGGTCACGATGCGCCGACAGCAGGTTCGCCATGCCGCCGACCTCGCGCCCTCCCATGGCGTTGGGCTGACCGGTGAGCGAGAACGGGCCGCAGCCGGGCTTGCCTATCTTGGCGGTGGCGAGATGGAGGTGGATCAGTGCCGCGTTGTTGTGGCTGCCGTGCGTCGACTGGTTGAGACCCTGGCACCAGAGCGAGAGCGTGCGGCGGTCGCGTGCGCCGAACCAGCGCGCGGCGGTGACGATGTCGTCAGCCTTCACGCCGCAGACGTCGGCGGCGAGCGCCGGCGTGTATTCGCGCACGAGGTCGCGCAGGGCGTCGAAGCCTTCCGTGTGCAGGCGTATCCAGGGCTCGTCGCAAAGCCCTTCCCAGAGCATCACGTGCAGCATCGCGTTGTAGAGCGCGATGTCGGTGCCGGGCTGGATGGCGAGATGCAGATCGGCCGCCGCGGCGGTGTCGGTGCGGCGCGGATCGACGACGATCAGCTTGAGGTCGGGCCGCGCGGCCTTCGCATCCTCGATGCGGCGGAAAACGATCGGATGGGCGTAGGCGGTGTTCGAGCCGGCGATCAGCAGGCAGTCGGCGGCCTCGATGTCCTCGTAGGCGCAGGGCACGCTGTCGGCGCCGAGCGTCAGCTTGTAGCCCGCGACCGCCGAGGACATGCACAGGCGCGAATTGGTGTCGATGTTGTTGGTGCCGACGAGGCCCTTGGCGAGCTTGTTGAAGACGTAGTAGTCCTCGGTCAGCAACTGGCCGGAGACGTAGAAGGCGACCGCATCGGGGCCGTGCTCGCGGATGACGTCGGCGAAGCGCCGGGCGGCGTGGTCGAGCGCGGCGTCCCACGACACGCGCTCGCGCGGCACGTCCTTGGCGGCGCGCAGTTCCGGATGCAGCGCGCGCAACACCCGCGTTTCCGGTGCCGCCGTCAGGTGCAGCGTCGCGCCCTTGGTGCACAGGCGGCCGAAGTTCGCCGGATGATCGGGGTCGCCGCGCACGCCGGTGATGCGGCCGGCCTCGTGCTCGACGATGACGCCGCAGCCGACGCCGCAGTAGCAGCAGGTGGATCGGGTTTCGTTCATTTCGGCGTCACGACGCTGCGCAGGCTCCGGCGTGGTGCGAGCGGCGCGCCGCCATGGTGCGTCTCGCGCGTCGCGAGCCAGGCCATGAGCGTGCCGAGCGCGGTCCCTGCAACCACGCCGACAACGGAATCGAGGACGATCGCGCCGGCCAGTGCGAGCAGAACCGGCGGCAGGCAGACCAGCAGCACGCGGGCGTCGAGTTCCCAATCGGCCACCTCGATGGCGACGGAGTCGCCGATGGCCGCGTCGGGCAACACCTGTTGCGGCAGGTGGACGAGCCGCGGCTCGCCGTCGACCGTTATGCGCACGATCGCGAAGCCGTCGTCGATGGCGGTCACCGTGCCTGCCTGTTTGCCCATTCTCGCCTCCGTTTCGCGGCTTGCCTTTTCTCTCAAAGCAAAGCCGGTGCCATGGCCGGTTAGAATCCGGCGATGCTGGTCCTGGGCATCGAATCCTCCTGCGACGAAACCGGCGTCGCCCTCTACGACACCGAGCGCGGCCTGCTCGGCCATGCCGTCCATTCCCAGGTGGCGATGCATGAGGAGTACGGCGGGGTCGTTCCCGAGCTTGCCTCGCGCGACCACATCCGCCGGCTGGTTCCCCTGCTCGAAGGCCTGTTGAAGGAAGCGGGCGCTCACAAGGGCGCGATCGATGCCATCGCCTACACGGCCGGCCCCGGGCTGGCCGGCGCTCTTCTCGTCGGCGCGAGCTTCGCGGAAGCGCTGGCGCGCGCGCTCGACGTGCCGGCGTTGCCCGTCCATCACCTCGAAGGCCACCTGCTGTCGCCGCTGCTCGCGGCCGAGCCGCCGGCCTTTCCGTTCGTCGCCCTGCTGGTGTCCGGCGGTCACACCCAACTCATGCGGGTGACCGGAGTGGGCGCTTACGAGTTGCTCGGCGAATCGCTCGACGATGCCGCCGGCGAAGCCTTCGACAAGACGGCGAAGCTGCTCGGCCTCGGCTATCCGGGCGGCCCGGCGCTCGCGCGCCTGGCCGCCCAAGCCGACGGTCCCGGCCGGTTCCGCCTGCCGCGGCCGATGCTGAATTCCGGCGACTTCGCCTTCAGCTTTTCAGGACTCAAGACCGCCGTTCTGACGGCGACGCGCGAAAGCGCGCTCGACGAGGCGGCGAAGGCGCAACTGGCCTGGGAGTTTCAGGAGGCCGCCACCGAGGTGCTGGCGACCAAGGCCGTCGCCGCCTTGAGGCACTGCGGCCTCGACCGGTTGGTCGTCGCCGGCGGAGTGGGTGCCAACCGTCGGCTACGCGAACGCCTCGATGCAGCGGCGAAAGGCGGAGTGCGCGTCTTCTATCCCGAGCTGGAACTGTGCACCGACAACGGCGCGATGATCGCGTTCTGCGGGGCGCAGCGTTTGCTGGCGGGTGCGACGCCTGACACGCCGGGCGTCTTTGCCATCCGGCCACGCTGGCCGTTGCACGAACTTACCGCCGCTTAGCGTCGGTGGGCGCTCGGGCCGCTGGGGGGCTCTGCTGTGCTTCGTGTCCCCCGGATCGGGCTGGCGCCCGCTCCTCCTCCTTTACCTACGCACAGCAGAGCCCCCCACCGTCCCGAGCGGTGACGCCCTGCCTCTTTGGAGGTGAAGAACCACCGGCGTATCCGGCCAAGGATGGCGGGTATCCGATTCCCGTAAGTAAAGGAGGAGCGGCGGGCGCGGCCCGACGCGGGGGACATGGAGGGAATCGGATACCCGCCGTCCTTGGCGCGCGCCGACGTGGCGAAACGCCGCCGTCAGTTCTTCTTGGAACCGATCCGGCTTTCAGTGCCGGCCATCAGCTTGCGGATGTTTTCCTTGTGACGCCACACCAGCAGCAGCGACATCACGAGCACGGCCTGGGCCGTCTGCTGGTCGACAAGCACCCACGCGGCGGCGGGCGCCACCACGGCAGCGGCCAGTGCGGCCAGCGACGAATAGCGGAAGACGACGGCGACGGTGAGCCACGCTCCCACGCAAGCGAGCGCCAGCCACCCCGAGAAACCGGCGAGCACGCCGAGCGCGGTGGCGACGCCCTTGCCGCCCTTGAAGCGCAGGAAGATCGGGAACACATGGCCGAGAAAGGCCGCGATGCCTGCGGCCGCGACGCCCAGCGCATCGGCGCCGGCCAGTTGCGCCAGCCACATCGCCAGCCAGCCCTTGAGCGCGTCGCCGAGCAGCGTCAGCACTGCGGCGAGCTTGTTGCCGGTGCGCAGCACGTTGGTGGCGCCGGGATTTTTCGAGCCGAAGCTGCGCGGGTCGGCGAGGCCGAAGGCGCGCGAGACGATGACGGCGAAGGGCAGCGATCCGAGCAGGTAGCCCGGCAGGACGAAGACGAGGGGATTCAATTGAGTTTCCAGCGCCTAGAATGGCCGGCATTCTAATCCCGCACATCATCATGGACTTCATCTTCATCGAGGACATGCGCGTCGAAGCGCACGTCGGCATCTATCCCCGCGAGCGCGCCGCGCCGCAGACGCTCGAGATCAGCCTGACCTTCGGCGTGCCGGACGAAGCCGCGCGCGACGACGACATCGCCAAGACCATCGACTACGCAGTGGTGATCGATCGTGTGCGCAAGGAGCTTGCGGAGCGCCACTTCAACCTGCTAGAAACCTTGGGCGAGTACGTGATCGCGCTGATGCTCGACGAGTTCCACGCGCCGTGGATCAAGATCAGCATCGCCAAGGTCGGCATCGCCAAGGGCGTGCGCCGCGTCGGCGTGCAGATCGAGCGTTCGCGCGCCGGCTGACGAAAAGGAGACGAGGATGCAGAACCGCTACGGATTCGGCAAGACGGTGGGCCTGGGCTTCGACGAAGCGGTTTCCCGGGTGACGGCCGAGCTGCAGAAGGAAGGCTTCGGCATCCTCACCGAGATCGATGTCGCCGCGACGATGAAGAAAAAACTCGACCACGACATGCCGCCCTACCGGATCCTCGGCGCCTGCAACCCGCCGCTGGCCAAGCGGGCCGTCGACGCCGAGCCGAGCGTCGGTTTGCTGATGCCCTGCAACGTCGTCGTGCGCCAGGATGCCGGCGGCGTGCAGGTAGAGTTCATGGACCCGGGCGTGATGCAGGAAATGACCGGCAATGCCGAGATGGCGGCCGTCGCCGCCGAGGCGCGCGACAGGCTACAGCGGGTGATGAACGCCCTCTGAAGGCCCGCGGCCGCCAGGCCGCCGGGTCAGTGCGTTGCGAGCGTAGCGATAGACCACGCCGCAGGGCAGGCAGAATTCCTTCGGGCACGTGAGTTCGCGATTCCGCCAGACGGCCGCGAACCAGAAGGCGATCGAGAGCAGGAAGCCCGTCAGCGCGAAGATCACGAGCAGGTAGGCGAAGGCGAAGCGCCCGCTGCCGGCAAACGGCAACGCGCAAATCGCGCCACCGAGCGTGCCGCCGGCGACGAAGCGCCAGGGTTCCCACCATTGCAGCTTGCAGAACGCCACCAGCGTCGGCAGCCCGAGGAGCACGACACTCCCGGCCAGCGACGCGAAGACGAACAGCGTCCCGCCGAGGGCCTCCTCTAGGCCGAGGGCGAGCGCGAACGCCGGAAAGGCGAACGCCGCGCCCAGCAGCGCGGCAATGGCTCGTGCCATGACAGTCTCCTCTGGCCGTCCGCGTCTTCCGGTACGTCGCCGGTGCGGCGGCCGAGGGCGATTCTGCCATTTCGGCGCAGCGCTTGGCGCTGCGCTGCGCAATGTCAGCGTGCTAGCTGTTGGGCTGTCCGACCTCGACGGCCTTCGGCGCGAGCACGCGCACGATCTCCTGCGGATCGATGCCGACGAGGTAGCCGCGCCGGCCGCCGTTGATGTAGATGCGCGGCAGTTCGAGGATCGTCTTCTCGACGTAGACGGGCAGCGCCTTCTTGGTGCCGAAGGGCGAGCAGCCGCCGACCATGTAGCCGGTGTGGCGGTGCGCGTCCTCGGGCTTGCAGGGCGCGATCTTCTTGCAGCCGGCCTGGCGCGCGAGTTCCTTCGTCGACACCTTGTGGTCGCCGTGCATCAGCACGATCAGCGGCCGCGCCGCTTCGTCTTCCATCACCAGCGTCTTGACGACGTGATGCTCGTCGACGGCGAGTTCGCGCGCCGAGACGCGCGTGCCGCCGTGCTCCTCGTAGGCGTAGAGGTGGTCGGTGTGGGCGATGCCGTGCTTGCGCAGGAAGGCGGTGGCCGGCGTTTCGGGGGCGTGTTCGTGTTTCATGCGATCAACCGCGCGGATGATGGACTTGGTGGAGTTGCTTGAGCCGCTCGCGCGCGACGTGGGTGTAAACCTGCGTCGTCGAGATGTCGGCATGGCCGAGCAGCAGCTGCACCACGCGCAGGTCCGCGCCGTGGTTGAGCAGGTGCGTGGCGAAGGCGTGGCGCAGCACGTGCGGCGAGATCTTCGTCGCCGGGATGCCGGCGATGGCGCCATATTTCTTGATCAGGTTCCACGCCATCTGGCGGCTCATCCCGGCGCCGCGGACGGTGACGAAGACGTGGTCCGACGTGCGCTCCCGGAGCAGAGCCGGCCGCGCCTCCTCGAGGTAGCGCGACAGCCACTCGGCGGCGAGTTCGCCGAGCGGCACCAGGCGCTGCTTGTCGCCCTTGCCGGTCGCGCGCAGCACCTGGTCGGCGAGGCTGAGCTCGAACAGCTTGAGGCCGACCAGCTCGGAGACGCGCAGGCCGGTGGCATAGAGCAGCTCGAGCAGCGCGCGGTCGCGCAGGCCGAGCGGCGTGTCGACGTCGGGCGCGGCCAGCAGGTCCTCGACGTTCTTCTCGGAGAGCGTTTTCGGGAAGCGCTCCGCGCGCAGCGGGCGCTCGATGTTCAGCAGCGGATCGGTCGCGATGCGCCCCTGGTCGAGCAGCCAGTGATAGAAGCGGCGCAGCGCCGAATGCAGGCGGCGCTGGCTCGAGGCCTTGATCGGCGGCTTGCGTCCGTGCAGATGGGCGAGGTAGCCGTTGATGTCGACTTCGCCGGCCCCGGCGAGGCCGGTGCCGTTGGCCGCCAGCCAGCCGGAAAACAGCGCGAGGTCGGAGCGATACGCGGACAGCGTGTTCTTCGCCAGCCCGTCGGCGAGCCAGACGTGATCGGCGAACTCGTCGAGCAGCGCCGCGTCAGCCGCGTTCATGCGCGAGCAGCCAGCGCTTGACGTCGAGCAGGAAGCCGCCGCGATTGCGCGCGAAGCCGCCGAGGCCGAGGTTCGCGGCGACGACGCGGTGGCAGGGCACGACGACCGGATACGGATTGGCGCCGCAGGCGTTGCCGACGGCGCGCGGGCCGCTGCCGATCGCCGCGGCGATTTCGCCGTAGCTGCGTGTGGCGCCGCTCGGGATGGCGGCGATGCCGGCCCAGACGCGGCGCTGGAAGGCCGTCCCGGCGGGGGCGAGCGGCAGGCCGAACTCGAAGCGCGGGTCGCGCAGCCAGGCGCGCAGCTGGCGCACGGCTTCCTGCGCCAGCGGCGTGTGCGGCGCGATTTCGGCGCGCGGTTCGAGGAAGTCGATGGCGGTGATCTCGTCGTCGTTGCAGCGGATGCCGAGCGCGAACGCCGGCGCGGCGACGACGGCCTGGTAGTTCTGAGCGTTCATGGCGATGCCTCCTTAGAAGGCCGGGATGTCCGTTTGAGCGCGGCCGAGGATCAGCGCGTGGATGTCCTGCGTACCCTCGTAGGTGTTGACCACTTCGAGGTTCAACATGTGCCGCACGACGTGATATTCGTCGGAAATGCCGTTGCCGCCGTGCATGTCGCGCGCCATGCGGGCGATGTCGAGCGCCTTGGCGCAGGAGTTGCGCTTGAGCAGCGAGGTCATCTCCGGCGTGTCGCGCCCCTCGTCCTTCAGGCGCCCGAGGCGCAGGCAGCCCTGCAGGCCGAGCGCGATCTCCGTCTGCATGTCGGCGAGCTTCTTCTGCACGAGTTGTGTGGCGGCGAGCGGCCGGCCGAACTGCTCGCGGTCGAGCGTGTATTGCCGGGCGCGGAACCAGCAGTCCTCGGCGGCGCCGAGCGCGCCCCAGGCGATGCCATAGCGCGCGGCGTTGAGGCAGGTGAAGGGGCCCTTGAGGCCCTCGATGCCGGCGAACGCGTTCTCCTCGGGGACGAAGACTCCGTTCATCACGATCTCGCCGGTGATCGAGGCGCGCAGGCCCATCTTGCCCTCGATGGCGGGCGCGGAGAGGCCGGCCATGCCCTTCTCCAAGACGAAGCCGCGGATCTTGCCGGCGTCGTCCTTGGCCCAGACGACGAAGACGTCGGCGATCGGCGAGTTGGTGATCCACGTCTTGGCGCCGTCGAGCACGTAGCCGCCGTCCGCCTTGCGCGCGCGGGTTTCCATCGCGCCGGCGTCGGAACCATGGTTCGGCTCCGTCATGCCGAAGCAGCCGATCAGTTCGCCGCGGGCGAGGCCGGGCAGGAACTTGCGCCGCAGCGCCTCGCTGCCGAACTGGAAGATCGGCAGCATCACCAGCGACGACTGCACGCTGAGCATCGAGCGGTAGCCGGAGTCGACGCGCTCGACTTCGCGCGCGATCAGGCCGTAGCAGACGTAGCTCGCGCTGGCGCCGCCGTACTCGGCAGGGATCGTCGCGCCGAGCAGCCCGAGCGCGCCCATCTCGCGGAAAATCGCCGGGTCGGTGTGCTCGTGGCGGAAGGCCTCGACGATGCGCGGCGCCAGTTCGCCCTGGCAGTAGTCGCGCGCGGCGTCGCGCACGCGGCGCTCGTCTTCGCTCAACTGCTCGTCGAGCAGCAGCGGGTCGTCCCAGCGGAAGACGTTCTTCGCCATCGCGGGTTTAGCCGCGCACCTCACCATCGCCGAGCACGATCCACTTTTGCGAGGTCAGGCCTTCGAGGCCGACCGGGCCGCGGGCGTGGAACTTGTCGGTCGAGATGCCGATCTCTGCGCCGAGGCCGTATTCGAAGCCATCGGCGAAGCGCGTCGAGGCGTTGACCATCACGCTCGACGAATCGACCTCGCGCAGGAAGCGCATCGCGTGCGTGTAGTTCTCGGTGACGATGGCCTCGGTGTGCTGCGAGGAATACTTGTTGATGTGCTCGATGGCTTCGCCGACGTCGGCGACGACCTTGACCGAGATGATCGCGGCCAGGTACTCGGTGTAATAGTCCTCGTCCGTCGCCGTCTTGGCGGCCGGGAACAGCGCCTGCGTCTCGGCGCAGCCGCGGATCTCGACGCCCTTGGCGGCGAGCATGGCGCAGAGCTTCGGCAGCTGTTCGCTGGCGACCGCGCGCGCGACCAGCAGCGATTCGGCGGTATTGCAGGTGCCGAGCCGCTGCGTCTTGGCGTTCTCGACGATCCGTAGCGCCTTGGCGGCATCGGCATCGACGTCGACATAGACGTGGCAGTTGCCGTCGAGGTGCTTGATCACCGGCACGCGCGCTTCCTTGCTGATGCGCTCGATCAGGCCCTTGCCGCCGCGCGGCACGATGACGTCGACGAACTCCGGCATGGCGACGAGATGGCCGACGGCGGCGCGGTCCGTGGTCTCGATGACCTGCACGGCGGTCTCCGGCAGCCCGGCGGCCTTGAGGCCGGCGCGCACGCAGGCGGCCACCGCCTGGTTGCAGCGCGCAGCCTCCTTGCCGCCGCGCAGGATCGCGGCGTTGCCCGACTTCAGGCACAGCGCCGCGGCGTCGGCGGTGACGTTCGGCCGCGCCTCGTAGATGATGCCGACGACGCCGATCGGCACGCGCATCTTGCCGACCTGGATGCCCGTCGGGCGGCGCTTCATGTCGGTGATCTCGCCGACCGGATCGGGCAGGGCGGCGACCTGTTCGAGCCCCTGCGCCATCGCCTCGACGCCCTTGGCGGTCAGCGTCAGGCGGTCGATCATCGCCGGCTCCAGGCCGTTGGCCTTGGCTTCGGCGACGTCCGCGGCGTTGGCCGCCAGCAGAGCGTCGCGCTGCTCGCGCATCGCCGCGGCCATCGCCAGCAGGGCCTCGTTCTTGGCCTTCGTCGAAGCGCGCGCGACTTCGCGCGAAGCGGCGCGCGCGGCGCGGCCGACGGTTTCCATGTATTGCTTGATGTCCATTTAAGCGGTCCTAGTCAGGCGCATCGACAACTGGAGGAATTCGTCCCACAAGTCGCCTTTCGCCACGCCCTTGATAATGCGGTCGATGCGCGCCGCGTGCAAGAGCGCGTTGCGGGCGGCGGCGCGCCTGGCCGGCTGGCGCTCGCAACGGTTGCGCGATTCGTTGGCGAGCGCCCACAGCACCAGCGGCGGCGCCGCGCCCTCGGCCTTCAGGCCCTCGAGCACGCGCGCGCAGCGGGCGGCGTCGTTGTCGGCGAGCGCAGTGCGCAGCTTGTCGATGTCGTAGCGCGCGACGTTGAGCACGGCGGCCTCGATCTGCGGCAGCGAAATCTCGCCCTGCGGGTAGAGCAGCGCGAGCTTCTGGATTTCCTGGTGCGCGGCGAGCAGGTTGCCTTCGACGTGGGCGGCGATGAAGTCGAGCGCCGCGCGCGGCGCGCTCTGCTGCTGGCGCGCCAGGCGCTCGGCGATCCAGGCGTGCAGTTGGTGGATCGGCGGCGCGTTGCATTCGATGGCGACGCCGGCCGCGGAAAGCGCGCCGAACCAGGCGCCCTTCTTCGTCTGCCAGTCGAGCTCGGGCAGGGTGACGAGCGTCAGCACGCCGCCGGGCAACTGGCCGCAGTAGCGCTTGAGCGCCTCGCCGCCGTCCCGGCCCGGCTTGCCGGAGGGAATGCGCAGGTCGACGAGCTTGTCGCCGCCAAACAGCGAGAGGTTGCCGGAGGCGAGGAACAGTTCATCCCACTTGAAGTTCGGCCCCGCGACCAGCACTTCGCGCTCGGCGAAACCTTTATCGCGCGCCGCCGCGCGGATCGCGTCGCCGGCCTCGATGACCAGCAGCGGCTCGTTGCCGTGCAGGACGTAGAGCGGCGAAAGCTGCTTGCCGAGGTGCGCCGCGAGCTGTTCGGGGCGAAGCTGCATCGGGCGCTCAGCTTTCGGCGGGCTTTTGCTTGGCGGCGGAGAGCCGGCGCAGCAGCTGCTGGACGAGGTCGTCCTGTATGTCGCGCCACAGGAGCTGCTCCTCGGATTCCTTCGACAGCACCTGGGCGTCGTTGAAGGTGATGTCGCGGCGGATGACGATGCGGCCCGGCGTCATCAGGTCGCGGTTCTCGGGCGTGTGCAGGCGGAAGCTGAAGGTGCGCACGAGCTGGAATTCGCGCACGCGGCCTGCGGAGTCGAGCGAGAGCACGTTCTTCGCCGGGACGTCGCCGGTGATCGTCAGCACGGCCTGGGCTTCCTTGGCCTCGGCGACGACACGCGCCTGCGTCGAGGCCTCGATGTTGCGCTTGAGCATCGCGTGAAGCTCGGCGGTCGGCGGCAGGCCGACGAAAATCGTGTCGAACGGCAGCGTGTAGGAGCCGCGCAGGTGGAAACCGCAGGCGGACAGCGCGAGCGTAGCGATCAGGAGCAGGATGCGGCGCATTGCGGTTCCTCAGGCGACGATGTTGACCAGGCGGCCCGGCACGACGACGACCTTCTTCGCCGGCCTGCCTTCCATGTACTTCAGCGCCGCTTCGCTGGCGAGAGCGGCGGCCTCGATCGCGGCCTTGTCGGCGCCCGCCGGCAGGCGGATGCTGCCGCGGTGCTTGCCGTTCACCTGCAGCACGAGTTCGATCTCGTCCTGAGTCATCGCCTCGGTGAGCGGCTCAGGCCATGGCGCGGCGAGAATGTCCGCGCCGTAGCCGAGTTCGGTCCAGAGAACCTGCGCAATGTGCGGCGTGACCGGCGACAGCAGGCGTAGCAGGATGGAGAAGCCTTCCCTGGCAACGGCTTGGTATGCGAGCGGATCGCCTTGTCCGACTTTGTTGGTCGGCAATCTTTCGAGCACGTTCAGCATCTTCATGCACGCCGAAGCGACCGTATTGAACTGTAGCTTCGTCAGATCGTAATTGGCCTGCTTGAGGATTAGATGAACCTCACGGCGTGCTTCCTTGAACGCAGCAGCCATGTCCGCACTTGGCATTGCGCATGAAGATCCAATAGTGCGATTCTCGCTTCCGAAGGCCCAAACGCGGCGCAGGAATCGGTAGGCGCCCTCGACGCCGGAGTCCGACCATTCGAGCGTCTGCTCGGGCGGTGCGGCGAACATCATGAAGAAGCGCGCAGTGTCGGCGCCGTACTGCTCGATCAGCGATTGCGGGTCGACGCCGTTGCGCTTGGACTTCGACATGGTGCCGATGCCGCCGTAGTCCACCGGGCTGCCGTCGGCCTTGCTGGTGGCGCCGACGACATGGCCGGCCTCGTTGCGCACGAGTTCGACTTCCTCGGGAGCGAAGTACTCGATGCCGCCCTTGTCGGTGCGGCGGCTGAAGATGTGGTTGAGCACCATGCCCTGCGTCAGCAGGTTGGCGAAGGGCTCGTCGTAGCTCACCAGCCCGACGTCGCGCATCACCTTGGTCCAGAAGCGCGAGTAGAGCAGGTGCAGGATCGCGTGCTCGATGCCGCCGATGTACTGGTCGACGGGCATCCAGGCGCTGGTGCCGGCGTCGACCATCTTGTCGTTGGCGCTGCGCGTGGCGGCGTCGACGCAATAGCGCGCGTAATACCAGGACGAGTCGACGAAGGTGTCCATGGTGTCGGTCTCGCGCCGCGCCGGCTTGCCGCACTTCGGGCAGGCGCAGGCGAGGAAGTCCGGGCGCTTGAGCAGGGGGTTGCCGGAACCGTCGGGCACGCAGTCCTCGGGCAGCTTCACGGGAAGCTGGTCGTCGGGCACCGGCACGGTGCCGCAGGTCTCGCAATGGATCAGCGGGATCGGGCAGCCCCAGTAGCGCTGGCGCGAGACGCCCCAGTCGCGCAGGCGCCACTGCACCTGCTTGTCGCCGAGATCCTTTGCCTTGAGGTCGGCGGCGATGGCGTCGACGGCGGCTTCATACGAGAGGCCGTCGTACTTGCCCGAGTTGACGCAGTAGCCGCGGTTCTTGTCGCCGTACCACTCGCGCCAGCCGGCGAGCGAGAAGTCCTCGCCCTCGACGGAGATCACCTGCTTGATCGGGAGGTCGTACTTCTTGGCGAAGCCGAAGTCGCGCTCGTCGTGCGCCGGCACGGCCATCACCGCGCCCTCGCCGTAGCTCATGAGCACGTAGTTGCCGACCCAGACCTCGACCTTGTCGCCGGTCAGCGGATGCTCGACGAAGATGCCCGTCGGCATGCCCTTCTTCTCCATCGTCGCCATGTCGGCTTCCATGACGGAGCCGTGCTTGCATTCGTCGATGAAGGCGGCGAGCTTCGGGTTGTCCTTCGCAGCGCGTGTCGCGAGCGGATGCTCGGCGGCGACGGCGCAGAAGGTGACGCCCATGATGGTGTCGGCGCGCGTCGTGAACACCCAGAGCTTCTCGCGTTTGCCGTCGAGCTCATACGGGAAGGCGAAGCGCACGCCGTAGCTCTTGCCGATCCAGTTGGCCTGCATCGTCTTCACGCGCTCGGGCCAGCCCGGCAGCGTGTCGAGCGCGGAGAGCAGTTCGTCGGCGTACTGGGTGATGCCGAGGTAGTAGCCGGGAATCTCGCGCTTCTCGACCACGGCACCGGTGCGCCAGCCGCGGCCTTCGATGACCTGCTCGTTGGCGAGCACGGTCTGGTCGACCGGGTCCCAGTTCACCACCTGCGTCTTCTTGTAGGCGATGCCCTTCTCGAGCATGCGCAGGAACAGCCACTGGTTCCACTTGTAGTACTCGGGCTTGCAGGTGGCGAGCTCGCGCTCCCAGTCGAGGGCAAAACCCAGCGACTGCAGCTGCTTCTTCATGTAGGCGATGTTGTCGTAGGTCCACTGCGCCGGCGGCACGTTGTTCTGCATCGCCGCGTTCTCGGCCGGCAGGCCGAAAGCGTCCCAGCCCATGGGCTGCAGCACGTTGTAGCCGCGCATGCGGTGGTACCGGGAGAGCACATCGCCGATGGTATAGTTCCGCACGTGCCCCATATGCAGCTTGCCTGACGGATAGGGGAACATCGACAGGCAGTAATACTTCGGCTTGTCGTTGCCGGCGACGGCACGGAAGGCGCCCGTCTTCTCCCAGTGGGCCTGCGCGGTCTTCTCGATTTCGGACGGGTGATATTTTTCCTGCATGGCCCGGCAACACCTGACAATTCTTGGCAAAGGGGGCGAATTATACTCTGCCGCCCCTGCTCGAAAGGATAAGGCGATGCTCGCAACCAAGCGGTTTTCGGCCTCGTTGGCGATACTTGCGGCCCTGATGGCGAGCGGCGCGATGGCCGCGCCCGCCGCCACCGTCGATGCGATCGTCACGCCGGCCTGGCTCGAGCGCAAGGGACGCGTCGTGCCGCTGGCATTGGGCGCCGAAATTCGCAACGGCGACCGCATCCGCACCGGCGATGGCGCGCGCGTCTATCTCAAGCTGGCCGAGGGCAGCACGGTCAAGCTGGGCGCCAACGCCGGGCTGGGCTTCTTCAGCCGCAGCCTGCGTCCGCAGCGCGACTTCAAGGCTGCGCTCGACGTCGCCGCCGGCGCCTTCCGCTTCACCACCGACGTGCTGCGCCGCGTGCGTTCGCGCGACGTCTCGATCCGCGTCGGCACCGCCACGGCCGGCATCCGCGGCACCGACGTCTGGGGACGCACGAATGCCGAAGAAGACCTCGTCTGCCTGCTCGACGGCAGGATCGAGGTCAGCCAGGCCGGCGCCGCCGAGCCCGTCGTGCTGTCGGAGCCGCTGAGCTTCGCGGTCGTGCCGAAGGGCGCGGCGCTGAAGCTGGGCAAGGCCGATGCGGCCGAAGTGCAGAAGTGGTCGAGCGAAACCGAGATCCTCGCCGGCGACGGCGCGCAGCAGAAGGGCGGCAAGTGGAAGCTGTCGCTCGGCACCCAGCCGAGCGAGGCGGCGGCGCTCGAAACCTACGACATCCTGCGCAGCGTCGGTTTCGCGCCGAAGATCGCGCCGCAGATGCTCGAGTCGGGCGGCTGGAACTACGAAGTGCTGCTGGTCGGCTTCACCGACGAAGGCGATGCGCTCAAGGCCGCGGCACGCCTCAAGGCGGCCGCAGGCCTCGACGCGACCCCGGCGCGTTAGCCGAAGGAGTGCCCGATCAGGCGCCAGTTGCGCGCCAGGTTGAGGGCTGCGGCATCGAAGACGGCCGCGGGTGTCCGCCACAGGTTGGCCTGGACGCGCGCCCAGATCCTCAGCCCGAAGCAGGCGGCGTCCGCGCGCTGCCTCTCGGCGGTCAGGAGTTCGATGAAACGCTCCATCGCAGCCGCGTGATGGGCGGACGTCCCGCGCCCGGCGCGCAGCGCCGCCTGGCGGCTGGCCTCGCGCCACAGCGTTTCGGCTCGGCGCTCCTCGATCCCGGCCTTGCGGGCCAGCCACGGGAGCAGTTTGGGTAGCTTTTCGGTCGTCCTGTTCATTTTCGGTTCTCCTGTCCTGCCTTAAGTGCCTTGTGGGCGCCTGGGGCGACAAGCACTGCGCGGGTGCTGCAGTGCAGCAATTCGAATTCTAGGCGAGGCTGTGCATTGTGGCAAGAAAATAGGTGCCACTTTGTGCGCTGCCGCATGGACGGCCGTTTGCTTAAGGCCGGCCGGGGCCACTGGCTATAATCGCCCGATGTCCGATCTGCTCCATGGCCTGAACCCCGAACAACTGGCCGCCGTCACGCTGCCCCCGGTTCATGCCCTGATCCTCGCGGGGGCGGGTTCGGGCAAGACGCGCGTTTTGACCACCCGCATCGCCTGGCTGATCGCGACGCAGCAGGTGACGCCCTCCGGCGTCCTGGCCGTCACCTTCACCAACAAGGCGGCGAAGGAGATGACGGCGCGCCTGTCGGCGATGCTGCCGGTGAATACGCGCGGCATGTGGATCGGCACCTTCCACGGCCTTTGCAATCGCCTGCTGCGCGCCCACCATCGCGACGCCAACCTGCCGCAGCTGTTCCAGATCCTCGATTCCGCCGACCAGCTGGCGTCGATCAAGCGCCTGCTGAAGTCGATGAACGTCGATGACGAGAAGTTCCCGCCGCGCGAACTCCAGCACTTCATCAATGCGCAGAAGGAACAGGGCCTGCGCGCCGCCGCGGTCGAGGCCTGGGACGCCTACACGAAGAAGCGCGTCGATCTCTATGCCGCCTACGAGGCGCAGTGCCAGAAAGAGGGCGTCGTCGACTTCGCCGAGCTGCTGCTGCGTTCGTACGAGCTGCTGGCGCGCAACGAAGCCCTGCGCCGCCATTACCAGGAGCGCTTCCGCTACGTGCTGGTCGATGAGTTCCAGGACACCAACGTGCTCCAGTACAAGTGGCTCAAGCTGCTGACGGGACCGGAGGCCTGCCTGTTCGCCGTCGGCGACGACGACCAGAGCATCTACGCCTTCCGCGGCGCTGAGGTCGGCAACATGCGCGACTTCGAGCGCGAGTTCAAGGTGGCGAACGTGGTTCGCCTCGAGCAGAACTACCGCTCGCACGGCAACATCCTCGACGCCGCCAACGCGATCATCCGCAACAACGAGAAGCGCCTCGGCAAGAACCTGTGGACCGAGGCCGGCGCCGGCGAGCCGATCCGCGTCTTCGAAGCCGCCTCGGACGGTGAGGAAGCGCGCTGGATCGTCGAGGAGGTGAAGGCGCTGGCGCGCGACGGCCACTCGCGCAACGAAATCGCGCTGCTCTACCGCTCGAACGCGCAGTCGCGCATCCTTGAACACTCGCTGTTCTCGGCCGGCATTCCCTATCGCGTCTATGGGGGCCTGCGCTTCTTCGAGCGCCAGGAAATCAAGCACGCGCTCGCCTACCTGCGGCTTGTCGCCAGCGGCGACGACGACACGGCCTTCGCCCGCGTCGTCAATTTCCCCACGCGCGGCATCGGCGCGCGCACGCTCGAGCAGTTGCAGGACGCCGCGCGCATCGCCGGCAGCAGCCAGTTCGCCGCCATCGGCGCCATGTCGGGCAAGGGCGGCGCGGCGCTCGCCGGCTTCGCGGGGCTGATCGCGCGCATGCGCGAGGTGGCGCACCTGCCGCTGCCAGAACTGGTCGACCACGTCGTCGACCTCTCGGGCCTGCGCGACCACTATCGCAACGAGAAGGAAGGCCAGGACCGCCTCGCCAACCTCGACGAACTCGTCAATGCCGCCGCCAACTTCGTCGCCGAGGAGGGCCGCATCAGCGAAGAGGGCGAGCTCTCGGGCGATCTGGCGGCCTTCCTGGCCCACGCTGCGCTCGAGGCCGGCGAGCACCAGGCCGGCGAGGGCGACGACGCGCTGCAGCTGATGACGGTGCATTCCGCCAAGGGCCTGGAGTTCAACGTCGTCTTCCTCAGCGGCCTGGAGGAAGGACTGTTCCCGCACGAGAACTCGATCCTCGAGACGGACGGCCTCGAGGAGGAACGGCGCCTAATGTACGTCGCCGTCACCCGCGCGCGCCACCGGCTCTACCTGTCGTTCGCGCAGACGCGCATGCTCCACGGGCAGACGCGCTACAACCTGCCGTCGCGCTTTTTCGAGGAGATACCGGCCGGCCTGTTGAAGTGGCTGACGCCGAAAGCGTCGAAGAAGACTTACGGTTACGACTACGCCGCCGGCGCTTCGGCCTGGGACGAGCCGGCGCCGCCGTCGAGCCGCTCGCCCGAGCGTGCGCACGGCCTGCGCATCGGCCAGACGGTCGAGCATGCGAAGTTCGGCGTCGGCGTCATCGTTGCCGCCGAAGGCGGCGGCAACGACGCGCGCGTGCAGGTGAATTTCGGCGCCGCCGGCATGAAGTGGCTGGCGCTGTCGGTGGCGAAGCTGACGCCCGTCTGAGCGCGCGGCGGACTCGCCCCGCGCCCGTCAGGCGGCGGCGATCAGGTAGCGCTCGATCAGCGCCCGCAGCGTGGCCTCGACCTCGCGATCCGAGGCTTCGCTGACGGTGTGGAACAGCGGCTCGATGATGCCGGCGAAGATCCCCACCAGCTTCGGGTCGAAGTGGTTGCCGGCGTAGCCGCGCACGATCGCCATCGCATCGTTGAAGGGCATCGGTTCCTTGTAGGGCCGCTTCGAGGTCAGCGCGTCGAAGACGTCCACGATGGCGAAGATGCGCGCGGTGAGCGGGATCGCCTCGCCGGACAGGCCGCGCAGGTAGCCGCCGCCGTCGTACTTCTCGTGGTGGAACTCGACGACGTCACGGGCGCGCTGCAGCCAGGCCGACTTGGCGAGGATGTCGACGCCGAGCGCCACGTGCGTCTTCATGACCCGGAATTCCTCCTCGTCGAGCCGCGCCGGCTTGAGCAGGATGTTGTCGCTGATCCCGATCTTGCCGACGTCGTGCAGGAAGGCGCCGGCGATCAGGTCGCGCATCTCGGCCCTGCCCACGCCCGCCGCCTCGGCGAGCCGCACGGCATAGATCGTCACGCGGTAATTGTGGATGTTGGTGTCCGAATCGCGCTTGGCGATCGCGGAGCCGAGCACTTCCATCAGTTCGATGTTGCCCTGGAGCAGGTCGTGCGAATAGCGGACGACGTCGCGGTTCAGCGCCAGGATCACCGGGTAGACGGCGAGCGTCGTCAGCAGCACGGCGCCGAGCACGACGGCCAGGGCCACGATCAGCTCGTGGCGCAGACGTTCGAGCGTGGCCGGGTCGATGACGAAGACGCCCTCGAAGAAGCCGGCGACGGCGCCGACGGCATCCTTCATCGGCAGCAGCACGCGCAAGATCGTCCGCTCGCCGATGACGAACTTCTCGTAGTGGGGATCGTCGTCGCGCGGGAAGGCGTGGGCATGGCGCTTGAGCTCGTCCTCGATCGCCGCGTGACGCGGGCTGACCGCCTCGGCAATCTTGCGCCGCTCCTTGTCGTAGAGCTCGATGACGATGAAGTTCTCGCGCACGAAGTCGTGCAGCAGGACGTCGAGCGCGTGCCGCTCGGCGGTGGGGCGGTCGATCAGGGGCAGCGCATCGCCGGACAGCTTGGCCGACTCCGCCGCGGCAAGCGCGACGAGCTGGTCGTCGATGCGCTCGATGCCGACATAGAACACGACGAGCCCGGCCGCGAGCGAGATGCCGAGCCAGGCGGCGAGGAGGCGCTTGACGATCTTGCGGTGGATGTCGGACATGGCAGCGCGGATGATACTGCCGCCGGTATTAACGCGGCATTAAGGCCGGCCCCGTCAAGCCCGCTTCTTCTTCGCCTTCGCCGCGCCGGCGCGGGCCGCCTCGAGTTCGTCGTAGAGCGCAGCGAACTCCTGCGCGACCTTGTGGCTGCGGTCGAGGTGGATCATCGGCTTCGCCTGCTGGTGCGATTCCTTGATCTTCACCGAGGCCGAGAGCATCGTCTCCAGCACCGGCAGGCCGTCGGCGCGCAGGTCGGCGACGATCTGCTGCGGCAGGTTGGCGCGCGGCTGGAACTGGTTGACGACGATGCCTTCCACGATCAGCGCGTCGTTGTGGTCGGCGCGGATCTCGGCGACGTTGTCCATCAGGCTGTAGAGCGCACGGCGCGCGAATTCGTCGCAGTCGAACGGGATCAGGCAGGCGTCGGCGGCGATCAGCGCCGAGCGCGTGAAGAAGTGCAGCGCCGGCGGCGTGTCGATCCAGACTTCGTCGAAGCCTTCGAGCGAATCGAGCGCCTCGCGCAGCTTGTAGATCTTGTAGCGCGATTCGAGCTTGGCCTGAAGTTCCTCGAGGCCCGGGTCGGACGGCAGCACGAAGAGGTTGGCGAACGGCGTTTCGGCGATGAAGTCCTCGGTGGGCTTCGGCCGCAGCTTGAAGTTCAGCACCTGGTCGAAGAAGCCGCTGGCCGTGTCCGTGATCTCGTCCAGCGCGGCGCCGAGCAGGTAGCGGCTCGAATTCGCCTGCGGGTCGAGGTCGACGACGAGGGTGCGCTTGCCGCGGCTGGCGGCGACGGCGGCGAGATTGCAGGCGATCGTGCTCTTGCCGACACCGCCCTTCTGGTTGAAGACGACGCGCTTCATGGTCCGATCCTCTCTGGAGAAGCGCGGATTTTGCCACGGCTTTGCTGCACCGCGGCAAAAGGCCCTCGGACATCCGTAATGGCCCTGTCAGGCGCCGGTCGTTATCATGCATGACCTCATACGCCGAATTGATTGCCGGATCGCAATGGAAAACGACAACGACCTCACCGCCGCAGCACTCGAATATCACGCCTTTCCGACCCCCGGAAAAATCTCCGTCGTTCCCACCAAGGGGCTGACCAACCAGCGCGATCTCGCGCTCGCCTACTCGCCCGGCGTGGCCGCCGCCTGCAACGCGATCGTCGCCGATCCGTCCGCCGCTTCGCGCATGACCTCGCGCGCCAACCTCGTCGGCGTCGTCACCAACGGCACGGCAGTGCTCGGCCTCGGCAACATCGGCCCGCTCGCCGCGAAGCCGGTGATGGAAGGCAAGGGCGTGCTGTTCAAGAAGTTCTCCGGCATCGACGTCTTCGACATCGAGCTCAACGAGCCCGATCCCGACAAGCTGATCGACATCATCGCCGCGATGGAGCCGACCTTCGGCGGCATCAACCTCGAGGACATCAAGGCGCCCGAGTGCTTCTACATAGAAGCCAAGCTGCGCGAGCGCATGAAGATCCCCGTCTTCCATGACGACCAGCACGGCACGGCGATCGTCGTCGGCGCGGCGATCCTCAACGGGCTCCGCCTCGTCGGCAAGGACATCGGCAAGGTGAAGCTGGTCACTTCCGGCGCCGGCGCTGCCGCGCTGGCCTGCCTAGACCTGCTGGTGAACCTCGGCGTCAAGGTCGAGAACATCTGGGTCACCGACATCGAGGGCCTGGTCTACGAGGGCCGCACCAAGCTGATGGACCCGATCAAGGCGCGCTACGCCAAGAAGACCGACCAGCGCACGCTGGCCGAGGCGATCACGGACGCCGACGTCTTCCTCGGCCTCTCGGCCGGCGGGGTGCTGAAGCCGGACATGGTGAAGAAGATGGCGGCCGACCCGATCGTCATGGCGCTCGCCAATCCGACGCCGGAGATCCTGCCCGAGGAAGTCAAGGCGGTGCGCAGCGACGCGCTGATCGCCACCGGCCGCTCCGACTACCCGAACCAGGTCAACAACGTCCTCTGCTTCCCGTTCATCTTCCGCGGCGCGCTCGACGCCGGCGCGACCACCATCACCGAGGAGATGAAGCTCGCCTCCGTGCGCGCCATCGCCGAGCTGGCGCAGGCGGAAACGTCCGACATCGTGGCGCAGGCCTACGGCGGCGAGTCGGTGCGCTTCGGTGCCGAGTACCTGATCCCGAAGCCGTTCGATCCGCGCCTGATCGTCAAGATCGCGCCGGCGGTGGCGAAGGCGGCGATGGATTCCGGCGTCGCAACCCTGCCGATCGCCGACCTCGATGCCTATCGCGACAAGCTCTCGAATTTCGTCTGGCACTCGGGCTTCGTCATGAAGCCGGTATTCACCGCCGCCAAGAAGGCGCCGCGCCGGGTCGTCTATTGCGAGGGCGAGGACGAACGGGTGCTGCGCGCCATCAGCGAAGTGCTCGACGAGCGCCTTGCCGTGCCGGTCGTCATCGGCCGTCCCGAGGTCATCGAGACCCGCATCGCGCGCGCCGGCCTGCGCATCCGGCCGGGGCGCGATTTCGAGGTCGTCAATCCGGATTCAGACCCGCGCTACAAAGAGCTTTGGCAGGAATACCACGGCCTGCGCGGCCGCCAGGGCATCACGCCGGAAATCGCCAAGCAGCGCCTGCGCTCCGACAACACCCTGATCGGCTGCATGCTGCTGCGCCGCGGCGAGGTCGATGCCGTGCTCTGCGGCACCGTCGGCAAGCACGTCAAGCACTTGAACCAGGTGCGCGACGTCATCGGGCTCGAGCCCGGCGCCCACTGCTTCGCCACCATGAACCTGCTGCTGCTGCCGAAGCACACGCTGTTCCTCTGCGACACCTACGTCAACGAGGAACCGAATGCCGAACTGCTGGCCGAGATCGCGATCATGGCTGCCGAGGAAGTGCGCCGTTTCGGCGTCACGCCGAAGGTCGCGCTGCTGTCGCACTCCAACTTCGGCAGCGTGCGCTCGGCATCGGCGGCGAAGATGAGCCGCGCGCGCGAGATCATCGCCGCCCGCGTGCCGGACCTCGAGGTCGACGGCGAGATGCACGGCGATTCGGCGCTCTCCGAGTCGATCCGCAACCGGTTCTATCCGGAATGCAGGCTGACCGGCGAGGCGAACCTGCTGATCATGCCGAACCTCGATGCCGCCAACATCGCCTTCAACCTTCTCAAGGTGACGAACGGCGACAACATCACCGTCGGGCCGATCCTGCTCGGCGCCGCCAAGCCGGTGCACATCCTGACGCCGACGGCGAGCGTGCGGCGCCTGGTCAACATGACGGCGCTGGCCGTCGTCGACGCCAACCACCACCGCGGCTGATCGTTTTCCTCAGGGCGCCTTCGGCTTGCGCGGGCGGCGTCCGCGCGGCTTGGCTTCGGCGTCGGCCTGGGGCGCGGGTGGCGTGGTCGGTGCTTCGGCTTCGGGCGTGGGAGCCGGTGCGGGCGCGGCCTTGCTGCCGCCGCGCGCACGGCGACGCGAGGCCGGCTTGGCCGGCGCTTCCGCTGCGGGTGCCGGTTCAGGTGCCGCTACGGCGGCAAACTCCGCTGCCGGTTCGGGCGCCGGTGCCTGCGCAGGCGACGCGACGTGGGCGCCACCGCTGACGTGCTGCACGTAAGTGCCCGACTTCTCGTCGCGGCCCAGTTCCAGCAACCCGCGCGCCTGTGCCTCTTCGAGCAGGTTGCCGAAGGCGCGGAAGCCGTAGTTCGATTCGTTGAAGTCGGGGCGGCGACGCTTGATTGCCTCCTTCAGCATCGATGCCCAGATCTTGCCGCCGTCGCCGCGCTCGGACAGCAGGGCGTCGAGGGTCTCGATCGCGATTTCGATCGCCTGGCTGCGGCGCGTCTCGGCTTCCACGCCGCGCCGCGCTTCTTCCTCCGGCGAGCGCTTCGCGGGCGTGGGGGAACCACCGCGGCGATCGCGCCGCGCGGCGGCGCGCTGGCTCTCTCGCGCCAGGTCGTCGTAGAAGATGAACTCGTCGCAGTTCGCGATCAGCAGGTCCGACGTCGACTGCTTGACGCCGACGCCGATCACCTGCTTCGCGTTCTCGCGCAGCTTCGACACCAGCGGCGAGAAATCGGAGTCGCCGCTGATGATGACGAAGGTATTGACGTGGGACTTCGTGTAGCAGAGGTCGAGCGCATCGACGACGAGGCGGATGTCGGCCGAGTTCTTGCCCGACTGGCGCACGTGGGGAATTTCGATCAGCTCGAAGTTCGCCTCGTGCATCGTCGCCTTGAAGCCCTTGTAGCGCTCCCAGTCGCAGTAGGCCTTCTTGACGACGATGCTGCCCTTGAGCAGCAGCCGCTCGAGCACCGGCTTGATGTCGAACTTTTCGTACTTGGCATCGCGCACGCCGAGGGCGACATTCTCGAAGTCGCAGAACAAGGCCATGCTGACGCTGTCGTTGGGTGATGCCATCGCGGTCTCTCCGAAGGATGGGGCGCGGCAAACGCGGCGCCCGATCGGGCAATGATATCGCCGGGTTGAAATCCGGACCGGCGCGCGGTAGTGTCGGCGCCAGACGAATAACAAAAGGAGACGTCCCATGCCCCACGCCATCCGTTTTCACCAGGCCGGCGGCCCCGAGGTCCTGCGCTGGGAGGAAGTCGACCTGCCGGCGCCGCAGCCGAACGAGGCGACGGTGCGCCACCACGCGGTCGGCCTCAATTTCATCGACATCTACTACCGCACCGGGCGCTATCCGATCGGCCTGCCGAGCGGCATCGGCCTCGAGGGTGCGGGCGTGGTCGAAGCGGTCGGCAGCGCGGTGACGGACCTGAAGGCCGGCGACCGCGTCGCCTATGCCGGCGGCCCGGTCGGCGCCTATGCCGAGGCGCGCAACATCCCGGCCGACCGTCTGGTCAAGCTGCCGGACGCGATCGACTTCAAGACCGCGGCGGCGATGATGCTGCAGGGCATGACGGCGCAGTACCTGCTGCGCCGCACCTATCGCGTGCAACCCGGCGACACCATCCTGATCCAGGCCGCGGCCGGCGGCGTCGGCCTCATCGTGTGCCAGTGGGCCAAGGCGCTCGGCGCGCGCGTGATCGGCACCGTCAGCTCGGACGCCAAGGCCGCGCTCGCCAAGGCGCACGGCTGCGACCATCCGATCGTCTACACGCGCGAGGATTTCGTCGCCCGCGTCAAGGAAATCACCGGCGGCGAAGGCGTGCCGGTTGTCTACGATTCGGTCGGCGCCGACACGTTCACCAAGTCGCTCGACTGCCTGCGCCCGCTCGGCATGATGGTGACCTTCGGGCAGTCGTCGGGGCCGGTCGCGCCCGTGGATACGCAGGACTTGTCCAAGCGCGGCTCCCTGTTCCTGACGCGGCCGACGCTGTTCACCTACACGGCGAAGCGCGCCGACCTGGTGCAGTCGGCGCAGGAGCTGTTCGACGTCGTCGCCGCCGGCAAGGTGAAGATCGAGGTCAACCAGACTTACGCACTGAAGGATGCGGCGCAGGCGCAGATCGACCTCGAGGCGCGCCGGACGACGGGTTCCACGGTGCTGCTGCCGTAATATTTCGGCCGCAAACCCTCTGGTAGACTGGGGTCATGCGGCACTCATACCTGATCGCGAACCCCAAGGGCGGCAGCGGCAAGAGCACGCTGGCGACCAACCTCTCCGGCTGGTTCGCGCGCCGCGGACACCGCACCATGCTCGGCGACATCGATCGCCAGCAGTCCTCGCGCGAATGGCTGCGCCTGCGGCCGCCGTCGCTGCCGCACGTTGCCAGTTGGGAAATCGAAGACGGCAAGCCGGCACGTCCGCCCAGGGAGACCACGCACGTCGTGCTCGACACGCCGGCCGGCCTGCACGGCCGGCGGCTGGCGCAGGTGCTGAAGGTCGTCGAGCGCGTCATCGTCCCCTTGCAGCCTTCGCTGTTCGATATCCTCGCCACCAAGCAGTTCCTCGACGCCCTCATGGAGGAAAAGGAAGTGCGCAAGCAGCACGCCTTCGTCGCCGTGGTCGGCATGCGCGTCGATGCGCGCACGCGTGCCGCGGCGGAGCTGGAACGCTTCCTCGCCGACGCCGGCTTCCCGGTGCTGACCTTCCTGCGCGACACGCAGAACTACGTCCAGGCCGCGGCGCACGGCATGACGATTTTCGAGATGCCCGCTTCGCGCGCGTCGCAGGACGTCGAGCAGTGGCTGCCGCTGATCGACTGGGCCGAAGCTCCCTGAACTAGAACAGGTCGGCCTCGGTGTTAAGCACCTGGTGCTTGACGAGGGTACCGGCTTCGATCAGGTCCTCGAAGCAGCAGACGCGATTGCGGCCGTTCTCCTTGGCGTAGTAGAGGGCGTCGTCGGCGTTGTCGAGGATCATCGAGGGCGTGTCGTACAAGCCTATGCGCGTGAAGCCGGCGCTGACCGTGACGTTGCCGACCTGCGGAAAACGGAACTGATCGACCTCGCGGCGGAAGCGCTCGAAAGTGGCGTGCGCATTTGCCGCTCCCGTCGGCTTCAGCAGCACGACGAATTCCTCGCCGCCGAAGCGGAACAGCTTGTCCTGCGAGCGGAACGCCGCCTTCATCAGGTTGGCGACCAGGATCAGCACTTCGTCACCGATCAAGTGGCCGAAGCCGTCGTTGATCGTCTTGAAGTTGTCGATGTCGATCACGCCGAGCCAGTGGTGGTTGAGGTTCGCTTGCCCCTGGCGCCGTTGCGGAAGGCGCGGCGAGCGCGGCAGGCGATCACTTTCCTCGGCGACGTGGGACAGGATGTTGATCAGGTATTCGTCGAAGGTCTTGCGGTTCAGCAGGCCCGTCAGCGTGTCGACTTCGCTGTAGTCGAGCATCGCCACGCAGTTGCGGAACAGGTCGAGCAGTCCCTTGACGACGACCGCCGCCGCCGGGGGCGGCGCGATGCGCGAATGCATGACGAGAAAGCCGAAGGGCTGGCGGGCGATGCCCGGAACGACGAAGCAGCGGCGGAAGTCGCCCGATGACGGCTCCTTGTCGTCGTGGATGTCGCCGCTGGCGAGGCAGACCTGCAGGTTCGGAAAGCGGTCGAGCGAGGCGGTGCCCGCAGGCCAGGAAATGCCGTCGTCGAGGATCCGGGTGCCTGCC
Source organism: Pseudomonadota bacterium (assembly GCA_046726235.1). Classification (GTDB taxonomy): domain Bacteria; phylum Pseudomonadota; class Gammaproteobacteria; order Burkholderiales; family Rhodocyclaceae; genus Nitricoxidireducens. Next base: position 98,326 of record JBKPAD010000007.1, read on the forward strand.
GCGGAGGCTTGCGCGGCGAGCCCGACCATCATGTCGCCGGGCGGCTCGAACAGTTTGTAGAGGTCGACACGCTCGGCGCAGGCCAGTTCGTGCACGGCGGACACGAAGCTCGCTTCGAGCTGACCGCGATTGCGCTGTCGACTGATGACGTCGATGTGATGAAGGAGGCGTTCCATGGGCTGGGGAACCGTTCCTGAGATGTCCGGAATGCGTCCGGAAAGTGACGCGAGTATACCGCGGCCTGTCCCGACGCCCCGTCAGCGGCGGGTCGGCACCGGCACCGGCAATCGTGCGATGCTGGTTTCCGATCAAGCCCGGACCTGCCGCCCGGGCGGGGTAAAATCCCGCTCCTGATGTCCGCCCCCCGCTTCGTCCACCTCCGCCTCCACAGCGAGTTCTCCGTTACCGACGGCATCGTGCGTCTGGACGACGCGATCGCGCGCGCCAAGGCGGACGGCATGGCGGCCATGGCGCTGACCGACCTGGCGAACATGTTCGGCATGGTCAAGTTCTACACGGCGGCGCGCGGCGCCGGCGTCAAGCCGATCGTCGGCTGCGATGTCTGGGTGGCTCCGCCGGCCGCGGCGCAGGCGAACCTCTCCCAGCCCGACGGCGACATGGCCTCGCGCCTGCTGCTGCTGGCAAAGAACCGTGCCGGCTACCTGCGCCTGTGCGAACTCGTCTCGTCGGCCTATCTTGTGCCGCGCCGCCACGGCCGCGCCGAGATCAGCCGCACCGCGCTCGAAGACGGCGACAACAGCGGGTTGGTGGCGCTCTCGGGCGCCCAGTTCGGCGACGTCGGCCAGTTGCTCGCTTCCGGCAAGGACGACAAGGCGCTGGCGCGCGCCCACGAGTGGGCGGCGCTGTTCCCCGGCAACTACTACCTCGAGATCCAGCGTCCGCATGGCAATGCCACCCAGCCGCAGCAGGAGCAACTGATCGCGCGCACGCTGGCGCTGGCCGGCGACGCGGGGCTGCCGGTCGTCGCCACGCATCCGATCCAGTTCCTCGATGCTGCGGACTACACGGCGCACGAGGCGCGCGTCTGCATCGCCGAGGGCTACGTGCTCGCCGATACGCGGCGGCCCAAGGCCTTCACGCCGCAGCAGTGCTTCAAGACGCAGGCCGAGATGGCCGAGCTGTTTGCCGACCTGCCCGAGGCGATCGAGAACTCGGTCGAGATCGCCAAGCGCTGCAGCCTGACCATCGAGCTCGGCAAGAGCAAGCTGCCGATCTTCCCGACGCCCGAGGGCGTCTCGCTCGACGAATACCTGGCGCAGGAGTCGCGCGCGGGGCTCGAGAAGCGTCTGGCGCAGCTTTATCCCGACGCGGCCGAGCGCGAGGCGCAGCGGCCGCGCTACGCCGAGCGGCTCGAGTTCGAGATCAAGACCATCCAGCAGATGGGCTTCCCGGGCTACTTCCTGATCGTCGCCGACTTCATCCAGTGGGCCAAGAACAACGGCGTGCCGGTGGGGCCGGGCCGCGGCTCGGGCGCCGGTTCGCTGGTCGCCTACTCGCTGCTGATCACCGACCTCGACCCGCTGCGCTACGAACTGCTGTTCGAGCGCTTCCTGAACCCGGAACGCGTATCGATGCCCGACTTCGACATCGACTTCTGCCAGGAAGGCCGCGACCGCGTCATCCAGTACGTCAAGGACAAGTACGGCGCCCATGCCGTGTCGCAGATCGCCACCTTCGGCACGCTGTCGGCCAAGGCCGTGGTGCGCGACGTCGGCCGCGTGCTCGACCTGCCGTTCAACTTCGTCGACCAGTTCGCCAAACTGATCCCGAATGAACTCGGCATCACGCTGGAAAAGGCGCGCAACGACGAGCCGGCGATCGGCGAGCGCATCGAGCAGGACGAGGGCCTGCGCATGCTGTGGGAACTCGGCCAGAAGCTCGAGGGCCTGACGCGCAACGTCGGCATGCACGCCGGCGGCGTGCTGATCGCGCCGGGCAAGCTGACCGATTTCTGCCCGCTGTATTCCGCCGACGGCGGCGCCACCACCGTCAGCCAGTTCGACAAGGACGACGTCGAGAAGGCCGGCCTGGTGAAGTTCGACTTCTTGGGCCTGCGCACGCTGACCATCCTCGCCGAGGCCGTGGCCTTCGTGAAGAGCGTCGAAGGCGTCGATGTCGATCTCGACAAGCTGCCGCTCGACGACAAGGAAACCTTCGACGGCGTCTTCAAGAACGCCAACACCAAGGCGGTGTTCCAGTTCGAATCCGGCGGCATGCAGGACATGCTGGTGCAGGCGAAGCCCGACCGCCTCGAGGACCTGATCGCGCTCAACGCGCTCTACCGGCCGGGTCCGATGGACCTGATCCCGAGCTTCATCGCGCGCAAGCACGGCCGCGAGCGCGTCACCTATCCGCATCCGAGCATGGAAAAGGTGATGGCGGAGACGTACGGCATCATGGTGTACCAGGAGCAGGTGATGCAGACGGCGCAGGTCGTCGCGCGCTACACGCTCGGCGGCGCCGACCTCTTGCGCCGCGCCATGGGCAAGAAGAAGAAGGAGGAGATGGACCAGCAGCGCGCCGTGTTCGTTTCGGGCGCCGCCGGCAACGGCATCGCCGAGCCGCTGGCCAACGAGATCTTCGACACCATGGAGAAGTTCGCCGGCTACGGCTTCAACAAGTCGCACGCCGCCGCCTACTCGCTGGTCGCCTATCACACGGCCTGGCTCAAGCGCCATCACCCGGCCGCCTTCGTCGCGGCGACGCTGTCGTCGGAAATGGCGAACACCGACAAGGTCCAGTTCTTCTTCAACGACGCCAAGGACAACGGCCTCGTCTTCCTGCCGCCGGACATCAACCACGGCGGTATCCGCTTCCAGCCCGTCGACGCCAAGACCATCCGCTACGGTCTCGGCGCCATCAAGGGCACGGGCGAATCGGCGCTCGGCGCGATCCTCAAGGCGCGCGAGACGGGGCCGTTCAAGGACCTGTTCGATTTCTGCGCGCGCATCGACAAGCGCGTCGTCAATCGGCGCGTCATCGAGGCGCTGGTGCGCGCCGGCGCCTTCGACGCGCTGAACGACGACCGCGCGACGCTGCTGGCCTCCGTCGGCATCGCGCTCGAAGCCGCCGAGCAGGCCGAGCGCAACGCGCTGCAGGGCGGCCTGTTCGACCTCGGCGGCAACGACGGACCTGCGGTGCACTACGTCCAGGCGCCGCGCTGGGATGAGCGCCGCCGCCTGCTCGAAGAGAAGCAGGCGCTCGGCTTCTTCCTTTCCGGCCATCCGTTCAACGCCGTGCGCGCCGAGATCGCCACCTTCGTCAAGCGCGGCCTCGACCGCCTCGAGCCGAGCAAGGAGCCGCAGTTGCTCGCCGGCATCGTGCTGTCCACGCGCACGCAGATGACGCGGCGCGGCAAGATGGCCGTCGTCATGCTCGACGACGCCACGGCGCAGCGCGAGGTGACGGTGTTCAACGAACTCTGGGAAGCCGAGCGCAACAAGATCAAGGAAGACGAACTGCTGCTGGTCGAAGGCCGGGTGCAGAACGACGACTATTCGGGCGGCCTGCGCGTCAGCGCCGACCGGCTGTACACGCTCGGCGAGGCGCGCGGACGCTATGCGCGCGCCCTGCGCCTGTCGCTCAACGGCGATTCGCGCGCCGAGACCGCGGCGCGCCTCAAGGCGCTGCTGGAACCCTATCGCACCGGCGGCTGCCCCGTGCGTCTCTGCTACCGCAACGGCCAGGCCGAGGCCGAGATCCCGCTGCCCGACGATTGGCGCGTGCGTCTCGACGACGCGCTGCTGGCCTCGCTCGGCGACTGGCTGTCGGCCGACAACGTCAAGGTGGTGTACGGCAAGTGACGACTACGCTGATCGATGCTGCGCTGCTCGACGCCTTGACCGCCGAAGCCAAGGCCGCGCCGCGGCTACGCAAGAACCGCAACTTCCATCAGGCAGACGACGAGCCCGCGCATCGCCTGCTCAACGCGATCGAGCCGGGCTCCTACCTGATGCCGCACCGTCATCTGGGCGCACACAAGGACGAGACCTTCGTCGTCTTGCGCGGCCGCCTGGGGCTGGTGCTGTTCGACGATGTGGGCGGCGTCGCCCAGACCGCCATCCTCGGGCCGGGCGCACAGGCGCTCGGCGTCGACATCCCGCGCGGTATCTGGCACTCGGCCGTGGCGCTGGAGAGCGGAACCGTTTTCCTCGAAGCCAAGGCCGGCCCCTACCTGCCGCTGACGACGGAGGAACGCGCGCCGTGGGCGCCTGCGGAAGGCGACCCCCGGGCCGCGGACTATCTGCGCGAGCTCCTCGACCGATTCCAGTAAACAAAAAAAGCCGCCCTTGTGAGGCGGCTTGGGTCCCGTGGGGTCGGGGGTGCAGCTTGGTTTTTTCTTAGAGTTCCTTGGCGTGCGAGGCGAGGTACTTGGCCACGCCTTCGGGCGACGCGCCCATGCCGGCCTTGCCCTTCTTCCAGCCGGCGGGGCAGACCTCGCCGTGCTCTTCGGTGAATTGCAGGGCGTCGATCACGCGCAGCATCTCGTCGATGTCGCGGCCGAGCGGCAGGTTGTTGATGACCTGGTGCTGGACGACGCCGGACTTGTCGATCAGGAAGGAGCCGCGCAGCGCCAGGCCGTCGGCGTTCTCGACGTCGTAGGCCTTGCAGATGGCGTGGTTCATGTCGGCGACCAGCGGGTAGCCGACCTGGCCGATGCCGCCCTTGTCGACCGAGGTGTTCTTCCAGGCGAGGTGGGTGAACATCGAGTCGATCGAGCAGCCGATGACCTGGACGTTGCGCGCCTCGAACTCCTTCAGGCGATGGTCGAAGGCGATCAGCTCGGACGGGCAGACGAAGGTGAAGTCGAGCGGATAGAAGAACAGCACGACGTACTTGCCCTTGTAGTCCGACATCTTGAGCGGTTTGATCTCGTTGTTGCCATGCACGGCGACAGCGGTGAAATCGGGGGCGGCCTTGCCGACGAGTACTGCCATTTGAATCTCCTTGTCCAAGAATGGGGTGAGCGTTGTTGTTGTCGCGGTATCGCTGCGTTGGAAAAAATTCTACGGGGGGTGCCCCGCCTATGCGAATTGTTTTTTGCAATTGGCGTAATAGCCTTTGCCAATCGAAGCGCTGACCGTCTTAGGGTAGTCCGCTGGCATCCGCGGCCGCAATACCGGTTTGCACGTACGGCGCCGACCGGTTTCCGTGGTCAAACGGTCGGACGCTGCTCGAAGCCCTCGTAGCTGCCGCTGCCGAGCTCGACGGCGACGTGCGCGACCTCGGCGCCGGCAGGGCCATGGCGCGCCCAGTCGATCATTGCCGCGACCGCCTCGGCGCTTCCAGCGATCATCGCTTCGACCGAGCCGTCGCGCCGGTTGCGGACCCAGCCGGCGACGCCGAGGCGGTTCGCCGCCATCACCATCGAGTAGCGGTAGCCGACGCCCTGGACGGCGCCGGTGATGACGAGATGCCTCGTCTCCAGGCTCACTTCACGCGCATGCCCGGCTGGGCGCCGCTGTCGGGCGAGAGCAGGAACAGGCCCGCCGTCTTGCCGTCCTCGTCGGAAGCCGCAAGCACCATGCCCTCGGACATGCCGAATTTCATCTTGCGCGGCGCCAGGTTGGCGACCATCACCGTCAGCCGGCCGGCGAGGGTCGCCGGGTCGTAGGCCGACTTGATGCCGGCGAAGACGGTGCGCGTCTCGCCGCCGATGTCGAGCGTCAGTTTCAGCAGCTTCTCGGCGCCCTCGACGTGCTCGGCCTTCTCGATGCGGGCGATGCGCAGGTCGACCTTGGTGAAGTCGTCGATCGAAATGAACGTCTCGCGGCCTTCCTTCTGCTGCGCCTTGTCCTCGGCCTTCTGCTGGTGCTGGGCGTGGCGCTGCTCGGAGTGCGCGGCCTTGGCTTCCAGCGGCGCTGCCGGCGCGAGCGATTCGCGGTTGGCGGCGAGCAGGGCTTCGACCTGCTTCCCCTCGACGCGGGTCATCAAGTGCTCGTAGGCGTTGATCTTGTGGCCGGCCGGCAGCGAACGCGCGGCGTCTTCCCACTGGAATGGTGCCACGTTGAGGAAGGCCTCGGCGCGCGCCGCGAGCTTCGGCAGGATCGGCCTCAAGTAGATCGTCAGCAGGCGGAACATCGCCAGGCCCTCGCTGCAGACCTGATGCAGGTTGGCGTCCTGGCCTTCCTGCTTGGCGATTTCCCACGGCTTCGCGGTGGCGATGTAGCCGTTGGCCTTGTCGGCGAGCGCCATGATGTCGCGCACGGCGCGCGAGAAGTCGCGCTCCTCGAGCGAACGCGCGATGCCGTCGGCGGCGGCGCTCATCTCGGCGATCAGCGCGTTGCCGGAAACGTCGGCGAGCTTGCCGTCGAAGCGCTTGGTGATGAATCCGGCGCAGCGGCTGGCGATGTTGATGTACTTGCCGACGAGGTCGGAGTTCACGCGCGCGACGAAGTCGTCGAGGTTGAGGTCGACGTCCTCGAGCGTGCCGTTGAGCTTGGCCGCGAAGTAGTAGCGCAGCCACTCGGGATTGAGGCCTTCCTTCAGGTAGCTCTCGGCGGTGATGAAGGTGCCGCGGCTCTTCGACATCTTGGCGCCGTCGACCGTCAGGAAGCCGTGGGCGAAGACCTTGGTCGGCGTGCGGTAGCCGGCGTGCTCGAGTTCGGCGGGCCAGAACAGCGCGTGGAAGTAGAGGATGTCCTTGCCGATGAAGTGATACAGCTCGGCCTTTGATTCCCTGCCCCACCAGTCGTCGAAATTCATGCCGCGCTGGTTGCAGAGGTTGCGGAAGGAACCCATGTAGCCGATCGGTGCGTCGAGCCAGACGTAGAAGTACTTGCCGGGCGCGCCGGGAATCTCGAAGCCGAAGTAGGGCGCGTCGCGCGAGATGTCCCAGTCGGTCAGCTTGTTGTCGCCCGGATCGCCGAGCCATTCCTGGAGCTTGTTGGCGGCCTCGGTCTGGAGCCGGTCGCCTTGCTGCGTCCATTGCCGCAGGAAGTGCTGGCAGCGCGGGTCCGAGAGCTTGAAGAAGTAGTGGTCGGACGACTTGAGCTCGGGCTTGGCGCCGGAGACGGCGGAGTAGGGATTCTTGAGCTCGGTCGGCGCGTAGGCGGCGCCGCAGGCCTCGCAGGAGTCGCCGTACTGGTCCTTGGCGCCGCATTTCGGGCACTCGCCCTTGATGAAGCGGTCGGGCAGGAACATCTGCTTGACCGGGTCGTAGTACTGCTCGATCGAGCGCACTTCGATGAGGCCGGCGGCCTGGAGTTTCTTGTAGATGTCCTCGGAGTAGAAGCGGGTCTCGTCGGAATGCGTCGAATAGTAGTTGTCGAAGGCGACGTGGAAACCCGCGAAGTCGCGCGTGTGCTCGCCGTGCACGCGGGCGATCAGCTGCTCGGGCGTGATGCCCTCCTTCTCGGCGCGCAGCATGATCGGCGTGCCGTGCGTATCGTCGGCGCAGACATACCAGCATTCGTTGCCGCGCATCTTCTGGAAACGCACCCAGATGTCGGTCTGGATGTACTCGACGAGGTGACCGAGGTGGATCGCGCCGTTGGCATAAGGCAGCGCGGAGGTGACGAGAATCTTGCGGGTCATAGGATCGTGATTTCGGATGCGCAACCCGGAATGATCCCATTTCCCGCCGGGTTAGGGCAAGGGCATGCCCACAGTCAAGCCGCGGCGTAGCCCCACAGGCGCAGCAGGTCGAGGCGATGCTGGACCTTTTCCTTCGGCACGACGCCGCGCACGGCGTATTCGGGGCGCGAGGTGTCGCGGCGGATGCCCTCGCCGTAGGGCATGCCGTTGCTGTTCGCCAGAGCGAGGGCCTTTGGAGTGTTCGCGGTCGCGCCGCGCTGCACGACCAGGGCGATCTCGCCGTTTTCCAGCTTGATGAAGGTGCCGGGCATGTAGATGCCGACTTCCTTGATCAGCGGCCCGAGGAACGGGTTGTTGTTGTCGCGCTCGCCGACGAAGATGTCGCGCGCGGCGACCGGCGGCTGGATCGCCTGGCGGTAGGCGCGTGGGCTGATCTTGGCGCAGAAGACGTCGAGGACGCGCACGAGTTCGGCGATCGCGAGGGCGTCGGGCCTGGTCAGCGCGCCGGTGCCGACCTGCTGCCGCGTGTGGTGCTGCTCGACGGCCTTGAGCCAGCGCGCGTTGCGCACGCCGCGCCGCGCCAGCAGTTCGCGGCCCTGCACGGAATGCGCGTCGATGGCCGCGCGCTGGGCGTCGGTCAGCGGCGTGTGCTGCAGGGTCAGTTCGGTCTGCAGGTCGATCATCGCGACGTTCATGCTCAGCGCAACGCAGACGAGGTCGCGGCGCGCGTCCTCGTCCCACTCGAGCCTGCGGGAGATGATCGCCGCCATTACGGCGACATGCAGTGCGTGCGTGAAGGCGTAGCGCCTGGCGTCCTTGAGCAGGATGGCGCCGAGCGCCGCGTCCGGGTCCTTGTCGGTCAGGACATTGACCAGCAGCGCGATCCCCGTCAGCTTGTCCTCGAACATCTCCTCGGTTTCGATGTCGCGCAGCACGCGCACCAGCTTCGAATGGATGTCGTCCCAGAGCCAGAACGGATCGAAGCGCGCGGGCGCTTGCGGCTTGGGCGGCGGGGGTGGCGCTTCGGCAAGATTGCCGGTCACGAACAGACCGCGCTCGACCAGACCGCGCACCTGTTTTTCCGACTCGATGACATAGCCCTTGCGCAACAGCAGGCCTCCGGCCTCGTCGAAGACATCCCAAGGCAAGGGCTCGTTGACCTTGACATGACGAAACGACAACCTTCTCACGCGAATGATCTCCTAAGGCGACGATACGGCGCGTGCGGGTCCGTGTGGACGCCTTCGCGCTCGACGATTCCTTCGGGGACAGGGAGGGTGTTGGCGGCGCGGAGCCAGGGCGAAGTCCGCGCCTGTGGGCATCGGGGTGCTTGAGGGAAACCCCAGGCCACCAGCATATGAGGGCAAGGCGCCAGCGTCAAGTGACGGAAGCCACACTTGAGGGCGGCCGCGACCAATCGGGTATACTTTATAAAAAGAGTAGGTTACTAAGTCTTCCGGAGCCCCCATGAGCATTTCAGAACTGCAGGTCCAGACCGCCCTCAAGGAAATCGCCGATCCGAACACCGGAAAGGATTTCGTCAGTGCCAAGGCGGCCAAGAACATCAAGGTCAGTGGCGCCGACGTCTCGGTCGACATCGAACTCGGCTATCCGGCGAAGAGCCAGATCGACGCCATCCGCAAGCTGGTCATCGACAAGCTGAAGAGCCTGCCGGGCGTCGGCAACGTCTCGGCCAACGTCTATCAGAAGATCGTCGCCCACACGGCGCAGCGCGGCGTCAAGCTGGTGCCGGGCGTCAAGAACATCGTCGCCGTCGCTTCGGGCAAGGGCGGCGTCGGCAAGTCCACGACCGCTGTTAATCTGGCGCTGGCGCTGGTCGCCGAAGGCGCCACGGTCGGCATCCTCGACGCCGACATCTACGGCCCCTCGCAGCCGCAGATGCTGGGCATCGAAGGCCGTCCCGAGTCGGCCGACGGCAAGTCGCTCGAGCCGATGGAAGCCCACGGCGTGCAGGCGATGTCGATCGGCTTCCTGATCGATCCCGAGCAGCCCATGGTCTGGCGCGGTCCGATGGTCACGCAGGCGTTGACCCAGCTGCTGGGCGACACAAAGTGGCGCGACCTCGACTACCTGATCGTCGACATGCCGCCGGGCACCGGCGACATCCAGCTCACGCTCGCCCAGCAGGTGCCCGTCACCGGCGCCGTGATCGTCACCACGCCGCAGGACATCGCGCTGCTCGACGCGCGCAAGGGTCTCAAGATGTTCGAGAAGGTCGGCATCCCGATCCTCGGCATCGTCGAGAACATGAGCATCCACATCTGCTCGAAGTGCGGCCACGAAGAGCACATCTTCGGCACCGGCGGCGGCGCGCTGATGTCCAAGGACTACGACGTCGAGCTGCTTGGTGCCCTGCCGCTCGACATCAAGATCCGCGAGCAGGTGGACGGCGGCCACCCGACCGTCGTCGCCGATCCGACCGGTCGCCCGGCCGAAATCTACAAGACCATCGCGCGCCGCATCGGCGTCAAGCTCGCCGAGCAGGCGAAGGACATGAGCGCCAAGTTCCCGAGCATCGTGATCCAGAACACTTGACGGCCTGATTTATGGTCTAATTCGCCCGCCCCCGCCTGCCGGGGGCGTTGCTTTTTGGTTCGCGACAAGGGAGACGCTGGGTGGCAATCAAATCGGACAAGTGGATCCGCCGGATGGCGGAACAGCACGGCATGATCGAGCCGTTCGAACCTACGCTCATCCGCGAGGCCAACGGCGCCAAGATCGTCTCCTACGGCACCTCGAGCTACGGCTACGACATCCGCTGCGCCAAGGACTTCCGCGTCTTCACCAACATCAACTCGACGATCGTCGATCCGAAGAACTTCGACCCGAATTCCTTCGTCGAGATGACCGGCGACTACTGCATCATTCCGCCGAACTCCTTCGCCCTGGCGCGCACCGTCGAGTACTTCCGCATTCCGCGCAACGTGCTGACGGTCTGCCTCGGCAAGAGCACCTACGCGCGCTGCGGCATCATCGTCAACGTCACGCCCTTCGAGCCCGAGTGGGAAGGCTACGTGACGCTCGAGTTCTCGAACACCACGCCGCTGCCCGCCAAGATATACGCCGGCGAAGGCTGCGCGCAGGTGATCTTCTTCGAATCCGACGAGGTCTGCGAGACGTCCTACAAGGACCGCGGCGGCAAGTACCAAGGGCAGATCGGCGTCACGCTGCCCAAGATCTAGCCGCTAGCGCGCAGCTTCTTCCCCCATTTCATCGACCCGCCGTGCGCGGGTCGTCGCATTTCAGGAGCCCGGTAATGCGCTTCCACTTTCCAGTCATCATCATCGACGAGGACTTCCGTTCCGAGAACGCCTCGGGCCTCGGCATTCGCGCGCTCGCCGCGGCGATCAAGGAGGAAGGCCTCGACGTGCTGGGCGTCACCAGCTACGGTGACCTGACCTCGTTCGCGCAGCAACAGAGCCGCGCGTCGGCCTTCGTGCTGTCGGTCGACGACGAGGAGCTCGCCAACGACGAGGAGGCGACGATCGCCGAACTGCGCGCCTTCGTCGAGGAAATCCGCTTCAAGAACGCCGAGATCCCGATCTTCCTGCACGGCGAGACGCGCACCTCGCGCCATATTCCGAACGACATCCTGCGCGAGCTGCATGGCTTCATCCACATGCACGAGGACACGCCGGAGTTCATCGCCCGCCACGTCGTGCGCGAGGCCAAGTCCTACCTCGATTCGCTGCCGCCGCCGTTCTTCCGCGCGCTGGTGCATTACGCCGCCGACGGCTCGTATTCGTGGCACTGCCCCGGTCACTCCGGCGGCGTCGCCTTCCTCAAGAGCCCCGTCGGCCAGATGTTCCACCAGTTCTTCGGCGAGAACATGCTGCGCGCCGACGTCTGCAACGCCGTCGAGGAACTCGGCCAGCTGCTCGACCACACCGGCCCCGTGGCGGCTTCCGAGCGCAACGCCGCGCGCATCTTCAACGCCGACCATCTGTTCTTCGTCACCAACGGCACTTCGACCTCGAACAAGATCGTCTGGCACTCGACGGTCGCGCCGGGCGACGTGGTGATCGTCGACCGCAACTGCCACAAGTCGATCCTGCACGCCATCATGATGACCGGCGCGATCCCGGTGTTCCTGATGCCGACGCGCAACAACTACGGCATCATCGGCCCGATCCCGAAAGAGGAGTTCCGCTGGAAGAACATCCAGAAGAAGATCGCCGCCCATCCCTTCGCCTCGCAGGCCAAGGGCAAGCCGCGCGTGCTGACGATCACCCAGAGCACCTACGACGGCATTCTCTACAACGTCGAGGACATCAAGGAAGAGCTCGACGGCAAGATCGACACGCTGCACTTCGACGAGGCCTGGCTGCCGCACGCCGCCTTCCACGATTTCTACGGCGACTACCACGCCATCGGCGCCGATCGCCCGCGCTGCAAGCAGTCGATGGTGTTCTCGACGCAGTCGACGCACAAGCTGCTCGCCGGCCTCTCGCAGGCGTCGCAGATCCTGGTGCAGGACGCGCAGGAGAGCAAGCTCGACCGCGACGTCTTCAACGAGGCCTACCTGATGCACACCTCGACCTCGCCGCAGTATTCGATCATCGCCTCGTGCGACGTCGCCGCGGCGATGATGGAGGAGCCAGGCGGCAAGGCGCTGGTCGAGGAGTCGATCATGGAAGCGCTGGATTTCCGCCGCGCCATGCGCAAGGTCGACAAGGAATGGGGCGCCGACTGGTGGTTCCAGGTCTGGGGACCGAACGACCTTTCCGAGGAAGGCATCGAGGAACGCGACGCCTGGATGCTCAAGGCCGGCGAGAAGTGGCACGGCTTCGGCAAGCTCGCCAAGGGCTTCAACCTGCTCGACCCGATCAAGGCCACCGTCATCACGCCGGGCCTCGACGTCGACGGCGACTTCTCGGACGACTTCGGCATTCCCGCGGCGATCGTCACCAAGTACCTCGCCGAGCATGGCGTCATCGTCGAGAAGTGCGGCCTCTACAGCTTCTTCATCATGTTCACCATCGGCATCACCAAGGGCCGCTGGAACACGCTGGTCACGGCGCTGCAGCAGTTCAAGGACGATTACGACAAGAACCAGCCGCTGTGGAAGGTGCTGCCCGAGTTCGTCGCCAAGCACCCGCGCTACGAGCGCATCGGCCTCAAGGATCTCTGCACCGAGATCCATACCATCTACAAGAAGAACGACGTCGCGCGCCTGACGACCGAGATGTACCTGTCCGACATGGTGCCGGCGATGCGTCCGGCCGACGCCTTCGCCAAGATGGCGCACCGCGAGATCGAGCGCGTGCCGATCGAGGAGCTCGAAGGCCGCGTCACCGCGGTGCTGCTGACGCCGTACCCGCCGGGGATTCCGCTGCTGATCCCGGGTGAGCGCTTCAACAAGACGATCGTGCGCTACCTCAAGTTCGCGCGCGACTTCAACGAGCGCTTCCCCGGCTTCGAGACCGACATCCACGGCCTCGTCAAGGGACCGGCGAACGGCAACGGCCAGGGCGCCTACTACGTCGACTGCGTGACGTTCGAGTAGGGCAGGTAGCTGACGAAGGAGAAGTCGAGGCCGCTCGACGAGCGGTGCGTCTCGCGCGCCGCTTCGCGCCAGGCCGTCATGTCGATGGCCGGGAAGAAGGCGTCGCCCGCGATGTCGGCGTCGACCTCGGTGATCTCGAGCCGCGTCGCCAGCGGCAGCGCCTGCGCGTAGATCTCGGCGCCGCCGATCACGAAGGCCATGCGCCCGCCCGCTGCGGCGACGGCTTCCGGCAGCGAATGCGCGACCGTCGCTCCCTCGGCACGGTAACCGCGGTCGCGCGTCACGACGATGTTGAGCCGGTCGGGCAGCGGCCGGAATTTCGGCGGCAGAGATTCCCAGGTCTTGCGGCCCATGATCACCGCGTTGCCGGTGGTCAGCGCCTTGAAGTGCCTGAGGTCCTCGGGCAGGTGCCAGGGCAGGCGATTCTCGATGCCGATGACGCCGTTGCGCGCCCGGGCGACGACGATGACGACTTCGCGGCTCATCGCTCGACCAGCCCCGCGTAGAGTTCGGCGTAGCGGCGCGCCGGCACCGTCCAGGAGAAATCGCAGCTCATGCCGCTCTTCTGCAGCCGCTGCCAGCGCGGCTTGTCGGCGAAGGCCGTGGCGGCGCGGCGGATTGCGGCCAGCAGCGCCTCGGTGGTCGGCTCGACGAAGACGAAGCCGTTGCTGCCCTTCTTGTCCGCGGCATCGGTCACCGTGTCGGCGAGGCCGCCCGTCGCGCGCACGATCGGCGGCGTGCCGTAGCGCAGGCTGTACATCTGGTTGAGGCCGCAGGGCTCGAAGCGCGACGGCATCACGAAGGCATCCGCGCCGGCTTCGATGCGGTGCGCGAAGCTCTCGTCGAAGCCGATGCGCACCGAACACTGCTTCGGGTGGCGCTGCGCGAGTTCGCGGAACGCCGTCTCGAGCGCGTGTTCGCCGCTGCCGAGCACCACCAGCTGCGCCGGCAGCGCCAGCACTTCCTCCGCTACCTGCGCCAGCAGGTCCAGGCCCTTCTGGTGCGTGAGCCGGCTGACGACGCCGAACAGCGGCACTTCGTCGTCCTGCGCCAGCCCGCACTGCGCCTGCAGCGCGCGCTTGTTGGCCAGCTTGGCCTCGGGCCACTGGAGGTCGTAATTGACGAAGGGCTCCGACAGATGGACGTCGGTGGCCGGATTCCAGGCCTCGTCGATGCCGTTGAGGATGCCGCTCAGCACGTCGGCGCGGAAGCGCAGCAGGCCCGCCATGCCCATGCCTTCCGCGTCGGTGCGAATCTCGTCGGCGTAGGTCGGGCTGACCGTGGTGATCGCGTCGGCAAGCCGCAGGCCGGCCTTGAGGAAGGAGAGGTGGCCGAAGTACTCGACGCCGTCGATGTGCCAGGCCGCGTCCGGCAGCCCGAGTTCGAACAGCGAAGCGTGGTCGAACAGGCCCTGGAAGGCGAGGTTGTGGATCGTGATCAGCGTCTTCGCGCGTCCGCCCGGCAGGTAGCGCAGGTAGGCCGGCGCCAGGCCGGTCTGCCAGTCGTTGCAATGCACGATGTCGGGCCGCCAGTCGAGCAGGCTCGCCTCGGAGGCGAGCCAGGCGGCGACGCGCGAGAGCAGGCCGAAGCGCAGGTGGTTGTCATGCCAGTCCTTGCCTTCCGGCGCGAGATACGGGTTGCCGTCGCGCTCGAAGTAGGGCGGGAAGTCGAGCAGCAGCAGCGGCGTGCCGTTGGGCGCGGCGGCTTCGCGCAGGGTGCAGGTCGGCAGCAGGCCGCCGAGCCAGTGCGGCCGTACTACCGGGCGGGCGTCAGGGAAGGCGCGCAGCAGCGCCGGATAGGCCGGCACCAGCACGCGCACGTCGAGGCCCTCGGCACGCAACGCGGCCGGCAGCGCCGCGGCCACGTCGCCGAGGCCGCCGGTCTTCACCCAGGGGGCGATCTCGGAGGTGACGAACAGGACTTTCACGGGAGCGACGAAGGAATCGGAATCATGCCTTGCAGGCGGCGATCAGGCCGGCGGTCGAGCTGTCCAGCCCCTCAGCCGGCGTCTTGCCTTCGATGACCGGCAGCAGGCGGTTGGCGAGCTGCTTGCCGTACTCCACGCCCCACTGGTCGAAGGGATTGATGTTCCAGACCACGCTCTGCACGAACACCTTGTGTTCGTAGAGCGCGATCAGCGCGCCGAGCGTGCGCGGATCGAGTTGCGGCAGCAGCAGCGTTGTCGACGGCTGATTGCCCGGAAACACCTTGTATGGCGCGAGCCGCTCGGCGACGACCTCGGGGATGCGCGCGGCGAGCAGTTCCGCGCGCGCCTCGTCGAGCGTCTTGCCGCGCATCAGCGCCTCGCTCTGCGCGAAGCAGTTGGCGAGCAGCTTCGCATGGTGGCCCGGCAGGTCGAAGTCCGCCGTGCGGCAGGCGATGAACTCGCAGGGCACGAGGCGGCCGCCCTGGTGGATCAACTGGTAGAAGGCGTGCTGGCCGTTGGTGCCGGGCTCGCCCCACAGCACCGGGGCCGTCGCATGTTCGAGCGGCCGGCCGTCGCGATCGACCTGCTTGCCGTTCGATTCCATCTCGAGTTGCTGCAGGTAGCGCGGCAGGAGCCCAAGCGACTGGCTGTAGGGCAGCAGCGCGCGGTTGTCGGCGCCGAGGAAATTGACGTTCCAGATCTCGGTCAGCGCGAGCAGGCCGGGGAGGTTATCGAGCGCCGGCGCGGTGAAGAAGTGCTCATCCATCGCGTGCGCGCCGGCGAGCAGCTCACGGAAATTCGCGCTGCCGACGGCGAGCGCCAGCGGCAAACCGATCGCCGACCACAGCGAATAGCGGCCGCCGACCCAGTCCCAGAATTCGAAGGCATTCTGCGGATCGATGCCGAAGCGCTCGACCTCGGTGAGGTTGGTCGACACGGCGACGAAGTGGCGTGCCACCGCGCCGTCGCCGAGCTCGCGCACCAGCCACTGGCGCGCCGACCAGGCGTTCTGCATCGTCTCCTGCGTGGTGAAGGTCTTGCTGGCGATGATGAACAGCGTCGTGCGCGGCTGCAGGCTTGCCAGGGTGGTCGCCAGGTCGGCGCCGTCGAGGTTGGCGACGTAATGCACGCGCAATCCGGGGTGGCGATGGGCGGCCAGTGCCTGCGTCGCCATGCGTGGACCGAGGTCGGAACCGCCGATGCCGATGTTGACGACGTCGCTGATCGGCTCTCCCGTGGCGCCGCGCCAGTGGCTGCCGTGCACGGCGTCGACGAAGCGCTCCATCTTTTCGAGCACCGCGCGCACGCCCGGCATGACGTCGCGGCCGTTGTGCAGGATGCCGCCGCGGCTGTTGCGCAGGGCGATATGCAGCGCCGCGCGGCCTTCGGTGTGATTGATCGGCTCGCCGGCGCGCATGCGGCCGATCCAGCCGCTGACGTCGGCCGCGTGCCAGAGCGACTGCAGCAGCGCCATGGTCGCCGGCGTCACGCGTTGCTTCGAATAGTCGAGCAGCCAGTCGTTCCAGGTCGCCGAGAGCTGCTGGAAGCGCAGGGCGTCGGCCGCGAAGAGGTCGCGCAGGTGAACGCCGCGCATCTGCGCGGCATGCGCCGTCAGCGATTTCCAGGCCGGCGACGCAGTGGCAGGCGTGATCACAGCCATAGCATCATGCCCATCTCGAACGGATGGGTCAGCAGTTCGTGGGAGGGGAAGACGCGGATGCGATATTCGATCTTGCCGCAGACCTCGGGCGTCAGGTCGAGGGCGAACAGGCTCTCGCCTTCGCCGCACGGCCCTTGGTACTCGAGGCGGAAGCGCCGCGGCCGCCGCGAGCGCGCGCTCGCGTTCGGCCGGCCGAACAGCATCTCGACGGTGACGTCGGAAGCGGTCAGGCGGTCGAGGCGCACGGCGACCTCGATGCGCATGCCTTCGCCGAAGCCGATGCGCTTCTTCGGGTTGTCGATGCGGCGCAGGGCGACGTTCGACCATGCCTTGCGCACGCGGGCCTTCCAGTCGGCGAGCGCGCGCGCGCCGGCGAACCCGTCGGTGCTGTAGCGCGACCATTGCCGCGCGGCCGGCGCGTAGAAGCGGTTGATGTACTCGCCGACCATGCGCGCCGAGTTGAAGCGCGGCGTGATCGACGCGATCGAACGCTTCGCCATCGCCACCCAGCCGGGCGAATAGCCCATCGGGCCGCGGTCGTAATACAGCGGCGCCACCTTGTCCTGCAGGATCTCGTAGAGCGCGCGCGCCTCTTCCTGGTCGCGGCGCGGATCCTCGACGGCGCCCGAGGTGTTGACGGGCTTGATGCCCCAGCCGTTCTCCATGCCGAGCCGGTCGTCGCAGCTTTCGCCCCACCAGCCGTCGAGCACCGAGAGGTTGATGACGCCGTTCAGCGCCGCCTTCATGCCCGAGGTGCCCGAGGCTTCGAGCGGATAGACCGGGTTGTTGAGCCAGACGTCGACGCCGGCGACCAGGCGCCGCGCCAGATGCAGGTCGTAGCCTTCGACGATCAGGATACGGCCGATGAAGTCCGGCATCGCCGCGACCTCGCTGATGCGGCGGATCATCTCCTGGCCCGGCCGGTCGGCCGGGTGAGCCTTGCCGGCGAAGACGAAGATCACCGGACGCTCCGGGTCGCAGAGGATCTCGCGCAGCCAGTCGAGGTTCTGGAACAGCATCGTGGCGCGCTTGTAGGTCGCGAAGCGGCGCGCGAAGCCGACCGTCAGCACGTTCGGATTGTTGGGATCGGCGAAGCGCAGCAGGCGGTCGAGGTGGGCCTGCGAGCCGAGGTTGCGATCGTATTGGTGGCTGATGCGGTTGCGCAGCAGGTGCAGCATGCCGGCCTTGATCGACTGGCGCACGCTCCAGAAGACGTGGTCGGGAATGTTGTGGATGCCTTCCCAGCACTGCACGTCGGTCAGGCGCTGGCTCCAGCCGGCGCCGAGCGTGCGGTCGAAGGTGTCGTGCCAGAGGTCGGAGAGGAAGGTCGGCACATGGACGCCGTTGGTGACGTAGTCCATCGGGTTGTCTTCGGGCTCGATCTGCGGCCACAGGTAGGCCGAAACCTGCGACGAGACTTCGCCGTGGATGCGCGAGACGCCGTTCTGGTGGCGCGAGCCGCGGATCGCCAGCGCCGTCATGTTGAACTCCGACGAGTCGGGCGAACGGCCCATCTGCAGCAGCGTCTCGACGTCGGTGCCGATCTCGCGGCAGAGGCCGTCGAAGTAGCGGCGCACCATGTCCTCGGCGAAGTGGTCGTGCCCCGCCGGCACCACGGTGTGCGTCGTGAACACGGTGTTGCAGGCGACGGCCTCGAGCGCCGTCGACAGGTCGAGCCCGGTGCCCACCAGCTCGCGCACGCGCTCGACGATGAGGAAGGCGGCGTGGCCCTCGTTGATGTGCCAGACGGTCGGCTTGATGCCCATCTCGGTGAGCGCGCGCACGCCGCCGATGCCGAGCAGGATCTCCTGCTCGATGCGCGTGGTGCGGTCGCCGCCATAGAGCCGGTGCGCGATGTCGCGGTCGTGGGCGCTGTTCTCCTCGAGGTCGGTGTCCAGCAGGTAGAGCGAAATGTGGCCGACGCGCGTCTTCCAGACCTTGGCCGCAACGTCGCGGCCCGGCATCGGCACCTTGACCTTGAGCTCCGTTTCATCGGCGCGCAGCACCGGCGAGATCGGCAGGTCCTCGAAATCGGTGTCGTGGTACTCGGCGTGCTGGCGGCCCTCGGCGTCGATCGACTGCAGGAAGTAGCCCTGGCGATAGAGCAGTCCGACGCCGACGAAGGGCAGGTTCAGGTCGCTCGCCGTCTTGCAGTGGTCGCCGGCGAGGATGCCGAGGCCGCCGGAGTAGATCGGCAGGCTTTCGTGGAAGCCGAACTCGGCGCAGAAGTAGGCGACGAGCTCGCCGTCGGGCAGGTGCGGCCCGTGCTCGCGGCGCGGTGCCGTGTTGTAGGTGTCGTAGGCGGAGAGGACGCGCGCCAGCGCGCCGAGGAAGACCGGATCCTCGGCGGCCTCGTCGAGGCGGTGCTGGTCGATGCGCTTGAGCGCGGCCTTCGGGCTGTGGCCGACGGCGCCCCAAAGCTTGTTGCCGAGGCGCACAAACAGGTCGCGCGTCGGGCGGTCCCAGCTGTACCAGAGATTGTTGGCGAGTTCGTCGAGCCGGGCGAGCCGTTCGGGGAGCCGCGGATTCACTTCGAGTTGGTAGCGCGTGCCAGCCATGTTGTTTTTCTCTCCAGGGTCTTGGGGGGGAATTCTACGCCGCGAGCGGAGCCGACTCGATGCCGATGTCAAGCTCTGCATCGCCGTCGATCGGCCATATCAAAAGGATCTCGACCGCCTGCATGATCTTCTCGAAGCCGGCTTCCGACTGCGACACCGTGTGGTGCGGTCGCGCCACGACGCGTATCGGCGCGCTCGCCGTCAGCACCAGGCTTCCGCCTAGCACGCCGTCCTCGAGCGCCAGCCGTTTCGCCGGCAGGTCCAGAATCTGGCCGAAGCCGCAGGGGATGCTGCCGTCCTCGAGCACGTAGCGACCGGCATAGCCGTCGCAGCTCGGCATGGCGACATTGATGCGGATTTCGCAGCGGCCCTTCAGTCCCGAGGCGCGATACCGTGCCGAGAGCCGCATGCCGTCGAGCACGAAAGTCTTTGCGATGCGTCCATCGTCGACCGCCGCCTCGAAGCTTGCGGCCGCCGTCTCGCGGTACTCGCTGACCGGCCGCAACACGCCGTCGGGGCGCAGCCAGCATTCCTCGAACATGCCGCGCGGCCGCGTGTCGGGCTCGAGGTCCTCGGGCGAGATCTCGTGGCGGAAGGCGACGCGGTCGTGCGCCGAGGCGATGCCGGCCTGCGGTGCGCCGTGGTGCTGCTCCTGCTGGCGGGCGGCGATCAGCTTGTCGTGATAGCCCTCTTCATAGTGGCGCAGCGTGTCGCCGAAGTTGTGCAGCAGGCGATAGTCGGAAAGCTCGACGACGCAGGCATCGCCGTCGGCCTGGATCACCGCCTGCATCGGTCCGCTGCGCAGGAATATCTCCGTGTGGCCGTCGTGGTCCAGGTCCGCGCGATCGAGTGCCGGGCGCGGCGCGAGACGATCGAGGCCGGTTTCCAGCTCGAGCAGGTTGTTCCAGATCGCACGCCGCAAGTGCGGCAGGTAGAGGCCGCCGAACAGGCCGTGCCAGAAGGCGTCATTGGCCTGCGCGCGATGTAGCTGCTCCTGCATCGCCGGAGTGCGCTTGCGCTCCGGTAATGCCGCGAGGCGGCCCGAGACCTCGAGCATGCGCTTGTGCATCCAGTTGGATTCCGGATAGCGCATGAAGAAGTTGCGCCAAATGCCGCCGCGCAGGAAAGGCTTGCGCGCTTCGTAGTGGCCGCCATGCTTCTCCTGCTCGACGAGGCCGTGGAAGGTGCGCGCCGCCGCCGCCGGCAGCGTCCATTCGTTCATCTCGATGTAGGAAGTCGTCGGCAGGTAGACGACGCCGCGCGTCGGATGCTCGCGGTGCACGTCGTCGAAATGCCCGGTGCGGATCAGCTTCGAGCGCAGCACGCCCTCGATGAACTGCCGCAGCCAGCCCTGTTCATAGACCCAGGCATAGGTCTCGGGCCAGATGCCGAACTTCTCGATGTCGTCGAAGTAAATCGCCGCGCGCTGGCCATGCTGCGCCTGGTGCTCGAGCCAGCCGACGACCTCGTGTGCGGGAGAGAAAGGAAAGCGGTAGCGCGCCTGCTCAGAGATCGGGAACAGGTCGAGCGTGCGGCCGTCCTCCTCGGTGGTGAAGTAGCTGTCGAGCTTTCCCGCCGGCTCGCCGGCGCAGAGGAAGTGGTAGTCGTCTACGGCGACGTACTTGATGCCGGTCTCGGCGAGCGCCGTCACGACCGAGGATTCCCAGACGCGCTCCGTCAGCCAGGCGCCGCGCGGACGCACGCCGTAGCGGCGCTCGATTTTGTCCGACAGCGTGTTGATCTGCGTGACGCGATCGCGGTGCGGGATCGCCGCCAGCACCGGCTCGCAGTCGCCCGAGCCGAACCACTCGACCTGGCCGCGGCGCGTCATCATCGCCAGCCGCGCCATGTCGTCGGGCCAGCGGCGTTCGAGCTCGTCGAGCAGCCAGCCCGAGAAATGCACGCTGAAACGGAAGTCCGGATAGGCCTCGAGCGTCTGCAGGAACATCCGGTAGCAACGCAGGTGCGCGTCCTCGATGACCTCGGGAAAGTTGCCGACTGGCTGGTGGGCGTGGACGCCGAAGAGCAGGGTGATGGGTTGGGTCATGGAATGTTTTGGTTGCTTACTATTTGTTCCCGTATTGAAGTCCGCGGGCTCGGGCCGCCGGGGTGCTCTGCTGCGCTTCGTGTCCCCCGGATCGTGCTGCGCACGCTCCTCCTTTACCTACGCGCAGCAGAGCACCCCACCGTCCCGAGCGGTGACGCCTTGCCTCTTTGGAGGCAAAGAACCACTGGCGTATCCGGCCAAGGATGGCGGGTGTCCGACTCCGCAGGTAAAGGAGGAGGACGGGGCGAGGCCCCGTCCGGGGGACACGGAGGAGTCGGACACCAGCCGTCCTTGGCGCACAGACGGCCGATCCATCGGGAGGCTTTCTCACGTCGCCCTCCGCATCGTCCCGTCGCCGGCGGCGCTGTCGCTGCCGGCCGACAGCGGCACGTCGAGTTGCGTCGGCACGGGGAGCTTGAGCAGCCGGTAGAGGCTGGCGAGGTTGTGGCGGAACAACTCGTCGAAGCTGGCGACGGCCTGCGAGGGGTTGTAGTCGCCGAACCACCAGAACCAGTCGGAGCTTTCGCAAACGGCGAGTTGCGCCTCGGCGGCGCGCGCTTCGTCGGGGGAGAGGCGGCCGCTGCCGACGACGAGGTCGTAGCCCTGCTTGGCGGCGCAGAGCAGATCCCAGGCGCGGTTCTTGTCCGCGTCGCCGATCCAGGTCGACAGCGTGCCGTAGACCCAGCTCCCCGCCGTCAGGCGCGGCAGGGTCGTGCGCGCCGGCGGCGTCGGGCGCGCGAGGATGTCGGCGTAGGTCGTGGTGCGGATCGTCGGATGCGTCTCGAGCAGCGCGTAGAGGTCGTCGAAGAAATAGTAGGCGTTGTACGGGTAGTGCTCCCAGGCGTTCTCGCCGTCGAGCACGACGCCGACGATGGGCGTTTCGCCCGGCGGGGCGTCGGCGGCGATCAGCTCGAGCTGGCTGACGAAGTGTCGCGCCGCGTCGCGGCCATGCCACTTCGCGTATTCGAAGCCGATCAGGTCGGACAGGCGCTCGTCGCGGAAGAACAGCGCCGGGCCGTCGGTGCCGGCGAGCTGCCAGGGACGATAGGCGGCGCGCGCCGTCGGCAGTCCGGCGGCATGCAGGCTGTTCCTCAGCACGCCTTCGCCGCTTGCGAGCCAGCGGCAGCCGTGCTCGGCCAGCACCGAGACGAACGGCGCCGAGACGGCGCCTTCCGCGGGCCACATGCCGGCGGGAGGCTCGCCGAAGCGGCTGGCGTGGCTGGTCTTGGCGCGCTCGACGTGCGCTTCGAGGCGCGAGCGTCCGCCCGGGTAGCCGGTAGCCTGCGGCAGCACGGCGGTCGGCAGGCTCGCGCGCGCGGCGGCGAAGTCGAGCAGCAGCGGGCCGAGCGGATGCGTGTGCGGCGTCGCCGAAACCTCGATCTGGCCGCGCTCCATCAATGCACGATAGCGCGGCACGAGGCCCTTGAGCGTCCTGCCGATCCAGTCGAGCAGGTTGCGGCGGTCCTCGATGTCGAAGCCCTGTCCCTTGCTGAGGAGGTCGACCAGCAGCACTTCCTTGCGCCGTTCGGTCTCGCCAGACCAGGCGAGGAAATACCAGGTGATGAGGTCGGCGAAATAGGCGCCCGAGAGATACGCGAGCTCGGCCTCGCCTTCCTTGGCGACCAGCCGATAGAGATTGTGCAGGCGCAGGTAGTGCGGGAACGGCGCCAGCATCGTGGTGTGGTTGCCGAGAAAGCAGGTCTTCAGCAGGAAGCGGCGTTCATCGAGGTCGAGGCGGTCGAGGTCGGGCTCGACGAGCAGCCGCAGCAGCGGATCGCGATAGTGGCCGGCGTCGATCTGCGCGCAATAGTCGTCGATCTGGTCGAGCAGCACGGGCACGAAATTGACGACGGCGCGGACCTTCGGATGGCGCTCGAGATGCGCCGCCATGTCGGTGTAGTCCTTGATCGCGTGCATCAGCACCCAGGGCAGCACGAACTCGCCCGGCCCCTCGCCGCGCGAGTGGTCGCGGTAGTCCGGCTGGTGCATGTGCCAGAGGAAGACGAGGTCGAGGTTGTGTCCCGGCATGGATTGAATTCGTTCAGCGCAGGTGATGGATCTGCTGTCCCAGCATCGCCGGCGTGACCAGCGTGACGCCGCCCTCGGAGACGTGGAAGCGCTTGCGGTCCTCCTCGGGGTCGAAGCCGATCTCCATGCCGGGCGGCACGCGACAGTGCTTGTCGAGGATCACCTTGCGCAGCCGGGCGCCGCGCCCGATGTCGACCTGCGGCAGGATCACCGAGTCCTCGACCACGGCATGGCTATGCACGAACACGCGCGAGAACAGCAGCGAGCGCCGCACCGTGGCGCCGCTGACGATGTCGCCGCCCGAGACCATGCTGTCGATCGCCATGCCGCGGCGATCGGCGTCGTCGAAAACGAACTTCGCCGGCGGCAGCTGCTCCTGGTGTGTCCAGATCGGCCAGTGCTCGTCGTAGAAGTTGAGCTCGGGCGTGATCTTGGTCAGTTCCATGTTGGCTTCCCAATAGGCGTCGATGGTGCCGACGTCGCGCCAGTAGGGAATGCCGGATTCGCCGATGCCGACGCAGCTGTCGCCGAAATTGTGGGCGAAGACGCGATGGTTCTTGACGGCGTAGGGGATCACGTTCTTGCCGAAGTCGTGCGCGGAAGCGGGATCGTCGCGATCGCGGAACAGCTCGTCGAGCAGGAAGTCGGCGTTGAATATGTAGATGCCCATGCTCGCCAGCGAGCGGTCGGGCCGGCCGGGAATCGTCGGCGGATCCTTCGACTTCTCGACGAAGTCGACCACGCGCTGCTGCTCGTCCACCTGCATGACGCCGAACTCGGTGGCGTCCTTGCGCGGCACGTCGAGGCAGGCGATCGTCAGGTCGGCCTGGTTCTGCGCGTGCTGCGCCAGCATGCGGCCGTAGTCCATCTTGTAGATGTGGTCGCCGGAGAGCACCAGCACGTAGCGCGGCTTGTGGCTGTAGATGAGGTCGATGTTCTGGTAGACGGCGTCGGCCGTGCCCAGGTACCACTCCTCGCTGACCTGCTGCTGCGCCGGCAGCAGTTCGATGAACTCGCCGAAGCGGCCGTCGAGGAAGCTCCAGCCGCGCTGCAGGTGGTGGACCAGGCTCTGCGCCTTGTACTGCGTCGCGACGCCGATGCGCCGCACGCCGGAATTCACGCAGTTGGAAAGCGTGAAATCGATGATGCGAAATTTGCCGCCGAAGGGAACCGCCGGCTTCGAGCGCCAGTCGGTCAGTTGCATGAGTCGGCTGCCGCGCCCGCCGGCGAGCACGATCGCGAACGTCGATCGCGTGAGGTGGCTGACGAAGCGCCCGAAGGTCGCACTCGGATCGCTGCTATGCAATTCTGGCTGCATGGGGGTCTCCTCCGTCGCTACAATAGCCGCAAATGGGGGCGCGTGGATAATGAAAACTGAATCGACGAATAAGCCGGCGGACGCCGGCAATCAGGCGGTCCGGGCGACGCCCGCGACCGGCGCCAGCGACCACGACCTCTACCTGTTCGGACAGGGCACCAACTACCAGTCCTACCGTCTGCTCGGCGCCTTGCCCACACCCGACGGCGTGGTCTTCCGCGTCTGGGCGCCGAACGCCGACCAGGTCGCCGTGGTCGGCGATTTCAACCGCTGGGACGGCAATGTGCATCGCATGCGCTGCCTCGGCGACTCGGGCGTCTGGGAGACGCTGGTGCCGGGCATCGGCGCCGGCGCGCTCTACAAGTTCGAGGTCCGCAATCGCAACAACGGCGCGCTGATGACGAAGGCCGATCCCTATGCGCGCGCCTTCGAGCTGCGGCCGGCGACGGCCTCGCGCGTGACGCCGGCCACCACCTACGCCTGGACCGACGCCGCATGGATGGAGCAGCGCGCGACGCGCGACTGGCTGCATGCGCCGATGAACATCTACGAAGTGCATGCGGGATCGTGGATGCGCCATCCCGACGGGCGCTTCTACGGCTATCGCGAGCTGGCCGAGCGCCTCGTGCCCTACGTCGCCGACATGGGCTACACGCACATCGAGTTCATGCCGCTGATGGAGCATCCGCTCGACGAATCGTGGGGCTACCAGTGCACCGGCTACTTCGCCGCCACCAGCCGCTTCGGCGACCCCGACGACCTGCGCTTCCTGATCGACCGCTGCCATGCGCTCGGCATCGGCGTGATCCTCGACTGGGTGCCCGGCCATTTCCCGCGCGACGCCTGGGCGCTGGCGCACTTCGACGGCACCGCGCTCTATGAGCACGAAGACCCGCGCCTCAAGCTGCAGCCCGACTGGGGCACCTACGTCTTCAACTTCGGCCGCAACGAGGTCAAGAGCTTCCTGATGTCCTCGGCGCACTGGTGGCTCGACGAGTTCCATGCCGACGGCCTGCGCGTGGACGCCGTCGCCTCGATGCTCTACCTCGACTACTCGCGCAAGGCCGGCGAGTGGCTGCCGAACCGCTACGGCGGCCGCGAGAACATCGAGGCCATCGACTTCCTGCGCGCGATGAACGCGATGGTGCACCGGGAATTTCCAGGCGCGCTGACCATCGCCGAGGAGTCGACCGCCTGGCCGATGGTGTCGCGCCCGGTGCATCTCGGCGGCCTCGGCTTCTCGATGAAGTGGAACATGGGCTGGATGAACGACACGCTGTCCTACATGGGGCAGGACCCGGTTCATCGCCGCTATCACCACGAGCGCCTGACCTTCGGCCAGCTCTACGCCTACACCGAGAACTTCGTGCTGCCGCTGTCGCACGACGAGGTCGTGCACGGCAAGGGCTCCCTGCTCGGCAAGATGCCGGGTGACGAGTGGCAGCGCTTCGCCGACCTGCGCCTGCTGCTGACCTACCAGGCGACGGCGCCGGGCAAGAAGCTGTCGTTCATGGGCAACGAGATCGCATCGGGCCACGAGTGGCGCAGCCGCGAGGAACTGCCCTGGCACCTGCTGCAATGGCCGCTGCACCAGGGCGCGCAGACCGTCGCGCGCGACCTCAACCGGCTCTACGCGGGCGTGCCCGCGCTGCACGATCAGGACTTCGATGTCGGGGGCTTTTCCTGGATCGATTGTCACGATGCCGATCAGTCGGTGATTGCCTGGCTGCGCTATGCGCGCAACGGCGAGTTCGTGGTCGTGCTGCTGAACTTCACGCCGGTGCCGCGAACCGGCTATCGCATCGGCCTGCCGCATGCCGGCCCCTATCGCGAGTTGTTCAACAGCGATTCCCGCCACTATGGCGGCAGCGACATGGGCAACGGCAACGGCCTCATGGCCGTCGAGGAGTCCTGGATGGGACGTCCCGCTTCGCTGACGCTGACCCTGCCGCCGCTCGCCGGCGTGGTGCTCGCGCCGGTCAGGGGTTGAGGGCGCCGGCCGCCAGCAGGCGGTCGATCTCCGCCTCGGCGGCCGTCCAGTTCTCGAGTTCGCGCCCCGGCGCGAAGCCGTTGCGCTCCGCGATGTAGTACGCGGCCACCTCGACGTAGTAGCGGCGCTGCTCGGCCGTCACCGGATGGTGCTTGCGCGCAGGCGCGCCTGCCGGCCTGGCGGCCGCGGGCTTCGACGCCGCCTTCGGTTTCGCCGGGGTCTTCGGCTTGGCGGCGGCCTTCGCGGGCTTTTCCGCAGCGGGAGCGGCAGCCTTCTTCGGAGCCGCCGCTTTCTTGGCCGGCGCCGCCTTGGCCTTCGCCGGTGCGGCCTTCTTGGCGGCCGTCTTCGGTGCAGCTGGCATCGTCATCTCTCCTGTGAGTTTGTTTTGCATCAAATGGTTATGACTTCACGATATTTCACGCACGCCGCGAGGTCAAGGCTTGGTTCGACCGGCGCGGCTGCGAGGGGTGCTTCAGGCCAGCAATGCGGCGCCCTTGAGACCGATAT
Organism: Pseudomonadota bacterium; assembly: GCA_046726235.1. Taxonomy (GTDB): domain Bacteria; phylum Pseudomonadota; class Gammaproteobacteria; order Burkholderiales; family Rhodocyclaceae; genus Nitricoxidireducens. The sequence continues at coordinate 125,445 of JBKPAD010000007.1, forward strand.
CGGGGTCGGTGACGACATGGACGGGCATGCGCTGTGCCAGCCCGGCATGGACGCCCTTGGCGCGGAAGGCGCGCAGGAAGCTGCCGGAACGCATGGCGGGCAGCACCTTGGCGGCGATGCCGCCGGCGAGGAACACGCCGCCGCGCGCCATGACGGCGAGCGCCATGTCGCCGGCGTAGGCGCCGTAGGCCGACAGGAACGCGTCGAGCGAGCGCGCGGCGCTCCGCTCGCCGGCCAGCGCGCGTTCGGCGACGGCTGCCGCGTCGGCATCCTCGCCCGCCAGGATGCGATGGATCGCGGCGAGGCCGGGACCGGAGATCACGTGCTCGGCAATCACGCGGCCGCGCTCGGCGAGCAGCGCGGCATGGATGCGCGACTGCACGCCGTCCTGCGGCGAGAAGCCGACGTGACCGCCCTCGCCGGGCAGCACGCGCATCTCGGGGCCGTGTCCCGAGAGCACCGCCATGCCCAGCCCGGTGCCGGCGCCGACCACCAGACGCACGCCTTCGCACAGGGGCTCGCCTGCCTGCAGCGTGACCAGGTCGTCGGGTGCGGCCGCCGCCGCCCCGGCAGCCGCGCCGGCAAAGTCGTTGACCAGCACCAGCGGCGGCAGGCCGAAATGCGTGCCGCAGCGTGCGCCGTCGACCGTCCAGGGCAGGTTGGTGATGCGCGCGGAGAGGCCGCTGTCCTCGACCGGACCGGCGACCGCAAGGCAGCCGCCCGTCACGCCGGCGGCGAACGCCGACGCATCGGCGCGGAAGGCGGCGAAGAGTTCGTCGAAGCCGGCGTGCGCCGCGCACTCGTAGCGGCGTTGGAAGACGAAGCCCGGCCTGCCTTCGACGATCTCTGCGATGCCCAGCAGGGCCTTGGTGCCGCCGATGTCGCCGCAGACGATCATGACGGCAATCGCTCCCTAGACCGCGACCGGCGCCGCGATGTGGGGATGCGGATCGTAGCCTTCGAGCGTGAAGTCCTCGTAGCGGAAGCCGAAGATGTCCTTCACGGCGGGGTTGATGCGCATCGTCGGCAGGGCGCGCGGCTCGCGCGCGAGCTGCAGTTGCGCCTGCTCGAGGTGATTGGAGTAGAGGTGCGCGTCGCCGAAGGTGTGCACGAATTCGCCGGGCTTGTAGCCGCACACCTGCGCCAGCATCATGGTGAGCAGGGCGTAGGAGGCGATGTTGAACGGCACGCCGAGGAAGATGTCGGCGCTGCGCTGGTAGAGCTGGCACGACAGCTTGCCGTCGGCGACGTAGAACTGGAACAGCGCGTGGCAGGGCGGCAGCTTCATCTTCGGCACGTCGGCCGGATTCCACGCCGAGACGATGTGGCGGCGCGAATCCGGGTTGTTCCTGAGGCCGTCGACGAGTTCGGTGATCTGGTCGACCTCGCCGCCGCCGTCCACCGGCCAGTGGCGCCACTGGTGGCCGTAGACCGGGCCGAGGTCGCCGTTCTCGTCGGCCCACTCGTCCCAGATGCGCACGCCGTTGTCCTTGAGCCACTTGATGTTGGTCTCGCCGCGCAGGAACCACAGCAGTTCGACGATGATCGAACGCAGGTGCAATTTCTTGGTCGTCAGCACGGGGAATCCGGCGGCGAGGTCGAAGCGCATCTGCCAGCCGAACACCGAGCGCGTGCCGGTGCCGGTGCGATCGGATTTCACTTGCCCGTGTTCGAGCACGTGGCGCATCAGGTCGAGGTATGGGCGCAAGGCGGCTCCTATAATTGGCGAATCATTTTAATGGAAAGCCCGCCATGTCCCTGCCGCGAGTGAAATGTCGCGCCGCCGTTTCTCCCAAGGAACTCGACGGCTATTCGCATGTGTTGTATCTGCTGCCCGCGGGCGACAAGCTGCCGGCCGACCTGCCGGCGTCCGGGCTCTGGCAGGCGGTGCTGAAGCGGCGCGACGTCAAGGCGGACGAGCTGGCGAAGTCGCCGGCGGCGGTCGATCTGCCGCAGGGCGGCCGCGCCGCTTGCGTGATGATCGACGCGAAGCAGACGCGCTTCGAGCGCCTGACGGCCTTGCGCAAGGCGGTGAGTGCGCTGCTCGAGGAGAGCCCCGCTGAAATCGCGATCATCGATTGGGGCGCGGGCCGCGACGCCGCGTTGGATGCAACGTACGTCGCCTGCGTCAACGGCGTGCCGCTGCCGGCGCGCAAGAAGAAGGCGGCGACGCCGCTGGCGCACATCGTCCTGCACTCGACGCTGCACGACGCCGACCTGGCGCCGGTGCTGGCGCTCGCGCGCGGCAACCACCTGGCGCGCGAACTGACGGCGCTGCCGCCGAACGAGCTGACGCCGGGCACCTACCGCAAGCGCATCCGCGCGCTGGCGGCGCAGCAGGGCTGGAAGCTCGAGGAATACGGTTTCGCCAAACTGAAGAAGATGGGCGCCGGCGCCTTCTGCGCCGTGGCGCAAGGTTCCGACCATCAGGATGCCGCCATCGTGCATCTCTCTTGGCGGCCGAAGAAGGCGAAGCGCCGCGTCGCGCTCGTCGGCAAGGGCATCTGCTTCGACACCGGCGGCCACAACCTCAAGCCGGCGCGCTACATGCAGGGCATGCACGAGGACATGAACGGCTCTGCCGTCGTGCTCGGCCTGCTGCAGGCGATCGCCGAGATGAAGCTGCCGGTCGCCGTCGACGCCTGGCTGGCGATCGCGCACAACCACCTGTCGCCCGGCGCCTACAAGCAGAACGACATCGTCACGGCGCTCGACGGCACCACGATCGAGGTCGTGCACACCGACGCGGAAGGCCGCATGGTGCTCGCCGACACGCTGACGCTGGCGGCGCGCGAGAAGCCGGAGCTGATCGTGGATTTCGCGACGCTGACGGGCAGCATGCACACGGCGCTCGGCACCCGCTACTCGGGCGTGTTCGCCACCGACGACGCGCTGGCCGTGCAGGCGATCGGCGCCGGCCGCGCCAGCGGCGAGCGCGTCTGCGCCTTCCCGCTCGATGCCGACTACGAGGCCGGCGACAGCGGGCTCGAGTCGAAGGTGGCCGACGTCAAGCAATGCACGATGGCGGGCGAAGCCGACCACATCCTCGCCGCGCGCTTCCTCAAGCGCTTCACCAACGAACTGCCGTGGATCCACGTCGATCTCTCGGCCGCCAACTGCGGCGGTGGGCTGGGCGCCGTCGGCACCGACCTGACGGGCTTTGGCGTGGCCTGGGGCGCGACCCTGATGTCGCGCTGGCTCGACGCGTAGCGGCGCCGCCGGTTAGTTCGCCGGCCGCGGCGATGTCTCGAGCGGCGGCTCGGCGTCGCCCGCGCCGCCCGGTTCCAGCCAGCGCTCGACCATGCTGCGCAGCGTGCGCGCCTGCACCGGCTTGGGCAGGTAGTCGTTCATGCCGGCGGCGAGACATTTCTCGCGGTCGCCGACCATCGCGTTGGCGGTCAGCGCGACGATCGGCGTGCGGCAACCGAGGCGGCGCAGTTCGCGCGTCGCTTCGTAGCCGTCGATCATCGGCATCTGGCAGTCCATCAGGATCAGGTCGTAGTCGTTGCGGCTGGCCGCATCCAGCGCCGCGTGGCCGTTCTCGGCGACGTCGATGCGGGTGTAGCCGAGCTGGCGCAGCAAGGCCTGCGCGATCTGGCAATTGACGGCGTTGTCCTCGACGAGCAGCAGGCGCACCTGATCGCGCGATGCGAGCGAATGGCGCGTGAGCAGCGGGCGCGGGGCGCGGCCGTCGATGACCTCCGCCTGAGCCGCGGCCGGCTGAGAGGGCCGCTCCGTGCCGGACATCGGCGGCTCGCCGGCCGTCCGCGCCTGGCGCTGGAGCGCCACGGTGAACCAGAAGCTCGAGCCCCTGCCTTCGACGCTGTCCACGCCGACGTCGCCGCCCATGATCTGGGTCAGGCTGCGCGAAATCGCCAGGCCGAGACCGGTGCCGCCGTACCGCCGCGTCGTCGTGACGTCGGCCTGCTCGAACGGGTCGAAGATGCGATCGAGCGCCGCCGCGGGAATGCCGGCGCCGGTATCGGTGATGACGAAGCGCAGCACGACCTGATCGTCGATCGAGCGTTCGAGCGTCACGGCGAGTTCCACCGTGCCGCGCTCGGTGAACTTGATGGCGTTGCCGACGAGGTTGACCAGGATCTGTCGCAGGCGGCCGGGGTCGCCGCGCAGCAGCATCGGAACCTCGGGAGCGATGCGCCAGGTGAACCCGAGCCGCTTTTCGGTCGCGCGCATGCACTGAAGGCCGGCGAAGTCCTCGAGCAGCTTGTGGAGATTGAAGTCGATCCTCTCGATGGTGAGCTTGTTGGCTTCGATCTTCGAGAAGTCGAGGATGTCGTTGATGATCGCCAGCAGCGCGTCGGCACTCGACTTGACGATGCGGGCGAACTCGCGCTGCTCGGCGCCGAGGGGCGTCCCGAGCAGCAGCTCGGTCATGCCGATGATGCCGTTCATCGGCGTGCGGATCTCGTGGGACATCATGGCGAGGAATTCGCTCTTGGCGCGGTTGGCCTCCTCTGCGTGGTCGCGTGCCTGGATCAGTTCGCGTTCGCCGAGCACGCGCGCGGTGACGTCGTGGAAGCTGAAGACGCGGCCGACGATCTGCTCGCGCAGGTATTGCGGCCGCGACTTGCGCTCGAACACGCGCCCGTCGGCGAGGTCGAGGATGTCGAAGCTCTCTTCGTCCGGGCCCGCGGCGATGTCGGCGAGGCGCTTGCGGTACGGCGTGGGGTCGGTCAGCTGGTCGGCGAGGAAGTCGAAGACCAGGGCGTCCTCGCCGCGATACAGCAGGTCTTCCGGCAGGCGCCACATCTCGGCGAAGCGGCGGTTCATGTTGACGATGCGGCTCCCCGGATCGACGACGAGGATGCCGTCGACGGTCGCCTCGAGCGTGGCGCGCAGCTGCGAGGTCATTTGCGCCAGGTCGGCTGCGGCCTGCTTTTCGGCGCGCGCGTCGCGCACGCGCAGTGCGAGCCACTCCCGTCCATCGTCGGCGAAGCGTCGGATCGTGCGCGCGACTGCCACCAGGCTGCCGTCGGAGCGGCGGTAGAGGCTTTCCGCGTCGTCGAGCTCGCCGCGGCCGCCGGCCTGGACGTCCTGCCAGTAGAAGACGTCGGCGAGCGCGCTCTCGATGTCGGTGATCAGCTTCGCCGTCAGTTCCTCGCGCCGATAGCCGAGGCGCTCGCAGGCGGTGCGGTTGGCGGCGCGGATGGCGAGCGTCGTCGGGTCTACGAGCAGCAGCATCTCGTCGGCATGATCGAGCAGCAGCAGTTCGAGCTGCGGCTCGCGCGGCGGCGGCCGGGCGCTCACGGCGCGGCGGCTGGCTTCCCGGCGTCGGCGTCGAAATAGTAGCTGACGCGTTTGCGGGGCGACAGGTAGTCGAAGATCGGCCGCGGCAGTTGCGCCGGGCGGATCGCCTGACTGATGCTGATTTCTGGCTCGGCCTCCAGGTCGACGATGATGGCATCGTGCTTCGGCACGTCTGGGTCGTAGATGACCACGTTGGGCTTGAGCGGCCGCGCGGCGTTGATCGAGACCACGAGGCCGACGACGTCGTTGTTGAGCCGCACCACCGTGCCCGGCGGGAAGACGCCGAGGCAGCGGATGAATATCTGCAGCAGCTTCGGGTCGAAGCGCTGCCGTTGCTGGGCGAACATCAACGACAGCGCTTCGTGCGGCGTCAGCGCGGTGGCGAGGTTCACCGGGTTGCAGAGGTTGTCGTAGTGGTTGGCGACGACCACGATGCGCGCCAGCAGGTCGATGGCCTCGCCCTTGAGCCGGCGCGGATAGCCGCTGCCGTCCTGGAATTCGTGGTGCTGCTCGATGATGGTCTGCACCGCGGGCGCGAGGCCGATGCGCTTGGCGATGTCCACGCCGTAGCTGCAATGCATCTCGCGGATTTCGCGTTCGACGCGCGTCAGCGGCTCGATTTTCGCGAGAACCTTGCCAGGCACGTCGGAAAGACCGATGTCGTGGAACAGGCAGCCGACGCCGAGCAGGTTCAACTGCCCGGCGTCGAGGCCGACCTCGCGGCCGATCATCAGCGCCAGCACGCTGACGTTGATGGCGTGCAGATAGACCTCCTCGCCGGGCTTCTCGCTCATCACCTGGATCGCCACTTCGGGTGCGGCGAGGAAGGTGTCGACCATCTGCGCCACGAGCTTCTCGCTGCGGGCGACGGTTTCCTTCGGCTTGGAGAAGACGTCCTTGGTGATGGCGCGCACCGTCGCGGCGGCGCTGACGAAGGCTTCCTGGACCTTGGCGATCTGCGCGCGATGCTCGCGCAGCTTTTCGGCGCGTCCGCGTTTGGCGGCCATGGCGGCCCGGTTGGCCTCGGCATCCATGTCCGCGAGGCCCTCGTCGGCGACGGCGGCGAGCGCGGCGCTGGCGCGCGCGGCGCCGTCGAGGTCCTTGCGCTCGGCGCCGGCGGCCAGAGAAGCTTCGTAGTCCGCGGCGGGCAGGTCGGCGGCTGCGAGGGCATCGGTGCCGGCGGCCGCGTCGGCGGGAATCGGAGGTGTCGCCTGGGCGGCGGGGGTCGTCGGCCGCGCATCGCTGCGCGCCGGATCCCAGCGCAGCCGCTCCAGCCCGAGGCTGCGGATGGTGCGGATCTGGTCGTCGGAACGGATCTTGAAGTTGTTGAAGCTGAACGGATGGTCCATCCAGCCGACATCGAGATAGACGTAGACGCCTATCCGAAGCTGGTCAGCGGTGATCCAGTAGTCTTGTTCCGCCACGAAGTGATGCCGGCAGTGAGCCAGCCGGCATTATGCCGCGCGGCTGGGTCGGCGTGCCGATTTCGGACGAAAGGCCTCGACGACGGCGGGTTGGGTTTCGACCCAGGGGCCGCCGATGAGGTCGAGGCAATACGGCACGGCGGCGAAGATGCCCGGCACGACGGCCTTGCCGTCCGCATCCTTCGCGCCTTCGAGGGTTTCCTTGATCGACTTCGGCTGGCCCGGCAGGTTCAGGATCAGCGTCTTGCCGCGGATGGCGCCGACCTGGCGCGAGAGGATCGCCGTCGGCACGAAGTGCAGCGAGATCTGGCGCATCTGCTCGCCGAAGCCGGGCATCAGCTTGTCGGCCACGGCCATGGTCGCCTCCGGCGTGACGTCGCGCGGCGCCGGGCCGGTGCCGCCGGTGGTCAGCACCAGATGGCAGCCGAGGTCGCAGAGCTCGACCAGCGTGCGCTCGATGGTCGGCTGGTCGTCGGGAATCAGGCGCGTCTCCATGCGCCAGGGCGTCGCCAGCGCGGCGGCGAACCACTCGCGCAGCGCGGGAATGCCCTTGTCTTCGTAGGTGCCGGCAGAGGCGCGGTCTGAAATCGAGACGAGGCCGATCAGCAGCTCGTCATGCGTCGGCAGTTCCAGCGTCATCTGCGTCATGCGCGTCTTCTTCGTGTTCGTTGTTTTCGAGTTCGCGCAGGACGCGGAACAGTTCGCGGAAGGCGCGCGGCGGCTTCTGCTGCTCCTGCTCCTTGAGCGCGTTGCGGCGCAGCTGGCGCAGGTGCTGGAGGTCGGCGCCGGGATAGTCGCGTGCAATCTCGCCGATCACCGCCTCGTCCTCGAGCAGCCGCGTGCGCAGGCGTTCGAGCGCGTGCTGGCGTGCGGTGGCGGCGGCGGAGATGCCCTTGATCTCGTCGAGGGCGGCGCGTATCGGCTCGGGATCGATGTCGCGCATCAGGCGGCCGATGTACTGCATCTGGCGGCGGCGCGCCTCGTGCTTGGTGAAGCGCTGCCAGTCGCGCACGGCCTCGCGCAGGTTGTCGGGCAGGTCGATTTTCGCCAGGCGCTCGCGGCCGAGTTCGACAAGCTCCGCGCCCAGGTCCTGCAGGGCATCCATCTCGCGCTTGATCTGTGACTTGCTGGGTTTGTCGAACGTTTCCACGCGTATGATTATAACCTTCGCATTCCGCTCCCCCGCTTGAATTTCCCCATGTCCGGCCACGATTTCAGCTACAGCCAGGGTCGCTTGCGCGAACTCGCGCAAGCGGTGCTCGACCACGCCAACAAGCTCGGCGCCAGCGCCTGCGAGACGGACGTCTCGGAAGGCCTCGGCCAGACCGTCACGGTGCGCAGCGGCGAGGTCGAGACGATCGAATACAACCGCGACAAGGGCATCGGCGTCACCGTGTATCTCGGCCAGCGCCGCGGCCACGCGTCGACTTCCGATTTCTCCGCCGACGCGGTGCGCGCCACCGTCGAGGCGGCGCTCTCGATCGCGCGCTTCACCGCCGAGGACGATTGCGCCGGCCTGCCCGACGCCGCGTTGCTGGCGAAGCAGCCGATGGACCTCGACCTCTTCCATCCGTGGGACCTGTCGGTCGAGGATGCGATCGAACTCGCACGCGAATGCGAGCAGGCGGCCTTCGCCGTCAGCCCCCTGGTGACGAACTCCGAAGGCGCCACGGTCTCGGCGCAGCAGTCGCATTTCGTCTCGGCCAACAGCCTCGGATTCATGGACGGCTACGCCAGCTCGCGCCATTACCTGTCGTGCGCGCCGATCGTCGGCAAGGGCGCGAACATGCAGCGCGACGACTGGTATTCGAGCCATCGCGATCCGGCTGACCTGGCACCGGCGGCGCTGATCGGCGACTACGCGGCACGCCGTGCGCTCTCGCGGCTCAAGGCGCGCAAGCTCAAGACACGCCAGGTGCCGGTGCTGCTCGAGGCGCCGCTGGCCGCAGGACTCATCAACAGCTTCGTGCATGCGGCGAGCGGCGGCGCGCTTTACCGCAAGTCGTCGTTCCTGCTCGATTCGCTCGGCAAGCAGATCTTCCCTTCCTTCATGCGCATCGACGAGCGGCCGCATCTTAGGAACGGCCTCGCCTCGAGCCCCTTCGACGACGACGGCGTCGCCACGCACGACCGCACGGTGGTCGAGGACGGCGTGCTGCAGGGCTACTTCCTGTCCACCTACACCGGGCGCAAGCTCGGCATGCCGACGACGGGCAACGCCGGCGGCAGCCACAACCTGATCGTCTCTTCCGGGCCGCTCGACTTCCGCGGCCTGTTGCGCGAAATGGGCACCGGCCTGCTGGTCACCGAGGTGCTCGGCCACGGCATCAACTACGTGACGGGCGACTATTCGCGCGGCGCGGCCGGCTACTGGGTCGAGGGCGGCGAGATTGCCTACCCGGTGCATGAGATCACCATCGCCGGCAATCTGCGCGACATGTTCCGCGGCATTGCAGCGTTCGGCAACGACCTCGAGGTGCGCGGATCGAAGCAGGTGGGCTCGGTGCTGATCGAGCGCATGACAGTGGCGGGCAACTAGGCGCGCAAGCCGCACTGCAGCAAGGTTTCTCGATCGTGCGGAAGCGAACGCACGGCGTTTTTTTTGGGGTAGTATCGATAAACGATCCCTATGCAGGGATTGACCTCAATAACGTAGGAGACTTTCGCATGGAACGTCGCAAATTCCTGAAGAACGCCGGTCTCGCCGGCATCCTTGCTTCCGGCGTCGCCCCCGCGGTCGCGGCCGAGCTCCCGAGCATCAAGTGGCGCCTGACGTCGAGTTTCCCGAAGAGCCTGGATACGATTTACGGCGGCGCCGAGGTGCTGGCGAACCGTCTCAAGGCGATGACCGGCGGCAAGTTCCAGATCCAGGTCTTCGCCGGCGGTGAAATCGCCCCGGGCGGCCAGGCGCTGGACGTGACGCAGAACGGCACCGTCGAGTGCTGCCACACCTGCTCCTACTACTTCGTCGGCAAGGACAAGACCTTCGCCTTCGGCACCGCGGTTCCGTTCGGCATGAACAACCGCCAGATGAATGCCTGGATCTACTACGGCGGCGGACAGAAGCTGCTCGACGACTTCTACTCCAACTACAACGTCGTGTCGTTTGCCGGCGGCAACACCGGCGTGCAGATGGGCGGCTGGTTCCGCAAGGAGATCAACACGCTGGCCGACGTCAAGGGCGTCAAGATGCGCATCGCCGGCCTCGGCGGCGCCGTGTTCTCTGCGCTCGGCATGGTTACCCAGCAGATCCCGGGTTCCGACATCTATCCGGCGCTCGAGAAGGGCACCATCGACGCCGCCGAATGGGTCGGTCCCTACGACGACGAGAAGCTCGGCTTCCACAAGGTCGCCAAGAACTACTACTTCCCGGGCTGGTGGGAGCCGGGTCCGGTGATCCACTTCTTCGTCAACAAGGATGCATGGAACAAGCTGCCGGCCGAATACAAGGCTGCGTTCGAGGCTGCCGCGTACGAAGCCAACGTCACCATGATGGCCGAGTACGACCACAAGAACCCGGCGGCGCTGCGCAGCCTGGTGCAGCAGGGCGTCAAGCTCAAGCGCTACTCGAACGAGATTCTCGAAGCCGCGTACAAGGCCGCCGTTGACCTTTACCACGACGAGTCGGCAAAGAACCCGGCGTTCAAGAAGATCTACACCGAGTACCTCAAGTATCAGAAGACGCAGAACCAGTGGTTCAGCGTCGCCGAGCTCGGCATGGACAGCTTCCTGCAGGCGCACGTCAAGTAAGCGGGACGGCTCCAGAAGCAAAAGGCCGCGGCAGATGCCGCGGCCTTTTTGCTTTGGGGAACTGCTACTTCGCGTCCTTGTTCGCGTCGCGCAGCGCGCGCGTCAGCGCATCGTCGTCCTGTGCCGGCGGCGGCACCACCGGGTTGGTGCTCTGCGCATCCTGCTGCAGCATCTGCTCGATGTCGATCTCGGGGCCGTCGTCGATCGGCTTCGGATCGTGGCCGACGAGCTGCGGGAAGGCGATGATCAGGCCGACCATGATGATCTGGATGACGACGAAGGGTATCGCTCCCCAATAGATTTGACCCGTCGTCACCGGCTCGGTTGCCTTGCCGGTCACGTGGTCCCGGTAGGCCGAGGTCGGCGCCACCGAGCGCAGATAGAACAGCGCGAAGCCGAACGGCGGGTGCATGAACGAGGTCTGCATGTTGACCGCCATCAGCACGCCGAACCAGATCAGGTCGATGCCGAGCTTGTCGGCGACCGGCCCGAGCAGCGGGATGACGATGAACGAGAGCTCGAAGAAGTCGAGGAAGAACGCGAGCACGAAGACCAGAATGTTGACGACGATCAGGAAGCCCACCTGACCGCCCGGCAGGTCGTCGAGCAGATGCTCCACCCAGCGATGGCCATCGACGCCGTAGAAGGTCAGCGAGAACACGCGCGCGCCGACGAGGATGAAGACGACGAACGTAGTCAGCTTGGCCGTCGAGTCCATCGCCTGCTTCGTCAGCGCCCACGACAGGCGCCTGCGCAGCAGCGCCATGATGACGGCGCCGGCCGCGCCCATCGCGCCACCCTCGGTCGGCGTCGCGACGCCGAGGAAGATGGTGCCGAGGACGAGGAAGATCAGCCCCAGCGGCGGGATCAGCACGAAGGTCGCCTTTTGCGCCATGGCTGACAGCAGGCCCAGCTTGAAGCTGCGGTCGACCACCGAGAGAAGGAAAGCGACGCCGATGCCGACCAGCATCGAGACGACGATGCGCTCGTCCGTCGGGTGGTCGGCCGGAATGCGGAATTCCGAGTACGCGAGCGCGGCAGTAACCGAAATCGCCGTCAACACCAGCAACGACAGCGCGCCGCTCTTGCCGCTCGGCTCGCGGAAGCTGCGCGCTTCCGGCGGCAGCGCCGGCGCCCACTGCGGCTTGAGCAGGGTGACGCCGATGATGTAGAGCAGATAAAGGCCGGTCAGCACGAAGCCCGGCACGAAGGCGCCCTTGTACATGTCGCCGACCGACTTGCCGAGCTGGTCGGCCATGATGATCAGCACCAGCGACGGCGGGATGATCTGCGCCAGCGTGCCCGAGGCGGCGATGACGCCGGAGGCCAGGCGCCGGTCGTAGCCGTAGCGCAGCATGATCGGCAGCGAGATCAGGCCCATCGAGATCACCGAGGCGGCGACGACGCCGGTGGTGGCGGCGAGCATCGCGCCGACAAGGACCACGGCGAAGGCGAGTCCGCCGCGGATCGGGCCGAACAGCTGGCCGATCGTGTCGAGCAAATCCTCGGCCATGCCCGATCGTTCCAGTATCAGCCCCATGAACGTGAAGAAGGGAATCGCGAGCAACGTGTCGTTGTTCATGATGCCGCCGAAGATGCGTTCCGGCAGCGCCTGGAAGAAGGTCGGCTGGAACAGGCCCAGCTCGATGCCGATCCAGCCGAAGATGATGCCGTTGGCGGCCAGGGCGAAGGCGACGGGGAAGCCCAGCAGCAGGAACACCACCAGCGAGGCGAAGATGATCGGCGCCATGTTGGCGATCAGGAACTCGGTCATTTCCGGTCTCCTTCGCGCGGCTGGTCGTCGACCATGTGGGCATTCATCGAGACGATGTCCGCGACCTCGGGCGCCACTTGATGTTGTTTGATCACGGCGGCGAGTTCCTCGATCTCGTTCGGCCCTTTTTCCTTCTCGAGCGGATTCGGCCCGTTGCCGGTGAGGAAGGCGATGCGCTTGACGAGCTCCGAGAGCCCCTGCAACAGCAGCAGGAAGAAGCCGAGCGGCAGCAGCAGGCGCACCGGCCAGCGCACGAGTCCGCCGGGGTTGGCCGAGACCTCGCCGCTGTCCCAGGCGGTCATGAACGTGTTCCAGGACAGGTACGTGGTCAGCAGCACCATCGGCAGCAGGAAGACGATCAGGCCGAAGACGTCGATCCAGTTCTGCGTGCGCTGGGAGAAGCGGCCGGCGACGACGTCGATGCGGATGTGCTCGTTCTTCTTCAGCACGTAGGCGGCGCAGAACAGGAAGATGGCGGAGAACAGGTACCACTGGATTTCCAGCAGTCCGTTCGAGCTCCAGTTGATGACGTAGCGCATCACGGCGTTGCCGGCGCTGATGGCGACGACGACCAGCACCAGCCAGGTCGCCGCCTTGCCGATGCGTTGGTTGATCTCGTCGATCAAGCCGGACAGCTTGAGCAGGGCTTGCATTTTTCGCTTCTCCTCCACAGATATGTTCTGCGGGTACAATCTGCGCCCGACCGCGCTGGGCCTTATGACTGTCTTCTGTGTGCGGCCGGCTAAGGTTAATGTTGTTTGCCGCTTTTTTCCAGACGAAAGGCGGTGCATTGCGGAAAACCACAATGCGCCGCGCGCAACGACCTTGAACACGACCCGACTTTGCCTCGTTCGCCATGGCGAGACGGACTGGAATGCGCAGAAGCGCATCCAGGGCCAGATCGACATTCCCTTGAACGCCGCCGGCTGCGCACAGGCGCGGGCCACGGCCGCAGGCGTCGCGGGGCGCCGTTTCGACGCCGTCTATAGCAGCGATCTCGGCCGTGCGGTGGAGACGGCGCAGCCGATCGCCGCCGCGCTCGGCCTGCCGCTCAAGCAGGCTGCCGGCTTGCGCGAGCGCCATTACGGGCGCATGCAGGGGCTCACCGGCGCCGAGGCGCGCGAACGCTTCCCCGAACTGCACGCCGCCTATGCCGCGCGCTCCCCCCATCACGACCTCGAGGGCGGCGAGACGCTGTCCGAGTTCGCCAGCCGCGTGGCGGCCGCGCTGCAGGCACTGGTCGCGGCGCACCCCGGCGGCAGCGTGCTGGCCGTCTCGCACGGCGGCGTCCTCGACGTCGCCTATCGCATCGCCACCGGTCGCGAGCTCACGGTGCCGCGCGACTTCTCCATGCCCAACGCCGGCCTCAACTGGATCGAATACCGCGAGCAGCGCTGGCACCTCGTCTCCTGGGGCGACCAGGACCATCTTTCCGCCGCGCTGGACGAAGTCGGGCGGTAGCCGCGGCTTGGCCGGGGGTGTTCCCGGCTCTGGGGTAAAATCGCGCCTTTCCCATCCCAGCCGGATATTTCCCATGTTCGCCAAGCAAAACACCCTGGCCAAGACCGACCCCGAGCTCTGGGCCTCCATCCAGTCCGAGAACCGCCGCCAGGAAGAGCACATCGAGCTGATCGCCTCCGAGAACTACGTCTCCTGCGCCGTCCTCGAAGCCCAGGGCTCGCAACTGACCAACAAGTACGCCGAGGGCTATCCCGGCAAGCGCTATTACGGCGGCTGCGAGTACGTCGACATCGCCGAGCAGCTGGCGATCGACCGCGCCAAGAAACTGTTCGGCGCCGATTGCGCGAATGTGCAGCCGAATTCCGGCTCGCAGGCGAACCAGGCCGTGTTCATGGCCTTCCTCAAGCCCGGCGACACCATCCTCGGCATGAACCTGGCGATGGGTGGCCACCTGACGCACGGCGCGTCGGTCAACATGTCCGGCAAGTGGTTCAACGTCGTGCCCTACGGCCTCGACGAGAACGAGGACATCGACTACGTTCAGCTTGAAAAGCTCGCGCAGGAACACAAGCCGAAGCTGATCATCGCCGGCGCCTCCGCCTTCGCGCTGAAGATCGACTTCGAGCGCTTCGCCAAGGTGGCGAAGTCAGTCGGCGCCATCTTCATGGTCGACATGGCGCACTACGCCGGCCTCGTCGCCGCGGGCTTCTACCCGAACCCGGTGCCGCACGCCGACGTCGTCACTTCCACCACGCACAAGACGCTGCGCGGCCCGCGCGGCGGCCTGATCCTGATGAAGGCCGAGCACGAGAAGGCGATCAACTCGGCGATCTTCCCCGGCCTGCAGGGCGGCCCGCTGATGCACGTGATCGCCGCCAAGGCGGTGGCCTTCAAGGAGGCGATGACCACGGAGTTCCGCAACTACCAGGAACAGGTCGTCGACAACGCCCAGGTGATGGCCAAGGTGCTGATCAGCCGCGGCCTGCGCATCGTTTCCGGCCGCACCGAGTCGCACGTGTTCCTGGTCGACCTGCGCGCCAAGAACATCACCGGCAAGGACGCCGAGGCCGCGCTGGGCAAGGCGCACATCACGGTCAACAAGAACGCGATCCCGAACGACCCGCAGAAGCCGTTCGTCACCTCCGGCATCCGCATCGGCACGCCGGCGATGACCACGCGCGGCTTCACCGAGATCGAGGCCGAGAAGGTCGCCAACATGATCGCCGACGTGCTCGACGCGCCGACCGACGAAGCCGTGCTCGCCAAGGTGCGCGAGAAGGCGGCCGAGCTCTGCAAGAAGTTTCCCGTCTACGGCGCCTGATCCTAGGCGGCTCCGGAGGAGCGAACCATGAAGTGTCCTTACTGTGCCGACCCCAATACCCAGGTGGTCGACACGCGCGAGAACGAGGACGGCGACACGGTTCGCCGCCGCCGGCGCTGCCTGGCGTGCGACAAGCGCTTCACGACCTACGAGCGCGTCGAGCTGCAGCTGCCGCTGGTGGTCAAGAAGAACGGCAGCCGCACCGACTACGACCGTGACAAGCTCAAGGCGAGCATGATGCTCGCCCTGCGCAAGCGCCCGGTCAACACCGAAAGCTTCGAAAGCGCGCTCGACCGGATCGAGGAAAAGCTCGTCAGCCTCGGCGAGCGCGAGGTGCCGTCCGATCGCATCGGCGAGCTCGTCATGCGCGAACTCAAGAAGCTCGACAAGGTCGCCTACATCCGCTTTGCGTCGGTCTATCGCAACTTCGAGGATCTCGACGAATTCTCCGACGCCATACGCGAGGTTAAAAAACCTCGCGTACGGCGTGTCCGCCCAGCATGACCCGCCCCCTCCCGACCTCCCCCTCGCGGGGCAGGTGACTAGCCGGCTCGCTGCGCTCGATCGTGTTTACCGCCGCCGACAACGTCTTCATGGCGCAGGCGCTGCGCCTCGCAGCGCGCGGCCTGTACACCACGACGCCCAACCCGCGCGTCGGCTGCGTGATCGTCAAGGACGGCGCCGTCGTCGGCGAAGGCTGGCACCACAAGGCCGGCGAGCCGCATGCCGAAGTGCATGCCTTGCGCGCCGCGGGCGAGCGGGCGTCCGGCGCCACCGCCTACGTCACCCTCGAGCCCTGTGCGCACACCGGGCGCACCCCGCCCTGCGCCGAAGCGCTGGTCGCGGCCGGCGTCGCGCGCGTGGTTTCGGCGATGCAGGACCCGAATCCCCTCGTCGCCGGCAAGGGCCTGGCGCGGATCGCCGCTGCCGGCATCCATGTCGCGAACGGCCTGCTCGAGGCCGAGGCGCGCGAACTCAACGTCGGCTTCGTCTCGCGCATGACGCGCGGCCGGCCGTGGGTGCGCATGAAGGTGGCGATGAGCCTCGACGGCAAGACGGCGCTCGCCAACGGCGTCTCGCAATGGATCACGAGCGCCGATGCGCGCCGCGACGCGCACGCCTGGCGCGCGCGTTCGTGCGCGATCCTCACCGGCATCGGCACCGTGCGTGACGACGACCCGAGCCTGACGGTGCGCGAAGTCGCCACCTCGCGCCAGCCCCTGCGCGTCGTGCTCGACGGCTGGCTCGAAACCCGCCCCACGGCGCGCGTCATCGAAGGCGGCAACGCGCTGGTGTTCTCCTCCCTCGACGACGAGTTGCGCGCCGCCGCCCTGACGGCGCGCGGCGCCGAGGTCATCTGCCTGCCCGACGGCACCGGCAAGGTCGATCTTGCCGGAATGTTCGGCGAGCTCGGCAGGCGTGGCGTGAACGAGGTGCTCGTCGAAGCCGGCGCGCGGCTCAACGGCGCCCTCATGACGGCCGGCTGCATCGACGAACTGCTGATCTACCAGGCGCCGATCCTGCTCGGCGACAAGGCGCGCGGCATGGCTGTGCTGCCCGAACTCGCCGACCTTGCCGGCAAGCGCGAACTCGACATCTTCGAGACGCGTCGCGTCGGGCGCGACCTGCGCCTGCGGGCGCGCTTCCGCTAGCGCCGTGACGAGCCGCATCGGGGTCCTGTGGCGGAAGGCCTTCGATGCAAGGCCGAGCGCGCGCGCCGACGACATCGCCGCCACGCTCGAGCGCAAGAGCGCGCTGCTCGACGCCGTCATGGACACGACGGACGTCATGCTCGTCTATCTCGATCGCGAGTTCCGTTTCGTCTGGGTCAACCAGGCCTATGCCGACACCTGCCGCATGACGCCGGCCGAGATGGTCGGCAAGAACCATTTCGCGCTCTATCCGGATGCCGGCAACGAAGCCGTCTTTCGCCGCGTGCGCGACACCGGCGAGCGGGTGTTCTTCAAGGACAAGCCCTTCGAGTTTCCCGATCAGCCCGAGCGCGGCACGACTTACTGGGACTGGAGCCTGTCCCCGCACCGGGATGCACGCGGCGAGACCATCGGCCTCGTCTTCAGCCTGCGCGAGACGACACCCTACGTTCGCGCCCAGCGTTCGGCGCACGAGAACGCCGAACGAACGCGGCTGTTCATCGAGAACGTGCCCGCGGGCATCGCCATGTTCGACCGCCAGATGCGCTTTCTCGCCGTCAGCCGCCGATTCCTGGAGGACTTCGGGGTTACGGGCGACGTCGTCGGCCGCAGCCACTACGACGTCTTTCCCGAGATTCCGGAGCGTTGGCGCGCGTTCCATCGGCGCGGACTCGCGGGCGAGGCGCTGGATTGCGAGGAAGACCTCTTCGTTCGCGCCGATGGCCGCGTCCACTGGGGGCGCTGGAAGATCAGGCCCTGGCATGATGCCGGCGGCAAGATCGGCGGCATCATCCTGTTCACCGAGGACATCACGGCGCGCAAGCAGGCCGAAACGGCGCTGATCGCGTCGAAGGCCGAGGCGGAGCGCGCCAACGAGGCGAAGTCGCGCTTCCTCGGCTCGATCAGCCATGACCTGCGGCAGCCGATTTTCGCCATCTCCCTTTACATCGATACGCTGCAGAGCCGGCTGCCGCCGGGCGACGTGCTGTTTTCAAACCTCAAGGACTGCGTCGGCGGCCTGGGCGCCATGCTGTCGAACCTGCTCGATCTCTCGAAGCTCGATGCCGGCGTCGTCGCACCGGCCGTCGGCGATTTCGACGCCGACGAACTGCTGGCGAAAGTCTTCGCCGCGCACGAACCGGTTGCCCGCATTAAGGGGCTGCAATTGCGCGCACGCCGTTTCGGCGCGCGCGGTTGCACCGACCCCGTCCTGTTCCAGCGCATCCTGCACAACCTTGTCGCCAATGCGATCCGCTACACCGAGCGCGGGGGCGTACTCGTGGTTCCGCGCCGGCGCGGCGGGCGCGCCTGGGTCGAGGTCTGGGATACCGGCATCGGCATTCCGCACGACAAGACCGGCGAGATATTCGAGGAGTTTCGCCAGCTGGACAACGACGAGCGCAACGCCGGGAAGGGCGTCGGCCTCGGCCTGGCGATCGTCGCCAGGACCGCCGCGCTGCTCGACCTGAAGATCCGGGTCGAGTCGCGCGTCGGCCGTGGATCGATGTTCGCCGTCGAGCTGCCCCTCTCAGCGGCGCCCTAGTCGAAGCGGAAGCGGTACTGCAGGCCGAACAGCGCTTGCGGCCGCGCGCGCATGTTGTCCGGGTTGAGGCGCAGCATTCCGGCGAGGCTCATCCGGCCGTGCCGGCCTTCCGGCGTCGCATAGGAGAGGCCGAGGCGGCTTTCCGTCGGGCCGCCGGCGAGGCTGACGCGCGCTTCGCGGAAACCTAGCGTGCCGTCGTCCGCGAGGCGTGCGGGCAGCACGGCCGACAGCGTGCCGCCGACGACCGCGAGCGGCCGTCCGACGAACAGGTTCAACTCGTCGCCGTTTTCCCAGGCGTTCGCCCGCGTGAGGCGCGCCTCTGCCGACCATGCGCGCACGGGGCTGAACTGCAGCAGTCCGGCCGCGCTTCCTGTCGTGCGGCCCAGCGTGAGGCTGCCGCCGACTTCGGTCAGGCGGCTGGTCCGGTAGCGGCCATCGAAGGTCGAGAAGCGCGAGCGCCCCGCGGCGAGCGCGAAGGCGCCGCTGCCTGCCATGCCGAACAGCCGGTCCTTCTCCGTGAGTGCGCCGGCCGTCATGGCCACCGCCCAGTCGCCCGCTTGCGGCGGGCCGAGCGCGTCGCCGCCGCTGGCGTAGCCGAGATCGAGGAGTTGCCCGGTGGCGGTCGGCGCGTCGAGCATCCCCGCGCGCAGGCGCGAGCGTGCCGACGGCGCATAGCCGGCGCCGGCGAAGCGGCCCGAGCGCGCAAGCTCGAAGTACGGCTGCGCGATGCCGCGGAAGCGGCCTTCGAGGCCGAAGAAATGGTCGAGGCGATCGACCGAGCCGCCCGCGAACTGCCAGCCGGCGCGCGTGCCGGCGCCGAAGAAGCTCGGCCCGCCGGGGATGGAGGCGCCGGCCAGCGGCCGCGCCTGTGCGGCCGCCAGGCGCAGGCCGCCCACGGTCGCGTCGACGCCCTCGACGTCGCGCGCCAGCCGCTGCTGCAGGTCGGCTTGCGCCAGACTGGCGGCTTGGCTGACATTGAGTGCGAGGTCGACGGGAAAGTCGCGTCCGTAGGCATCGGTCGCGGCGACGGTGAAGGTTCCCGCCGCCGAGGCGCGCGCGACGGCGCCGGCAACGCCTCCTGCCGGTAGCGCGAGGCCGGTCGCGGCGACCGGCGCCGACGTTCCGGCCGCGGTCGCCACGGTCGTCTCGCCCACCGGCTGCATGGCCTGGGCGATGTCGAGCAGGCCGTGGCCATAGACGGCATCGACGCCCGGCGCGCCGAGGTCCGCCGCCGACGTCAGCAGTACGCCTGCGGTCTGCGACGCCGTCAGCCGCGGCCACTTCTGCATCAGCAGCGCGGCCGCGCCCGAGACCTGCGGCGCGGCGAAGGAAGTGCCGGCGACCGAGCCCAGCCGGCCGTCGGTGTCGCTGACGCTGACGTCGCCGCGCGCGACGAGATAGAACTGCATCGCGTCGCCGGCGAGGTTCGAGTAAGGGGTCATGACGTTGCGCGCGTCGACGGCGCCGACGGCGAGGATCTGGCCGTTGGCCCAGGCCTCCCTGGCGTAGCGCGCCGTCGAGCTCGGATTGGCGAGGGCGTCGTTGCCGGCCGCGAAGATCAGCAGCTGGCCGGCAGCGACCGATTGCTGGAGCGCGTTGCGAAAGCTCGCCGGGTCGCCGTCGATGCTGAAGCTGCCATTGACGATGCGCGCGCCTGCGCTGCGGCTGACGGCCAGCGCCTGGTTCAGGCGGTCGAGGTCGATGAGCATCGAACTGGCGCCGGTCATGTCGGCCCGGGCGAAGAAGCCGAGGCTCAGCAGCGTGGCCTCGGGCGCGATGCCGACCGTCTTCTGGCCGTTGGCGCTGGCGCCGAGCACCGAAGTCACCCAGGTGCCGTGACCGACGTCGTCGGTGACCGGACGCGCGACGATGCTGTGGCCGGCCCCGTCCTCGGAGAAGTTGCCGGACGATGCGTGCACGCGCCCGTCGAATTCCGGCAACGCGGCGGAGAGGCCGGAGTCGAGGATGCCGACGACGACGTCCTTGCCGCCGTAGCCCTGGTCCCAGGCCGCCTTGGCGCCGGACTGCGTGATGTAGGTCGAGCGGCCGATCTCGTCGCCGGAGACCACGAGGGCGGAGCGCGTCGAGGATGAGGCTTGCGGTGCGGGGTCGGGGCGGACGTTGCCGCCGCCGCCTCCACCGCCTCCACCGCCGCAGGCCGCCAGGAGGAAGGTCGCCGCTGCCGCGACCGGAATGCGAGCTCGATTCATGTTGCCGATGCCGATGGGGGACGGCGCCTTGTTGGTGTTTCCGTCCGGGGGCTCCCTGCGCGCCGCGCACGATACACGGGGTCCGCGCTGCCGCGGATACAACCGGGCGCCAGAAAGCGCGCGATTCGCAGCCGTCAGGCGGTGGCGGACTCCGCCGCGCGCCACGTGGAACGGCCGGCGTCCTTGGCGGCGTACATCGCCTGGTCGGCGCGCTGGATCAGCGCCGCGGCATCGTCGGCATCGCGCGGGTACACGGCGACGCCCACGGAGCAGGAGATGTCGACGATGTGCTCGCCGACGCGGAAGGGTTCCGACAACGCGGCGACGATCTTCTCCGCCGTCTTGGCGACGCCGTCGAAGCTGCGGGCGTCGGGCAGCACGGCGACGAACTCGTCGCCGCCGAGGCGGGCGACGGTGTCCTCGTCGCGCAGCGTGTTCTGCAGGCGGCGCGCCACTTGACGCAGCAGTTCGTCGCCGGCGGCGTGGCCGTAATTGTCGTTGACCGGCTTGAAGCGATCGAGGTCGATGAACAGCAGCGCGATTTCGCCGTGCGAGCGGCTCGCCTGGGCCATCACGCGGCCGAGCCGGTCCTCGAGCAGCTGGCGGTTCGGCAAGCCGGTGAGGCCGTCGAAGTTGGCCTGGCGCCAGACCTCGTCCTCGCGGCGCTTGCGTTCGGTGACGTCGCTGAACAATGCGACGTAGCGGCGCGGCCGTCCCGCCTTGTCGCGGATGACGTCGATCTTGAGCCACTCGACGTAGCTGCGGCCGTCGCGGCGGCGGTTGGCGATCTCGCCTTCCCAGCGCCCGTCCGCCTGCAGCCGCTGCCACATGGTCCGGTAGAAGGACTCGTCATGCTCGCCTGAAGCCAGCAGCGACGGCTTGTGGCCGATGACCTCGGCCGCCGGGTAGCCGGTGATGCGCGAGAAGGCGGGGTTGACGGCGACGATGACGTTGTCGGTGTCGGTGACCATGATGCCCTCGCCGGCGGAATCGAACACCGACTGCGCGAGGCGCAGCGAGTCCTCGGCGATCGCCAGCTGCGTCACGTCGGTGACGGAGATCACGGCGGCGTGCGGCGGCGCATCCGGCGCGCGGCGGAGCGCACGGCTGGTGATGGTGAGCCAGCGGCTCTCGCCCTTCCCGGTCTCGATCTGGTACAGCGCCTGCTCGATCGCTTCGCCGCGTGCCGCCCGGGAGCTCGGGTACTGTTCCTTCGGCAGGACTTCGCCGTCGGCGTCCAGCATCTTGACGCGCCGGTTCTGCAGCCCGTCCGCATCGACGCCGAGCATCTGGAGGACGGCGTCGTTCCAGGCGGTGATGCGGCCGTTGCTGTCGACGACGATGACGCCGCCGCTGATGGCCTCGAACAGCGTGCGGTGCAGCGCCTCGCTTTCGGCGAGCGCCTGCTGTTGGCGCGCGATGCGCAGCAGCAGCCAGGAAATGCCGAAGCCCAGCGCCATCATCAGCGCGACGCCGACGGCGTTGCGGCGCAGGTCGTTGTTGATTTCCTTCGCCACCGGCGCCAGGAAGGCTTCCTCGCCGAGGCTGACGGTCATGATGAAGGGGAAATGCTCCATGCGATCCCAGGCCACCGTGCGCCTGACGCCGTCGAACGTGGCGATGATGCGGGTGACGCCGTGACGCGGCGTTTCGGTGCCCGCGAACGGTCGATCCGGCGGCACCGATTTCCCGTAGGCGCCCGCCGAATCGGGGACGCGCGCCATGTAGGCGCCGTCGACATAGAGCAGCGCCAGCGCGTCGCTCGGATCGAGTTCGATCTGCCCCAGCGTGGTGGCGACGTACTCGGGCGACAGCGACACCACGATGACGCCGGCGAACTTGCCCTGCTTGAACAGCGGCCGCGTGAACTGCACCGACCAGGATTTCGAGGCGCGCCCGAACACGGGTTTGCTGATGAAGAGCCGGTCGGCTTCCGTCCCGACGTGGGCCTTGAAGTGCTCGCGGTCGCCGAGATAGAGGCGACCTTTGACGCCGAGATTCGAGTAGGCGAGATAGCCGTCGGGGTCGATGAAGCCGATCTGCAGCAGGGAGCCGTCGGGAAAGGCGTCGAGCGCCGAGCGCACCGTGGCTTCGAAGGCCGTGGGGTTGCCGGCGGCGTATTGATCGCGCAACTGCCGCACGACGAAGTCGACGCCGTGCATCAGCGCGTCCATCTGCTGGGTGACGGCGTCCGAGAGCTGGCTTGCGCGCAACGCCGCCTGGGTCAGCGATGCTTCACGGATCTGCTCGTGGTTTTCCGACAGCCGCCACCAGTAGATGGCTGCAACGGCGACGGTCGTCGCGGTGAAGAGGACTGCAAGCTGGCGAAGCCTGGCGACGGAGTTCAAGGTCGGGCAGCCGATATCACCTAAGAGGTATGACGATTATGTCGATTTCCCGCACCGCACACAAGGCAATCCGGATCGCGCGGCACGGCGATGGAGCGCCACTCCATCGCCAGGCCGTCGAGCAGCAGCAGGCGACCGGCGAGCGGCGTGCCGCAGCCGGCGACCAGCTTGAGCGCCTCGGCCGCCTGCGTGGCGCCGACGATCCCGGTCAGCGGCGCGAATACGCCCATCACCGCGCAGCGCACTTCCTCGACGTCCTGCGCTTCGGGAAACAGGCAGTGGTAGCACGGCGAGTCGTCGCGTCGCGGATCGAAGACGGCGACCTGGCCGTCGAAGCGGATCGCCGCACCCGATACCAGCGGCACGCCATGCACGACGCAGGCGCGGTTGACGGCGTGGCGGGTGGCGAAGTTGTCGCAGCAGTCGAGCACGACGTCGGCACGGGCGATCTCCTCGGCGAGGCGCTCGTCTTCGAGGCGCTCGGTGACGGCGACGACGTGGCACTCGGGGTTGATGCCGAGCAGCGTGCGCTGGCCCGATTCGGCTTTGGGCCAGCCGATGGCATCGGTGCGATGGAGGATCTGGCGCTGCAGGTTGGTGAGGTCGACCTCGTCGCCGTCGGCGAGCACCAGGGTGCCGATTCCGGCCGAGGCGAGGTAGTAGGCGGCGGGCGAACCCAGGCCGCCGGCGCCGACGACGAGCGCGCGCGCAGCGACGATCTTTTCCTGGCCCTCGACCCCGATCTGCGGCAGCAGGATGTGGCGGCTGTAGCGGAGCAGTTGGAGGTCGTTCAAGCGGCGCGCCCCCTTTGGGCGTCAGTGGTCCTGACGCAGTTCCTGCGGGGTGTCGTCGTGGTCGCCGTGGGGGTGGTTGTCCCAGGCCTTCGAGTAGATCTCGTTCGACTTCTTGAGCAGGCGCTCGGGCTGGCGCAGGTTGCGCAGCTGCGTTTCCTCGCAGAAGTAGACGAGGGCGCGGATCAGCTTGCAGTAGAGCGTGTTCTCGAGGTGGAAGCCCTGCGCGATGAGCGAGTTCTCGAGCGCTTCCATGGTGTGGTCGGCGACGTCGTACCAGACCGAGACGCTGTGCGGCAACTCGCCGTGCTCGACGATGATGCCGTCGATGCCCTGCAGCAAGGCCACCGCCTGCTCGACCTGCCACGGGCGCAGCTTGTCGAAGCGCAGCTCGCGATGCTTGCGACGCCCGGTCTGGGGCACCAGCGGGTGGGCGCGGTGCAGCCCGCGCTCCTTATCTCTCAGCTTGCGTGCGCGCTCGACGTCCATGCGACTACTTCTTGATGATCTGCCAGGCCTTGAGCAGATTCATTGCCTGGCCGAGCTGGTAGTCGCTCTTGGTGGCGAACTCGAAGGGAGCCGGTTTCGCCGCTTCCTCGTCTTCGTCCTTCGCGCCGGTCTTGCCCTTGTTGCTCTTGGTGTGCGGCGATTTGACGGCGGGCTTCTCCATCTTCTCGGGCTGCGCTTCCTTGTCGTTGCCGAGATGGCGCTCGAGGTCGGCCTCGCGTACGCGCTCGCGCGTGTCGCCGTTGGCGGTTTCCTCGACCACGATGTCGGGGACGATGCCCTTGGCCTGGATCGAGCGGCCGTTCGGCGTGTAGTAGCGCGCCGTCGTCAGTTTGATCGCGGAGTTGTTCGACAGCGGCAGGATGGTCTGCACCGAGCCCTTGCCAAAGGTCTGCGTGCCCATGACGACGGCGCGCTTGTGGTCCTGCAGGGCGCCGGCGACGATCTCCGAGGCGGAGGCCGAGCCGCCGTTGACCAGCACCACCATTGGCACGTTCTTCACGGCCGAGGGCAGGGCCTTGATCAGGTCTTCCTTGTGGCCGCGCAGGTAGTCCTCGCTGCTGGCGAGGTACTTGCGGCGGGCGTCGTCGGTGCGGCCGTCGGTCGACACGACGAGCGTCTTCTCGGGCAGGAAGGCGGCGGAAACGCCGATCGCGCTATGCAGCAGGCCGCCCGGATCGTTGCGCAGGTCGAGCACCAAGCCGCGGATCTCCTGCGGCGCGGCGGCTTCGGCTTCCGCCTTGGCGTCCTTCTTGCCATTCTTGTCGGCGGCCGGTTTCGCTTCCGGTTGCGGGCGGAACAGCTTGTCGAGGTGGCGCGCGACGTCGGCGACGGTCTCTTCTTGGAACTGGGTCACGCGGACGTAGCCGTAGCCCGGCTCGATGAGCTTCGACTTGACGCTCTGCACCTTGATCTTGTCGCGCACGATGGTGATCTCGAGCGGCTTCGGTTCGCCCTTGCGCACGATGGTGACCGTCAGCGGCGTCTTCGGCTTGCCGCGCATGCGCTTGACGGCCTCGTTGAGGGTCATGCCCTTCACCGGAGTTTCGTCGAGCTTGATGATCAGGTCGCCGGCCTTGACGCCGGCGCGATAGGCGGGTGTGTCCTCGATCGGCGACACGACCTTGACGAAGCCGTCTTCCATGCCGACTTCGATGCCGAGTCCGCCGAACTCGCCCTGGGTGCTGACCTGCAGATCCTTGAAGGCGTCGGCGTCGAGATACGACGAGTGCGGATCGAGGTTGGACAGCATGCCCGAGATGGCATGCGTGATCAGCTTCTTGTCCTCGATCGGCTCGACGTAGCCCTGCTTGATGGCGTTGAAGACGTCGGCGAACGAGCGCAATTCCTCGATCGGCAGCGGCGCCGCAACGTCCTTCTGCGCGCTGGCGGAGAAGTTCAGGCTGAGGAGGACGCCGGCGACGAGCCCGATGAAGACGAGGCCGGCTTGCTGAAGTTTGCTGCGCATGGGATCTCCGGGAACGACCGGCTAGCGCAGGCTCGCCCACTTGAGCGGATCGAAGGCCTGACCCTGATACCGGAGTTCAAAGTATAAACCCGATTGCGGGTTGCCACCGCTGTTGCCGACCGTGGCGATAGCCGCGCCGGCACTGGCGTTATCGCCTGCCTGGAGCAGCAGCGACTCGTTGTTTCCATACACCGACAGGAAGCCGTCGCCGTGGTCGAGGATCAGCAGGTTGCCGAAGCCGCGCAGCCAGTCGGAGAACACCACGCGCCCCGGCGCAACGGCCTTCACCTCGGCGCCTTCCGCGGCGCGGATGTAGATGCCCTTCCAGGTCGCGCCGCCCTCGGCGCGCGGCGCGCCGAAGCGGCCGGCGATCTCGCCCTTCACCGGCAGGCGCAGCTTGCCCTTCTGCGCCGCGAAGGCGCCGCCGGCGGTGGCCGGGTCCGGCGTGCGCTCGACGTGCAGTGCGGCCTTGCCCGGCGAACGATCGCCGCGTCCCGGCTTGGCGGGCTTGGCGATGGCGAGGCGCGACAGTCCCGCGATCAGTTTGCCGAGGCGCTGTTCGTCGCGCTTGAGCGCGCCGATCTCGCGCCGCTGCGCCTTGATGCGGTCGGCCACCTTGGCCAGCATCGCCTGACGCTGGTGGCGCTGGGCGAGCAGGCCGGCGCGCTCGGATTGCTGCTGGCGCTCGATCGCGGCCAGCTTCTCGCCCTTCTCGCGGGCGGCGTCGGCGAGGCGCCGTTTTTCGGCCGCGGCCGTGCGCAGGTCGCCGATGACGTCCGCCTTGGCCCTCGAGAGCTGCGTCAGGAAGTAATGGTCGCGCGCGGCCTGGTTCGGGTCGCGGCCTGCGATCAGCGTCTGCAGCGCGTCGGCGTCGCCCCGCACGTAGTGGCGGAACATGAGCTTCGAGAGGTGCTGCTGCTGGCTTTCGGTCTGGCGCAGCAGGCGCTGGGTCTGCTGTTCGAGCGCCGCCAGCTCGGCCTGCACCTCGCCGCGCGCGGCGGAGAGTTCGCGCAGGCGACGGTTGGCGTCCGAGATCGCCGACTCGGCAGCGCGCAACTGGTCGGCGGCGTAGGCCTTGGATTCCTCGCTCCTGGCGAGATCGCGCCGCAGGGCGTCGATGCGCTCCTGCAGCTCCTTCTGTTCGGCTTTCTTCTCGGCGAGCGGTGCGGCGTGGGCCGCGAACGCCAGCCAGGTCGCCGCCAGGACGGCGGCGACGGCCAGACGGCTACTTTGCAGCCTTGCCCTGGTTGGCAACGGCTTCCATCGCCTTCTTGATGGCCTCGGCGTCGCCGAGGTAGTAGTGCCTGATGGGCTTCAGGTTCGCATCGAGCTCATAGACGAGCGGCTGCGCGGTCGGGATGTTCAGCTCGACGATCTCGGCGTCGGAGACGTCGTCGAGATACTTGATCAGCGCGCGCAGGCTGTTGCCGTGTGCGGCGATGAGCACGCGCTTGCCGGACTTGACGGTCGGCGCGATGGTCTCGTTCCAGTAGGGCAGGAAGCGCGCGACGGTGTCCTTCAGGCATTCGGTGCGCGGGAACTCGCCGGGCGCCATGTCGGCGTAGCGTGGGTCGTCCGCCTCGATGCGCGGATCGCCTTCGGGCAGCGGCGGCGGCGGCGTGTCGTAGGCCCGGCGCCAGATCTTGACTTGCGCATCGCCGTACTTGGCCGCGGTCTCTGCCTTGTTGAGGCCCTGCAGCGCGCCGTAGTGGCGCTCGTTGAGGCGCCAGGAGTGCTGGACCGGAATCCAGAGCTGGTCCATCTCCTCGAGCACGATGTTCAGCGTCTTGTTCGCGCGCTTGAGCACGGAGGTGAAGGCGATGTCGAAGCGGTAGCCTTCCTTCTTCAGCAACTGGCCGGCGGCGATGGCTTCAGCGGTGCCCTTCTCGGTCAGGCCGACGTCGGTCCAGCCGGTGAAGCGGTTTTCCTGGTTCCAGGTGGATTCGCCGTGGCGAAGAAGGACGAGCTTGTACATGGAAAATCCGGGTTTGCAAAGGCGCGGGGCGCAAATGATAAGGCGATTTTGTGCGCGGCAGCAGAGAAGCAGTATTCTATAATATTCCGAACTTCCAACCCGGAGCCGGGTCATGAACAGCGCCATCATCGACATGATCGACAAGAAGGAGCACATCGAGACCGCCGCGCGCGCATTGAAGGCGATCTCGCACCCATTGCGCCTCAAGATCCTCTGCATCGTCGGCGATCAGGAAGTGTGCGTGCAGGATATCGTCGAGGCGGTCGGGACTTCCCAAAGTAATATCTCGCAGCATCTCGCCATCCTGCGCGACAAGGGTGTGTTGCAGACCCGCAAGGATGCGAACCGTGTCTTCTACCGCGTCGCCGATCAGCGCACGCTGCAGTTGATCGGCATGATGCGCGAAGTGTTCTGCGGCGTCCCGATGTCGCACTAGCCAAAAGGAACTGAAGGTTTTATGGATTTCATCGCAGAGAACATCACCTGGGTAATGCTGGCGGCGATCAGCGGCGGCATGCTGATCATCCCCATGCTGCGCGGCGCCGGCGGCAACAACGTCTCGGTTTCCGAGGCGACACTGAAGATCAACCGCGAGGACGCGATCGTCCTCGACGTGCGCGAGACGCACGAGTGGGACGCCGGCCACATCACCGGCGCCCGCCACATTTCGCTCGCCCAGCTCGACAAGCGGCTGTCGGAGATCGACAAGCACAAGGGTCATCCGGTCATCGTCTGCTGCGCCAGCGGCAACCGCTCGTCCTCGGCCTGCGGCACGCTGAAGCGTGCGGGCTTCGAGAAGGTCTTCAACCTGGCTGGCGGCCTCGGCGCCTGGCGCGAAGCCGGCCTGCCCGTCACCACCAAGCACTGAACGGAGCTTCACATGGCCAAAGTGCTCATGTACGCCACCGCCGTCTGCCCGTATTGCGTCCGCGCCGAGCAACTGTTGAAGCGCAAGGGCGTCGCCGACATCGAGAAGATCCGCGTCGACCTCGAACCGGCGCGGCGCGAGGAAATGCTCGCGCGTTCCAACGGCCAGCGCACGGTGCCGCAGATCTTCATCGGCGAGACTCACGTCGGCGGCTGCGACGACCTCCACGAGCTCGAACGCCAGGGCAAGCTGGACGCGCTGCTCGCCGCCTGAACGCCGCCGTCGCCGTGCGCGCGGCATGCTTAAATAACGACCTTTCATCCGCGTGACCACCATGAGCGACGACACCCAGCAGCCCGTATTCAGCATCGAGAAGCTCTACGTCAAGGACTTCTCGCTCGAAGTCCCCAATGCGCCGCAGTGCTTTCTCGAGCGCGAGGCGCCCGAGATCGAGGTGCAGCTGCAGACGGCCGGCACCGGCGTCGGCGAGGGCATTTTCGACGTCGCGCTGACGGTCACCGTGACGGCCAAGCTGGCCGACAAGACGCAGTTCCTCGTCGAGGTCTCGCAGGCCGGGCTGTTCCAGATTCGCAACATTCCCGAGTCGGAACTCGAGCCGATCCTCGCCATCGCCTGCCCCAACATCCTGTTCCCGTATGCGCGCGAGGCGGTGTCCGACGCCGTCGGCCGCGCCGGTTTCCCGCCGATCCTGCTGGCGCCGGTGAACTTCGAGAACGTCTATCGTCAGCGCCAGATGGCCGAGCAGCAGGCGCCGGCCGCCGAGGGCGCTGCGACCATCCAGTAGAGCCATGAAGCGGGCGCTCGCGCTGCTGCTGGCTAGCCTTGCCGCCCAAACGGCCTGGGCGCTCGACTACCTGTCGGTCGCCGAGGCCTCCGCGCTCTACGATGCGCCGTCGCAGAAGGCGCGCCCGTTGTTCGCCATCGCCGCCGGCACGCCGGTGGAAGCGGTCGTCATGCTCGACGCCTGGGTCAAGGTGCGCGACGCAAAGGGTGATCTCGCCTGGATCGAGAAGCGCAACCTGAGCCAGAAGCGCACCGTCATCGTCCGCTTCGACCGCGCTCACGTGCGCGCGCAGGCCGACGACAAGGCGCCGCTCGCCTTCGAGGCCGAAAAGGACGTCGTCCTCGAATGGGTCGAACCCGGCCCGCTCGGCTGGGTGCGAGTGCGCCATCGCGACGGACAGAGCGGCTTCGTCCGGGCCTCCCAGGTCTGGGGCCTGTGAGCGTCGCCATCTGATGCGTTTCGCCATCCTTGGTGCCGGCGCCTGGGGAACCGCCCTCGCGCTGGCCTTCGCGCCGCGCCACGCGATCGCGTTGTGGACGCTCGACCCCGATCACGCCGCCGACATGCGGCGCGACAGCGAGAACAAGCGCTTCCTGCCGGGCCATGCGCTGCCGCCCGACATTTCCATTGATGCCGACATTGCGACCATCCTGCGCGGCGCCGACTTCGCCGTCATCGCCACGCCGGTCGCCGGCCTGCGACCGACGCTGGCCGCGCTGGCGCAGCATGCGCCGTCGCTGCCCTTCGTCTGGGTCTGCAAGGGCCTCGAGGCCGACAGCGGCCTGCTGCCGCACCAGGTCGTCGACGCCACGCTCAAGGACGCGCGCTGCGGCGCGCTGACCGGCCCGAGCTTCGCCGAGGAAGTGGCGCGCGGGCAGCCGACGGCCGTGACGCTGGCCTCTCGCGATGCCGACTTCGCCGCGCAGTGGGCCGAGCAGATGTATGGCCCGCGCCTGCGCATCTACGCCAACGGCGACGTCGTCGGCGCGGAAGTCGGCGGCGCGGTCAAGAACGTGCTGGCGATCGCCACCGGCATTTGCGACGGCCTCGGCCTCGGCCTCAATGCGCGCGCCGCACTGCTCACGCGCGGGCTGGCCGAAATCACGCGCTTCGGCGTCGCGCTCGGCGCCAAGCGCGAAACCTTCATGGGGCTGGCCGGCCTCGGCGACCTGATCCTCACCTGCACCGGCGACCTCTCGCGCAATCGCCGCGTTGGCCTGGCGCTTGCTGCCGGCAAGTCGCTCGACGTCATCAGCCGCGAACTTGGCCACGTCGCCGAAGGTGTGCCGACGGCGCGCGAAGTCGCGCGCCGGGCGAGCCAGCTCGGCGTCGACATGCCGATCACCAAGGCGGTCTGCCTGGTGCTCGAAGGCAGCATCAGCCCGACGCAGGTGGTCGAGCAGCTGATGAACCGCGAGTTGAAGGCCGAGTAGTCAGCCGCCGCCGGCGTAGCCGCACTGCCGCCACGCCTCGTAGACCGTCACCGCCACGCAGTTGGAGAGATTGATGCTGCGGTTGCCCGGCAGCATCGGCAGGCGGATGCGCCGCTCGGGCGCGAATTCCTCCAGCACTTCCGCCGGCAGGCCGCGGCTCTCCGGCCCGAACACGAACACGTCGCCGGGGAGGTAGCCCTGCTGGTCGTGCCGCCCGCTGCCGCGCGTCGTCATCGCGAACATGCGCCGGCCTTCGAGCGCGGCACGGCACGCCTGCCAGCTCTCATGCACGGCGACATCGACGAACTCCGCGTAGTCCATGCCGGCGCGCTTGAGTGCAGGCGCGGCGATGCTGAAGCCGAGCGGCTTGATCAGGTGCAGTTTTGCACCGGCGTTGGCGCACAGGCGCACGACGTTGCCGGTGTTGGGCGGGATTTCGGGCTGGTAGAGGACGACGTCGAACATTTGCGGCAGAAGAACGGTTCTATTAAATGCACCTAAGGGCATAGTGTCGCCGATAATGCCCGGCTAGGGTTTCTCTCAGGAGCGATGCATGACCCGGCCCCCCGAGCGGATCCGCCTCGGCGACCTGCTGATCCAACAGGGCCTGCTCACCGACGAGCAGCTGAAGCTCGCCCTCGGCGAACAGAAGCGCAGCGGCCGCAAGCTCGGCCGCATTTTCGTCGAAAGCGGCTACGTCACCGAGGAAGGCATCGCCAAGGCGCTGGCGCGCCAGCTCAAGGCCGAGTTCGTCGACCTGCGCAGCTTTCAGCCCAAGCCCGACCTCATCAAGCTGATCCCCGAGGCGCAGGCGCGCCGTTTCCGCGCCATCGTCATCGACGAGCGCGACGGCCTGCTGCGGGTGGGCTTCTCCGACCCGACCGACCTCTCCGTCTACGACGAGATCGCGCGCATCGTGAAGCGCGACATCGAGCTCGCCGTCGTCATCGAGAGCCAGCTCGTGCCGCTGCTCGACCGCGTCTATCGCCGCACCGAGGAAATCTCCAACCTCGCCAAGGACCTGACGCAGGAGATGGGCGAGATCCCGGGCGACTTCGGCGCCCTGCTCGGCGTCAGTCCCGGCCAGGAGGACGCGCCGGTCGTCAAGCTGCTGCAGACGGTGTTCGAAGAGGCGCAGAAGACGCGCGCTTCCGACATCCACATCGAGCCGCAGGAAAAGTCGCTGGTCATCCGCTTCCGCATCGACGGCGTGCTGCACATCCAGACGGAGGCCGACGCCAAGATCTCCGGCGCGCTGGTGCTGCGCCTCAAGCTGATGTCGGGCCTCGACATCTCGGAGAAGCGTCTGCCACAGGACGGCCGCTTCAACATCAAGTTGCGCGGCGCTGCGGTCGACGTGCGTATCTCGACCATGCCGACGCAGCACGGCGAGTCGGTGGTGATGCGTCTGCTGGCGCAGAACACCGGCCTGCTGCAGCTCGACAAGCTGCACATGCCGCCGCGCGTGATCGAGCGCTTCCGCCACGCCATCGGCCGGCCCTCGGGCATCGTGCTGGTCACCGGGCCGACGGGCTCCGGCAAGACGACCACGCTCTACGCCGCGCTCAACGAACTCAACAAGCCCGAGACGAAGATCATCACCGTCGAGGATCCGGTGGAGTACCGCCTTCCCGGTCTCAACCAGGTGCAGGTGCACGAGAAGATCGACCTCACCTTCTCGCGGGTGCTGCGCACCGCGCTGCGCCAGGACCCGGACATCGTGCTGATCGGCGAAATGCGCGACCAGGAAACCGCCGAGATCGCCATGCGCGCGGCCATGACCGGCCACCTCGTGCTCTCGACCCTGCACACCAACGACGCCCTGACGACGCCGATCCGCCTGCTCGACATGGGCGTGCCGCGCTACATGGTGGCACTGTCGATCCAGATGGTGCTCGCCCAGCGCCTGATGCGAGTGGTCTGCGAGAACTGCGCCGAGCCGCACGAACTCTCGCCGCACGAGCGCGAGTGGCTCAAGTACGAACTCGGCGACCGCGTCGACAACTTCAAGTACCGTCACGGACGCGGCTGCGCGCATTGCGCCAACGTGGGCTACTCGGGGCGCCAGGCCGTGTACGAGTTCCTCGAGATGTCCAACGCCCTCGTCGAAGCCGCCAACCACGGCGACCCCAACGAGTTCATCCAGATCGGCCGCGAGCAGATGGGTGGCAACACCCTGCGCCGCGACGCCGTGCGCCTGGTCGTGAACGGCCGCACGACGGTCGACGAGGCGATGCGCATCTCGAGCCAGTTCGAGGACTGAGGTGGCCGCGTTCTCCTATCGCGGCCGCAATTCCGCCGGAGACCTCGTCGAGGGAGTGCTCGAAGGCGCCACGGCCGGCGAGGTCGCCGGCAACCTGCTCGGCAGCGGCGTCACGCCGCTCGAAATCAAGTCCGCGCCGCAGAGCGCGCTGAAGAAGAAGGACGGCGCAGGCGGCTTCAACCTTTTCGCCGAGAAGATCGAGCACGTCGACATCCTGCTGTTCACGCGCCAGCTCTACACGCTGCTCAAGGCCGGCGTGCCGATCATGCGCGCCCTGGCCGGCCTCCAGGAATCGAGCATCAACGGCGCCATGAAGGCGCTGCTCGGCCAGATCCGCGAGAGCCTCGATTCCGGCCGCGAACTCTCGATGTCGCTGGCGCGGCATCCGAAGGTGTTCACGACTTTCTATCTCTCGATGGTCCGCGTCGGCGAAATGACCGGCCGGCTCGAGGAAGTCTTCCTGCGCCTGTTCGACCACATGGAGTTCGAGCGCTTCATGCACGAGCAGGTGAAGTCGGCGCTGCGGTATCCGAGCTTCGTCATCATCGCGATGGCGATCGCCATCGGCGTCGTCAACATCCTGGTGATCCCAGCCTTCGCGAAGGTGTTCGCGGGCTTCGGCGCCGATCTGCCGCTGATGACCCGCATCCTCATCGGCTTCTCGAACTTCATGGTCGCATGGTGGCACGCGATGCTCGTAGGCATCGCCGCCGCCGTATTCGGCTTCAAGTGGTGGATCGACACGCCGAGCGGCCGCTACCAGTGGGACAAGACCAAGTTGCGCATCCCGATTGCCGGCCCCATCGTGCGCAAGGCGACGCTGGCGCGCTTCGCCCGCAGCTTCGCCCTCGCTTCGCGCTCCGGCGTGCCGGTGATCCAGGCCATGACCACCGTCGCCATGACGGTCGATAACGCCTGGATCGCGGAGAAGATCGAGCGCATGCGCGACAGCGTCGAGCGCGGCGACACCATCTTGCGCGCATCGATCGCCACCGGCGCCTTCACGCCCGTCGTCATCCAGATGATCGCCGTCGGCGAGGAATCCGGCTCGCTGGACGAGATGATGGAAGAAATCGCCGGCATGTACCAGAGCGAAGTCGAGTACGAGCTCAAGACGCTGTCGCAGCAGATCGAGCCGATCCTGATCGTTGCCCTCGGCGCCATGGTTCTCGTCCTCGCGCTCGGCATCTTCTTGCCGCTGTGGGACCTCGGCAAGGTGTCGATGAAGAAATGATGATGCCGGTCAAAGCGGGTGCAGATCGAAGTTTCGCCTGCGGCAAAGCGTGCTACCGTAATAGCGCCATGCGTACGGAATTCCCCCCGACTGCGCCGCGACAAGCGGGCTTCACGCTGATCGAACTGGTCATCGTGATCACGATCATCGGGATCCTTGCGGCCGTCGCCATGCCGCGCCTGATCGACGCCCAGCGCGACGCCCGTGTCGCCAAGGCGAATGCGATATACGGTTCGCTACGGTCTGCTGTAGTCCTCGCCCGCTCGCGCTGCGAGCTCGACCTCGCCGGCACGGCGCCGAGTACGACGACTAGCAACTGCGCCTCGGCCAGCCCGGTTGTCAACATGGACGGCTACACGGTGACGATCGTGAATCGCCATCCTGCGGCCACCCCCGCCGGCATCGACGCCGCGGCGCAACTCAATCTCACTGCGGACGGCCTGGTGGCCGCCAACACCTCCAGCGGAACCCCGACTCGCACTTTCGACGTCGTCGGCGGCACCACCCCGGGCTGCCGCGTCAGCTATCAGGAGGCCACCCTCAGCGGCACGCTGATCATTGCTCCCGTGATGACCGTAACGACCGAGGGCTGCTGACTTTTTTTTCCTCGCAGGGTAGGATTTGACCTAATACGTAAGACAGACTTTGGAGCGCAATATGGACACCTCAAAGCATATGCAGAAGGGCTTTACCCTGATCGAGTTGATCGTCGTCATCGTCATTCTCGGCATCCTTGCCGCGACGGCGCTGCCGAAGTTTGTGGACCTGTCAGGAGATGCTGGCGATGCTGCCGCAAACGGAGTTGCCGGGGCGCTTTCGTCGGCGACCGCGATCAACTATGCGAAGTACCAGATCAGTTCGGGTGCGGCGACCGCAGTCACTGCGGCTACGGATTGCGACACCCTCAAGTCGCTGATGGCGGGCGGTGCTTGGCCTACCGGTATCGAGGTCAGCGGCACCGTGAGTTCCTGTACTGCGGGCGGCACCGACACGACCCATTGCAAGATCAAGCACAACAAAGGGTCAGCCGCGGGTGTCTATGCGACGATTACTTGCACCGGCGCATAACGGCCCTTGTCCCGCCGCTGGGTCAGTCAGCGTCATTGATTGCGGCCTTGCGACGCAAGGCTGATCCGGTGCAATAGTTCGTACGCGGCATTCTCCTTGCCGCCACGGCGAAGCAAGGCCGCCATGTTCGCACCGGCCTCGGGTGTCGGCGCAAACTTCATGGCGGCTTCGCAAACGATGAGGCCGTCGTTCAGCGCGACCTTCGCCGGATCGAGGCTGACGCAGGCAATCGTCTGCACCCAGGGCGTCAGTAGCGAGGCCTGTGGGATGCCGAGCAACGCTGCCTGGTCGGCCAAGCCGAGTGCCCATTCCAGCCGCATGTGGTCGCGCCGCAGTTCGTGCAGCGTCCCGGCGCCATACGCGAGAAGCGCTCCCGCGAGTGCTATCGCCGCCATCCGGCTGCCGAAGAGGAGCCTGCCCCCGAACGCACCCGCGACAACGGCGACCAAGCCGAGGAAGTACGCGTGCCACAGCGGATACTCGATCATGCTGTGCAACCCGAGCATGCCGACGACGGCGGCGCCCCATCCGGCTTCGGCGCTCGATGCTCGCTGCGGCAGGTGTCTCAGCGAAAGGAACACTGCCACGGCGACCAGCAGGGCCGCCGGGATGCCGAGTTCGGCAGCGATGTCGACCAACAGGTTGTGCGCATGTTCGGCTGGCCCCGGGTTGTCCGCCGGATCGATGCTGTCCGCGTGGCGGTAGGCGAGGCCGGGATAGGCGCCGATGCCAGCGCCGGCCAGCGGCGACGCGGCGATCGCGTGGTATCCAAGATTGAGCAGTTGCAGCCGGATCGATGGGCCTTGGAGTTCCGTCATCGCGCGCATCGCCGGCGGCGCAGCTGCGCCGCCGCTTCCCGTCGGCAGCAGCGCTCCCAGCGGCTGCAAGAGCACGAACAGCAAGCCGATGCCGAACGCGAGGCGACGACCGTCCGGCGCGTGGGGACGGTCGCTTCGCCATTGCCACGCCGCAACCGCGATCAACGCGGCGGCGTACAGGAACGCGGAGCGTTGCCCGACCAGCACCGCCGCCAGCGCAAGGACGACTGCCGCGGACCAGAATGCGCCACGCGCCATGCACCCGCTCACGCGCAGGTAAAGCGCAGAAGCCAGGCCGAGCCAGAGATAGACGTTGAAGTGATTGCCCTGGCCCAACGGTCCGCCCGAACGGAGCGGATATCCAGCCCATCCCAACGGCGCCAGCCATGGCTGCGCGAAGCCGAGCAGCGCCGCGAGCAGCGCGCCCGCCAGGATCGCACTTGCAAGGACCTGAACCAGATGAGTCGTGCCCAGTTGCTCCGCCAGGAGGCGTCCCGTGCAGGCGAGCATTGCGGCCCAGACGAGGTACAGCGCGAACAGGGTCGCAAGTTGAGGCACCGGCGCGAAAGCAAGCGCATTCTGGGCGATTGCGATGCCTGCCAAGATTAAGGCGAGCAGCGCGGCACCGGGCAAGGGCAGGCGTGGGGCGCCGACGAGGACAACGCAGGCCGCGAGACCGAGCACCGCCGCGAACCATTCCGACCAGAACGACGGAATCGGCGTCGTATGCAGGGGAAGCAGGAACGGCAGGCTCACCATCAGCGCCAGGGCGGCGAGTGCGGTGCGTTGGAGCCAGTCGTGTGTCATCGCGTGTTCGTCGTGGCGCCAGGGATTCGACCGTATCGCGAGTAGAATTCTCGCGAGCGGAAGTGCCGCAATTCCGGGGCCGCTCATTGTAGATCGGGAAACTGACGATGCGCCTTTTCGCGAAACGATCAAAGCACCGTCCGGCTGGCTTTTCCCAAGGAAGCCGCGGCTGCATCGCCGGACTCGTTCTGGTGTTGTCGCTGGCCGGTGCGGCGCCTGCCGAGGCCGCGAACTGCGCGAGCAAGCAATCGGGCAACTGGAGCGTCTCCGGCACCTGGAAGAGCTGCGGCGGCGGCAGCCCCCAGGGCGGCGACACCGTCACGATCACCGATGCCGTCACGCTGAACACCAACACCGCCAGCCTGGCGTCGCTCACGGTTGCCGCCGGCGGCTCCCTGAACGACGACGGCGTAGGCACGCGCCGGTTGCAGCTCGCAGGACCGCTGTCCAACTCGGGCACGATCAATCTCTACACCAACGCGTCGCAACCGAGCTACGTCGAGCTGCAGGCGGATTCGACGTGGAGCGGCAACGGCACACTCACCGCCGACTATATCGACATCACCTGGCGTACGCTGAATCTCAACGCTGGCGATACGCTGACCCTGACGCTGAAGAATTCCGATCCGCTGCGCGGCAATGCGTTCAACGCCGGCAGCCCGGTGAACTCCACTGCCACCGTGTACCTGAACCGCAACGGCGCCCAGTCGCCGAGCCTTTGGGGGACGGTGAATTACCCCAACCTGCGCATCGGCGGTAGCGGCACCAAGTCGATCTCGTCCTCTGCATTGACGATCCTCGGCTCGTTGACCATCGACGGCGGCGCGACCTTCAGCCTCGGCTCGAACTATGTGACGGCGACGCTGAAGGGAGACATCAACAACGGCGGCACCTTCGGACCGGGCCTCGGCACCTGGACCTTCAACGGCACGGCAGCGCAGACGATCTCGTCTTCGGCGACCTTCCAGACGCTGACCCTCAACAACAGCGCCGGCCTGACGCTGGGCGGCGATCTGACGCTGGGAACCTGGGGCTCGATCACGCTGCAGGCAGGCAGGATCAGCACGGGCAGCAACAAGGTCGTCGTTCCGTCGCAGTGCGACTCGGCTTGGCTGACGCGCGCCTCCGGCACCTGGATCAACGGCAACCTCAGCCTCACCGGGCCGTCGTGGGGAGCGACCTGCGTCTTCCATGTCGGCGACGCGACCAACTACGCACCGATCAACTTCACCTACGCGTGGCACTCGGCGCCGCTCGGTGGCGTCGTCGTCGCTTCGACCGCGGCCGGCGACCATGCCGACACGACGGCCGGCACTTCGGGCATCAGCGCGACGAAGAGCGTCAACCGCACCTGGACGCTGACGCAATCGTCGGGAACCTACTACACGTTTGATGCCACCTTC
This sequence comes from Pseudomonadota bacterium, assembly GCA_046726235.1. Taxonomy (GTDB): domain Bacteria; phylum Pseudomonadota; class Gammaproteobacteria; order Burkholderiales; family Rhodocyclaceae; genus Nitricoxidireducens. The sequence continues at coordinate 163,636 of JBKPAD010000007.1, forward strand.
CAGTTCTGCAACGGCACGAGCACGGACTGCGGCGTCAGCGACGTCGACTCCGGCGTCACGACGAGCAGCTTCATGGTCGCCGAAAAGAACGGCGGCACCTGGACCACGCCGACGACGTCGACGCTGACCTCGACGAGCAGCAAGGCCACCGGCATGACGGCGTTCGGCACCTTCGCCGTCGGCGAGGCGACGCCGGTCGCCGCGCTGGCCTACTACGCCATGGACGAGACGACGTGGAACGGCACGGCCGGCGAAGTCGTCGATTCGAGCGGCAACAACCATCACGGCCGCGCCGTCGGCAGCGCCGGCACGGTTTCCGGCGGCTATGTGTGTCGCGGCGGCGACATCCCCTCGAACACCAGCGACGGCACGCAATCCGCCGTCGACACGGGGCTCGACGTCGACAGCGCGATCGGCAGCAAGGGCACGATCGCCTTCTGGTACAAGAGCAAGACCAACTGGAACGGCGGCAGCGACCGGACGCTGTTCGACGCCTCATCTTCCACCAGCGACAAGTATTTCTCGCTGCTGCTCGACAGTTGGGGGCGACTCGTCTTTGCGCTCGAAGACAGCGGCGACGAGGACATCGTGCTGCAGACCAGCCAGTACAGCTACACGAGTTCGGACTGGGTCCATATCGCCGTCACCTGGGACATGCCGGGCGACCGGCGCGAAATCTACGTCAACGGCACGCTGGCGACGACGAACACCGACGATCGCGGCAGCACGCTGGGCAACCTCGAGACGCTCTACATCGGCGACAACCGCGGCACCTACCATCCCGAAGGCAGCCCCAATTCCGCCAACGGCACGATCGACGAGGTTTACATCTACAACGCGAAGCTGGCGAAGGCGCAGATACAGGCGGCGATGAACGCCAGCCACACCTGCCCGCCGGGCACCACGACCTGCACCACCTTCCGCGACGAGTTCTCGTCGACGAGCTACAGCCGCAACGACGGCACCGCGAACTGGACCGCCAGCTGGATCGAGACCGGCGACAACAGTTCGGCCTCGAGCGGCACCGTCCAAGTCACCGGCAACCAGGTGCGCTTCGCCGGCAGCGGCTCCGGCGGATCCGCAACTTTCGGCGGCCCCTCGATCGAGCGCGAGGCGAACCTGTCCGGCGCCAATGTCGCGACGCTGACCTTCGACTACAGCCAGACGACCAACTGGGAAAGTTCCGATGTCTTCGACATATGGGTTTCCAAGGACGGCGGCAGCAACTGGACCAAGATTCACAGCATCGTTAACGACTCGGGTTCGACGGCCACGCAGAGCTTCAGCTACGACGTCAGCGCCTACATCGCGAGCAACTTCCGCGTCGCCTTCGCCGAGAGGATGAACAGCACCACCGAGTATTTCTACCTCGATAACGTCCAGATCGAGGCATGCTCTGCGAACATCGACCATGTCCGCATCGAGCACTCGGGCGCCGGCGTCACCTGCGTGCGCGAGCCTGTGACGATCAAGGCCTGCAAGGACGCCGACTGCACGGCGCAATACACGGCCGGCAGCGTGTCGCTGACGCTTGCGCCGACCGGTGGCTGGTACTCGGCGGCGAGCGGCGGCACGGCATCGGATGCCCTGAGCTTCACCGGCAGCGCGACGCGCTACTTCGAGCGCACGGCGACCGGCACCTACGTCCTCGATGCTTCGAGCGTCTCGCCGACGCCGGCCAACGGCGTCAAGTGCTACGTCGGCGTCACGCAGACCTGCAACCTCGTGTTCTCGGACGCCGGCTTCATCGTCTGGGATACAACGAGCGGCACCGAGGCGGCGATACCTGCTCATACCGGGGGTACCGCCTCAAAAACCTACTACCTGCGCGCCGTCAAGGCCGACAAGAGCACCAAGGCCTGCGAGGCGGCGCTGACGGGCGCGAACACCGTGAACTTCGGCTACGAGTGCCTCGATCCGGGCACCTGCTACGGCGTCAACCTGATGAATGTCAACGGCGGCACGGACACGACGATCTCGCGTAACAACAGCGGCAGCGTGGGTTCATTCACTTCGGTCGCCATGACCTTCGATGCCAATGGCAGCGCGCCCTTCACGTTCAATTACAGCGACGTCGGCAAGGTCAAGCTCCACATGGCAAAGGCAGCGGGCGGCAGCCTGCTGAAGGCCTTGAGCGGCTCGACCAACGACTTCATCGTCAAGCCAAGCGGCTTCGTGCTGTCGGACATCAAGCAGACGGCATCGCCCAATCTTTCTAATCCAGGCGCCGCCGATGCGTCGGGTGCCAAGTTCGTCAAGGCCGGCGAAGCCTTCAGCGCCACGGTGACGGCCAAAGCCGGCAGTGGCACGGCCTACAGCTTCGGCCGCGAATCAACCCCGGAGGAGGTCACGCTGAGCCATGCGCTGGTGGTGCCGAGTGGTGGTGAGGCAGGAACTTTGAGCAACGCGACGATCGTCGATACCCCCGACCCCTCCGACCCCCCCGTCTTCACAAACGGCGTGGCGACGGTGACCAACCTAGCTTGGAGTGAAGTCGGCATCATCCAATTGACGCCGGGCAACAGCGATTACCTCGGCGCCGGTGCCGTGACGGGCACGACATCGGGCAACGTCGGCCGCTTCTTCCCCGACCATTTCTCCGTCTCTGGCGCGCTGACGACACGCAGCGACACGTATGCAAAGACGACGGGCACGGTCGCCGCGGGTTCAACGGGCCTTACGGTGGCATCGGCCGTCGGACTTGTCGCCGGCGATACGATCGTCGTACTGGGAGCCGGTGCGGACGGAGCGTCTCTGGCGACGAGCATCGCCGGGTTGTCCGGAACCACGGTGACGCTTGCCGCAGGCGCGACCTCGGCCGTTTCGGCGGCGACCGTCTATAGCTACGGCGCGCTTGACGCCTTCACCTACATGGGCGAACCGATGCTCCTGCTCAGTACCGTGAAAGCACTTGATGCCAGCGGCAACGTCACGAAGAACTATTCGACCTCGTCAGGCTTCGCGAAGCTTGGCGTGGCAAATCTCGGGCTTGGCGCGAGAAACGGCACATCGGCACTGACCTCCCGCGTTGCGACAGACAGCAGTGTTGATGCGCCGCTCGGTACTTGGACGAATGGAGTTGGCAGCTTCATCACACATCTCGCGCTAAGCCGCCCGACGTCGTCGCCGGATGCCAGCTGGGGACCCTACGAGGCACTGCAGCTCGGGGTCGCGCCTACCGACAGTGACGGCGTCACGATAACCGGCGCCAACCTCGATGCCGACATCAGCGGCACGAGCGAGAGAGTCCTCTTGGCAACGACCGTTTCGCGCTATGGTCGCGTGCGCCTGCTCAATGCGAACGGCTCGGAACTTCTCGACCTTCCGATGGCGATGCGAGCCGAGTATTGGGCAGGAATGACCGCCGGGTGGCAGCCGCACTCGGCAGATACCAAGACAACTGCGACACTGGCACTCTCATCTGCTGGCGCAACCAACATTACCGCCAAGACCTGTGTCCGCGACAGCGGCAACCCCGGACTGAGCGGCATCGGCTGTGCGGCGGCGGCACCGAGCGGTAAGGCATTCCTCGAGGGCGGGACGGCTGGCTTTGCCGGCAACTTCAATCTCTGGCTGCAGGCGCCCGGGGCGGGGTCCGCCGGGGCTGTCGGCGTCACGGCCACGGTGCCGGGATGGCTGCAGTACCCGTGGGCAAGCTCTACCGCGAGCAATCCCGTGGGCCGCGCGACCTTTGGCGTATTCAAGTCGGGACCGGTGATCCACCGGAGAGAAATGTACTGATGCGTCAGACAGGGTTCACCCTCGTCGAGCTCGTGACGGTGATGATCATCATCGGCATCCTTGCCGCCGTCGTGGTCCCGCGCTTCGCGGACAAGACGTTCGATGAACGCGGGTTCCACGACGCCGTCAAGGCGGCGGTCCAGCATGCGCGCCACGCGGCCGTTGCCAGCCGCCGCTTTTCCTGTGTCAGCGTGACGGCCGGCAGCGGTCCTGCCGGCGTGGTGGCCATATCGCGTGACACAACGGCACCCGAATCGGTGACGACCGTCAGCTGCACGACAGCCATCGCGCTTCCTGTGCCGGGCCGCGGTTGCGCCGCTGCGAACGAAGTTTGCGCGCCGAGCGGGGTCAGCGTCTCAGGCAGCAGTCTCATCTTCGACCCCCTCGGCCGTCTGGTGACTTCCAGCAAGGCCGTGGCAGGTTCAGCAATGAGCATCAGCGTTTCCAACCAGACGCCGATCACCGTGCAGCCGGAAACGGGGACCATTCAATGACCCCGCAGCGTGGCTTCACGCTCATCGAATTGATCATCTTCATCGTCATCGTCTCTGTCGGGTTGACGGGGATACTCTCGGTGTTCAATGTGACGGCGAGCCGCAGCGCGGATCCAGTGGTCGCAAAGCAGGCCTTGGCGGTTGCCGAGGCGATGATGGAGGAAATCCTCTCCAAGGACTTCAGCGACACCGCGGTCGATCCTGTTGGCTGCAGCAGCAGTACGACCCCGAAATGCGCGGCGAATACGGTTCTCGACAGACAGCATTACAACGATGTTGGCGATTACAACGGGTGGAGCCAGAGCGGCGTCTACCAGTTGGATGGGACGCTCACGCCCGGACTCGGGAACTACACGGTGTCGGTCGCGGTGACGGCTGCGGCGCTGGGGCCGGCAGGCGCTGTCGTCAGTTTGACCAACGCGAAACAGGTCACCGTTACGGTGGCAGGGGGAGGCGCCTCCGTGAGCCTGGTGGGCTGGCGCACGAATTATGAGTAAGCAGCGTTGCATGTCGCGTGCTCCAGGGTTCACGCTGGTCGAGGCGATCGTCGCGATCACGATCACCGGCATCCTCGGCGCTGTCGTCGCGGTTTTCCTCAAGAACCCGATCGACGCTTACATCGACACCGTACGGCGTGCAGAACTTACTGACGCCGCCGATACGGCATTGCGTCGCATTGAACGGGACGTGCGCGCGGCGCTGCCGAACAGCCTGCGCACCACGAGCCCGGCCAGCAGTGGCTGCTTCGAGTTTCTGCCGGTGATCGGAGGCGGTCGTTACCGTGTGTCCCCGAAGAGCGATGGGACCGGCGACGTGCTGGACTTCACGGCAACGGATACGTCGTTCGACGTTGTTGCCGGAAGCAATCTGCCAGCGTCCTTCGCCGCCGCGGAGACGCAACATGTCGTCATCTACAACCTCGGCATTTCGGGCGCTGATGCGTACGCGGGCGATACGCGGGCCGCCATCGATACCAGTGCAACTTCAACCGCGACGTCGGCCAGGATCGTGCTGGGAACGGGCAAGCAGTTCCCCTTCGACTCTCCCGGGAGACGGTTCCAAGTCGTTCCGGACTCTTCTGTTGTGTATTCGTGCTCCGGCGGGAACTTGTATCGCGGCACCCGCTCGCTCAGTAGCGCGCTGATGGCGAGTTGCCCGACTACCGGTACGGTGCTCGTGGGCAATGTCAGCACCTGCAGCTTCAGCTATACCCCGGCAGCCTCGCAACGCAACGGCTTGCTCACGATGACGCTTGTCCTGACCGATGCCGCAGGCGAGTCGGTCCGGCTCTATCACGAGGTCCATGTGAATGATGTTCCCTGAAACGCAGCGCGGTTTCGCGATCGTTTCCGCCATTTTCCTGGTCGTAATCCTTGCGGCACTCGGCGGCTTCATCGCTACCGTTTCCACGTCGCAACAGATCGGGTCTGCTCTCGACGTCATGGGTGCGCGTGCGTACCAGGCGGCGCGCGCGGGAACGGAATGGGGGCTCTATCGGGCCATCAAGGATTCCAGCTGCGTCGCTTCGACCGACATCGGCGCTATCGATTCGATGTCGGTTACCGTCACTTGCACCGCTGCTGCCGCCGGCGGCGTAGTAGAGGCTGGGCTTGGGACGATCTATTCCATCACGGCGGTGGCTTGCAGCGTCCCGGCGGCCAGTCCCGCGTGTCCGGGCGCGGTGGCGAATCCCAACTACGTTGAACGCCGGGTGACGGTTCTGGCTGAAAAGTAGCCTCCGTCACGACTCGCGGTCCGGCCGCGGAATAAACCCCTTACTGGCGTCCTTTTCTGCCTGTTTTCAGGGAAGGCCTAGCTTTTTTTGTCGATACAGTCCCATGTATCCCAAAAGGTAAGGGACTTTTTTCCATTGATGTGGCCACGACGCAGCCAGCCGAGCCGTAACTGGACCTCCGTGATCTTCTCGTCGGGACGGATCGACGTCGCCGAGATTCTGCGGCGGACCGACGCTCGTCCCGCGGTCAGCGAGTGGGTGTCCTACGCCTGCGCGGGCGGCGAACTCGAGGCGCTCAAGCGCCTGCGGCCGGAGCTGCATGGCCGCTGCACGACGCTGCTGCGCGCCGGCGAATACCAGATGCTGCAGGTCGAGGCGCCGCAGGTGCCGGCCGAGGAGCGCCGCGACGCGCTGCGCTGGCGCGTCAAGGAGATGGTCGATTTCCCGGTCGAGGCGGCCGGCGTCGATGTGCTCGACATTCCTGCCAAGCAGGGCGGCCGGCCGGCGCAGGTGTTCGCGGTCGTCGCCAGCCACTCATACCTGACGCCGCGCATCCGCCTGTTCCAGGACGCCAAGATTCCGCTCGAGGCGATCGACGTCCCCGAACTGGCGCAGCGCAACGTCGCCGCGCTGTTCGAGGAGGAGAACCGGGGCCTCGCGCTGCTCGCCTTCGACGAGGACGGCGGCCGCCTGACCTTCACCTACGGCGGCGAGCTCTACGCCATGCGGCGTATCGAAGTCACGAGCAAGGATCTCGCGGCGCCGGGCGGCGACGCGCCGGGCGGCATCTTCGAGCGCGTGCTGCTCGACGTGCAGCGCTCGCTAGACAATTTCGACCGCAACTTCAGCTTCATCACGCTGGCGCGGCTGCTGGTGGCGCCGGTGCCCGGCGCGTCGGCCTTCGTCGAGTACCTGAAGGGCAATCTCTACCAGCCGGTGGCGCTGCTGAACCTCGCCGAGGGGCTCGACCTCGCCGGCACGCCGCTGACCGAGCCGGCGCTGCAGGCGCAGGCCCTGCTCGCGGTCGGCGCCGCGCTGCGGCAGGAGGCGCCGACATGAGCAGTAAGCAGGGGCCCCGCAAGGCGGGGATGCGCACGTCCGCGAGTGTCGGCAAGAGCCGACACAGCGGTGGTCGGCGTTCCGACTGCGGTTCGGAGGCGACCGCCGAATGACGCAGCAGATCAACCTCTACGATCCGGCACTGCTGCGCAAGCGCGAGGTGATTTCGGCGCTGAACCTCGCGCTCGCGGCGGCGGTCCTCGCCGTCTTCATCGGCGCCTGGGCGGTGCTGGCACGCGCGCAGCAGGCGACGCTCGAGGCGGAGCAGCAGGCGCTGGCGCGGCAGCTCAAGTCGGTGCAGGAGCAGATGGCGGACCTCGCCCGCCAGGTGGCGTCGATGAAGCCGGACCCGCGCATCGAGGCCGAACTGGCGTCGGCGCGCGCGCTGCTGTCGCTGCGCGGCGAAGTGCTCGGCGTGCTCGAGAAGAGCATCGGCGGCGGCGCGATCAGCTTCGCCGAATACCTGCGCGCACTGGCGCGCCAGACCGTGGGTGGGCTCTGGCTGACGGGCTTCTCCGTCGCCGACAGCGGCGGCATGGAAATCCGCGGCCGCATGTCCGATCCGGCGCGCCTGCCCGAGTACATCCGCCGCCTCAATGCTGAGAAGGCCTTCCAGGGCCGCTCGTTCGCGGCGCTGCGCGTTTCGCCGGGCCTGGCCGCCGCGCCGACCGCGGCGGCGACGCCGGGTTCCGCAGCCCCGGCCCCTCCGGCGACCGCGCCCTTCCACGAGTTCGTGCTGGCGCCGGAAAACGCAGCGGCCGCCGCCGGACCGGCAAGAGCGGAGGCGCGCCAGTGAAGACGCGCCTCAAGGCCATGACGGCGAAGTTCGACGCGCTGCAGATGCGCGAGAAGCGGATGGTCGCCGCGGCGGTGCTGTTCGGCATCGTCATGGGCGGCTACACCTTCGGCGTCGAGCCGGCGCAGCAGCGCGCCGCCGCCTTGCGCAAGCAGATCGCCCAGCAGAAGACCGACCTGCAGACGACGCAGGCGCAGCTCATGGCGCTCAGGGCGCAGCTGCGCGATCCGGACGCCCCCAACAAGCAGGCGCTCGCCGAGACGCGCGCGAAGCTCGCCGTCGCCGAGCGCGCGCTGCAGGAGTACGACGCCAAGCTGGTGCCGCCCGAGCGCGTGCCGCAGCTGCTGCAATCGGTGCTCGCCCATCATCGCGGCCTGCAGCTGGTGAGCCTGCAGACGCTGCCGCCGTCGCCGCTGCTGGCGCCGAAGGCGGAGGAGAAGGCGCCGGCCGGCACCGCCGCCAAGCCTGCTCCGGCGCCGGCACCTGCCGAGAGGGGCGCCAACATCCACAAGCACGGCCTCGAGATCAGGATGGCCGGCAGCTACCTCGACCTGCTGGCCTACGTCGAGGAACTCGAGCGTCTGCCGCAAAAGCTGCTCTGGGGCCGCATGTCGCTGTCGACGGCCGCCTGGCCGCGCAGCGAACTGACGCTGACCGTGTACACGCTCAGCCTCGATCCCACCTGGATGATCGTATGACGACCAACCGGGCCGATACCGCCGTCCTGATCGCCTGCGGGCTCGCGTTGTTCGCGGCGATGACGGTCGCGAGCGCCCAGGCGCTGGTCGATCCGACCAGGCCGCCGGCCGGCATCGACAAGCCGGCCACGGCCGAGACGCCGGGCGAGGAGAAGCCCGCCGCCTCCGGCCTGCAGACCATCATCCGCCGCAAGGGCGAGAAGCCGGCCGCGGTCATCAACGGCGAGTACGTGACGCTCGGCGGCCGCGTCGGCGAAGCGCGCGTGGTGCGCATCGGCGAGGATTCGGTGACGCTCAGGAGCGCCACCGGCACCGAGGTGATGAAGCTCGCGCCGGGGATCGAGAAGTCGGCGCCGTCGGCCGGCAAGAAGAAGGAGGCCGCCCGGTGATCCTGCGGCTCGCCCTCCTGTTGCCGCTGCTCGCCGCGCTCGCGGGCTGCGCGCCCGCGCCGCAGCGGCCCGGCGTGGTGCACGACAGGATCGTCGACGAGATGAAGCAGGCCGCCGAGAATCGCGCCCTCGATACCGCCGTCGACCGCGCGCTGATGCCGCCGCTGACCATCGAGATGCCGAAGGGCGCCGAGGTCGAGCCGCGCTTCGATCTGTCGGTGGTGAATGCGCCGGCCTCCCAGGTGTTCATGGCCCTGGTCACCGGCACGCGCTACAACATGCTGATCGGCCCCGAGGTGACGGGCCAGATCACCGTCAAGCTGAAGGATGTCACGGTGCGCGAGGCGCTCGAGGCGATCCGCGAACTCTACGGCTACGAGTTCGTGATCAAGGGCAATCGCATCGCGATCCAGCCGAACACGCTGCAGACGCGCGTGTTCCAGGTGAACTATCTGGCGTCGCGGCGCCAGGGCAACACCGAGCTGCGCGTGACGTCGAGCGCGATCGCCGGCGGCGCCGCGGCGGCGGGCACGACCTCGACGCCAGGAACCGCGACGCCAACGCCCGCCGGCGCCGGCACCGCGAGCACCGGCGGCGGCAACGTCACCAGCCGCGTGCAGACCTCGACCGACAACGACTTCTGGGGCGGCATGGCGACGGCGCTGACGACCATCGTCGGCAGCGGCGAAGGGCGCAGCGTGGTGGTCAATGCGCAGTCCGGCGTGATCGTGGTGCGTGCGCTGCCGCGCGAGTTGCGCTCGGTCGAGACTTACCTGAAGGCGACGCAGACGATCGTCGAGCGTCAGGTGATCCTCGAGGCCAAGATCATCGACGTCACGCTGAGCCAGAGCTACCAGTCGGGCATCAACTGGGCCGCCTTCCGCAGCGGCAGCGGCAGCAGCCGCGCCGTCGCGGGAATCGCGGGCGACAGCGCCAACCTGCGCACCACGAGCAGCAGCGGCGCGGCGCAGTCGATGAGCACCAACGACACCTCGACGATCACGCCGGGCGCGTTCGGCAGCGTCGTCGCCAGCGCGCTCGGCAAGGGCTTCTTCGGCCTCGCCTTCCAGACCGCCAACTTCGCCGCGCTGCTGAACTTCCTCGAGACGCAGGGGACGGTGTCGGTGCTGTCCTCGCCGCGCATCGCCACGCTCAACAACCAGAAGGCGGTGCTGAAGGTCGGCACCGACGAGCTGTTCGTCACCAACGTCACGACGACGACGACCGCCACCACCTCGGGCTCGGTGAGCACGCCGAGCCTGACGCTGCAACCCTACTTCTCGGGCATCTCGCTCGACGTCACGCCGCAGATCGACGACGACGGCAACATCATCCTGCACATCCATCCTGCAGTCAGCGTGGTGCAGGAGAAGACGAAGCAGATCGACCTCGGCACCACGCTCGGGCAGTTCACCCTGCCGCTCGCCTCCTCCAGCGTCAACGAGACCGACAGCATCATCCGCGCGCGCGACGGCAACATCATCGCCATCGGCGGCCTGATGCGCCAGGAGCAGACCACCGACACCAGCCAGCTGCCCGGCGCCGGCAAGGCCGGCGCCGCCGCGCCGCTGCTGGGCCAGCGCAGCAACGCGACGAGCAAGCGCGAACTGGTGATCCTGCTGAAGCCGACGGTGATCGTCGACGACCGCGCCTGGGCGAAGGACCTCGAGCAGACCGGCGAGCGCCTGCGCGACCTCGATCCGCGCCAGCTGGTCATCGACGCGCGATAGGGCGGGCCGCGTGTACCTCAGCTACTTCGGCCTCAACGAACAGCCGTTCGGCATCACGCCCGACACGGCCTTCGTCTACAACGGCATCGCCCACGAGGAAGCGCTGAACACGCTGCTGGTGTCGATCGGCAGCGGCGAGGGCTTCGTCAAGATCACCGGCGAAGTCGGCGTCGGCAAGACGCTGCTGTGCCGCCATCTGCTGTCGCTGCTCGGCGACAACCGCGTCGCTGCCTACATTCCGAACCCGCAGCTCGAACCGCGCGCGCTGCTGACCGAGGTCGCCGAGGAGCTGGGTGCCGAGACCGGCGGCGATACCGCGATGCTGGTCAAGGCGATCAACCGCCGCGTGCTGGAGATCGCGCAGCAGGGCCGGACGGCGGTGCTCTGCATCGACGAGGCGCAGATGATGCCGCCGCTGACGCTGCAGACGCTGCGCATGCTGTCGAACCTCGAGACCGAGAAGCGCAAGCTGATCCAGATCGTGCTGTTCGGCCAGCCGGAACTCGACGAGATCCTGGCGCAGAAGGCGGCACGCCAGGTGCGCCAGCGCATCACCTATCACTACTGCATGCCGGGCCTGCGTCGTCATGAGATCGGCATCTACGTCCAGCATCGGCTGCGCATCGCCGGCTATCGCGGCCCGGCGCTGTTCTCGCGCAGCGCGCGCTGGGCGCTGTTCCGCCATTCTGACGGCATGCCGCGGCTGGTCAACGTGCTCGCCCACAAGGCGCTGCTGGCCGCCTTCGGCGAGGGCGCCGAGCGCGTCGGCTACGGCCACGTGCGCCGCGCCGTCGCCGACACCGAGAGCGCCTTCAAGCGCCGCTGGTTCTAGGAAGCGCCGTGAGCCTGATCAACAAGATGCTGCGCGATCTCGACGCCCGCCAGGCGCCGAACGTCGATCGCTCCGCGCTGCCGGACGCCCTGCAGCCGCTGCCGCCCGAGAGCGCGCCGCGCTGGCCCCGGCTGGTGGCGATCGCGCTGGTCGGCGCCGCCGCATTCGCCGCCCTGCAATTCATGGTGCCTTCGGGCCCGCAGGTGAAGACCATCGCGGTCGCGCCTATGTCGCCGTTGCCGATCCAGCCGCCGCCTGCGCCCGCGCCGCTGCTTCCCCCCGAGCCGCCGCCGCTGGCCGCTGTGGTGCCGCCGCCCGTCGAGCCGCCGCCTCTGGAACCACCGCCCGCTGCCGTGGCGCCTGTGCCACCGCTGAAGCCAAAAGCCGAGCCGCCCGCCAGGCCGCGGCCGGAAGCCAGGCCGCCGGTCGCCAAGCCCGGTGCGGTGCCCGCCAGTCCGCCGCCGGCGGCGACGCCCGCCCCCGTCGTCGACACGACGCCTGCCGCGATCGACAAGCGTCCGCGCACGGCCCAGATACACGAGGCGGCCGAGGCCGAATACCGCAAGGGCATGGCGGCGCTGCGCCGCGGCTCGACGTCCGAGGCCGTCGACAGTTTCCGCCTCGCGCTGAGCCTGGAGCGCCTGCACGTCTCGGCGCGCCAGGCACTGCTCTCGGTGCTGGTCGAGCAGCAGCAATGGAACGACGCTCAGGCGCTGGTCGAGGAGGGGCTCGCGGCCGACCCGACGCAAGCGGGCTGGGCCATGGCGCTGGCGCGCCTGCAGATCGAGCGCGGCAAGCTGGCGGAGGCCGGCGAAACGCTCGCCCGCCACGCCGCGCACGCCGAGCAGAATCCCGATTACCTGGCGTTCCACGCCGTCGTGCTGCAAAGGCAGAAGCGTCATGCCGAGGCCGCGCAGCGTTACCGCGCGGCGCTGGCGCTGCGTCCGTCGGAGGCGCGCTGGTGGTACGGGCTCGGGCTCGCCCTGGAGGCCGAACACAAGATGCCGGAGGCGCGCGCCGCCTTCCAGCAGGCGCACGACGCCGGCAACCTGCCGCCGGAACTGCTGGCCGCGGTCAATCAGCGCCTGCGGATGCCGGCGCCGTAAGTCACTCGCGCACCGCGCGCGCCACCACCCAGTTCGTCACCCGCGCGGCACCGTGGCGCTTGAGCAGGGCGGCGAATTCGTCGAGCGTGGCGCCGGTGGTCATCACGTCGTCGACCACGATCACGCTCTTCCCGGTGAGGTCCAGCGAGCACTCGAAGCAGTGGCGGACGTTGCTGCGCCTTTGCTTCCAAGGCAGGCTCGCCTGCGGCAGCGTTTCGCGCGTGCGCCGGCAGGCGTCGACGACCAGCGGGAGGCCGAGGGCGCGCGCCAGCGGCCGCGCGATCTCCACGGCCTGGTTGAAGCCCCGTTCGACGAGGCGCAGCGGCGACAGGGGGAGCGGAATCACGAGGTCGCCCGGGGGCCGTTCGCCGGCCAGCATGGATTGGGCCAGGAAGCCGGCGAGCGCCAGCCGGTGTTCGTATTTGAGCGACTGGACCAGCTTGTCGACCGGGAAGCCGTAGCGCCAGATCGCGATCGTCGCGTCAAAGGCTGGCGGGGACTTCAGGCAGGCGCCGCAGACGGCGCCGCCCGGGGCCGGCAGGGCGCAGACCGGGCAACGCGGGCGGCCGAGCTCGGGCAGGGCATGGCGGCAGTCCGGGCACAGGAGCGTATCGCCGCTGCCGGCGCCGCAGAGCAGGCAGTGCTGGACGAGTGCCTCGCCGATAGCCTTGAGAACCTGTCTCATGGAATCGCGCGTGCGCGACGGCGGCCTGGCGGGTGCAGCGCAAGGCGCGGCGACGCCGCAATGCTCGTTGCCTTGCAAGTCGCCGCAACGCCGCGATGCGCCCGCCAGGACACCGTCCCTTCGGGTTGCCGCCAAAATGCGCGTCTGCGGCGTTGTCGGGCTCGCCAATGGAACGACCATTGGCTTCGCCCTCCGCCTTGCATCCATCGCATTTTGGCGGCAACGCGCTCGCGTGATTCCATGAGACAGGTTCTTTGCGCCAGTGCCCAAATTGACAATGCCCGCTCCTTGCCCGATGATGCGCCTCCCCATTCTACGTCCGGGCTTTTCCATGCCGACCGCAACCGCCGCCGCCCGCCCCGCCGAGGCCGCGAAACCCACTCCCCGCTGGACCGCCGAAGCCGTCGAGGCGCTGTTCGCCATGCCCTTCGGCGACCTGATGTTCCGCGCCCAGCAGGTGCACCGCGAACACCAGACGCCTAACGCGATCCAGCGTTCGACGCTGCTCTCGGTGAAGACCGGCGGCTGCTCGGAGGACTGCAAGTACTGCTCGCAGTCGGCGCGCCACGAGGCCAAGCTGCAGCGCGAATCGCTGCTCGAACTCGACGCCGTGATCGAGGCCGCCAAGGCCGCCAAGGCCAAGGGCGCGACGCGCTTCTGCATGGGCGCCGCCTGGCGCGGCCCCAAGGACCGCGACCTCGACCACGTACTGGAGATGGTGCGCTCGGTGAAGTCGCTCGGGCTCGAGACCTGCGTCACGCTGGGTCTGCTCAAGGAAGGCCAGGCCGAGAAGCTCAAGGAAGCCGGCCTCGACTTCTACAACCACAACCTCGATACCGCCGAGGACTTCTACGGCACCATCGTCAGCACCCACTCCTACGCCGACCGCATGGACACGCTGGAGAAGGCGCGCGGCGCCGGCATGAAGATCTGTTGCGGCGGCATCATCGGCATGGGCGAATCGCGCCGCGTGCGTGCCGGCCTGCTGGCCCAGCTCGCCAACATGAATCCGCCGCCGGAATCGGTGCCGATCAACCACTTGGTCGCGATTCCCGGCACGCCGATGGAAGACACGCCGCCGCTCGATCCCTTCGAGTTCGTGCGCACCATCGCCTGCGCGCGCATCACCATGCCCGACAGCCTCGTGCGTCTCTCGGCCGGCCGCCAGGACATGAGCGACGAACTGCAGGCGCTGTGCTACATGGCCGGCGCCAACTCGATCTTCTACGGCGACAAGCTGCTGACGACCGGCAACGCCGAAGCCGGGCGCGACGAAGCCCTGTTCGAGCGCCTGGGCCTGCACGGCGTCTGATGCGCAAGGAGTTCGGCATCGCGGCCGCGTCCTATGACGAGGCCGCGGTGCTGGCGCGCGAGACGGGCGAGCGCATGGCGCAGCGGCTCGATTACGTGAAGCTGGAACCACGCCGCGTCGCCGACATCGGCTGCGCGACTGGCGATGGCATCCGCGAACTGCAGCGCCGCTATCCCGAAGCACTTCCCCTCGCCGTCGATTACGCGCGGCCGATGCTGGATGCCGTGCGCTCCAAGGTTCCGCTACTCGACCGCCTGCGCCGCCGCGCGCCGCGGCTGGTGAACGCCGACGTGCGCGCGTTGCCGCTGGCGGCCGGCTCGCTCGACCTCGTCTGGTCGAACCTGATGCTGCACTGGCTCGACGATCCGCTGCCGGCCTTGCGCGAACTGCATCGCGTGCTGGCGACTAACGGGCTGCTGATGTTCGCCATGCTCGGCCCCGACACGCTGAAGGAACTGCGCGCCGCCGGCGCGACGACCCTGCGGCGCTTCCCCGACATGCACGACGTCGGCGACATGCTGGTCGCCGCCGGCTTCGCCGATCCGGTGATGGACATGGAGATGATCGAGATCGCCTACGCCAGCCCGCGCGGCCTGCTGCGTGACCAGCGCCTGCTCGGCGTGCGCGACGGGCTGCTGGGGGCGATGGGTTTCCGCGCGGCGCGCGACGTGATGCGGCGCTGGCAGCCGAGGGAAGGGCGCTATCCGGCCAGCTTCGAGATCGTCTTCGGCCACGCCTGGAAGGGCGAGCCGAAGACCGCGCCCGACGGGCGCGCCGTCGTCAAGTTCCAGAAGCGCTGATCGGTATCACGCGCTTGCGCTTCGGCAGGTAGGCGCCGGCGAGCTGGCGGCGGCGCTCCTGTTCGCGCCACAGCGCGCGGGCGCCGAGCAGGACGACGACGATCGCGGCGTAGATCACCGGTAGCGCGAGGTCGCGCTTGACCATCCACGCGTAGTGCAGCACGCCGAGCACGGAGACCAGGTAGACGCTCCGGTGCAGAGACTGCCAGCGGCGTCCGCCGAGGCGGCGCACCATGTAATTGTTCGAGGTCGCGGCGAGCGCCACCAGCAGCGTGAAGGCGACGAAGCCGGCGGTGATGAACGGCCGCTTGACGATGTCGGTGGCGATCTCGGTCCAGTCGAAGAACTGGTCGAGCCACAGGTAGCTCAAGACATGCAGGCAGGCGTAGAAGAAGGTGAACAGGCCGAGCATGCGCCGCAGGCGCAGCAGCCAGTTCCAGCCGGTCAGCCGGCGCAGCGGCGTGACGGTCAGCGTGATGAGCAGGAAGTTCAGCGTCCAGTCACCGAGCGCGCGCGTGACGGCTTCGATCGGGTTTGCGCCGAGCAGGTCGTGCGTCGCGTCCCAGGCGAGCAGCGCCAGCGGAATCGGACAGACGAGGAACAGGAGAACCTTGGCCGCGACGATCTGCCGCGGCGACAGCTGGGCGAACGACATCAGAAGTGCTTCCACAGATCCATGCCCGAGTATAGGCCGGCGACCTGGTCGGCATAGCCGTTGAACATCAGCGTGTCGCGCTTGAAGAACTCGCCGATGCGGCGCTCGCGCTTCTGGCTCCAGCGCTGGTGGGCGACCATCGGATTGACGTTGGCGTAGAAGCCGTATTCGTCGGGCACGGCGCGCATCCAGACGGTCTCCGGCTGGCGCTCGACGAGGCGGATGCGCACGATGGACTTGGCGCTCTTGAAGCCGTATTTCCACGGCACCACGAGCCGCAGCGGGGCGCCGTTCGGGTTCGGCAGCACCTCGCCGTAGAGGCCGACGGCGAGCAGCGTCAGCGGATGCAGCGCCTCGTCGAGGCGCAGGCCTTCGAGGTAGGGCCAGTCGAGCAACTGACGGCGCACGTTAGGCATGATCGCCGGGTCGGCATGGGAGACGAATTCGACGAACTTGGCGCTGCCCAGCGGCTCGACCTGACCCAGCAAGGCCGAGAGCGGAAAACCGACCCAGGGGATCACCATGCTCCAGCCCTCGACGCAGCGGTGGCGATAGACGCGCTCCTCGAGCGGCGCGAGCCGGAGGATGTCGTCGATCGCGAAGGTCGTCGGCCGCGCGACCAGGCCATCGACGACGACGGCCCACGGCCGGGTGCTCATGGCCTGCGAGGCCTCGACGTGGCCGGACTTGGTCGACGAGAACTCGAGGTAGTTGCCGTAGCCGGTGATGTCCTTGTAGCGCGTCGGTGGTTCGGTGATCGAGTAGGGGCTGGGGCGGGCGCTCAGCTTCTCGGCTGCGAACGCTGGGCCGATCAGCGCCGACGCCGCCGCGCCGCCGGCCAGGCGCAGGAACTCGCGGCGCCGCTCGAACAGATCGCGCGGCGTGATTTCGGACGGCTGCGGTTCGGGGTGTGTGCGCAACATGACAGTTTCGACGGCGCGAAGCCCGCTTGGTTCCGGGCAAAGAAAAAGGGCAGCCGAAGCTGCCCTTTCGCGAGACCGGAAAAGCCGATCAGCGCAGGCCGGACACGTAGTCGGCGATGGCCTTGATCTCGGCATCGCTCATCTTCTCGGCGACCATGCGCATCATCTTGTTGGGATCGTTGGCGCGGCCGCCGTCGCGGAAGGCCTTCATCTGCGCTTCGAGGTAGTCGGCGAACTGGCCGGAGATGCGCGGGAACTGGGCCGGCATGCCGCTGCCCGTGGGGCCGTGGCAGGCGGCGCAGGCCGGCAGGCCCTTGTTGGCGTCGCCGGCGCGGTAGAGCTTCTGGCCGAGGGCGATGGTCTCGGCGTTCTTGGCCTGCTCGCCGGTCTGCTTCTGGGCGCCGAAGTAGGCGGCGATGTCGCGCATCTGGTTCTCGTCGAAGGCGGCGATCATGCCGTTCATGATCGCGTTGACGCGCTCGGGCTGCTGGCCGTCGGCCGCCTTGAAGTTCTTCATCTGCTTGAACAGGTATTCCGGATGCTGGCCTGCGAGCTTCGGGTTCGCGGACGCGACGCTGTTGCCGTCGACGCCGTGGCAGGCGGCACACACCGTGCTGCCGATGGCCTGGCCGCGGGCGGCGTCGCCCTTGGGGGCAGCCTTGGCTTGGTCGGACGCTTGGGCCGACGACATGACGCCTGCCAGCAGCAGGGACAGGAGCGTGAGACGCTTCATTGGAGGACTCCTCGGCAATTCGAATTCATAAACCTGCTATTCTACATCAGCTTATGGGCCCGGCGCTTGCCGTCCGCGGTCCGCCTTCTCAGCCTCCGTTTCCAGCGTCCTTTCCCATGGCCTTGTTCCGCCACGCCGAGTTCGAAACCTCGGTGGCCCGCCCCGATCAGCTGCCGTTTTCCGCGGCGCCCGAAGTCGCCTTCGCGGGCCGCTCGAACGCCGGCAAGTCGTCGGCCATCAACACCCTCGCCGACCATACGCGGCTGGCGTTCGTTTCGAAGACGCCGGGCCGCACGCAGTTGATCAACCTGTTCCGCCTGCGCAACGGTGCCGCGCTCGTCGACCTGCCGGGCTACGGCTACGCTGACGTTCCGCACAGCGTGCGCGATCAGTGGAAGGGTTTGCTCGAGGAGTACCTGACGCAGCGCGCCAACCTCGTCGGGCTGGTGCTGATCATGGACGCGCGCCGCCCCTTCACCGAACTCGACCGCCAGATGGTGCAGTGGTTCGCTGTGACCGGGAAGCCGGTGCACTGCCTGCTGACCAAGGCCGACAAGCTGACGCGCACCGAGCAGGCCAAGGCGATGAAGGACGCCCGCGCCGAGGCGGTGAAGCTGCTCGGACCGATCAGCCTGCAGTTGTTCTCGAGCCTCAAGAAGACCGGCGTCGAGGAGGCCGAGGCCGTCATCGGCCCGTGGATGGAGCCCCCGGAAGAGGCATAGCAGGGCCAAACGGGGATAATGACGCCCGCGTTCGCCCCTCCCCTGTCCCCGGTCGGCTGCCATGCTTCTGCTTGAACTCCTGCTTCTCCTGTTGATCTGCGCCGTCGCGCTCGGCTGGATCGCGCGCCATTTCCGCTTTCCTTATCCGATCGCCCTGGTCATCGGCGGCGCGCTGCTCGGCTTTGCGCCACGCATGCCCGAGTTCCCCTTCGATCCGCAACTGATCCTCGTCATCGTGCTGCCGCCGATCCTCTACCAGGCCGCGCTGCTGACCTCGTGGAGCGACTTCAAGGCGCACATCCGGCCGATCGGCCTGCTGGCGATCGGCCTGGTCATCGCGACGACGCTGGCCGTCGGTGCCGCCCTGAAGCTCATGGTGCCGGACGTCCCCTGGGCGGTCGCCTTCGTCCTCGGCGCCATCGTTTCGCCGCCGGACGCGGTCGCCGCCACGGCGATCCTCTCGCGGGTGAACATCCCGCGGCGCATCGTCACCGTCCTCGAGGGCGAAAGCCTGGTCAACGACGCATCGGGGCTGGTGATCTACAAGTTCGCCATCGCGGCCGTGCTCACCGGGGTGTTCTCCCTCGCCGACGCCAGCGCGCAGTTCGGCATGGTCTCGGCCGGTGGCATTGCCGTCGGGATCGTGCTCGCGCATGGCTTCCTCATCGTGCACCGGCACCTCGGCGATCCGTTCATCGAAGTGCTGACCTCGCTGGCGATTCCCTACACCGCTTATGTGACGGCGGAGTCCATGCACCTCTCGGGCGTGCTGGCGGTCGTTGCGGCCGGCCTCGTGCGCGGACGGCACGCCCCGGAGGTGGTGTCGGCCGAAATGCGCATCATGGCGCGCTCGGTCTGGAACCTGCTGGTGTTCATGCTCAACAGCCTGATCTTCATGCTGATCGGCATGCAGATGTCGGCGGTGATCGACAACCTCGGCCATTACTCGGCGCTCGAACTGTTCGGCCTCGGGGCCTTCGTCAGCGCCGTGGCGGTCGCCGTCCGCTTCGCCTGGGTTTATCCGGTCGCCGCATTGCCGCGCGTCCTCAGCGGCAGCCTGCACGAGCAGGATCCCGCGCCGCGCAAGCGCGAACTGTTCATCATCAGCTGGTGCGGCATGCGCGGGATCGTGTCGCTCGCCGCCGCGTTGGCCTTGCCGGCGG
The DNA here is from genome assembly GCA_046726235.1 of Pseudomonadota bacterium. GTDB lineage: Bacteria > Pseudomonadota > Gammaproteobacteria > Burkholderiales > Rhodocyclaceae > Nitricoxidireducens. The sequence goes on from JBKPAD010000007.1 coordinate 183,209, forward strand.
CGCTGCCGAACGGCGACCCGTTCCCCTATCGCGACCTCGTGATCTTCCTCACCTTCTTCGTCATTGCGACGACCCTGGTCGGCCAGGGGCTGACGCTGGCGCCGCTGATCCGCCGGCTCAACGTCGGCGCCGACTGGAGCGACCATCACGAGCGGGAGCGCGTGCAGGCGGCGATGAGCGCCGCGGCACTGGAGGCCATCGACGAAGTGAGCGCTGACAAAGGGCTGTCCGGCGCGTGGCTCGACCGGTTTCGCACCGCGTGCGCCGCACACGGCGCAGCGGGCGATGCGCCGGACCCGGCCGCGGTCGTGGAATTGCGCCGGGCCGCCATTCGCGCCCAGCGCAAGGAACTGATCCGGCAGTGGCGGGATAACCGGATCGGCGACGAGGCCATGCATCACCTTGAGGAAATGCTCGACTATCAGGAGGCGCAGCTGCCCGAGGCTGTCGCGCCGCCTGAGCACGCCGCGCCGGTAGTAACGGTGCGCCGGGGTGGTGGTATGAAACTGAACCCAAATCCGTGCCGCCGGCCGAAACCATAAACGTGCCGGTCCCAATCAAGAAGCCCCGCAGTAACGATTGACCCGCGTTGAGCCTCTTTCTGGTGCGTCTCCACTTCCGTCGGAGTGTCTCAATGGATTGGCACTGGCGAAGAGGGAGGTCGATACCGCGATCGCTCTTGTTCACTAATTCGCGCTAGTGCCTCTCGAAGACCTTGATCCGACACGTGGGTATAAATCTCGGTTGTCGAGATGCTCTGATGGCCCAAGAGCTTCTGGACATATCGAATGTCCAACCCACTTTCCAGCCAACGAGTCGCGCAGGTGTGCCTTAGCATGTGCGGCGTGATCCGTCGCTTGATTCCTGCGTCGGCCGCAATCTGATGAAGCGCGATACGGACCCTCTGCGGCGTCATGTCCAACCCCGACGCGGTGATGAACAGACGCGTACGCTCTGGCCAGATCTGTTGTCGGTTGGATAGGTACAGGCTCAGGACATCGAATAGCGACGGCGAAAGGAGGTATACGAGGCGCTGCCGGTTGCCCTTGCCGCGAACCCGTATGCAGCGGTCCGCCAACGAGACGTCCGGAATGTGGATGTCGAACAGTTCGCTGACTCGCAGTCCGGTGCCAAGCAGGAGTTGAACGGCCGCCTTCGCTCCCAGGTCGTCAAAGGCGTCTCGCCGGGGATGAGGAATCGTTGCCCTGAAGAGCATGCCGGCGTCGGAGCGGTCGAGTGCTCGCGGCAATCTCTTCGGCAGGCGGATGCGTTCGTTGAGCGTATCGAACGGATTCGATCCGATGGCTTGCTCCCTCATGGCCCAGCGGAAGAAGACTTTCAAGCTGGCTACCCGTCGCTTGATCGACGACTCCATGAACTTCCGTTCATGTCGGAGGTGAGCGATGAAGCCCCGTAGATCGTCCTTCGTTACTGATGCAAGTGGCCGCTGCGCTCCGAAATACCGTTCGGCAGTTTGCAGGTCCGTCGAGTACGCACTTACCGTGCTGGTTGCCAGCGTGAGTGCGGACCGACAGTGGGTCACAAACCCATTCCTTGCCATTGAAAAGACCATATTCCCCTCCCTTAGATTAGCCGGAGAGCGAAATGGTCGCATTTCCGCGGTATCCCCCACTCGTTACCCCTAGATTGCCCAGGGGACAACGCGGCCGGCACGCGGTAATGTGTCGTATCGAACTACCGATGAACCAAGTGGGCAATAACGCGAGGTTTGAGGGTCGTTCGCGGTGCTACGGGACGCCAAAACGCAGAACCAGGAATTCCGGAAAGAAGTAGACTCACATTCGCCTTGCGGCGCGCACCGGAAATTCAGGGGTGCAATGCTAGGCGACTTTGAAAAAGAAGTAGCCCCCGCGGTCCGTGGTCGGTGTAGCTCCGTGCAAGGGAG
>JBKPAD010000008.1:0-94895 GCA_046726235.1 Pseudomonadota bacterium
GCAAGTGGTCCTACGCCCTCAACGACGACGCCCAGGCGCTCAATGCCGGCGATGCCGTGAGCGAGACGTTCACGGTCACGTCCGCCGACGGCACCGCCAGCCAGGTCACCGTCAATGTGGCCGGCACCAATGATGCCGCCACGCTGTCCTCGGCCACCGTAACGCTTGCGGAAGCTGACGCACCGCTCACCGCTTCCGGCACGCTGACTGTCAGTGATGTCGATAACGCCGCCGGGTTCGTGCCTGTCACGGATTTCACCGGCGATTACGGCACCTTCTCGATCGACGCCGGCGGCAACTGGACCTATACGGCCAATGCGGCCAACGACGCGCTCAATGTCGGCGACAGCATCAGCGAGATCTTTACCGTTCGCAGCGTCGACGGCACCGAGACCTCGGTCAAGGTGACCATCGACGGTACCAACGACGGTCCGGTCGCCCGCGCCGACGTCGCGGCCACCGACGAAGACAAGGCCATCACCATCAACGTCCTCGCCAACGACAGCGATATCGACGGCGGCACGCTGAGAGTCACTACCGCATCGTCCGACCAGGGCACGGTCACCATCAACCCGAACGGCACCCTCACCTTCACGCCGAACAAGGACTTCAGCGGCGACGCGAGCATCAGCTACGAGATTTCGGACGGTCAGGGCGGCACGACTTCATCGACCGTCGCCGTCTCAGTTGCGGCGGTCGACGACGAGGCGCCCGACGCTCCGGTCATCACCAATATCGTCGACCACTACGGCGACTACTCTTCGGTGACGCTGTACGGCAGCGGCGAGCCGGGTGCGACCATCACGCTGTTCGCGCGCGCCGGATCGACGACCAACGGCAACGATACGCAGACCGGCGACTACGTCGATACCAAGGTAACGGCGACGGTGGATGCCAACGGTCAGTGGTCGGTGGACATCTCGAACCTGTCGACGACTCAGGTGAACGACAACGAGTTCTTCAAGGCGAAGCAGACCGACGCTGCCGACAACGTCAGCGATTTCTCGAACACTGCCCACTACTGGCACGGCAACTGGAGCAATGCCGCAACCGAAACCGGCGACGACTACGCCATGATGGGAGCCGGCAACGACACCATGGCCATTGCCAGCGACGACGCGAATGATCGCCTAGTCGTCGATGGCGGCGATGGCAAGGATACGGCGACCTTCCGTTTTAGCCACAGCGACGTCGAATCGGTAGTCAGGAATGCTTCGGGCGAGATCGTGGTCACCGAAAAGAACGGCGACATCGACGTGCTCCGAAATGTCGAAGTGGTCCAGTTCACCGATGGCGCCTACAAGATCGATGACGGCCATCTGTACTTCGACTTCGGCGACGATGACAGCCATAACGAGCATGACGGCTATCGCAACAACGGCATCGGCAACGGCGTTCAGGATGCGCCTGGAAATTCCATCTACACGCATGGAGACGAGGTCGACGGCAGCTACACCGTTCGGGCAGGCACGAGTCGCGATGACAACATGACGGGAGGAAACGCCGACGACTTTCTCTCGGGCGGTTCCGGCAATGACTTCCTCGTCGGCGGCCTGGGCAACGACCTGCTTATCGGTGGAAAAGGCAATGACATCCTTTCCGGCGGTGCGGGCAACGATGTTCTCATGGGCGGCAAGGGGCTCGACAAGCTGACGGGTGGCGACGGCGCCGACGTCTTCAAGTTCGGCAAGGACGATCTCGACGGCAAGGTCGACCTCGTCACCGACTTCACCGTGGGGACCGACAAGCTCGACCTCAACGATCTGCTTGGCGGCGGCGCGACGCTGTCGTTCGGCGAGGTCACGACGGACGACAAGGGCGTTACGACGGTGAGCGTCAGCATCGACACCGACGGCAAGGCTGGCGACCAGTCGGCTGTTCAGCTGGCGACGCTCACGCTGCAGGGAGTCAATAGCAACGACCCGTCCGCCATCATGAAGCAACTGCTCGACAGCAACGAGCTGAAGATCTAAGCAGCTGCGCGTCCGCAAGCGGCCGCCTCGATTGCCGGGGCGGCCGTTTCTTTTGGGTCAGTAGTCCCGACGGTCGATCAGCGCCTGGGCGACGGTGGCGGCATCCGAGTATTCGATCTCGCCGCCCACCGGCACGCCGCGCGCCAGGCGCGTCACCTTGACGCCGCGGGCGTGAAGGACTTCGGAGAGGTAGTGCGCCGTCGCCTCGCCTTCGTTGGTGAAGTTCGTGGCGAGGATCACTTCCTTCACGACGCCGTCCGTGGCGCGTGCAAGCATGCGCTCGAAGCCGAGTTCGCGCGGGCCGATGCCGTCGAGCGGACTGAGCCTGCCCATCAGCACGTAGTAGAGGCCATTGTAGGCGTGCGTCTGCTCCATCGTGTTGAGGTCGACCGGCATCTCGACCACGCAGAGCAGGCTCGCATCGCGCCGCGTGGAGGAGCAACGGTCGCAGACCTCGTCCTCGGTGAAGGTATTGCAGCGCGCGCAATGGCGCAGCGTCTTCAGCGCGTGGTCGAGCGAAGCCGCGAGCCGCTCGGCTCCCTTGGGATTGCGCTGCAGCAGGTGGTAAGCCATGCGCTGCGCCGATTTCGGGCCGACGCCCGGCAGGCAGCGTAAGGCCTCGATCAGGTCGTCGAGGCTCGACGGCGACGTCATCGAATCAGAACGGAAGCTTCAGCCCCGGCGGCAGGTTGAGGCCGGAAGTGAAGCCGGACATCTTCTCGGAGACGGTCTGCTCGGCGCGCCGGTTGGCGTCGTTCAAAGCCGCGGCGATCAGGTCCTCGAGCATCTCCTTGTCGTCCATCACCGAGGCGTCGATGCTGACGCGCTTGACGTCGTGCTTGCAGGTCATCACGACCTTGACCATGCCGGCGCCGGACTGGCCCTCGACCTCGATGGTGCCGAGCTGCTCCTGCGCCTTCTGCATGTTCTCCTGCATCTGCTGCGCCTGCTTCATCAGGTTGGCGATGCCGCCCTTGTTGAACATGTGGTGCTCCTTAAACGGGTTTGATGGTGGATTCGTCGATGCTGGCGTCGAAGAGGTCGATCACTTCGCGCACGAACGGATCCTGTTCGATGGCGGCGACGGCACGCTCCTGGCGCTCGCGCTTTTCGTTGCGCGAGCGCTCGGCGGGCGTATCGCCGGCGGCCTCGCCGAGCTCGATGACGAGCCTGACCGGCCGACCGTAGTGGTTCTGCAGGTCCGCCTGCAGCTTGTCCTGCTGCACCTTGCCGAGCAGGTGCTTGTGCGCCGGCGGCAGGCGCAGCGTCACCTGCTCCTGGCCGGCCTCGACAAGTTCGCAATGCTGGGCCAGTTGGCGCGCCATGCCGGCGAGCGGCAGGCGGGCGACCAGCGCATGCCAGTCTGCATCGTCCGCGTCTGGGGCAGCGGCAACGGCACGCGCCGCAGGGCGAGGCTCGGCAACCGCTGCAGGCGCGGGTGCTGCCGGTGCGGCCGGCGCAGTTGCGGCACGCGGGACCGGCGCTGCCGCCGGCCGGCTGACAGCCGGCGCCGCCATCGCAGGACGCTTCGCCGCCGCTGCATCCGGACGGAAAGCATGCAGGCGCAGCATCGTCATGGTGAAGCCGGCGTATTCGTCGGGCGCGAGATCGAGGTCGTCGCGACCGTGGATGGCGATCTGATAGCAGAGCTGGAGAAACTCCGCGTCGAAGCCCTCGGCGTATGGCGCGAGGCGCGCGCGCTCGGTATCGTCGGCCATCGCCTGCGGCGCGAACTGCGCCAGCGCGATGCGGTGGAACAGCGTCGCCAGTTCCTGCAGGGCCGAGTCGAAGCTCAGGCTGCGCTCGTCCATCGCCTCGGCGACGGCGAGCATCGCGGCAACGTCGCCGCCCCGCAGGCCGTCGAGGATGCCGTAGAGGTAGTCGTCGCCGACGGTGCCGAGCATGTCGCGCACGCCGGCCTCCTCGACCTTGCCGGCGCCGTGGGCGATCGCCTGGTCGAGCAGCGACAGCGCGTCGCGCATGCTGCCGGCGGCGCCCTTGGCGATCTGGCGCAGCGCGGCCGGCTCGAAGGGAACGTTCTCCTGGCCGAGGATGTTCGTCAGGTGGTCGACGATGTGGCCCGGCGGCATCTGCTTGAGGTTGAACTGCAGGCAGCGGCTCAGCACCGTCACCGGAATCTTCTGCGGATCGGTCGTCGCCAGGATGAACTTGACGTGCTCCGGCGGCTCCTCGAGGGTCTTCAGCATGGCGTTGAAGGCATGGCCCGAGAGCTGGTGCACTTCGTCGATCACGTAGACCTTGTAGCGGCCGCGCGTCGGCGCGTAGGTGGCCTTCTCGAGCAGGCCGGTCATGTCCTCGACGCCGCGGTTGGAGGCCGCGTCGAGTTCGAGGTAATCGACGAAGCGGCCGCCGTCGATCTCGAGGCACGACGAGCAGGTGCCGCAGGGCGTTGAACTCACGCCGGCCTCGCAATTCAGCGCCTTGGCCATGATGCGCGCCAGCGTCGTCTTGCCGACGCCGCGCGTGCCCGTGAACAGGTAGGCGTGGTGCAGGCGCTGCTCGTCGAGGGCGTGCGTCAGGGCACGCACCACATGCTCCTGTCCCACCAGCGTGGCGAAGGACTTCGGGCGCCACTTGCGGGCGAGGACCTGGTAGCTCATAGCCGGATTTTAGCGTGAAAAGGGCGCCCGGCCTTGGCGGGGCGCCCGTGCGGCGCGCTGCTCAAAGGGTGCCCCGTCGAAGCGGGGCGCCCCATGGAGAGGACAGTGGCGGATCAGCTGCGGCCTTGCGGCGGCTGCATCTTGCCCGGCCCTTTGCCGCCCTTGCTGCCCATGCCCATCATGCTGACGTGCTTGTCGGCGGCCGCCTTCTGCTCCGGCGTCAGCGCGTCGTAGAGGCGCTTGAAGGCTTCGTGCGTCGATTCCATCGACGCCAGCCGCTCCTTCATCGCCGCCGTCATCTTGTCCATGCGCTCGGGTGCCGTCATCGGCTGCTGCATGGTCTCGCGCATGTTCTTCATGCCCTGCCCGGCGTTCGACTTCATCTTCTCGGCGAAGGCCTGCCACAGCGGCTCCTGCTGCGGCGTGATCTTGAGTTGCGACTTGAACTGCGACAGGTGCTGCTCGGCGCGCGCCGAGGGATCGCCCATCATGCCCATGCCCTTGCCCTGCATGCCCATGCCGGGGCCGTGATCGCAGCCCTGCATCATGCCCGGCTGCGCGTACGCAGAAATGCCAAAGGCGATGGCGCTGGTGGCGAGCAGGCCGGAAAGAATCTTGCCGTTGAGTTTCATGTTGTTCTCCTGATGGGTGATTGCCGAAGCGGCCGACGCCATTCAACCCCGGAGCGGTGATCCGGGTATGTCCGCGAACGGACAGTTTGTAAGCGCATGTATCGGAGAGGGAGGGGGCGGCGAGCCTTACCCCCGGCACTTGCGGAAAGTAGCTGTGGCTGCTTCCTTCCGGACCTGACCAGGTTCACCACCCCGCAATGCGGGGAGACCCGCCGCACCGAAGTGTATCAGGTTCGCGCGGCCAGAAAAGCGCGCACGACCTCGATCTGCGCCGGATCCATGAACATCGGCGCGTGGCCGACGTCCGGTATCTCCGCGAGTTGCGCGCGCGGTCCGCGCTCGGCCATCGCGGCGTGCGCCTCGCGCTTCAGCAGGTCGGAATGCGCACCGCGGATCGCCAGCGTCGGGCAGCGGATCGCGTCGTAGAGCGGCCACAATTCGATGTCGCGCCCCTCCTCCGTCGCCAGCGCCTTGCGAAAGGGCTCGGCGATGCCCGGGTCGTAGCAAAGCTCGATCTTGCCGTCGTCGGCGGTGCGCACCACGTGCGTCGTCAGGTGGCGCCATTGCGCATCCGTCAGCTTGCCGAACGGCGCCGCGATGGCGCGGATGAAGGCCTCGGCCTGCGCGATGTCGTCGAAGCGCGGGACATGCCCGAGGTACTCGCCGATGCGCGACACCGACGCGGCGGCGATGACGGGGCCGACGTCGTTGAGCACCAGGCGCGCGATAGGCGTCTTTTCCTGCGCCGCCAGCGCCATGCCGATCAGCCCGCCCATCGAGGTGCCGAGCCAGTCGACCTGCTCGACATCGAGCCGCGCCAGCAGCGCCGCCATGTCGCTGGCGTATTGCGGAATCTCGTACAGCGACTTGTCGCGCAGCCAGTCGCTGCGGCCGCGGCCGGCGACGTCGGGGCAGACGACGCGGTATTCGCCGGCCAGCGCCTGCGCCAGGAAATCGAAGTCGCGCCCGCAGCGCGTCAGTCCATGGACGCAGACCAGCACGCGCGGATTGCGCGGGTCGCCCCACTCGACGTAGGCCATGTCGTGGAAACCGGCCCGGCTCAGGCAGCGGACGCTGCGTTGTCTCATCGATTGCATGCGGCCGAGTCTACTACCGGCCGTGCCAATAACGCGGATGCCGGCTGCGCTCGGCGGTCACGGCGACGCCACCGTCGAGAGCCAGCCGCAGCGCGCCGTCGCGGTCGGTGCGAAACAGCGCCGCGCCGCTCCAGCGCTCGACAACCTCGGGCTTCGGATGGCCGAAGCGGTTGCGGTAACCGACCGGGAAGATCGCCGTGCGCGCGCCGACGGCGGCGACGAATGCCGGCGTCGACGACGTGCCGCTGCCCTGATGCGGCACGACGGCGGCATCGGCGCGCAACTCCGGCCCGTGCCGCGCGACCAGCGCGGCCTCGCTGACGGCCTCGACGTCCGCCGTCAGCAGCAGGCTCGCGCCCTCGGCCGCCGTCAGCTTGAGCACGCAACTCATGTCGTTGCTCTTGCGTGTCGGCGCAGCGTACTGCGCCGCCGGCGGATGCAGCACACCGAAGCGCACGCCGTCCCACTCCCAGGCGTCGCCGTCCATGCATGGCTGCTGCGCCACCGGCAGCGCCGAGAGCGGATGGTCGAAGGCCAGCGAACTCGACACGCGCGCCACCGGCAGCGCCTCGATCACCGACTCCGCGCCGCCGGCGTGATCGTTGTCTTCGTGGCTGATCATCAGCAGGTCGAGGCCGTGCACGCCCAGCGCGCGCAGGTAGGGCACGACGATGCGGCTGCCGCTGTCGGCATCCGCCGAGAACGCCGGCCCGGTGTCGAACAGCAGGTCGTGCGTCGCCGTCTGCACATGCACGGCGAGACCATGGCCGACGTCGAGCACCGTCGCCGTCGCCGCGCCGAACGGCGGCCGCGACGGCGGCACCAGCACCAGCGGCAGGCAGGCGACGGCACCAAGCCAACGCGCCGGGAAGCCGCGCGGCAGCAGCAGCCAGGCGACGCCGGCCGTCGCCAGCAGCAGCGCCCAGAGCGGCGGCGCATGCTGCTGCCACACCGCCCACGGCGATGCCGCGAGCCATTCCAGCACCACCATGAGCGCGCTCACGAGCCGCTCGGCAAGCCACAGCGCCGGCTCACCGAGCGGCAGCGTGCCGGCGAGCGCCAGCGGCGTGACGACCAGGCTGACCAGCGGGATGGCAACGGCGTTGGCGAGCGGCGACACCAGCGAGAACTGCTGGAACAGCGCCAGCAGCGCCGGCACCATGCCGACCGTCACCGCCCATTGCGCGCGCGCCCATCCGGCGAGCCAATGCCCCGGCCGGATGCGCCCCGCGCCGATGTAGAACAACAGCGCCACGGCGCCGAAAGACAGCCAGAAGCCGGCGGCGAGCACCGCCCACGGATCGAAGGCCAGCACCACCAGCAACGCCAGCCCCAGCACGCGCCCCGACGACAGCGAGCGGCCCGACCACAACGCGAGCGCGACCGTCGCCAGCATGATCAGCGTGCGCTGCGCCGGCACCTGGAAGCCGGCGACGAGGCAATAGGCGAAGGCCGCGAGCACGCCCGCCGCCATGCCCGCCTTCTGTGCCGGCAGCCGCAAGGGCAGGCGGCGCGAGCGACGCCACAGCGCCGCCATCAACGCATACGCGAGGCCCGCCAGCATCGTCACGTGCAGCCCGGAGATCGACATCAGGTGCGTCGTCCCGGTGCGCGCGAACACCTGCCACAGCGCCGGATCGATCGCGCGCTGGTCGCCGATCGCCAGCGCGACGAGGATGCCGCCGTAGCGCGATGCCTGCAGCGTCGCACCGAAGCTCTCACGCAAGCGTTCGCGCAGGCGCTCGACCGCATAGCCAGGGCGGGCGACGAAGGCATCGAGGCGCCGATTCCCCTCGGCGCGCCGCACGTAGCCGGTGGCGCGGATGCCGCGTTCGAGCAGCGCCGCCTCGTAGTCGTAGCCGTGCGGATTAGCGTTGCCGTGCGGACACTTCAGGCGCACGGTCAGCGTCCAGCGCTCGCCCGCATGCACCGCCTGGAACGCCGGCAGTTCGTCGGCCTCCTCGCGCCAGCCGCGATACCAGGCCAGCGAAATGCGCGCCGGCACCGGCCGCGAGGCGCGCTCGACGTCGAACTCGAAGCGCAGCCCGTTCTCGAAGCGCTGCGGCAGGCTGGCGACGACGCCGACCAGCTCGATGTCGCGCCCCTCGTCCTCCGGCGCCAGGGCATCGGCGAGGCGCAGATGCGCGGCGACGCCCGCCCAGGCGAGGCCGATCAGGCAGGCGCCGACCGGCAGCGCGAAACGCAGGCGCCGCGACATCCGCGTCGCGATGACGACCGCCAGGCCGGCGACGCCCGCGCCGAGAAGCAGCGCCATGCCGGGCAACGCCGGCTGCCCCTGCAGCCAGAAGACCCCGGCGGCGAACGCGATGGCACCGATGCTCATGGCATGAGCTTAAACCGGCGGCCGGCGCTTGGCTACAATCTCGGCATGCGCAAGCACTTCCGCAAGATCCTGCCCGACCGCGGCGCGGTGCTGCAAAACCGCTGGCTGGCGCCGTTCGCCGGCACGCTGCTTCATCCGCGCCTGTGGCATCTGAATCGCCACTCGGCCGCCGGGGCCGTGGCGGCCGGCCTGTTCTGCGGCCTGATCCCCGGCCCGTTCCAGATGCTCGGCGCCGCGATCTGCGCCGTCGCCTTCCGCGTCAACCTGCCGCTGGCGCTGGCGACGACGCTGTACACGAACCCGCTGACCATCGTGCCGCTATACGTCGTCGCCTTCGGGCTCGGTAAGTTCGCGCTGGGCACCGGCGGCCGCTTCGTCGCGCCGCCGGAATACGGCGATGCCGGCCTCGTGGCCTGGGTCGGTGCGCTGGTCGACTGGATGGCGCGCCTGGGCGAGCCGCTCGCGGTGGGCGTGGTCCTGCTGGCGAGCCTGCTCGCCGTCGCCGGCTACGCGCTGGTGCGCGCGGCCTGGCGCTGGCACCTGGTGCGCGCCTGGCGCGCGCGTCGCACCGCGCGCGGAGCCTCCTAGACGCAGAAGCGCAGGATGTCGGACTGCAGGCGTTCGGCCATGCGCTCCAGTTCCATGGCCGTATCGGCGTTCGAGCGCACGGCGCCGTCGTTCTGTTCGGCCATGTGCGCGACGTCCTCGATGCCGTGCGCCACCTGCGTCGCGGCGGCCGACTGCTCGTGCAGCACCGACGAAATGTCGCTGACCATGGTGACCACGTGCTGCGCATGCTCGCGCACGCGATCCATCGCCTCGCCGGCTTCGCGTGCGCCGGTGACGCCGGCATCCACGCGCACGACGCCCTCCTGCATCGTCGCCACCGCGCCGCGCGTGCCGTTCTGGATCGCATCCACCATGCGCGCGATCTCCTGCGTGGAGGTGGCCGTGCGCTCGGCCAGCTTGCGCACCTCGTCGGCAACGACGGCGAAGCCGCGTCCCGACTCGCCCGCGCGCGCCGCCTCGATCGCCGCATTCAGCGCCAGCAGGTTGGTCTGGTCGGCGATCTCCTTGATGACGCCGACGATGGTCGATATCTGCGTCGAGTGCTGTTCCAGCTCGCCGATCGCCGTCGCCGACTGATTGACCACCGCCGCGATGCGGTCGATTTCCACCACCACCTGCTGCACCTTCTCGCCGCCGGCCGTCGACAGCGTTCCCGAGTCGGCCGCGGCGCGATAGGCCTGCTCCGCACTGCCGCTGATGTTGTCGATGCTGGTCGTCATCTGCTCGACGGACGCCGCCATGCCGGTCGCCGACTCGCTCTGCCGGCGCGACGAATCGGCGATCTGCGTGCTCGCGCTCGACATCTGCTTGGCCGCCGCCGACAGGTCGCGCGCGCTGTCCTGCACGCTGCGGATCAGCGCCGAGACGGCGTCGGCCATGTGGTTCAGGCAGTCGCCGACTTCCTGTAGCTCGTCGCGGCTTTCCATTTTCACGCGCACCGTAAGGTCGCCGCGCGCGATGGTCTCCACTTCGCGCGCCAGGTGCTTCACGCCGCCGACCACGGCGTAGTACGAACCGACCGCGAGATAACCGGTCAGCGCCAGGAGCAGCAGCGATGCGGCCAGGTTGAGCGCCAGATCGCGCTGCAGCCGGCCGAGGCGTGCGTCCAGTTCCTTCTCGAGCACGGGGATCAGGGTCTCGAACAATTGCTTGTAGCCGATGTCGATCGTCTCGGTCGTCATCTTGAAGTAGGCCGGCGGCGCCGTGGCGAAGCTGCCGCCGAGGATGTCCTCGACGACCAGCTTGTTCACCTCGGCGAAGGAACGGTTGAACTCCTCCACCGGCCCGACCAGCGTGCTCTTCAGGTGCGGCGCGTAGCCGGCCGCCTTGCCCGCCGCGATGGTCAGCCCGCGCGTGCCGACGCCGATCTCGCTGATCAGGCGCGAGATCTCGACGCGCTGCGGCTCGCTGATCGCCTTCTTCGCCAGGATGCCGGTGCCGCGCGCGCGCAGCTGGCCGAGCGGCTCGAGCGTCTCCGGCATCTTGTAGACCGCCATGCTCATGACGAAGGCCGTCGCGTACTCGGGGTCGAGCGACAGGCGCGAGTCTTCGCCGACGCGGGCCAGGAAGTCGAGCAGGTGGCGGATCGCCGTCGTGTGGTGGGCGAAGTTCTCCGGCGCCGTCAGCGACATGCCGCCGGCGCGGATCAGGTCCCACTCGCTCTTCACGGCCGCCCACTCGGGCGCCTGCGCCAGCGCCCCCTGCAGGGTCTTGTCGACGGCGCCGAGCGCGGTGGCGACGTCCTTCTCCTTCGCCGCGCGCTTGGGCGCCAGCGAGGCGTCGCCGTTGATCACGCCCGACGAAAGGCCGCGATGCTGCTGCATCGACTGGATCAGCCCCTGCAGCGGCTTGACGGTCTCCAGTCCGTGCAGTTCGGCCCGGGTGGCGGTGATCGACTCGTTGAGCTTGAAGGTCAGCTGGAGCAGCAGCAGCGCGATCGCCAGGGCGCCGACGATGCCGAGCAGGAGGAAGCGCGCGACATAGCGCAGGCGATTCATCAGGGAAATCGCGGGAAGGAACAGGAAACGCATCGGAGTACCCCGGTTGATGACGCGAGTACTATGACCTACGGCCGAATTCGTTCCTTATTCCGGATCAAGCGCCGGGGCTCTCACCCGGCATTGAGGCCCCCGTCCTGGAGCCTCATCACGCGGCCGGTCCGCGCCGCCAGCCCGGGGTCGTGCGTGACCAGCACGAAACTCGTGCCGAGGTCGGCATTGAGTTCCAGCATCAGGTCGAAGACGCGGTCGGCCGTCTGGCGATCGAGGTTGCCCGTCGGTTCGTCCGCCAGCACGCAGGCGGGCCGGGTGACCAACGCGCGCGCCACGGCGGCGCGCTGGCGCTCGCCGCCCGACAGTTCGCCCGGCCGGTGCTGCAGGCGCTCGGCCAGCCCGACGCGACTCAGCACGTCCGCGGCACGCTCCTCGGCCTCGCGCCGGGGCATGCGGCGCACGATCAGCGGCATGGCGACGTTCTCGAGCGCCGAGAACTCGCCGAGCAGGTGGTGGAACTGATACACGAAGCCGAGGCTCTCGTTGCGCAGGCGGCCGCGCTCGGCATCATTCACCGAGAACACGTCGCGGCCGAGCAGGCTCACGCTGCCCGCCGTCGGCCGGTCGAGCCCGCCGAGCAGGTGCAGCAGCGTGCTCTTGCCCGAGCCGCTGGCGCCGATGATGGCGACGCGCTCGCCGCGGGCGATGCTGAAATCGATGCCTGTCAGCACCGGCACCTCGACCTCGCCCTGGCGGAAGATCTTCGTCAGCCCGGCGCAGGAAAGGACGGCCTCACTCATAGCGCAGGGCCTCCGCCGGATTCACGCGCGACGCGCGCCAGCTCGGGTAGAGCGTCGCCAACAGCGTCAGCACGAACGACACGCCCGAGATCACCGCGACGTCGTTCCAGTGCAGGTCGGACGGCAGGTCGGAGATGTAATAGACGTCCTTGGCGAGGAACTGGAAGCCGAGCACGCGCTCGAGCGCCGGCACCACGACGTCGATGTTGAGCGCCAGCGCCACGCCCCCGGCGACGCCCGCCAGCAGCCCGACCACGCCGATCAGCGCGCCCTGGACGATGAACACCTGCATGATGCTCGTGGGGCTCGCTCCGAGCGTGCGCAGGATCGCGATGTCGGCCTGCTTGTCGGTCACCGCCATCACCAGCGTCGACACGATGTTGAAGGCGGCGACGGCGACGATCAGCAGCAGGATCAGGAACATCATGTTCTTTTCGATCTGCACCGCGCGGAAGAAGTTGGCGTGGCTCTTGGTCCAGTCGCTGACGAAGACGTCGGCGTCCATGAAGCGCAGCAGCTCGCGGCCGATCTTCGGCGCCGCGAACAGGTCGTCAACCTTCAGGCGCACGCCGGAGACGCGGTCCTCGAGGCGATAGAGCTTCTGCGCATCCTGCATGTGGATCAGTGCCAGCCCCGAGTCGAACTCGAACATGCCGACCTCGAAGATGCCGACGACGCGGAACTGCTTGAGCCGCGGCAGCACGGCAGCGGGCGTCACCAGCCCTTGCGGCGCGATCAGCGTGACCTTGTCGCCGGTGTAGGCGCGCAGGGCGTGCGCGACTTCGGAACCGAGCACGATGCCGAACTCGCCCGGCTGCAGCAGGTCGAGGCTGCCGCTCTTCATGTGGCGCGCGAAATCCGCCACCTTCTCCTCGCCGGCCGGCACGATGCCGCGCACCATCACGCCGCGCACCTGCTGGTCGAAGGACAGCATGCTCTGCGCCTGCACGTAGGGCGAGGCGGCCTGCACGCGCGGGTGGCGCGCGGCGCCCTGCACGACCGCCGCCCAGTCGGCGAGTTCGCCACCGATGCCGGATATCTGCACGTGCGAGGCGACGCCGAGGATGCGCGTGCGCAGCTCCTTCTGGAAGCCGTTCATCACCGACAGCACGACGATCAACGCCGCGACGCCGAGCGCAATGCCCAGCATCGAGATCAGGGAGATGAAGGAGATGAACGGATTGCGGCCGCCGACGCGCTTCTTCGCGCGCGTGTAGCGCAGCCCGATCCAGAGTTCGTAGCGGAACGGAAACATGGCGGCGAATGTTAATCGCTATCCGCCGCCCGGGACTATCTGCCGAACAGGCCCTTGACCGCCGAAGTTGCGCTTTCGACTCCTCCGGCCGCCGATTTCAGCAGCTTGTCGAAGCTCAGCGTCGAGGCCAGCCGCTGCTTGAGCGCCGCCGCGATCTCCTGGCCGAGCTCGCCCGGGGTGACGCCGCCGCGCGACTTGCCGATGTCACGCATCACGATGTCGGGCAGGCTCACCGCCACCGTCTTGCCTTCCAGGAAGGCCGCGCTCGCCTGCGCCTTGGCGTTGCGCACGGCGAATTCCCCGACGATCAGCTTGGTGCCGCCTTGCTGCGGCTTCGACGGGCCGACGTAGTCGGCGATGTTCTTCTGGATGGCGTCGAAATTCGTCAGGCGGTCGCCCTTCTCGTAGATGATGTCCGGCGCCATCACCGCGATCTTGCGGATCACGACGACGCCGGAGGTCACGCTGGCGATGTCGACGACGAGTTCGACCTCGCCGACCTTGAGCGCATGCGCGGTCTTGAATCCCGCCGGATTGCCGATCGTCAGCCCGCGAATCACGCCGCGGCCGTCGGCGGCGCTGATCTCCACCGCGGCGACCTCGACCCGCGCGCCGGTCATGGCGCTGCCGTAGTCGACGATCGCCTGGCGCACCAGGCCGTCGAGGTTGCCGCGCAGCCAGTAGAGGGCGCCCGCGACGGCGAGGGCGAGGACCAGAACTGCCAGGCCGACTTTCTTCATGTTGATGCCTCCCGAATTTCTTCCCGGATGCTAGCAGGGATGAAGGGGTGGGCATTCCCCTTGCCCCGCCGGTCCCATAACGTCACAGGAGGAGACCGCAATGAAACCGACCGCCCTTCCCAGCCGCACCCTGCTGTTCTTCGCCGCCATGCTGGTGCTTGCCCCCCTCGCCGCCCAGACCGGCGGTCCGTCCGCCGGCGCGACCACCGGCGGCTCGCCGCTGCTGAACGACGACCGCGCCGGCGAGCCCGGCACGATCCCGGCCGCACCGGCAGCGCCGGTCGCGATCGAGGAACCGAGCCGCCACATGCCGCAAGGCTTCGTCGGCCCGGCCTCGAGCCGCGCCAGCGACCTGCCGGACTACAACGCCAACGCCGCCGCCTACCGCGGCCTGTGGGAGATCCATCCCAACAACGGCGTGACCATCCCCGAGGCGGCCGCCACGGCGCCGATGGAGCAGCAGGCTCAGCAGCCGGCCCGTTAAGCGTTCTCCGGCAGCCCGACCGCTGCCGTTAAACTCCGGGGATGCGACTGACGCTTTGCATCCCCGGCCTGCTGCTGCCGCAACAGGCCCTGCTCGACACCGTCCGCGACCTGCCGTTGCCTGGCCTGGCGACGCTGCTCGGTCGCGGCCGCATCGCCGCGCTCGCGTCCGCCGACCACTACCACTGGCTGGCGGGCAGGTGCGGCTGGCCGGCCCTGCCCGCCGCCGCGCTGCGGCTGCTTGCCGAAGGCGGCGAACCCGCGAACGCCGCCTGGCTTTGCCTCGACCCGGTGCACCTCAAGGTCCATCGGCGCGGCATGGCCCTCGACGATCCCGCGCAACTCGAACTCGAGCCAGGCGAAGACGCCGAGTTGCGCGCAGCCGTGGCGCCGCTGTTCGCCCAGTTCGGCGAACTCTCGGGCAATGTCGCCGGCCGCTGGTACCTGCGCGTTCGGCACGGCGAAATGATCGAGACCGCGCCGCTGCCGCAGGCGATCGGCCGCGACATCGACCTGCGCCGCGCGGGGGGCCCCGACGCCGCCCTGTGGCGCACCGCGCTGGCCGAAGCCGAGCCGCTCCTGCACGCGCATCCCGTGAACCAGCGCCGCGAAGCCGCCGGCCGGCCGGCGATCAACAGCCTCTGGCCCTGGGGCGGCGGCGTGCTGCCGGCGACCATCGCCCCGTCGCCGTGGGCGATGCTGGCGACGGACGACCCGGTGATCGCCGGCCTCGCCCGGCGCCTCGAGGCGACCTGCGCGCCCGTGCCGCCGTCGCTCGCTGCCGCCGCCGATGCCGACCTCGTCGTCATCGAGACGCTGGCGGATCCGGCTCGCCGCCTCGACGCCATCGCCTGGAGCGAAGCCCTGACGCAGCTCGAGGCCGAGTGGTTCGCACCGCTCGCCGCCGCCCTGCGCGCGGGACGGCTGACCGGCCTGCGCCTCGCCGGCTTCGGCGGCGACCGCGGCTTCGATCTCGAAATCACCCGCCACGACTTCTGGAAATTCTGGCGCCGCCCGCGCGGACTCGCCGAGGCCGCAGCATGACGCGCCTCGTCGATCGCGAAGTGCCGACGCGCGCGAGCCTGATGCTCGAGCAGTCGGGCCTGCATCCGCTGCTGGCGCGACTGTATGCGGCGCGCGGCGTGCGCTCGCGCGAGGAAGTCGACACCGCGCTCGCCGGCCTGATTCCCCCGGACCGCCTCAAGGGTGCCGAGGACGCCGCGCGGCTGCTCGCCGACGCCATCGCCGCGAACAAGCGCCTGCTGATCGTCGCCGACTACGACTGCGACGGCGCCACCGCCTGCGCCGTCGGCCTGCGCGCGCTGCGCGCCTTCGGCGCCGAGGTCGACTACCTGGTGCCGAACCGCTTCGAGACCGGCTACGGCCTCTCGCCCGAAGTGGTGGCCATCGCCGCGGCGAAGAAGCCCGACATGATCGTCACCGTCGACAACGGCATCGCCAGCGTCGACGGCGTGGCCGCGGCGAAGCGGCTCGGCATCGCGACGCTGATCACCGACCACCACCTCCCCGGCCCGCAGTTGCCGGACGCCGACGTGATCGTGAACCCGAACCAGCCGGGCTGCACCTTCCCCAGCAAGTCGATGGCCGGCGTCGGCGTCATGTTCTACGTCATGCTCGCGCTGCGCGCCGAGATGCGCCGCCGCGGCGCCTTCGCCGACCGGCCCGAGCCGAACCTCGGCGCCCTGCTCGATCTCGTCGCGCTCGGCACCGTCGCCGACGTGGTCGCGCTCGACCGCAACAACCGCATCCTCGTCGCCCAAGGCCTGGCGCGCATCCGCGAAGGGCGCATGCAGCCCGGCGTGCGTGCGCTGCTGCGCCTGGCCGGACGCGAGCCCGCGCGCGCCGGTACCTTTGACCTCGGCTTCATGCTCGGCCCGCGCATCAACGCCGCCGGCCGCCTCGGCGACATGTCGGTCGGCATCGAATGCCTGGCTACCGACAACGAAACCAAGGCGCTGAACATCGCCCAGCAGCTCGACGCCATCAACCGCGAGCGGCGCGAGATCGAAGCCGGCATGCGCGAGGACGCCGAGCTGCTGCTGGAGGAGACCGACGCCACCGAGCGCGCCAGCCTGACGCTGTTCGACCCCGACTGGCACCAGGGCGTCGTCGGCATCCTCGCCGGCCGCGTCAAGGAGAAGCTCCACCGCCCGGTGTTCGCCTTCGCGCGCGCCAAGGAATGCGCGGACGGCTGGGAGCTGCGCGGCTCCGGCCGCTCGATCTCCGGCCTGCACCTGCGCGATGCGCTCGACCTCGTCGCCAAGCGCCATCCCGCGCTGCTGCGCCGCTTCGGCGGCCACGCCGCCGCGGCCGGCGTGACGCTGCTCGAAGACGACCTGCCGCTGTTCGAGGAGGCCTTCGAGGAAGTCGCGCGCGCCCTGCTCTCGCCGGACGATCTGACGGCGACGCTGCACACCGACGGCGCGCTCGAAAGCGGCTACTACTCGCTCGAATCGGCGCGCCTGCTGCAGCAGGCGATCTGGGGCCAGGGCTTTCCGGCGCCGCTGTTCGCCGACGTGTTCGAGGTCGATCGCCAGAAGCTGCTGAAGGAAAAGCACCTCAAACTGACGCTGAAAAAGGGCCGCGTCCGCATCGATGCGATACAGTTCAATTTTCCCCAAAGCGCGCCGCCTCGCATCCGCGCCGCTTTCCGCCTCGACGTCAATGAGTTCAACGGCGTCGCGGGCGTCCAACTGGTCCTCGAACACATCGAACCGGCTTAAGCCCCTGCCCGCAACGGCGTTGTTCGACGACGGCGTTGCGCGCAAGATGCGCTTCATCACACGGAATTCGGAGGAGCATGAACAAGCAGAAGCTCGCGCTCGCCCTCGGCTGCGCAATCCTCGTCTCGGCCTGCGAGCCGGTCTCGGTGACCATGCTGGGCATCGGCGCCGGCACGGGCGTCGGCCACCAGCTCGGCGGCATCGTCTACAAGACATTCACCGAGCCCGAGGCGAAAGTGAAGAAGGCCTCGCTCGCGGCGCTCAAGCGCATGGCCGTCAAGGTCGAGTCGATCGGCAAGATCGAAAACGGCGAAATCATCAAGGCCACGGCGGCCGACCGCAACATCGAGATCGAACTCGAATCGCTGACCCCCAACACGACGCGCATGCGCGCCGTCGCCCGCAAGAACGGCGGCATCATCGTGGACTCCTCCACGGCCGTCGAGATCATCGTCCAGACCGAGAAGCTGCTCGGCAGCAGCGGAAGCTAGAAAGGAGTTGAGATGGAGCAACGACACCTGAAGACACTGACTGCCCTGGCCCTCGCCGCCGCCTTCGGCGCGGCGTCCGCGCAGACCGCCGGCACCACGGCGCCCGCCGGAACCACGACCACGGCCGGATCCACGACCACTACCACGACGACGACAGCCACCGGCGTCACGGCCGACAAGCTCACCGCTTCGTTCACCGAGCTCGCCGGCTCGAAGGAAAACGCCGCCTCGCTGGTCAACGGCCTGCGCACCGGCTCGGCGGTCACGCTGAAGTCAGGCACCACGACCACCACCACCGGCAGCGGGACCACCGGCACCACGTCCGGCACCGGCGGTTCAACGGCAACCAGCGGCTCGACGACCTTCACGCCGCCGACCAAGCCGATGGGCTACGGCAACATCCGCATCGCGCTCTCGCTGGCGCAGCAGAAGCTGGCCAGCCAGGGCATCACCAACCCGACGCCGCAGCAACTGCAGGGCGCGCTCGTCGGCGGCGGCACGACGACCGGCACCGGCACGACGACGACCACGCAGACGCAGGGCATCCTGCAGATGCGCGCCGACGGCATGGGCTGGGGCCAGATCGCCAACTCCATGGGCGTCAAGCTCGGCGCCGTGATGAGCGGCCGGGCCACCATGCCGGCGACCACCACCACGACAACGACTACGGCGAGCGGAACGACGACCGGATCGAGCACCGTCACGACCGCCGGCGGCACCACCACCCACGGCAACTCGGCGAACAAGGGCAAGTCGAGCGTGACGACGGCTGGCGGCGGCACCATGAGCGGCGGCGTCACCTCCGCGGCAGGCGGAGGCGGTGGCGGCAACTCGGCGATGAGCCGCGGACACATGGGCGGCGGCGCTTCGGCGGGTGTTGTCAGCGCGCAAGGCGCTGCACACGGCAATAGCGGCGGCATGGGCGGGGGCAAGGGCAAGCCGTAAGGTTCTGGCGTCTGCGCCCGCCAAGGACGGCGGGTGTCCGACTCCTCCGTGTCCCCCGGTCGGGGCTTCGCCCCGACCTCCTCCTTTACCTGCGGAGTCGGACACCCGCCATCCTTGGCCGGACACGACCGTGGGTTTTCACCTCCAAAGAGGCAGTGCGTCACCGCTCGGGACGGTGGGGTGCTCTGCTGCGCGTAGGTAAAGAAGGAGGAGCGGGCGCCAGCCCGATCCGGGTGACACGAAGCGCAGCAGAGCACCCCGGCGTCCCGAGCCCACCCACCTCAATACGGGCGGGCTTTCAGTATCGTGCCACCGCTCGCCGCGTATAATCGCGCCCCTTCCGCCGCACCCGTTCCCGCCGTGTCCCAGATCGAAACCGAAATCTCCCGCCGCCGCACCTTCGCGATCATTTCGCACCCGGACGCCGGCAAGACCACGCTGACCGAGAAGCTGCTCTGGTTCGGCGGCGCCATCCAGGTCGCCGGCGAAGTGCGCGCGCGCAAGGCCAGCCGCCACGCCACCTCGGACTGGATGGAGCTGGAAAAGCAGCGCGGCATCTCGGTCACCTCGTCGGTGATGCAGTTCCCCTATCGCGACAGCATCGTCAACCTGCTCGACACGCCGGGCCACGAAGACTTCTCCGAAGACACCTACCGCACGCTGACGGCCGTCGACTCGGCCGTGATGGTGATCGACTCGGTCAACGGCGTCGAGGCGCAGACCATCAAGCTGCTCAACGTCTGCCGCCTGCGCGACACGCCGATCATCACCTTCATCAACAAGCTCGACCGCGAAGGCCGCGCGCCGATCGAACTGCTCGACGAGATCGAGGACGTGCTGAAGATCCAGTGCGCGCCGATCACCTGGCCGATCGGCATGGGCAAGGGCTTCCGCGGCGTCTATCACTTGTACGACGACAAGATCGCCTTCTTCGACCCGCAGGCCGAGAAGGGTACGTCCGAAACCATCGTGGGCCTCGACAACCCGCGCCTCGACGAACTCATCGGCAGCCAGGCCGACGAACTGCGCGCCGACATCGAACTGGTGCGCGGCGCCTCGCACACCTTCGACCGCGAGGCCTACCTGTCGGGCCGGCAGACGCCGGTGTTCTTCGGCTCGGCGATCAACAACTTCGGCGTGCAATCGCTGCTCGACGCCGTCGTCGACCTCTCGCCCGCCCCGCTGCACCGCACCGCCGCCACGCGCCAGGTCGAGCCGAACGAGCCGAAGTTCTCCGGCTTCGTCTTCAAGATCCAGGCCAACATGGACCCGAAGCACCGCGACCGCATCGCCTTCGTGCGCGTCTGCTCAGGCAAGTTCGAGCGCGGCATCAAGCTCAAGCAGCTGTCGACCGGCAAGACGCTGGCCGTCAACAACGCCATCACCTTCATGGCGCAGGACCGCAACACCACCGACGAAGCGTGGCCCGGCGACATCATCGGCATCCCCAACCATGGCACGGTCGTGCTCGGCGACACCTTCAGCGAAGGCGAAGACCTCAAGTTCACCGGCATCCCCTGCTTCGCGCCCGAGCATTTCCGCCGCGCGCAGATCCGCAACCCGATGAAGATGAAGGCGCTGCAAAAGGGCCTGCAGCAGCTCGCCGAGGAAGGCGCGACCCAGCTCTTCAAGCCACTGGCGTCGAACGACCTGATCCTCGGCGCCGTCGGCACCCTGCAGTTCGACGTCGTCGCCCACCGGCTCGAATACGAGTACGGCGTCGACGTCGTCTTCGAGGCCTACCCCGTGGCGACCGCGCGCTGGCTGCGCGGAGAGGACAACGACATCAAGGCCCTGGCCGACAAGGCCGGCGTGAACCTCGCGCTCGACGGTGCCGGCGACTACGTCTATCTCGCGCCGAACCGCGTCAACCTCACGATGACGCAGGAGCGGCATCCGAATATTCGCTTCCTCGAGACTCGCGAGATTCATTGAGGGAAGGCAACCCGGTCCCGTATTGAGGGCCGCGGGCTCGGGACGCTGGGGGGCTCTGCTGTGCTTCGTGTCCCCCGGACCGTGCTTCGCACGCTCCTCCTCCTTTACCTACGCACAGCAGAGCCCCCCACCGTCCCGAGCAGTGACGCCCTGCCTCTTTGGAGGTGAAAACCCACGGGCGCATCCGGCCAAGGATGGCGGGTGTCCGACTCCGCAGGTAAAGGAGGAGGACCGGGCGTCAAGCCCGGTCCGGGGGACACGGAGGAGTCGGACACCCGCCGTCCTTGGCGCGCGCAGACGGTAGTCACAATACTGACAGCCCGGAATAGCCCGCCCACAGCACGGCGCCTAGCATGGACAGGCCGAACGTCCGCCCGCAAGCCCCATGAGCCAGACCCCGTCCGCCAGCCAAACCGCCGGCCCGCCGCCGGCATCGGCTACATCCATTCCGGAAGCCTTGCGTACCCTCGCCGCCGAGGCCGGCTTCGCCTTCGACGGCGACGCGCCGTGGGATGTCCGCGTGCGCGACCCGCGCCTGTTCCGGCGCATCCTCGCGCAGGGCTCGCTCGGCCTCGGCGAGGCCTACATGGACGGCTGGTGGGAATGCGAGCGCATCGACGAGCTGTTCCACCGCCTGCTGCGGAGGCATTCGCAGGAGCGCCTCGGTCTCGCGATGCGCCTGCGGCTGGTCGGCGCGAGCCTGCGCCACGGCGTGCTCAACCGCCAGAGCGATGCGCGCGCCTTCGAGGTCGGCAAGCGCCACTACGACATCGGCAACGACGTCTTCGAGGCCATGCTCGATCCGACCATGACCTACTCCTGCGCCTACTGGCGCGACGCCGAAACCCTCGACGCGGCCCAGCTCGCCAAGCTCGACCTCATCTGCCGCAAGCTCGAACTGCGGCCCGGCGAGCGCCTGCTCGACATCGGCTGCGGCTGGGGCGGGCTCGCCGCGCATGCCGCGCGCCACTACGGCGTCGAAGTGTTCGGCATCACCGTCTCGGCCGAGCAGCAGAAGCTGGCGCGCGAGCGCACCGCCGGCCTGCCGGTGAACATCGAGCTGATGGACTACCGCAAGCTGGACGGCCGCTGGGACAAGGTGGTGTCGGTCGGCATGTTCGAGCACGTGGGGCCGAAGAACTACGCGGCCTACTTGGACGTCGTGGCACGCGTGCTCGGCGACGACGGCCTGTTCCTGCTGCACACCATCGGCAACGACCGCATATCGAACGCCCCCGATCCGTGGCTCGACCGCTACATCTTCCCCAACGGCGTGCTGCCTGCCGCGGCGCAGATCGCCGCAGCCGCCAACGGCCGGCTGCTGGTGGAGGACTGGCACAACTTCGGCACCGACTACGACCTCACGCTGATGGCGTGGTGGAGCAACTTCGAGCGCGCTTGGCCGCGGCTTGCCGACAAGTACGGCGAACGCTTCCATCGCATGTGGAAGTACTACCTGATGAGCTGCGCCGGCTACTTCCGCTCGCGCCGCGGCCAGCTCTGGCAGATCGTGCTGTCGAAGCGCAGCCGGCCGGGCGGCTACCGTTCGGTGCGCTGAAGCGGCGGCACTTCAGTGCCGCAGGAAGGCGGCGACCTCGCCGGCAGGCATCGCCGCGCTGACGAGGAAGCCCTGCAGCTCGTCGCACTTGAAGAGCCGCAGGATTTTCGCCTGCTCCTCCGTCTCGACACCCTCGGCGACCACCTTCATGCCGAGCGCGTGCGCGAGCGAAATGATGGTCGTGACCACGGTCATGCTCTCGGGGCTGCTCGCCATGGTGGCGACGAACGACTGGTCGATCTTCAGCGCGTTGACCGGCAACTTGATCAGGTAGGAGAGCGACGAGTAGCCGGTGCCGAAATCGTCGATGGCGATGTCGAGCCCGCGGTCGCGCAGTTCGCGCAGCCGGCCGATGTTGCCGTCGATGTCGCTCATCATCACGCTCTCGGTGATCTCGATGTCGAGCGGCGAGGCGCCGTTGGTCGAAGACGCCGCGGCGCTCAGGGAGTCGATGAAGTCGGATTGCTGAAGCTGCGCCACGGAGACATTGACGGCGATGCGCGGCGAGTCGACGACGCCCTCCTCGGTCCAGCGCCGCGAGTCGGCGAGCGCCTGGGCGACCACCCAGTTGCCCACCTGGTGGATCATGCCGGTCTCCTCGAGCATGGGCACGAACTCGCCGGGTGCGATCAGGCCGACATCCGGGTCGTTCCAGCGGATCAGCGCCTCGAAGCTCATGGTGCGGCCGGTGACGACGTCGACCTTGGGCTGGTAATGGAGCACGAACTCGTGATTGCGCAGGGCGCGGTGTAGGCGGTTTTCCAGCATCAGGCTGTCGGCGATCATGGCGTTCATCTCCGGACGGTAGAACGTCAGGCGCCGCCCGCCGGCCTTCGCCATGCGCAGCGCCGACTCGGCATTGCGCATCAGCGTCTCGGCATCCTCGCCGTCGTCGGGATGGATCGCGATGCCGGCGGCGGCCGAAATCTGCACCTCCTTGCCGCCGATCGAAAAAGCCCGGTCGAAGACTTCCGCCATCACCTTTTCCAGCATCAGGGCGACCACCTTGAAGTCGCGCACGTCGCAGATCATGCCGACAAAGTTGTCGGTCGCCAGCTTCGCCAGATGCGCCGGGTTCGGCCAGGCGGTGGACAGGCGCTGGGCCAGTTCGCGCAGCAGCAGGTCGCCGAACAGGCGCCCGAAGGTGTAGTTGATGTGGCGGAAGCGGTTGATGTCGAAGGCGACGACGGCGATCTTCTCGCGCACCAGCCGCGGCTTCGACAGCTCCTGCGTCATCACCTCGGTCAGCAGCGTACGGTTCGGCAGGCCGGTGAGCGTGTCGTGATGCGCGAGGAAGGCCAGCCGGTCCTGCTTGCCGATGTATTCGAGCGTGAAGGCGACGTCGTTGGCCAGCTGCGTCAGCAGGTCGAGCTCCTCGCCCTCGAACGATTCGACGTCGGCGGCGTAGATGACCATGACGCCGACCACCGCCTGCTCGACGATCAGCGGCAGGGCGATCACGGCCCGGTAGCCGCGGCGCAGCGCCTCGGTCTGGCGCGGACAAAGCTCGGCGCCTTCGCCGAGGTCGGTCTTGATCGCCGGAGCGGCGGTATCGAGCGCCGAGCAGACGACACTGGCCCTGAGCGCCTCAGGATCGACGCAGGAAGCGGCCGGCAGCGAGCCGAGCGCGTCGCTGACGCCGGCCCAAGCCAGCGAGCGCACCATCGTCCCGCCGGCATCGCGCTCGCCGATCCAGCAGATGCCGAACTCGCCCTCTTCGACCGCGATGCGACAGGCCTCGCGGAACAGGTCGGTCTTGGTGTGGACGTGCGCGCTCGCGGCATGGATGCCGCCCAGCACCGCCTTGACGCGCGACAGGCGCACGATGCGCTGGCGCTGCGCCTCGCTGTCGAAGAACTGGCCGATCTGGTCGGCGATCGCCTCGAGCGTGCTCATCAGGCCCGGCGGCGGCTCGCCGCTCTGGTGGGTGAGCAACTCCAGCACGCCGGTGACCTGCCCGCGCGCGCGTATCGGCAGGCAGGCGATCGCGTGCAGGCCGGCCGCGACCGCCTGGCGCCGGCGCAGGAAACCGCCGTCGCGCGCCACGTCGGGAATCCACGTCGGCTCGTTGGAAAGCCAGGTGCGGGCGGGCAGCGCTGCCGGATCCTTGAGGTTCAGCTTGCGCGTGGCGACGAGAAAGTCCTCGCAGCTGTCGCTCTCGTGGCACCACGCTTGCACACAACTGTAGGTCTTCTTGGCCACGTCGGCCTGCCAGAGAGCGCCGGCCGCGAAGTGCAGGGTGCGGCAGATCGACTCGAGCAGCCCGGCGCCCGCCTCTTCCAGGCTGTCGGAAACCGCCAGGATGTGCGCCACCGCATACTGCGCCTCGAGCGCCTTGGCATGCCGCTCGATGCGGTCGTAGAGGCTGCCGTTCTCGTAGATGCGGCCGGTCTGGGCGGCGAGGATCGTGAGCAGCTGCTCGTCGGTGGCGCTGAACTCGTCGCCCCCGACCTTGCCGACGAGGCAGATCCAGCCGAAGCTCGCCGAGAGCGAACTGATCGGCGCCGCGAGCACCGCGCCGGCGAGCGGATAGCCGGCCGGCAGACCGAGGTCGACGGTCTTCGCCATCGACGCCTTGAGGCGCAGCGGCCGCCGCTCCTCGACCAGCGCCCCAAGCAGCCCGTCGTCGACCCGGCAGGGGCCGAGCCCGGCGAGCAGGCCCGGCGCGCCGGCGGCGTGGCTGACGTGGCCGATGTTCTCACCCTCGACGGCACGCACGACGAGCGTGGCGAAGCGCGCGCCGATCAGCGAGCGTGCATGCCGGCACACCGAATCCAGCAGGCCGACCGCGTCGCGCTGCGACGCCAGCTGCAGGTTGATGTCGACCAGCGTCTCGAGCTGCTGCTTGGCGACCTGCAGGTCGGCGACCTTCTGCGACAGCTGGTCCGTCATCAGTTGCAGGTGCTGGCGATCGAAGGCCTCGATCGCCGGGGCCTCGGGCTTCGCGGCGGCCGGCCGCGACAGCACGCGCCCGACCACCTCCATGATCTGCTGCGGCTCGGTCGGCTTGGGCAGGAAGTCGGTGACGCCGCAGGCATCGGCGAGTCGCGCCGATTCGCGTCCGGTGTAGTGCGCGGTGGAAAATATGATCGGCGTGGCGGCGAGCGCCGGATCGGCGCGTATCTCGCGCGCGAGTTCGTAGCCGTCCATCACCGGCATCAGGATGTCGCAGATGACGAGGTCGGGAAGGTGCTCGCGTATCAGGCGCAGCGCCTCGGCGCCGTCAGCCGCCTCGATGGTCGAATGGCCGATCGCCTGCAGCACGGTTGTCAGCAACTCCCGGTTGGGGGCCACGTCGTCGACAACGGCAATCAGTGCCATGGCCGCCTCAGCGCTGTACCCGACGGTCCGGCGGCAGGTACTGTTCCATTTGCGAAACGAAGCGTTCCGGGTCGATCGGCTTGGCGTAGTAGCCCTCGAAATTCGAGGCCAGGATCCGCTCCTTGTCGCCGGGCATCGAGAATGCGGTCACCGCGATCACCGGCACGTCCCGCATCGCCGGGTCCGCCTTGAAGCGCTCGGCGACCTCGTAGCCGGACATGTGCGGCAACTGGAGGTCGCAGACGACGAGGTCCGGCCGTGTGGTGGCCACGATCTCGAGCGCCACCATCCCGTCCTTCGCCAGCAGCGTCTCGTAGCCCATGGCCCGCAGCAGATAGTCCATCATCTCCAGGCTTGCCGGGTGGTCTTCGACGACGAGGATGCGCGCGGCCACATCAGCCTCCGGGCAATACGACCATGAAGACGCTGCCGTGCCCCGGCTGGCTGCGGAAGCTCAGCTGGCCGCCGAGCAGGATCGCCAGTTCGCGCGACAGATGCAGCCCCAGCCCCGTCCCCTCGAGGCCCTGCCGGCGCGAATCCTGGCCCTGGGCGAAGGCCTGGAACAGCCTGTCCTGGTCTTCCTCGCGAATGCCCGGCCCGGTGTCCTCGACGCTGAAGCGGATCGCCGGGCGCCCCTCGTCCATGATGCGCTCGACGTGCACGCGCACGCTGCCTTCCTTGGTGAACTTGATGGCGTTGTTCGTCAGGTTGATGAGTATCTGGCTCAGGGCGCGGCGGTCCGCGGTCAGCCGCGTCTCGCCCGATACGGTGCCGACGGCGAGGTCGAGCCCCTTGGCCTGCGCCATCGGCTGCAGCGAGCTGACGATGTCGTTGACCAGCGCCAGCGCGTCGATCAGTTCCGGGTGCAACTCGACCTTGCCGGCGTTGATCTTGGCGACGTCGAGCAGGTCGTTGATCAGGGCCAGCAGGTGGCGCGCGTTGGCCTGCACGGTCTTCATCTGGTGCTCCTGCACCTCGTTCAACGGCCCCGGCAGCTTCATCAGCAGCATGCCCGAGAAGCCGATGATGGCGTTCAGCGGCGTGCGCAGCTCGTGGCTCATGCTGGCGAGGAAGCGGTCCTTGGCCTGGCTCGCCGCCTCGAGGGCGTCGTTCTTCTCCTGCAGCGCCTGCTCGAAGCGCTTGCGCTCGGTGATGTCGCGAATGGCGCTCGACACCAGCATGCCCTCCTGTGTCTCGAGCGGGCTCAGGCTGATCTCGACCGGGAACTCGCTGCCGTCCTGCCGCTGCGCGTAGAGCTCCAGCCCGGCGCCCATCGGCCGCACTTTCGGGTCGACGAAGAACTGGTCGCGGTTGCCGACGTGCATCTTGCGGTAGCGCGGCGGCAACAGCTTCTCGATCGGCTCGCCGAGCAGGTCTTCGCGCGCATAGCCGAACAGCTTCTCGGTCTGCGAATTCACCAGCACGATGCGGCCCTCGCCATTGACGATCACCATGGCGTCGGGTGCCGCCTCGAGCAGGGCGCGGAACTTCTGCTCGCCCCAAGCCGCGCCGTCCCCGGCGCGACGCGTGCCCGCGGCGGCCTCTTCCTGCTGGCGCGTTTCCGAAACGGTGTGCGGCATTACATGTCCACGTCGGTGACGGGAGTATTGAAGGCAAGGTTGCTGACGTGAGACCACGAGCGGCGGCCAAACGTTCCGCGATCAGCGGCGATTGCGGCGCCGGGACCGCCCCGCAGGCGGGACGCAGCGGGCAGGTATAATTCCCGCCTTCCCAAATCGCGAGCCCATCATGGAAGCAGAACGCCTCAACGCCGTCGCCAACCGCATCGCCGACCTCAAGTCGCGCGGGCAGGAACTGCGGAGGTATCTTTGACTACGATGCCAAGGCATCGCGTCTGGAAGAAGTCGCAAGACTGATGGAGGACCCCGGCATCTGGAACGATGCCGAGCGGGCCCAGGGGCTGGGCAAGGAGAAGAAATCCCTCGAGGCCGTCGTGCTCACGCTCGACGACGTGAGCCGCCGGCTCGCCGACGCCGGCGAGTTCTTCGACATGGCGAAGGAAGAGAACGACGAGGACACGCTGGCCGCGGTCGAGGGCGACCTCGACGGCGTCGAGGCGCAGGTGGGCGACCTCGAGTTCCGCCGCATGTTCTCGAACCCGGCCGACCCGAACAACTGCTTCATCGACATCCAGGCCGGCGCCGGCGGCACCGAGGCCTGCGACTGGGCCAGCATGCTGCTGCGCCAGTATCTCAAGTACTGCGAGCGCAAGGGCTTCAAGACCGAGATCCTCGAGCAGACCGAAGGCGACGTCGCCGGCATCCGCAGCGCCTCGCTGAAGGTCGAGGGCGACTACGCCTACGGCTACCTGCGCACGGAAACCGGCGTGCACCGGCTGGTGCGCAAGAGCCCGTTCGATTCATCCGGCGGCCGCCACACCTCGTTCGCCAGCCTCTACGTCTATCCCGAGATCGACGACTCGATCGAAGTCGAGATCAACCCGGCCGACCTGCGCGTCGACACCTTCCGCGCCAGCGGCGCCGGCGGCCAGCACATCAACAAGACCGACTCCGCGATCCGCATCACCCACAATCCGACCGGCATCGTCGTGCAGTGCCAGAACGACCGCTCGCAGCACCGCAACCGCGCCGAGGCGATGGCGATGCTGAAGTCGCGCCTCTACGAACTCGAACTGCGCAAGCGCCAGGCCGAGGCCGACAAGCTCGAGGCCGGCAAGACCGACGTCGGCTGGGGCCACCAGATCAGGAGCTACGTGCTCGACAACTCGCGCATCAAGGATTTGCGCACCAACGTCGAAATCTCGAACACCCAGAAGGTGCTCGACGGCGACCTCGACGCCTTCATCGAAGCCAGTCTCAAGCAGGGCGTGTAGCGCGGTTGCCGCTGGCATGGGGAGCGGCTATCCTTGCCAACCATGACCACCGCCGAAGCCATCGAGGAAGCGCGCAAGCGCCTGGTGCAGTCCCTGCACCCGGAGCGCATCATCCTGTTCGGCTCCCATGCCTGGGGCACGCCGGGACCCGACAGCGACCTCGATCTGCTGGTGATCGTCGCCGAGTCCGACCTGCCGCCGCACAAGCGCGCACAGCAGGCCTACCGCTCCGTCTTCGGTATCGGCGTTCCCTGCGACATCATCGTTCAGACCCGCGCCGAGACCGACCGCCTCGACAAGGTCGCCACGTCGCTGACGCACAAGGCATTGACCGAAGGACGCGTGCTGCATGGATGAAGCCACACGCGCCGAGGTCGACGCCTGGCTGGCCAAGGCGCAGCGCGACCTCGACTCGGCGCGGCGCCTGCTCGCCGGCGATCCGCCCTACCGCGACACCGCCGCCTACCATTGCCAGCAGGCGGCCGAGAAGGCGCTCAAGGGGTTCCTGACGGCAGTTGCAATGCCGTTCCCAAAGACACACGACTTAACGATCCTTGTCGGCATCCTGGAGGCAAACGTTCAGGACGCTGTCCATTGGAGAGAAGCGGCAATCATCCTTACGCCCTATGGAACGCTATTCCGATATCCAGACGCTTGCATCGAGCCATCGGACGACGATGCAAGGGAAGCCCTGACGTTAGCAGCGGCATTGGTGCAGGAAGTTGCGCAGAGAGTGCATTCGTAGCACCTGGTCAACGTGGCGGTCATCTTTTCCCATCTCCCCGATTCTCTTTTTGGGCCGATCGCGGGACCCAATCGCCAGACTTATGCAGTTGTTTTGACGCGCCTCCACGAACTGTTTTACGGAGGTCCCGCCTCGGCCACCCTACCCAGCAAGGAGTCCGTCCGCAGCGAGATCGAAGATGCCATCGCGGCTCACGCCATGCGCGAATGGGTGCCTGAGGACGACGACGAGGTCACGCCCGACCTTCCGGCCAATACCGCCGGAAACGCATGGCGGGCTTATCGCAGGCTAGTGCGCTGTGGATGGCTGGAAGAGGAGGTCGAAGGCTACCAGGTGCGCGTCGTCATGCCGCCGGACATCGGCCGACTCTTGTCGGTGCTCATCGATATCGCGAACCAGCGTTCCCGCCTGTACGGTGGCATGGTTCAGTCGATCTACAACAACATTCGGCAGGTCTGCGAAAAGCCGGCCAAACAGGCGGCTGCGCTCAATGAAGCGGCGCGGCTTGCACGGGACTTCAGCCTTCATCTGCGTACCATCGCCTATGGTTTGCGCGATCTCGGCCGTAACCTGCGCGAAATCCGCGACCCGAGAAAGTTACTGGGAAGCTTCTTCACCGAGTTCGTCGAGCGATATCTGATCGCCGACTATAAGACCCTCCATACGCAAGAGAATCCATTTCGCTATCGCGCGGAAATCCTGCGCATGGCCCAAGAATTGCGCTTTTCGACAGCCGCGCGGGAGATATTGCCTCCCGCCTACCAGCATCTGGGCATCACGGCTCTTCCGGGCGATGCCCTGCTGCGCGTCGACGGCGATCTCCAGACGCTGCTGTTGGTATTCGAAGAGGTCGACGAGCACCTTTCGCGCATTGACACGTTCCGATCTGCATTAGAAAGACGCGTCGCGGAATCGGTACGGTATCTCGACAAGACGCGGCCCGGCGCTGCGGCCAGATTGGCGAGCCTCGCGGAAGCACTCGGCAAGCTCAATGACGAGGACGTTCCCGGCCTGCCGCCGACACACGCGATGCTCCGCGTGATTCCGCTATCAGCGCGCAGTCCACGTTCGCCAACCAGCGCGCGGCGGCCGCCCGAGCCGCAACGCCTGCGAACGCGGGTGCCCAATCCCGCCGCCAAGGAACTCCTGCAACGGGTTCGCGAGTATCTGCGCCTGCGGCAGGTCGATCCGCGCCGCATCGAAAGCTATCTGGAGATGACCCATAAGCGGGAAGTCGCCGCCTCGGAACTTCCCGTCGAAACGGTGGAAGATTTTGTCGCCTTCGCCCACCTTCGGCACTTGAAACACATGGGCGGGACCGGCAGCCGTCTCCAGCATCTCTACGAATTGCGTCTGCATGACGGATTCATCGATAATGCGTGGCTGCGTTGCCGCAACTTCACCATCCGCCGCCGTCCCTGACATGCTGAACGATCTTCGCCGGCTTCTAGACCGGGAGCCGCCCAACAGCGCCACCGAAGCCGATTTCCGTGAAGCCGCCCAAGCCCTGCTCGGACGGCAATTCCTCTACGTCGATCAGGAACGGGACGCGCGCCACTATCGGCTCGTCGTCCGGCATCAGGAATACTTCCGGAATCTGTTCGATGCCATCGGTTGGCAAATTCACGAGGATCAGGACTTTGGCCTTGTCGGCCTGCTGCCGGACGACGAGGAGAACTACCTCCCGCTCGACCTCGAACAGACGCTCGTGCTGTTCATCGCCCGCCTCATGTTCGAAGAAGGCATCGAGGCGCACGAGACGCGCGAGGGATGCGTCCATGTCGCCAGCGAAGATTTTCTCGTCCGCTACGAAGCGTTGACGCACCGGGAACGACCGCGTCTGCCCGTGCTCCGCGACATACTCAAGCTCTTTCGGCGGCACGGACTCGTCCGCCTCGGCGAGGATGACGCCGTGAGCCGGCTGCCGTCGCTGGCGCTGCTCCCTGCATTGCGGCTGATCGCGGGAGACCGTTACATGGAGCGTCTCGAAGCCTATTTACGCAGCCCCGACGCGCCGGCCGAAAACAACGGCAACAAGGATGCCGTCGAATGAAACAACTGCGCCGAATCATCCTTATCAACTGGTATCTGCTCGATGCGGTGGAAATCGACATCGAAGGCAACACTGCGTTCGTCGGTCCCAACGCATCCGGCAAGTCGTCGATTCTTGACGCCATTCAGGCGGTGCTGCTCGGCGCCGACCAAAGGCTCGTCAAGCTCAATGCCAGCGCCGGCGAGCGCAACCGACGTCATTTGCGCGAATACTGCCTCGGCATCGTCCGCGACAACGCCACCGGCGAAGAACTCGACCCCGACCTTCGCCCCCGCGAAAGCGCCGTCAGCTACGTAATCCTCTGCTTTCACGACGACGAGAGCGGCGATGAAATCGCCATCGGCCTCGCCATGCATGCACAGTTGGCCGGTACCGTATTTGAAGTCGACGGGCGCTTCATCGCCCCCCGGCTGTCACTGATGCGGCGCGACTTCATCGAGTCCGACGGCAAGGGCGAAATGCCGCTTCCATGGGAACGCGTGCGCGAAGAACTAAGGCGCCGCTGCAAGCTCCAGGGCGCGGAATTCCGGCATTTCACCGAAGCGGAACGCTTCATCAAGGAAATGGGAGAAGCGCTGGGCTATCAGGGACGTTCCTTTGAGCCGAAGCGGTTCGCCCGCAACCTCCAGAACGCGGTCACCTTCGCTCCGATTCGCGACGTATCGCAGTTCGTCAGGCGCTACATTCTCGAGGAGCGCCCCATCCGCGTGAAGGAACTCCAGGAATCCCTGCGCCGCTATCGGGACATCGAGGCCAAGACCAAGGAGGTTCACGCTCGCATCGAAGCGCTGAAAGTCGTCAGCGCGCATTACCACGAAGCGGCCCGACACCTGAACAAGGCATTCCAGTACGAATGGATCGAAAAGGAAGCCGCGGTCCTCCATTGGGACGGAGAACGGGATCGTCTGGAAATCGAATGCAACGCCCGCACGGAAGAGCAGGCCGACGTCGGACGACAGATCCAGCAAGCTAAGGAACACGGCCGCCTTGCCACGGAAGAACGGGCGCGTCTGCTGGCACTCATCGAAGGCGACCAGACTGAGGGCCGGCGCAAGACCATCGAGAGCGAAATTCGCGGCCTCGAAATCCTGGAGACCACGGCGACGGAGAAGATCGACGCTGCCCGGCGGAACATCGCCGGCCTCTGGCAGATGCTCGACAAGGAAGCGATCCCAAACACGTTGAAGACGGGGATGAGGGCGCTGGGAAACCTGCTGCCGAGGGACGAGGAATTGCTGGTCCATCAATGGCCCGGTGACCCCGACCTCGTGCGTCGCCGAGCGTCAGAGATCGCCGTGCAGATCGAGTCCGAGCATATCGGACTGACGAAGGCATTGGACAAGCGGAAACTAGACTTCGCGGAACTTGGGGAGAGACTCACGAAGATCCGTCTTGACCTTGTTCAGTTGGAAAAAGGCAAGGCACCTCTCGGTGACAATCCATTGGAATTGCAGCGGCTGCTGAAGGAACGCGGCATCGCAAGCCAGCCGCTTTGCAACCTCATCGATGTCAGCGACGAACGCTGGCGTGGCGCCGTCGAGCGCTACCTCGGTGGGTTGCGTGAAGCGCTGATCGTAAAGCCCGAAGACGCCGCCGACGCCGTGCGCATCTATCGCCGCGACGCCCGCAATGCAAAAGGCGAGCCGCTATACGGCGCCCGCGTTGTCAACAGCCGCAAGACCGGCGAATGGCTAAAGCGCTGCGACAAGGGCTCACTGGCCGAGGTCGTCACGACCGACGATCCTCACGCCCGCGCCTACGTCAATCGTCTGCTGGGTCGGGTGACTCGGGTCGACACCGAGGACGAGCTATTGGCTCAGGAACGCGCCGTCACCGACGACGGCATGCTCGCCGCCAACGGCTCGATCGAGCGCATGCAGCCGGTGCTTCCCATGATCGGCAAGCAGGCAGTCGAAATTCGAAAAAGGGCGCTGCAGGATGAATTCAAGGAAAAGGCCCCGTTCTATTCATCCGAGCTGACCGAGATCGAATCGGATGCAACGCTGTTACGCGATCTGGACCGCTATGCCCAAAAGCTCAAGGCGGTTCCTGATCTGAAGGTGCTGGTCGAACAGCGCGAACAGGCCATAGCTACGGCCAAGGACAAGCGGGAAGAACTCGCGAAGCTGGATACACGGAATGTGGATGCGCTCAAGGGCCAAGCCGAAGCAGCGCAGGGAAAGATCACGGGCTACGCCAGCGAAGAAGAGGCGCTGAACAAACGTGCCATCGCCATCGGAACGGCGCTGGGCGACCTGAACAGGCAATGGGGCACCGCCAAGGAAAACCTCCAATCTGCAGCGCAACAACGCCTGCAGCGAGCGCACGCACCCGGCCTCGACATGGCGGCTGCGGCAGAAAGGTTCGAGAAGCTCGTGAAAGACGCGAACGCAAGCTACGCGGAAGTGGAGCAGCAGGCGCTCAAACGAGCCACCCGTCATCGCAGCGAACGCGACAAGGGCCTCGCCGAGGCACAGCACCTTGCGAACGAATACGCGCACCGCCATTCCGCGCTCCTGCCCGGCGCAGCCGGCATGAGCACCGAGGCCATGCACATGGAGCTGGAGACCTGGACTCTCGCGACGCTGGGCGCACTGGAAGAAACCGAGCTGGCCGACCTGAGGGTGGACGCCGAGCGCGCCCGCGGCGAAGCCGAGCGAATTTTCCATTCCAAGTTCGTCGGCCTGCTACGCGACAACCTCGCCGGAATCGACGACCGGCTCGCGGAACTAAACCGCAACCTGAAGAAGCGGCCATTCCACGGCGAGTTCTACCAGTTCAAGAAGGATGCCGACCCGGACTTCGCCGCCATCGTCCGCTGGGTGGAATCCGCAACGGCAGAAGAGCAGGCCCATGTAGGCGGACTCTTCGACGTCAACGCGACCACGGACGGCGAGCACTTTGAAGCCCGGCGCAAGATTCGCGAACTGCTGCTCGGCGATGCGGAAAGGGCAGGACAACTGGAGGACGCCCTTTCCGACTACCGGAATTATTTCCGTTTCGACGTAGAAATGCGCGACGCGCACGGCCACAACCGGGCCACGCTCTCGCAGCGCCTCGGCAAGGGTTCGGGCGGCGAGCATCAGGCTCCTTTCTACGTCGCCATCGGCGCCGCCCTCGCCGCCACCTATCGCATCGAGCGGGCCGAGGACGGCACTTTCCGCGGCGGAATGGCGCTGGCACTTTTCGACGAGGCGTTCAGCAAGCTCGACGTCCAGAACACCCAGAACGCGTTGGCGTTTCTGCGCGATCTCGGCATGCAAGTCTTGCTTGCCGCACCCAACGAGAAATACGCCATCCTCGCAGAGGAGATGGACACCATCGTGAGCGTCTATCGGGATGGTGGCGCAGTTTCGGTTGAACCCGAATACATAAAGCCCGCCGCGCGCGAATTGCTCGCGCGCGACAATCCATTCAAGCGTAGCGCTCATGGCTGATGGACCAGCCGAACAACTACTGACGAAGTTGCTCGGTCGTTGGGAGCGGCGGACGGAGGCGGGGGCTAGCCGCTGCGTGGCACTATCAATCAGTGGGCGAGACGGGGCCGACTATTTCACCACCAACGGTGAACGACGCGAGCAGCTTCATGCAACGCTCCGCAATGCCGCACAAGCCGGGGCGGTCGATCTCGAATGGGGACGCTTTGAAGCCGCCCATGAGTTGAAGCGCGTCGTACTCAAGGACGGAAGCGCGCTCGCAGCCTTTCTGGGACGCGCCTTGGCTGCGACCGCCGTCAACGACCTCGACGAAAGAATAGAACTCCTGCTGGCTAACGCCGTCCATCCTTGGATCGCCGACGCTTATTGCCAAGCCCGCACTCGCTGGCTGCGTGGCTTGCCAGCCTTGCATCTTTCGGCGCAGGACGACAGCGACGACATCCTTCGGTTGGTGACTGCCTTGAAGGCGGTTTCCGAAGGAGTTCACGTCGGCATGGACATGAGGACCTTCAGCGCTCGCGTTCTCGGCGATTCGAAAGCTATGGAGCGCCTCCAGACTGCGTTCGCTCAGGTCTGGAACGAGTACCACGAGCAAGAGCCTCTTGACCCGGTGGACCTGCTAGCAACGCTGGGAATCGAGAAGGCGCCCCAACCGGTACTGTTGCGCGGAAGGCTGATCACTGGGACCACCGACGTGTCGGCCCTGCGGCCATTCGTCGGACTTCCCGGGGAGGCCTTGAAGACAGTCCAATTGAAGGCGTCTCCGCCGTACGTTCTGGTCGTGGAAAACCTGACGAGCTTCCAGCGCCATTGTCGGGAGATCGACGATAAGGGATTGGTCATCTTTTCGAGCGGATTTCCAAACCCGTCCGTCCAATCCCTGCTCCGTCTGCTAAGCATCAAGGTGCCATCGTCCACCCCGTTCTTCCATTGGGGCGATACCGATGTGCGAGGAGTCGAGATATTCCATTTCATCGATTCTCTCTGTCCTTCGAGGGAAGCTCGCGCTCATCTAATGGACAGGCAGCCTTGGCTAGCGGAACGCCCGGTGACAAGCCATGAATTGAAGGTTCTGAATCGGATCGTCGACGACGGAGTTCCAGCGAGTGCTCTGGCACGGCGCTTGATCGACGACGGAGTCCCCCGAGACTTCGAACAGGAAAACTTCGATCCCGCACCACCCTGCTCCTGACTCGGAACCATCGGTTGTCGCCCGAGCCAAGATGTGACACAATTTGAACCACTGTGTCACCAAGGAATGGAGCCGCGATGAAGACCGTGACCATCCGCGAAGCCCGCGAAGGACTTTCCCACCCCGAGCAATTGTTCGCCGCCGACGATGAGGTCGTCGTCATGCGCCATGGCGAGCCGGTCGCCCGCATCCTGCCGGTCGGCAAGCCGCGTCACAAGATCCGCTCGCTGGCGGCTTTTCGTGCCAGTCAGAAGCCACTGACACCTCCGCTTTCCCATACCATCAGCGAAGACAGGGAAGAACGCTGCTGATGATCTACGCCGACACCAGCGTCCTGGTGAAGCGCTACATCGACGAACCGTTCAGCGCGGAATTCGAGGCGTTGCTCCAGCAGGGAGCGATGGCGATCAGCCGTCTGAGCGTCGTCGAAATGCGTTGCGCTCTCGCGCGCCGGCGGCGCAATCACGAAATCGACAGCGAACGCGAGAGCCGAGTCAACGCAGAACTCGCTACCGACATCCAGGACGGCGCGTTGTGGTTGAGCGGTTTCGACGATACGTGCTTGGCCACCGCCTATCACCTGATCGGCAGACTCGCCCACATTCCCCTACGCACCCTCGATGCGCTGCATCTGGCCATTGCCGAGCAGATATCCGCCACCGACTTCGCCACCGCCGACAAGGCCCAGGCCGATGCCGCAGCCGCACTAGGCTTCACCGTTCACCGTTTTTTCTGACGCCCATCATGACCGAATCCACCGCAGCCCCCCAACAAGACGAAAACCAGCTCATCGCCGAGCGCCGCGAGAAGCTGCGCAAGTGGCGCGAGACGGGCAAGGCCTATCCGAACGACTTCCAGCGCGAAAACCTCGCCGCCAAACTCGACGAGCTCTACGGCGAGAAATCGCGCGAGGATCTCGAAGCGACGCCGATCGAGGTCAAGGTCGCCGGCCGCGTGATGCTCAAGCGCGTCATGGGCAAGGCGAGCTTCCTGACGATCCAGGACCTCTCCGGCCGCATCCAGCTCTACGTCACGCGCGACGCCGTCGGCGAGGACGCCTACACCGACTTCAAGCACTGGGACCTGGGCGACATCGTCGGTGCCGTCGGCACGCTGATGAAGACCAAGACCGGCGAGCTGACCGTCGCCTGCTCGCAGATCCGCCTGCTCGCCAAAGCGCTGCGCCCCCTGCCGGAAAAATTCCACGGCCTCACCGACGTCGAGCAGAAATACCGCCAGCGCTATCTCGACCTGATCACCAACGAGCAGTCGCGCTTCACCTTCGTCGCGCGCAGCCGCATGATCGCGTCGATCCGCCACTACATGACGAGCCACGGCTTCCTCGAGGTCGAGACGCCGATGATGCATCCGATCCCCGGCGGCGCCTCGGCCAAGCCCTTCGTCACGCACCACAACGCGCTCGACATGGAACTGTTCCTGCGCATCGCGCCGGAGCTCTACCTCAAGCGCCTGGTGGTCGGCGGCTTCGAGAAGGTGTTCGAGATCAACCGCAACTTCCGCAACGAAGGCATCTCGACGCGCCACAACCCCGAATTCACCATGATGGAGTTCTACGAGGCCTACGCGAACTACCAGAGCCTGATGAATTTCACCGAGGGCGTCATCCGCCAGTGCGCGCGCGAGGCGCTCGGCACCGAGACCTTCGAGTACCAAGGCCGCACGCTCGACCTGTCGAAGCCCTTCCGCCGCCTGACCATGGTGCAGGCGATCCACGCCACGCATCCGGGCTTCAGCTTCGAGCAGCTCAACGACGCCGAGTGGATCAAGGCCAAGCTGCGCGACCTCAAGGCCGAGGTGCCGAAAGGGGCCGCCGGCCTCGGCACGCTGCAGATGGTGCTGTTCGAGGAGACCACCGAAGCCGAATTGTGGGACCCGACCTACATCATCGACTACCCCACCGAGGTCTCGCCGCTGGCGCGCCGTTCAGACACGAATCCGGAAGTCACCGAACGCTTCGAGCTGTTCATCGTCGGCCGCGAGATCGCCAACGGCTTCTCCGAGCTCAACGATCCGGAAGACCAGGCCGCACGCTTCCTGGAACAGGCCAAGGCCAAGGAAGCCGGCGACGAGGAGGCGATGTACTACGACGCCGACTTCATCCGCGCGCTCGAGTTCGGCATGCCGCCGACCGGCGGCTGCGGCATCGGCATCGACCGCCTGGTGATGCTGCTGACCGACGCCCCGGCGATCCGAGACGTCATTCTCTTCCCGCAAATGCGCACTGAGTGAGCCGCGGCGCAGCACTCGAACCCGCGCAAATAGTCTTCGGCGCCGACGGCCTGCCGCTGGCGCCGGACTATGGCGACAAGTACCATAACGACACCGGCGGCCTCGGCCAGTCGCGCTACGTCTTCCTCGGCGGTTGCGGCCTGCCCGAGGGCTGGGCGGGACGCGACCGCTACGCGATCTTCGAGACCGGCTTCGGGCTCGGGCTCAACTTCCTCGCCGCCTGGCAGGCTTGGCGCGACGATCCGCGGCGGCCGGCGCAGCTGCATTTCTTCTCCGTCGAAAAGCATCCGGCGGCGCTGTTCGACCTCGAGCGCGCCCATCGCGCGTTTCCCGAACTCGCGGCGCTTTCAGCGCAGTTGCGCAAGGCCTGGCCGCCGCGCATGGCCGGCTTCCATCGCCTGCACTTCGACGGCGGGCGCGTGCATCTCACGCTGCTGTTCGGCGACGCGCGCCGCGTCGTCGGCCAGGCATCGGGGCGCTTCGACGCCTTCTTCCTCGACGGCTTCGCGCCCGATCGCAATGCCGAACTCTGGTCGCCCGAACTCATGGCCGACCTCGCCTGGCTTGCGGCGCCCGGCGCGCGCTGCGCCACGTGGACCATCGCGCGCACAGTGCGCGACGCGCTCGCCGTCGCCGGCTTCGAGGTGGAGAAGAAGCCGGGCTTCGGCGACAAGCGCGACATGCTCGCCGGGCGCTACGTCGGCCCGTGCGAAGCGCCGCTCGTCGAGCCGGCGCCCGCGGGACGGATCGCGGTCGTCGGCGCCGGCATCGCCGGCATCAGCGTCGCCGAGCGGCTGGCGGCACGCGGTCGCGAAGTGCTGCTGCTCGAAGCGGCGCCGCAGCCGGCGACCGGCGCGACGGGCAACAAGGCCGCCGTCATGCTGCCGGTGCTGGCGCTCGACGAGACGCGCCTCGCGCGCCTGAACCGCGCCGCATTCCTCTACGCCCTGCATCGCCTCGCCGAACTCGATGCCATCGGGCACGCGCCCGACTGGTCGCCTTGCGGCGTGCTACAGATACCGCGCTCCGACGAACTCGGCGACCGCCAGACGCGCATCGTCGCCGAGCACGGCATGCCGCCGGAGTTCGTGCGCATGGTCGATGCCGAGGCTGCGGCGGTGCTTGCGGGAACGCCGACGGCCGGCGGCGGCTGGTGGTTTCCGTCGGCCGGATGGATCTCGCCGGTCTCCTTGAGCCATGCACTGCTTGCAGCCGCAGGCGAGCGAGTACAGCTGGTGACCAACGCCGCGCTGGCCGGACTCGAAACGGTCGCCGAGGGCTGGCGGCTGCGCGGCGCCGATGGCCGCGAGCTGGGCATCGCATCCACCGTCGTCCTCGCCAACTCGCACGGCATGCTCTCGCTGCCGCAGGCGGCGCAACTGCCGGTGCGCTGCTTCCGCGGTCAGGTCACGCACGTTCCCTCGTCCGCCGATGCGCCGCCGCGCTGCGTGGTCTGCCGCGACGGCTATCTCACGCCGCCGATCGACGGCTGGCGCTGCGTCGGCGCGACCTTCCAGCGCAGCCGCGACACGTCGATCGCCGCCGCCGACCACGAGGCCAACCTCGCGCGCATGGAGGGCATGCTGCCGGGCGCGACGGGCAGCATCGACGTGGCTGCGCTCGGCGGACGCGCCGGCCTGCGCCCCGTCTCGCCCGACAAGCTGCCGATGCTCGGCGCCCTGCCGCGCACCGACGCGCGCGGCGACAACATCGAGGAATGGCCGCGCTGGCCGGGGCTTTTCGTCGCCAGCGGCTACGGCGCGCGCGGCCTGGTCTGGTCGCACTTGATGGCCGAGCTGCTGGCGAGCCGCCTCTGCGGCGAGCCGGCGCCGATCGAGGCCGACCTCGCCGTCGCCGTCGACCCGGCGCGTTTCCCCTGGAAGGAAGCGGGCTAAAAGCCGTTTGTAAAAAATCGTTGCCGGCGTCTTCGAACGTGCGTTGCCGCGCGTTCTCTTCCTCACGGCCTCAGGCCGATACCCACAGAGGAAGACCATGAACGCCACGACCAAAGAACACCTGAATCGTCCGCACCCGGCGATCCTCGTCGCCGCCGCCTCGGTAACCGCCTTCGCGCTCGCCGGCGTCGGCGTGCTGACCGGCGCGATCCCGTCCTCGCACGGCACGCAGGCGCCGCTGGTCGCCGCCGCCGATGCGATCGCCACGGCGCCCGGCCTGACGTCGCCGGCCGCCGAGCCCACGCAACGCGCGGCTGAAAAACCGGCCGCGAGGACGGCCAAACCCGCGCAGCGCGAAGCACGCCGCAGTACCGCCGTCGCCGCCGGAGCACAAGCGCCCGTGCCGGCCCCGGCGCCCATCGCCGCCGTGTGCCGCGACTGCGGCGTCATCGAGTCGGTGCGCGAAGTCGCGCGCGAGGGCGAGGCCAGCGGCCTCGGCGCCGTCGCCGGCGGCGTGCTCGGCGCGGTGCTCGGCAACCAGGTCGGCGGCGGTCGCGGCAAGGACGTCGCGACGGTGCTGGGCGGCGTCGGCGGCGCGGTCGCCGGCCATCAGATCGAGAAGTCGCGCAACCGGCAGGTGGACTACGAGATCGTCGTGCGCTTCGACGACGGCAGCAGCCGCGTCATGACGCAGCCGACGCAACCGGCCTGGCGTCAGGGCGATCGCGTCAGGGTGGTCGACGGCGTGATCGGCGCGGGCGCCTGAACCACGGCGATGACGGCCGGCGGCGCA
This sequence comes from Pseudomonadota bacterium, assembly GCA_046726235.1. Lineage (GTDB taxonomy): Bacteria > Pseudomonadota > Gammaproteobacteria > Burkholderiales > Rhodocyclaceae > Nitricoxidireducens. Next base: position 40,720 of record JBKPAD010000008.1, read on the forward strand.
TCCGCCGGCAGCGGCCAGGGCGGCCCTGCGGTGATCTGATCGAGGCGCGCCTTGGAGACGAGCAGTTCGCCGGACCAGCCTTCCCCGCCCAGCCTGGGCGCGACCGCGGCGAGCGAATCGGCGATCTCCTCGAGGCTCCAGCCGGCGCGGATCGTCAACTGCAGCGCGAGCAAATCGGCCTCGCGCAACTGGTCGGCGCGGTAGGTCGCCTTGTAGGCCGAGGCGCCAACGTAGGACGCCGCCGTCGTCGCGGCGGCGATGCCGTCGGTGGCGGTCAGCGCCGCCGCGGTGCCGCGCAGGATGTTGCCGACCGGCAGCAGCAGCGTGCCGACGACGGAGAAGGCGAGATTGGTGGCGGAATCCTCGTGATGGTGCCCGGCCATCAGGTGGCCCATCTCGCGTGCCAGCAGGAAGGCGAGCGCGGGCTCCCCGGGATCGAGCTCGCGCGTGCCTCCATGAACGACGACCGTGCCGGCGGCGCTCGATGCGGTGCCACGTTCAGTCGTATCCAGCAGGCGAATGTCGAAGCGCGGGATCGGCTGCTGGCGCACCTCTTCAGCCGCGGCGCGCACCAGGCGCTCGCCGGTGCGCAGCAGGCGGCGATTGAAGGCCGCCACGGCGCCGCAGGTGTCCGGACGGCAGGCGCGCGTTTCGCTGAGCAGCAGGCTGCGTTGGAGGCTCGCTTCGGAGTAGGCGGCGCCGATCGGCTGCGGCGCGATCACCTGCGTGCGGCCGGTACCGGACGTGGCGACGCAGCCTCCGAGGAGGAGCGACAGCGTCAGCAGCACGGCGAATCCTCGCAAGGCGAGTCCCTCATGTCCGATGGACCGAGGTCGCAGCATCGCCCCCGCGGGAGGGCGTGTCAAGGCGAAACAGCGCGGTGTTTGGCCGCCGTACCGGGTTAAAGGTGGTAGTCGATGCGCGCCAGCACGCGCTCGCGGCCGAGCACTTCGAGCACGGCGTCGATCGCCGGCGACTGCGGCTGGCCGAGCAGCACGACGCGCAGCGGAATCGCGACCTGCGGCATCTTGAGGCCCTGCGCCGTGCAGGTTTCCTTGATCGCCGCGTTCAGCGCGGCGCGCTGCCAGTCGGCGCCGGCGAGCGCGTCGCGCAGGGCCTTCAGGGCCACGCGCACGGGCTCGGTGAGGTGCGCCGCGAGCAGTTCGGGCGCGGGATGGATCTCGGTGACGAAGGGTTCGCAGGCATCGGCGAGTTCGTTGAGGTTGCCGACGCGATCCTTGTAGAGCGCGACGACGCGCTCTAGCGCCGGCCCGGCCTCGGGGTCGACGCCGCGGCGCGCCAGCCGGCTCGCCGTCTGCGAGGCGAGGCGCACGTCGTCGGCCGCCTTGATGTACTGCGAGTTCAGCCACACCAGCTTCTCGGTGTTGAACTGCGCCGCCGACGGCGTGATGTGGTCGAGGTCGAACCACTCGATGAACTGCTGCATCGAGAACACCTCGTCGTCGCCGTGCGACCAGCCGAGGCGCGCCAGGTAGTTCAGCACCGCCTCGGGCAGGTAGCCGTTGTCGTCGTAGTCGGTGACGGCGACCGAGTTACGGCGCTTGGAGAGCTTCTGACCGTCGTCGCCGAGGATCATCGACAGGTGCGCATACAGCGGCACCGTGGCGCCGAGCGCCTTCAGCACGTTGATCTGGCGCGGCGTGTTGTTGACGTGGTCGTCGCCGCGGATGACGTGGGTGATGTTCATGTCCCAGTCGTCGACGACGACGCAGAAGTTGTAGGTCGGCGTGCCGTCGGCGCGCGCGATGACGAAGTCGTCGAGCTCGGCGTTCGCGATCTCGATGCGACCCTTGACCTGGTCGTCCCAGGCGACGACGCCTTCGACCGGATTGCGGAAGCGGATCACCGGCTCGACGCCGGGCGGCGGCGCGGGCAGTTCCTTGCCGCGCTCCGGGCGCCAGCGGCCGTCGTAGCGCGGCTTTTCCTTCTTCGCCTCCTGCTGCGCGCGCAGCTCGTCGAGTTCCTCCTTCGACGTGTAGCAGTGGTAGGCGGTGCCGTCGGCGAGCATCTGCGCGATCACGGCCTTGTAGCGCTCCATGCGCTGCATCTGGTAGTACGGGCCTTCGTCGTGCTCGAGGCCGAGCCACTTCATGCCGTCGAGGATCGCCTGCACGGCTTCGGGCGTCGAGCGCGCGACGTCGGTGTCCTCGATGCGCAGGATGAACTTGCCGCCGTGATGCCGGGCGAAGGCCCAGGCGTACAGCGCGGTGCGGGCGCCGCCGATGTGCAGGTAGCCGGTGGGACTGGGGGCGAAACGGGTGCGGACGGTCATGGCGGAGGATCGCGCTGAAAGGCCGGCGATTTTAGCAAACCGGAGCAGGCGCTCTTCCCGGGCTCTTAACCCGTCGACGGCGCGCTTCATGCTTCGCGTACACTAACCCGCGTCGTCACCAAGGAGAATCCGATGTCCAAGCTTCTTGTCATGATCGTCGGCCTCGCCTGCGCCGCCTCGCTCGCGGCGGCGGAAGGCCAGCCGCGCAAGGTATGGACCGCCAGGGACGTCATCATCGCGTCGGGCGGCGTGCCGCCGGACGACGCGCCCGCCGTCCAGGCCGCTCAGGCCGCCCCGGGCGAGCCGGCCGCTCCCGCCGCCGCTCCGGCGAAGGCGAAAAAGTCGAAAGCAAAGGCGACCCCCAAGGCCAAGAAGAAGGCCGCGGCGAAAGGCACGAAAAAGCCGCGCGCCAAGTCCCGGCGGTAGCGCCGGATGCGCCTTCTCCCGGCCCTGCTCGCCGTCCTGGCGCTGGCGCCCGCATCGGCCGCCGGCGATCCCGGCATCTACGACTCGACCGTTCCCCTCGTCGACGACCGCGGCTGGCGCACCACGCTGAGCGCCTGGCGTGGGCAGCCGGCGATCGTCAGCATGGAATACGCGAACTGCCGCTTCATCTGCTCGCAGACGCTGGCACGGCTTAAGGACATCCAGGCGGCTGCCGACGCGGCCGGGCGCCGTTTCGAGTTCATCGTCGTCAGCCTCGACCCGAAGAACGACACGCCCGAAGCCTGGCGCCGCTACCGCAAGGCGCGCGGCGCCGAACGCGGCAACTGGACCTTCCTCACCGCCAGCGAGGCCGACACGCCGGCCATGGCGCGGCTGCTCGGCGTCAAGTACTGGCTGTTCGACGGCCACATCATGCATGACTTCCGCGTGCTGCGCCTCGACGCCGACGGCAGGGTGACCGGCGTGATGGAGACTTACGACGCCAGCGCCGAAGCTTTCGTGCGCTGAGCGGCCCAGGCATTAGAATCGAAGCCAAAGTCACCCAAGGGCAAACCATGTCCGCCGCACCGGACGCCAGCCTCGTAAGCCCCGTCGCCAAGCCCGACGTGAACCAGCGCCGCAGGATGCTGCTGGCCGCCACCTTCGTGCTCGCCTACGTCTTCGGCACCATGCTCTCGGCCTACATCCACGGCATGCACGTCGAGGCGCGGCGCGCCGAGACGAAGATGATCGCGCAAGGCTATGCGCAGCGAATCCAGGAACGCCTCCAGACCGCGCTGGTCTCGACCCACATGCTCGGCGCCATGGTCAAGCAGTCGGGCGGCAACCTGCCTAACTTCGACGAGGACGCCGCCGAACTGCTGACGCTGTTTCCCAGCGTCAGCGCGCTGCAGCTCGCGCCCGACGGCGTCATCCGCGACATCTACCCGCTCGCCGGCAACGAGGCCGCCCTCGGCCACGACCTGCTCGCCGACCGCAAGCGCAACCGCGAAGCCGCCGCCGCGGTGACGACGCGGCAACTCACGCTCGCAGGCCCCTTCAAGCTGGTCCAGGGCGGCATGGGCACGGTCGGACGCCTGCCCATTTTCCTCGCCAACGAGCGCGGCGACACCTACTTCTGGGGCTTTGCGATCGCGCTGATCCGCGTCCCCAACCTGCTCGACGCCTCGGGCGTCACCGGGCTGGCGCGCTCCGGCTATCGCTACGAGCTCTGGCGCACGCACCCGGACACCGACCAGAAGGAGGTCTTCGCCCGCAGCGGCGATGCGGCGCCCGACAATCCCGTCGAGTACGTCTTCACCGTGACGAACGGCCGCTGGGTGCTGGCGATCGCGCCGGAGGACGGCTGGCTGAGCAGTACGGACTACCTCGAGATCTTCGGCCTCAGCCTGCTGGCGGCGATCGTTGTCACCCTGCTCCAATACGCGGGGCTGCGGCTGCTGTTCGAAGACCGCCCGAAGACTCCCGCTTAACGCCGCCGCAGGCGGCTGGCGCTCAACAACTGCACGGTCCCCGGAGCGGGACGCGGCATCTCGAAGATGCGCTGTTCGGCGAGGCCGGCGACGAACTCGGCGGCGCTCACCGGGCGCGAGAAGCGGAAGCCCTGCAGCAGGTCGCAGCCGGTATCGCAAAGGAAGGACACCTGCTCCTCCGTCTCGACGCCTTCGGCGATGATGTCGAAGTGCAGCGAGTGGCCGAGCGCGAGGATGGCGCGCGTGATCGACACCGCCTCCGCGTCGTGCGGAATGTCGCGCACGAACGACTGGTCGATCTTCAGCGTCGTCATCGGCAGGCGCTTGAGGTACGAAAGGCTCGAGTAGCCGGTGCCGAAGTCGTCGATCGACAGCTTGATGCCGAGCGCCTTGAGTTCATGGAGGATGCGGATGCCCTGCTCGGCGTCACGCATCAGCGCGCTCTCCGTGAGCTCGATCTCGAGCTGCCGCGGCGAGATGCCGTGCTCGGCGATGGCGCGCGCGACGATGCGCGGGAACTCCGCCGTCAGCTGCAGCGCCGAGACATTCACCGCGACGAACAGCTCCTCGCCCGCCACCATCTGCCAGCGGCGAGCCTCGGCGCAGGCCTTGTTCAGCACCCACTCGCCGACCTCGGCGATGAGGCCGATCTCCTCCAGCAGCGGCACGAACACCGCCGGGCTGACGCTGCCGCCGAGTTCCTCGCAGCGCCAGCGCAGCAGCGCTTCGGCGCCGACGATGCGCCCGGTCGCCGTGGCGACGAAGGGCTGGAAGCTGACCGACAGCTCGCCGCGCTGCAGCGCGTGGTGCAGGCGGCCTTCGAGGCGCACGCGTTCGGCGGCGCGCTCGTTCATCTCCTGGCGGAAGAAGCGGTAGGTGTTGCCGCCGTCCTCGATCGCCTGATACATCGCCATGTCGGCGTTGTGGATCAGCGCATCGGCGTCGGCGCCGTCCTCGGGGAAGATGCTGATGCCCATGCTGGTCGAGACGTGAATCTCCTCGTCGTCGATGTCGAAGGGATCGTAGAGCGCCTCGCGCACGCGGTGCACGCGCGCCGCGGCCTCTTCCGCCGAGTTGAGCCCCGGTATCAGCAGCGCGAACTGGTCGCCGCCGAGGCGGGCCACGTCCGCCTTGCTGCCGGCCACCGCCACCAGCCGCTGCGCGACCTCGACCAGCATCAGGTCGGCGGCGGCGTGGCCGATCGTCTCGTTGACCAGCTTGAAGCGGTCGAGGTCGAAGTACACGACGGCGACGCCCTTGTCGTCGACGGCCGACTCCACCATCGCCTGCTGCACGCGCGCGCGGAAGTGGTCGCGGTTGGGCAGCGACGTCAGGCTGTCGTAGTGGGTCAGGAAGTCGAGGCGCTCCTCGATGCGGCGGCGCGCGGTGAGGTCCGAGAACACGGCGACGTAGTTGGTGATCTTGCCCTCTTCGTTGCGCACGACGCTGATCGTGAGCCACTCGGGGAACTCCTCGCCGTTCTTGCGCCGGTTGATGACTTCGCCGCGCCACTCGCCTTCCACCTGCAGGCTCGCCTGCATCTGGTCGAAGAACTCGCGGCTGTGGCGCCCCGAATTCAGCAGCGACGGCGTGCGGCCGATGACTTCGTCCGCGGCGTAGCCGGTCACCGTCGAGAAGGCGTGGTTCACCATCAGGATGCGGTTCTGCTCGTCCGTGATCATGATGCCTTCGGAATTGTTCTCGAAGACGCGCGCGGACAGTTCGAGCTTGGCCTCGGCGGCGCGGCGCATGCCTTCCTCGCGCAGCGCGTCGAGCGCGAAGGCGAGGTTGCCGGTCAGTTCCTCGAGCAGCGACTGCTCCTCGGCGGTGAAGGTCTGGCCGACGGCGCCGAGGATGCCGATGTCGCCCCAGTCGCTCGTGTTCGAGCGCAGCGGCAGGTGCAGCAGCGGCTGCAGCCCGAGGCCGGAGAGCTCGGCGGCCAGCGCCGAGTCGCAGCAGTCGAGCGCCGCGCAGTTGAGCCGGCGCTGCGGCCAGCAGCGACGCGCCGGATTCTCGATCTCGTCGCAGATGCGCATCGCATAGCGGCGGATCGGCTCGTCGGCGATCACCGTCGCCGCATCACCGGTGCCGACGCGGATCCACACCGCCGGGAATTCGCCCTTCTCCTGCAGGATCGTGCGCGCCTCGGAGAGCAGGCGATCGCGGTCGCGCGTGTAGATGATCAGGTGGTTGATTTCGCTCAGCACGGTGAGCACGCGGTTCAGCCGGGCGACGCGCCGTTCCGCGTTCTTGCGTTCCGAGATGTCCAGCGCCATGCCGACGATGCCGCCGTTGCTGCCGTCGGCGTTGCGGAACACGGCCTTATGGAACATGGTCTCGGCGAGCGTGCCGTCGCCGCGCTTCACCTGCGACTCGTAGATCTGCTTGCCGCCGCTCTCGATCAGCGCGCGGTCGGCACGGTCGTACTCGACCGCCAGTTCCGGCGGCGAGATTTCGAACACCGTCTTGCCGATCAGATCCGCGCGCGGCTTGCCGATGAACTCCTCGAACGGCGCGTTGACGGCCAGATAGCGCCCGGTGACGTCCTTCGAGAACACCGGGCCCGGGAAGGCCTCGATCAACTGCTCGAGGAAGTGCAACTGTTCCTTCAGGCGGCGGTCGAGCGTCTCGCGCTCGGTCAGATCCTCGCCGAATTCGAGGATGTACTGCGGCACGCCGTCGCGGTCGCGCAGCGCCGTCTTGTGATAGCCGACCCAGCGCGCCTCGTGGCCCGGCATCTCGACGCGCTGCACCGGCAGGTCGATGACGCCCTCCTTGGCGATGGCGTCGAGGTCGGCCTGCGTCAGCCGGTCGGCGAGTTCGGGCGCATAGATCTCTTCGTTGCTGCGGCCGGAAACGAAGTCGCGCGAGCGCCCGAGGATGCGTTCGCCCGAGCGGTTGATGCGCGAGATGCGCAAGTCCGAGGCGCGCTTGAGCACGATCATGCCGGGGATGTGCTCGAAGATCGTGTCGAGCAGCGCGTGCGAGCGCTCGAGATAGGACTCGGCCTTGATGCGCGCCGCGATTTCCTTCTTCAGCGCCACCTTTTCGGCGGCGATTTCCTGCGTGCGCGCCTCCACCTCGCGCTCCAGCAGCTGAGGCCGCCGCAGCAGGTGGTAGCTGAGCATGAACAGCAGCAGCGCGGCGAGCGTGATGCCCGTGCCCGCCATCAGCGGCATGCCGGCCCAGGGCACGCGCGGCGGCACCACGCGCAGCGTCAGCATCTCGTCGCCGATGAGGCGGATCGATTGCGACACGCCCGCATCCTCGAGGTTGCCGCCGGAATAGACGATCGAATTCGCGCGTCCCGACTGCCACTGCACGCTGAACTCGACGCCGAAGCCGGCGTTCACCAGCGCCAGCAGCTGCAATTCCTGGATCAGGCGCGCCAGCGACGCCTCCGCCGTCAGGTAGCCCCAGAACTTCTGGTTGCCGCCGGCATCGACTTCGGACAGGCCCTCGGTGATCAGCAGGCTGCCGTCGCCGAAGCCGATGAAGGCGCGCTTGGTCGCCAGCAGCGTCGTCGTCGGACGGAACATGATCTTCACCGGCTGGGCCTGATCCTCGGCGCTGCGCTGGATGACCGTGGCAGGCCCGTGGGTCGAGGCGATGTTCACCGATTCGACGATGCCGCTCATGCCGAGCAGGCTGCGGATGGTCGCCTCGAAGCGCGCCGGGGTGCCGGCCTGAGAGATCGTCAGCGCGACGATGCCGGGCATGGTGCGCGCGCGGTCGAGCAGCGCTTGGGCATGCGCGACGCGGTTGGTCAGGTGTCGCTCGGCCTCGGCGGCGAGCGAACGGCGGTGGTGGTCCCGATAATCCAGCGCGAAATAGGCGGGGACCGCCGCAAAAATGGCCACGGCGGCGACGGAGGCGAGTGCGGCGCCAAGCCGGGTTCTGCGGACGGCGTGAAGAAATCGGGACATTGACGGGGTCGGGGATCGGTACCCCGCCCTAAAAGCAATTAGGGCGCCAGCGCGGCCCTAATCCTTCGCCAGCGGGTGGAAAGCCCGGTTCACATAGGCCGCGACGGCGCGGATCTCGGCGTCGCTCAGCACCGACTTCCACGCCGGCATCGACGTGTTGGCCAGGCCGTCGCGGATCACGGCGATCAGGCGGCTTCGTGTCATGCCGACCATCGCGGCCGGGTCCGTCAGGTTGCGCGGATGCGGCTCCATGAAGGCGCCGATCCAGTTCTTGCCCGTGCCGTCCGCGCCGTGGCAGAAGGCGCAATTGGCAAGGAACAGGCGCTCGCCGCGCTTTTCCTCGCGCGTGAGATTGCGGATCTTCTTCGGCACGTCGTGTTTCGCATACGGACTGGCGCTGGTCATGGCGTCGATCGGCGGGTCGCGGTGCGAATAGGCGTTGCGCGGATATGACAGCGGGCGCGAGTCCCAATCGACGTCGTCGCCCTCCGCAGCGCCCCGGTCGTGGCAACTGACGCAGCTCGCCAGGTAGAGGCGCTTGCCGGCCGCCTGCTCCGGCGTCAGCAATTCCCAGGCACGGGAAAGCGGAATCTCACCTTTGGCAAACGGGAAGGCGGGCGCATAGCGCTCGTGGTCGGGCCAGCCGTTCTCGAGCGTGTGATAGCGGGTGTTGACCGCCTTGCGCTCGACAAACTCCTTGACGACGAAGGCCGCCACGAGCTCGATCTCGCGCTTGTTCAGCACGCCGGCGAACGGCTTCATCGCCGTGCCGGGCCGCCCCGCCTCGAGCACTGCCACCACCTCCGGCACGCCGAGCCGTTTGGGATCGGCCTTGGTGAAGTCGGCCGGCGGCGGCGTCAGGTAGGTCGCGGCCAGCGTGCGCGCGTCGCCCGAGTAGCCGTGGCAGAAGTAGCAGCGGAAGTTGTAGATGCGCCGGCCTTCCTCGTGGCCGGCGTCGGCCGCCGCCGCGCCGGCGAGGAGAGCCAGCGCCAGCCCGAAGGCCGCCCTTATCGACGCCACGAACCGCATGCCGGCTTATTTCCCTGCCTTGCCTCCGCCCGGCCGGATGAAGCGGCGGAACACGTACTCGGAAACGTCGGCGATCTGCTGGTCGCTGAGAACCTTGTTCCAGGCCGGCATCTCCGTTCCCAGTTTGCCCATCGCGGTCGAGGTGTAGATGACCGGGCGGTTGAGGATCTTCTTCGACTCCGCGGTAAGGAAGTTGCGCGGCTTCGGACGGATGAAGTACGCGCGCGGTCCCTTGCCGTCGCCCTTGACGCCATGGCAGGTGGCGCAGTTGGCGTCGTAGAACTTGCCGCCCTTGGCGGCATCGCCCTTGATGCCGTTCGGCATCGGCAGGCTCATGTCGGCCGCGACGATGCGCGGCTTGACCGGCGCGGCGTCGCCGCTGCGGCCGCCGTGGGCGCGCACGCCGGAGATGGTCTCGGACTGCGGCACCATCAGCGCCGCGCGCACGTAATCGACCACGGCCTCGATGTCGGCCGGCGGCAGGCGGCCGCCGAAGGGGGCCATGCCGGTGCCGGGACGGCCATTGGTCACCGACGCGATCATGCGCTCGCGCGAGAGTTCGACGCGCGCCTGCGGCGAGGCCAGGTCGCGCGGCGGTACCGGGCCGCCGACCGGGTGCGTGGAGCCCTGCCCGCGCTCGCCGTGGCAGACGACGCAGTTCTGCGCATACAGCTTCCTGCCTTGCAGCAGGCGCGGATCGCGCGCCACCACCATGAACGTGTCGCGCACGTAATCGACGAGCGCCTCGATCTCCTTCTCCGTCAACTGCGTCTTCCAGCCGACCATCGCCGTCCCCGGCTTGCCGTGGGTGGTGATGACGATCATGGTCTCGCGATTGAGGTCGGTCGCCTGCGTAAAGTCTCGCGGCGGCGGGTTCAGGCTGCCGCGTGCACGGCTGCGCCCGTCGCCGCGGTCGCCGTGACAGACCGAGCAGTAGTTGTGATAGAGCACGTCTGGCTTGATCTGGTCAGTCTTGAGAGGCCTTTCGCCGGCGGCGGCGTTGCCCGCGCCGAGCAGGCAGAAGGAAACGGCGATCAGCGGCAGGCTCGAAACGAAACGGTTCATGGGGCTCGGGTTCCTGGGACGAAACATGGACGGGGCAGACGCAAGAAGCAGGCCGAGGCCGTTGCGTGCATCGCTTGGCACGATGCTTGCGATTATGCCAAGCCCGCTGCCGGAATTGGCAACTCCTCTCTGCCGCTGATCCGACAGCGTTTGCCACGGTTCGTTCACACGAACCGTGGCTCCTTCTTCTCGTGAGCGGGTATGCTTCGCGCCGTATATCTATGGGAACACGCTCCTGAAATGAGGCGAAAGCTCGCGCGACTCGTCGCCCTATCGGCCCTGCTGGCGAGCGCGTCCGCGAACGCAGACATTCGCACGACGCCGCACAGCCTGGTGAAGAAGTCGACGAAACCCGACGCCTCGGACGTCTGCGTCTTCTGCCATACGCCCAACGTCGCCGGCAAGCCGCCCGAGCACGCGCCGCTTTGGCAGCGCTCGATCGGCACCGACCTGGTGTTCACCACCTACGACGACATCGGACGCCTCGGCCTCGGCAAGGATTCGGTCGGCTCGCAGTCCATCGCCTGCCTGTCGTGCCACGACTCGAACCAGGCGCGCGCCATCAGCAAGACCTCGGCCGACCATCCCTTCGGCGTGCCCTATCGCGGCGCGGCGCTGCATCGCGGCCCCGCGCTGGTTGCGCATCCCAAGATCGAGACGGAGAACGACGGCAGCAGCGTCCGGGCCAGGGGCCTGGTGGCCCTCGAAGACTTTCGCGGCGCCAGCCAGGGCATCATCGAGAACCGGACCATCTGGTGGGTGTCGGTGACGGGGAATACCGCCCGCCGCACGCGCAGCGACCTGCCCCTCTACCAGCGCCACGACGAGGACAGCGGGCAGAACGTGCCGTTCATCGAATGCAGCAGTTGCCACGACCCGCACTCCAACAACAATCAGTTCCTGCGGCTGCCGAACGACGGCAGCAGCCTTTGCCTGTCTTGCCACATCAAATAGCCGCGGACTTGCGGCAGCAACCTGGGGAAGAGAAGATGAAAGCCACGCCACCGATGAAGCTCCATTCCTTGGCCACCCTGCTTTGCGCCGCGGCCCTGGCAGCCGCGTCGCTGTCCGCCTGCGCCCCGGTGCCCAAGGGCAGCGAACAAAAGACCAGGGAGGCCAGCCTGGTCTACCCCGCGCCGCCCGACGAGCCGCGCTTCATCTTCGAGCGCACCATCCGCGGCAGCGCCGACATCGTTCCGGACCAGGAGGAGGCCGCGCTAAGGCGTGCTCTTACGGGCCAGGGGCGCACCTCCGAAGGGCTCGGCAAACCCTATGCGGTCACTGCCCACCGCGGCCGGCTGTTCGTCTCGGACTCGACGGAGCCCTTCATCAAGGTCTTCGACGCGCCGAAGGGCAAGTACTACAAGATCGGCGAGACGGATGGCGCCGGTCAGTTGATGAAGCCGCTGGGACTGGACGTCGACGACGCCGGCAACCTCTTCGTCGCCGACGCCACGGCCAAGGCGATCGTCACCTTCGACAAGGACGGCAAATTCCTGCGCAAGATCGGCGGCGCCAAGCTCTTCGACCGCCTCTCGAGCGTCACCGTCGACCCCGCCGGCGAGCGCCTCTACGTGGTGGACATCGGCGGCGTCAGTTCCGAGCAGCATCGCGTGCGCGTTTTCAACGCCAGGAACGGCGACCACCTGTTCGATATCGGCAAGCGCGGCAGCGGCCCGGGGGAATTCAACCTGCCGCGCGACGTCGCCATCGGAAAGAACGGCCAGCTCTACGTCGTCGACGGCGGCAACTTCCGCGTCCAGGTGTTCGACCGCGACGGCAAGTACCTGCAGAGTTTCGGCAGCGTCGGCCGCCAGATGGGCAATTTCGCGCGCCCGAAGGAGATCGCCACCGATCGCGACGGCAACGTCTATGTCGCCGACGCCGCCTTCGGCAACTTCCAGATCTTCAGCGCCGACGGCGACCTGCTGATGTATGTCGGCGAGCGCTCGGAAGTCGACGGGCCTGCCAGGTACATGCTGCCGGCCGGCATCACCGTCGACGAGGACGGTCGCATCTATTTCGTCGACCAGTGGTTCCGCAAGGTCGACGTCTTCCGCCCGCATGCCATGAAGCCGGAAGAGGGCTACTTCGGCCAGAAGCCGCAGCCCGCCCAGAAGCCCGCCGCCAAGTAAGCCTATTTCCCGGCGGCGGGAAGCCTGCGGCTTCCAATTCCGGGAACCGGAGACCCCCACCGGCGAGGCCGGGAAGGGGCGACCGGGCCGGCGCCCTGCAACCACGCGGCATCTGTGCGCCGGCGCATCGACGCAAACAGGCTGGCACGCTCTCTGCATTGCTGTTGGCGGAACAAGAATTTCACTTTCTGGTAGGAGACGACCATGAACGCAAACACGAGGACCAATCAGATGGGAAAACGCCTTTGGCAATGGATCGGCGCCGCTGCGCTCGCGGTGACGCTCTCCGGCCCCGCGGTAGCGGCTATCAAAGACACCAAGCACAACCTGACTTCGGCCACCGGCACCGGCGTCAACAAGACGACGTCGACGGACCAGATCTGCGTCTTCTGCCATACGCCGCACGCCTCGAACACGACCGCCGGGGTGCCGCTTTGGAACAAGGCCCTGCCGACCAGCACCTACACGGTTTATTCGAGCGACTCGATGCAAGGCGTCTCGGACATGACCAACTCGGCTTCGCTGGTCTGCCTGTCCTGCCATGACGGTTCCCAGGCCATGGACAGCACGATCAACGCGCCTGGGCCGGGCCTCGGCAGCGGGTACGCCGGCGCGGTCGGCAACTGGTCGGGTGCCAACCAGACAGCTGGCGCACTGAAGGCCGGCATCGTCACGAACCTCGGCACCGACCTCAATAACGACCACCCGATCGGCATCCCGTATTGCGGCGGTGGCCTTGCCGCGGCGAGCGTGGGCAGCAGCGGCGCGATCTCTAAGGACGGTTGCAACGACAAGGACTTCCACGACATCCAGACCGCCAAGATCGGCTCGAACCAGGCCTACTGGGTCGACGTCGCCGACGCCGGCATCACCGGCGCCCCGGCCGGTGTCGCGGGTACCCGTCAGCGCAGCGACATCGCCCTGTACAAGCGCGGTGCCGATGTCGGCGCCCCGTACGTCGAGTGCGGCAGCTGCCATGACCCGCACGTTTCGGCCGAGGGAACCGCCGTGTCCTTCATGCGCGTGTCGACGGCGGGATCCAAGATCTGCCTCGCCTGCCACAACAAGTAAGCAAACCGGACAGGCTTCAAATCGAACGGGCCAGACGCACTGCGTCTGGCCCGTTTTTCGCTTTTGAGAACCCGTCAACACCCATCACAGAGGTCAAGGTCCCATGAAGATGCGCATCGTCCCACTCGTTTCGATCGTCGCCCTCGCCGCCGTCCTCGCCCCGCCCGCCGGCGCCGCGGATGCAGCCGCGCCCGCTGCCGCCGCGCCGGCCGCCGAACCGCTCTACGCGACGGTCGACGGCAAGGCCATCACCCAGCAGGAATTCGTCGCCGCGTTCAACAACCACCTACGCCAGAAGTTCTACCACGGCCAGGTGCAGCCCGACCAGGTCGATGCCGCGCGCAAGGAAGTCGCCGACAAGCTGATCGACCGCCTGCTGATGCTCGACGAAGCCAAGCGGCGCGGCATTGCCGCCGACGAGGCATCGATCGACAAGACCGTCGCCGAATACGACGCCCGCTACGCCGGCAGCCCGCGCTGGCAGCAGAGCCGCGAGCTGATGCTGCCCGGCCTCAAGAAGCAACTGATCGAGCAGGAGGTGCTGCGCCAGGTCGAGGCCGCGGGCCGCAGCTTCGCCGAGCCCACGGATGAGGCGGTACAAGCGTTCTACAAGACCCGCATCGATCTCTTCACCCAGCCGGAGAAGCTGCGCCTGCACACCATCCTGTTGCGCGTCGATCCGTCGTCGCCGAAGTCGGTCTGGGATGCCGCGCGCGAAGAGGCGGCGCGCATCGTCGCGCGCCTGCGCGCCGGCGATGCGAAGTTCGAGGAACTCGCCGCGCTGCACTCGCAGGACACCAGCGCCGAGAGGGGCGGCGACATGGGCTACCTGCACATGGGCATGGTTCCGGAGGCAGTGCAGACGCGCATCGACGCCTTCCCGCCCGGCAGCGTCGGCGACCCCGTCGACGTGCTCGAGGGCGTCGCGATCTTCCGTCTCGACGAACGCGTGCCGCCGCAGGTGATGGCCTACGCCGACGTCGCCGCCAGGGCGCGCGAGCTGCTCAAGCGCGAGCTGTCGGAACAGGCCTGGAAGGATTTCCTGGCCGGCCTGCGCAAGAGCGCCGTGATCAAATTCCACGAATCGCCGACGCCGCCCGCGGCGAAAAACTAAAGCCGGAAATTGCAGTCCGCCGGAGGTCGCAAATTGTCCCGCTGATCCGCGCTTTGGCTTGACGCCGGGCACGCTATAAGCGTGGTATGGAGAATGGCGACTTTTTGTGTCTAGCCTCATGGGCCGCGCACGCTCAGCACTGAGCCGCGCCGGAGCGCCGCCGCGCTGCCCGAGCCCTGGGCCGCGACGCCGGCTGGCACTGTGCATCGGGGCGGCGTGCGCCGCCTGGATGGATGTCGCCGATGCCCGCATCGACGGCACCGCCAGCGAGCCGCCCCTGCTGCTTAGCGCCGCCGCGACGCTGTCCGCAACGTCTGCCCCGGCGGCAAAACGTGCCCCCGAGACGGGCGGATTCCGCCTAGCGCGCGAGCTGTCCATCGCCGGGCATGATGACGGCTCGCCGGGAGCGATGCTGCGCCCGACGACGGAATTGTCCGCCGGCAGGCGCCCTGCGGCGGGCGCGCGAAACACCGCCGAGCGCGACTCGCCGCGCCTGCGCCTTGCGTCCGAACTGGCCGTGACGGGAAACGGGCCGCCGCCGGCACCCGAGCCGCGCGCGCCGCAACAAGCAGTGCCGACGATCTTCCGCACCGGGACCCCCGCCGAGCGGTCGCCCCGCGAAACGAGCCTCGACCCGGCGCGCTTGGCCGCAGCCCCGGCCGCCGTCGACAGCGCGACGGTACCCGGTCCGTCAGCCCCGCTGCCACCCGAAGACGTGCGCCCCGGCCCGTCGGCCCCGCTGCCGCCCGAAGACGTGCGTCCCGGACCATCCAGCCCGGTGTCGAAGGACGCGGCGCCCGACAACGAACTGCCTGATCTCACGGCCATCACGAGCTGGACGATCCCGCCGTACCACTGGGGCGGCAACACGACCAGCAACTACGGCTGGAACGGCACCAAGGAAAACCAGACCTTCAGTGAATCGCAAGCAGCGAACTTGCGGGCCTCCAGCTACATCTACCAGCCCTGGTATGCGCAGGTCTCGGGCGACCTCGGCCTGGTGACGGGCACCTCGAAGCAAAGCAGCAGCACCAGCGAAGGCAACCAGGACAATACGTCGAAGAACACCGCCGTGACCTATGGCGGTAACCTGAGCCTGTTCCCGCAAAGCCGCTTTCCGTTCCAGGCCTACCTGCAGTCGAGCGACAGCCGCGCCAATTCCAACAACGCCACCGCCGAGTACACCTCGCTGCGCATCGGCGCCCGCCAGAGCTACCGGCCGGAAGCGGGGCAGGAAAACTACTCGGGCAGCGCCGACCGCAGCATCGTCACGTCGGGAAACATCCGCAGCATCGTCGATGCTCTGCAGGGCAACTTCAGCACCACGCTCGGCGTGCACAGCCTGAGCGCCAACGCCCGCTACTCGCGCAACGTCGGCGACATTGCCGGACAGGGCTCGAACCTGATGAACATCGGCGGCTCGCATTCATGGCGCGACGACGATGAAGGCCTCACGATCTCCAGCTCGGCCAGCTATTCGAACAACCAGGTCACCGCGCTGGGAGGCGACGGCCTGATCAAGAACGCCAGCCAGATCATGCAGGCCGGCTCCTCGGTGACCTGGGTGCCGGACGAGGAGCTGCCGCTAACGATCACGGGCGGCGGCAACGTCCTGAGCCTGACCACCGACACCGGCAACTCGAAGATCGCGCTGACGAACCTCAACGGCTTCGCCAACGCCAACTACCGCGTCACCAACAACCTGATGGCGACCGGCGGCGTCACCATGTCGCAAAACATCCAGGCAAACGGCGCCAGCCAGTTAGCCTCCGGACAGAACGCCGCGCTCTCATATACGGGAGACGTTCTCACTTTTGGTGATTATTTCTACAATTGGGGAATCGGGGGCAACGTCGCCAACCAGGTCGTAACCGGCGCAAATGCGAGCCGCAGCATCGGCAGCAACGCCCAGCATGCGGTGACGCGCCAGTTCATCCTCGACCCGATGAGCACCATCAGCCTGAACGCCAGCCAAGGGTTCTCGCTGACGAGCAGCACGGGCACGGGGCAGGTCGGCGTGCTCACCCACGCCGCCGGCGCCGCATGGCGGCTGGCGCTGGGCGAGCGCACCGCCGGCACCCTCAGCGCCTCAGTCTCCGACTCGATGAGCGCCGGCGCCTTCGCCAGCCATTTCCGCAGCCTGACGACGCAGGGCAACCTGCAGACGCAGCTGAGCTCGCGCTCGTCCCTCGGCGCCAACATGAATTTCGTCGTCAGCCAGCAATTGACGACCACCCAGGCACCGACGACGACCAGCGTCGTCGACGCGAGGCCGCCCTCGACCGACAACGGCAACACGACGACAAGCGGCTCCGGGAGCGTCAGCTACATGCACCGCAACCCCTTCGACATCACCAACCTGATGTACACGGCGACGGTCCAGGTGAACGCCAGCCAGAGCAATCTGCGCCTGTTCGCCGGGGACCCCAACGCCAACGTCTGGCAGACCGGCACCGTGTTCCAGCAGACCGCCGACTACCGGATCGGACGGCTCATCTTCCGGGCCACCAGCAGTTTCGCGACGCTGAATGGCAAGGAAAATGCTTCAGTGTTCCTCACGATCGGCCGAGAACTCGGCGACCTTTGAGAAAGCCGTCCAACAGGGTCGATCGCCAATTCGAGGAACCCGTAATGAATAGACTGCGCAGTTTGAGGAAGGGCGGCTTCATTCTGGCCTGCCTGATGGCGGCATTTGTCGCGCTTTTCGTCGACGTGCCCGAGGCCCGCGCCGAATACGGCGACGTCGTCATCAACAACTACTCCGACGGCGCCGGCATGCGCCCCGTCGTCTTCCCGCACTGGTTCCACCGCGTGCGCTTCCGCTGCAAGGTCTGCCACGCCGACATCGGCTTCAAGTTCCAGGCCGGCGGCAACGACATCGACATGGTCAAGATCATCGACGGCCAGTTCTGCGGCGCCTGCCACAACGGCGAAATCGCCTGGTCGGTCGAGAACTGCAACCTGTGCCACTCCGGCAAGCCCGGCACCAAGACCCAGGTGCACGAGAGCACGATCCAGAAACTTGCGCAGCCGGCCGGCACGCCGGCCAAGAAATAAGGAGGCCGCCATGAAACTCAAGAGCCTCGCCCTCCTCGCCCTGTTCGCCGCCGCTCCCGCCGCCTTTGCGGCCAAGTCCGGCAAGGACGTCTACACCACGACCTGCGCCGTCTGCCACGCCACCGGCGTCGCCGGCGCCCCTAAGTACGGCAATGCCGGCGACTGGGGGCCCCGCATCGCCGGCGGCACCGCCAAGCTCTACGGCAACGCCCTCAAGGGCACGCCCCGCGGCATGCCCGCCAAGGGCGGCAACCCCGCCTACAGCGACGCCGAAGTGAAGGCCGCCGTCGACTACATGCTCGCGGCCGTCAAGTCGGCCGCGCCGGCCGCTGCGGCGCCCGCGCCCAAGGCTCCGGAGTCGAAGCCCGAGCCCGCCCCGGTCGCGGCCGCTCCTGCGCCCGCTCCCGCCGCGAGCGCGGGGGCACCGGTCGCCGCCGCCGAAATCCCGGCCGGCGACGTTAACGCCTTCAACCGGCTGCTCAAGCCCGTCGGCAAGCGCAACCCGCCGCCGGCCGAGGACGGCATCCACGATCCGGCCAACGACGGCACGCACGCCCTGCTGGCGCCACTGACCGCCTATTCCGGCCTGCCGAAGAGCTTCGCCGGCAACCGGGTGAACTGGGTGCAGGCGATCGACCAGAAGAAGATCAACCCGCGCTGGGACCGCAACGACCCGAAGGCCGACCCGATCGTCATGGACCTCAACATCGTGCGCGAAGTGAAGGGTTCGATGCCGGACGTGGTCTATCCGCACAAGCAGCACACCGAATGGCTCGACTGCTCGAACTGCCACCCCGCCATCTTCGTGCCGCAGAAGGGCGCCAACGCGATCAGCATGGCTTCCATCCTGCTCGGCGAGAAGTGCGGCGTATGCCACGGCAAGGTCGCATTCCCGGTTTCGGAATGCCGTCTCTGCCATTCCAAGAAGAAGGACATTCGCCCGACGCAGGCCGGCTCCGCCGCGCCCGCCGCGAAATAAGGAAGCCCCGATGAAGAAAACCGCCCTCACCCTCGCCCTCGCCACCCTTTGCGGCACCGCTGTCGCGCAGGCGCCCGCGGCCGCCCCCGAGAGCGCCGCCGCGCGCCTCCAGGCCGCGCCCATCGACCGCGATGCGCTCAACTTCAACATGGAGTCGGTCGGCAAGCTGCTCGAGACCTCCTCGGCCGCGCGCCAGATCGAGGCCAGCAAGTCGCCGGACGCCGCCGAGCGGCGCGCCAAGGCCGTGCAGAGCTACAAGGCGGCCCAGGCCGCGCTCGCCGCCGGCGACCTGCCCAAGGCGTCGCAACTGCTGACGGAAACGCGCTCGCAGTTCTTCGAAGCGGTTCGCCTCGCCGCGCCGGAGGAAGTCACGGCGAAGAAGTTCGAGAACGACTACAAGATGCGCCTCGAGAGCGTCAACGCCCTGCTCGGCGCCTACAAGCGCGTCGCCAACGAGAAGGGCAGCTCGGTCAAGGGCGTCAACGAGACCGTCGCCCAGATCGAGAAGAGCGTCGCCGAAGCAGCCAAGCTCGCCCAGGCGAGCAAGTTCAAGGAAGGCCGCGCCGAGCTCGACCGCGCCTACCTCGTAGCCAAGGCCGGCGTCAGCGGACTGCGCAGCGGCGACACTTTGGTTCGTTCCCTGAACTTCGCGAACAAGGAAGAGGAATACCATTACGAAATCGATCGGAACAATACGCACCAGATGTTGATCGAAGTGCTGGTTTCCGAAAAACGCGGCGATGCCATGGTCCAGGGCTTCGTCGGCAAGGCCAAGGAGCTCCGCGTCAAGGCGGAGGCCGCGG
Source organism: Pseudomonadota bacterium (assembly GCA_046726235.1). Lineage (GTDB taxonomy): Bacteria > Pseudomonadota > Gammaproteobacteria > Burkholderiales > Rhodocyclaceae > Nitricoxidireducens. The sequence goes on from JBKPAD010000008.1 coordinate 60,111, forward strand.
CCGCCGCCAAGGACTACGAGACTGGGGTGAAGCTACTTGAGGAATCGACTGCGGAACTGGTGCGCGCAATTCGCGGCGCAGGGATCTACATTCCCGGCTGAGTTGCGCCGCCTGGCGTGCCTTGCGGCGCTCATCGGCGTCGCAAGCCACGCGCTCGCGCAAGACTGGGCGCCGTTGCGCCGCGACGGTATCCACGATCCGAAGGGGCCTGCCCTCAAGCAGAAGCTGTTGCAGGAGCCCGCCGAAGCCCTCTCCAAGCTTCCGCCAGACTCCACCGGCAACATGGTGCGCTGGGTGGAAGCGCTGCAGAAAGGCATCATCCAGCCGCGCGTGAGCCTCAAGCCAGGCGTGAAGCCGGAAATCCTCGACCAGGACATCCTGCTCGACCTCAAGGGCAGCATGCCGATCGTGCTGTTCCCGCATAAGCGGCATACCGAGTGGCTGGATTGCAGCAACTGCCATAACGGCGTTTTCGAGAAGCAGACCGGCGCCACCAAGATATCGATGTTCCAGATCCTCGCCGGCGAGCAGTGCGGCATCTGCCACGGCGCGGTTTCTTTCCCGCTCACCGAGTGCGACCGCTGCCACAGCGTGCTGCGCCCGGGGCAGAAGAAGGGCGACCCGCGCCCGCCGCTGCCCGGCTCGCACAGCCTGCCGCCGCCGAAATGAAATTCCTGGCCCGGCTCCTCCTCGTCGCCGCCGCGCTGGCAGCGATGCTGGCCGTGGCGCCGGCCTCGGCCGAATACGCCGATCTGGTGCTGAACAAGCGTTCCGAAAAGGAAGGCGTGCGCCCGGTGGTCTTTCCGCACTGGTTCCACCGCATCCGCTTCCAGTGCCGCGTCTGCCACGCCGAGCTCGGCTTCAAGATGCGCGCCGGCGCCAACGACTTCACCATGAACGGCATCGCCGAAGGCAAATTCTGCGGCGCCTGCCACAACGGCGACATCGCCTGGGCGGCGGACCGCTGCGACCTCTGCCATTCCGGCAGGCCCGGACTGCCGACCGGCATCGTCGGCGGCCACGAGACCAGTGGACCCGGTCGCTGGTAGCCGCCGGCGCATGCTGCAGGCCGGCGCCGGCCTGCTGGCGGCGCTCTGCGCCGGCTGCGCCGGTGCGGCGCCGCGCCGCCCGGCCGCCGCCCTCCCTCTCGAGCCGCTGTTTTCCATCGCCGGCGCGCGCCTGATCGCGCGCATCGATGCCGCGGGCGGCGCCATGCCGGGCGCCATCGGCGCACATGTGCCGCTGGTGTTCCCGGTCGCGGTGGCGTCGAGCTTCAACGACATCTACATCGCCGACGCCGGCGTCTCGCGCCTGTATCGCTACGACCGGGCCTACGACGCCATGGCAGTGATGCCGGCGGGCCGCATCGATCACACCACCCGCCTGCAGACCGGGCCGGACGGCTCGCTCTACGTGCTCGATGCGTTCGCCTCGGAAATCCGCCGCTACACGCGCGGCGGCCAGCAGCTGCCGACGCTGCGGTCGCGCCAGGCCACCAGCCGCTACAGCGGCTTCGTCGTCGATTCCTTGACCGGCAAGGCCTACGCGGTAGACTCCGCGCACCTCGCGATCGACGAAATCCAGCCCTTGGGAAACCTCGCCATAGAATTCCAGCGCCTCGACGAAGCCGGCCCCGTCGCCACCGACGGCCGCGGCCTGTTCGTCGGCAGCGCCCGCTGCGGCTGCGTCGTGGAGTGGATCCAGGGCCGGCAGGGGCGCCGCTTCGGCGCCGGCAAGCTGCGCCAGCCGCTGGCACTCGCCGTCGACGGGCCGAACCTCTACGCCATCGACGGCTACGACCGCAGCATCGCGCTGGTGCACGAAGACGGCGTCGAGACCATGACGGCGGCCAGCCTCGGCCTGCAGATGCCCGAGAGCCTCGTCGCCGCCGCCGGGATGATCCTGGTCGCAGACGGCGCGGGCCGCCGCGTCGCCGCTTTCCGACCGCGCGCGAGGCCGCGCCGATGAGCAGGCTGGCACTGGCCTGCCTGCTGGCGCTGATGCTGGGCGCGTGCGCGGGAACCGCCGAGAAGCCTGCATTCCGGCTCGCCCTCGACCCCGCTCCCGAAACCAAGAAACTCATGTGGCCGTCGGCCGAGGCCGGCGAGGTGCCGCGTTACCTTTATCTCGGCGAGCTCACCGGCGAGAACAACTTCGTCCAGCCGGAAAGCCGGCGGGCGGCGACGCGGAACGTCATCGCGCGCTTCTTCGACATCATCATCGGCGAGGAGCCGCCGCTGGTCATGGACCGGCCGCAGAGCGGCGCCGTCGACGAGCAGGGACGCATCCTGGTGACCGACATGGGCCGGGCCGCCGTCTTCGTCTTCGACGAGACCGCCGGCAAGCTGGCCGTGTGGGGCAAGGCGATGGGCGTGACCGACTTCATCGCGCCGGTCGGCATCGCCGTCGGGCCGAGCGGGCAGACCTTCGTCGCCGATCCGGAACTCGCGATCGTCGCCCGCCTCGATCACGACGGCAATCCGCTCGAACCGATCGGCCAGGGCATGCTGCAACGGCCGACCGGGGTCGCCTACGACCCGAAAACCCGGCGCCTGTTCGTCGCCGACACGCCGGCGCACCAGATCAAGGTATTCGACCTGGAAGGCAACTTGCTTAACTCCATCGGAGAGCACGGCGAGGGGCCGGGGCAGTTCAACCATCCCACGCACCTCGCCCTGCGTCATGAGAAGCTCTATGTCAGCGATTCGCTCAATGCGAGGATCCATGTGATCTCGGCACCGACGGGACGGTATCTCGGCACGGTCGGCAAGCGCGGCTTGTTCGTCGGCAACCTGGTGCGCCCCAAGGGCGTCGCCGCCGACAGCGAGCAAAACGTCTACGCCGTCGAGTCCTACCACGACTACCTGCTGATCTATAACCGCCGCGGCGAATTCCTGCTGCCGATCGGCGGCGTCGGCACCGGCCCCGGCAACTTCCACCTGCCGGCGGGCGTCTGGGTCGACGCGCGCGACCGCGTGTTCGTCGCCGACATGCTCAACGGCCGCGTCGCGGTATTCCAGTTCCTCGGCGGGGAGGGCGGCAATGACGACCGCTAGGCTGCTGCACGGCCTGCTGCTCGCCGCGGCCCTGGTCGCGAGCGGCGCCGAGGCCGCGCGCGAATCGAAGATCAGCGCCACCCGGCACAACCTCTCGTCGTCCGGCACCGGCACCACGCATTCCACGACCGAGAGCGAGATCTGCGTCTACTGCCACACGCCGCACGGCGCCGACGCCACGCAGGCCAAGCCGCTGTGGAACAAGACCCTGCAGGCCACGACCTACACGCCCTACACCTCGTCGTCGCTTGACGCCGCCACGATCCAGGGCGCTTCCGCCGGCCACCCGCTCGGCAGCTCCAAGCTGTGCCTCTCCTGCCACGACGGCGTCACGGCGATCGGCAGCGTGCGCGTGCTGCGCGGCCAGCAGAACGTCACCATCGGCGGCGGCACCCAGGTGACGATGCCGGCCGGCAGCGGCTCGACCACCGGCTACACGCGTCAGGTCGGCACCGACCTCACCAACGACCATCCGATCTCCGTCACCTACGACGCCACGCTCTCGGACCGCGACGGCGAATTGCGCCGGCCGACCATGAGCACCGGCGCCGGCGGCAAGACGCTCAATCGCTGGGGCACGGTGTTCGGCGTCATCGGCCAGGGCGACTCCTACAAGCCGCTGCTGCCGCTGCCTTCCACCGGCAGCAACAGCGCCGGCCAGGTCCAATGCACGACCTGCCACGATCCGCACATCCGCGAAACCAGCCTGACTGCGGAGCGCAACATCAAGTTCCTGCGCGGCAACCGCTTCCAGAAGGCGCAGGCGGCGAACAGCTTCAGCGCGACCAACGACATCGTCTGCCTGTCGTGCCACGACAAGGGCATGCAGGGCACCGGCGGCAACTCGTGGGCCTACTCGGTGCACGCCAACTCCCAGGTGGCGACCCAGACCTACAAGACCGCGGCGGCGGACACGCGCGAGTTTCCGTCGGCGACCTCCGGCGCCACGAACATCCAGGTCTGGCAGGCCTCCTGCCTCAACTGCCACGACACGCATACCGTGCAGGGCGCGCGCCGCCTGCTGCGCGAAGGCACCGACGCCACGCCGGGCAGCGCGCTGTACCTGGGCGGCTACAAGGCCGGCGGCAGCGCGGCGCTCGAGGAAACCTGCTACCAGTGCCATACCGACACGACCAACAGCATCCTCAACTCCGCGTCCGCGAACCCGCCGGACGTCAAGAAGGACTTCAACCTCGCCTACCGCATGCGCATCCGCAGCGCCGACCAGCCGGCCGGCGGCACCGAGACGCATGACGTCGGCGGCAACTTCAACGACACCTACAACGACTGCACCAATGCCGCCAACAAGTGCGGCGCCGACCTGATCGAAAGCCGCAGCCAGCTCGGCAACGGCAACGCCAACAACCGCCACGTCGAGTGCTCCGACTGCCACAACCCGCACCGCGTCGTGAAGTTCCAGCTGTTCTCCGGCAATGCCGGCAACATCACCGGCACGCCGGACGGCTCGGCAGCGCACAAACACACCGACGCCTCGGGTTACACCCACACCAACGTCGCCTCGGGCGCGCTGCGCGGCAGCTGGGGCGTCGAGCCGAACTACACCTGCTGCTCGTTCCACACGCCGGTGACCAGCTACACCGTCAGGCGCGGCGATCCCGGCACCGACACCGTGCCGAACACCTCGGCCGCGGACGCCAAGACCTACCTCACGCGCGAGTACCAGGTCTGCCTCAAGTGCCACTCGAGCTACGGCTACGGCACCACGCCGCCGAACCTCGATGCCACCAACGTCAAGGGCCTGACGCCGTCAGGTACCAACGCGCTGACCCAGTACACGGACCAGGCCAAGGAATTCCAGGCGCCCGCCTCGCACGCCGACGAATCGTCGACCTTCAACATGGGCAACGACGGCGGCGCCGTCGACGCCAACGCCAACGCCAAGAACCACCGCTCGTGGCATCCGGTAATGGGGGCCACCGGCCGCACCGACACCAAGCGCAACATCACCGCCACCAGCGCCTTCAAGCTGCCGTGGAGCAACGCCGTCGGCACACAGACCATGTATTGCAGCGACTGCCACGGCTCCAGCACCGCCGCCGGCACGGCGATCCCGAACACCGGCAACTCCTGGGGTCCGCACGGTTCCGGCAACCCGTATCTGCTCAAGGGCGTCTGGGGCGCAGGCATGAACACCGGCACCACGAACCTGTTGTGCCTCAAGTGCCACGACCCGACCAGCAGCTCGGGCTTCTATGATGGCAGCACCGGCAAGGGCAACCTGCACGCCTACCATATAGACCGCATCGGCAAGATCAACTGCGTCTGGTGCCACGTCGCCGTGCCGCACGGCTGGAAAAACCGCTCGCTGCTCGTCAATCTCAACGATGTCGGCGAAGAAGCCGGCCACGCCGCCGGCAGCAGCAAGGAAGTCGCCACCAACGGCAACGGCGGCCACTATCTGAAGGCGCCCTACTATCTCTACGCCAAACTCAAGATCTCGTCCTTCGGCACCAGCGGTAGCTGGTCCGCCGGCAACTGCGGCTCGCGCAGCAAGACCGGCACCAACCTGATCACCAGCACCGATGGCGCGTCGGCCGACAACACGACCGGCACGGGAAAGAACTGGATGACCAACACGTGCAGCAGCCCGAGCAACTGAGGTTCCTGAAAGCGCTGGCATCCCTCAAGCTGACATTCGCCGCGCTGATACTTCTCGCCGCCGTCGCCGTCGCCTTCCTCTGGCGCGACGACGTTCCGGGCTCGGTGCTGGCGGCGCCGTTCGGGCTGATGGCGGTCAACCTCATGGCAGCGATCGCCACCAATCCCAGCTTTCGCCGCCAGGGCGCCCTGCTGGTGTTCCACCTCGCGCTGCTGGCGCTGGCGCTGCTGGCGGCGGCGAGCCGCCTCACCTACCTGAAAGGAACGCTCGAACTCGCGGACGGCACCGAATTCGCCGGCACGCTGCTTGAGGCCGACGCCGGCGTACTGCATCCCTTCGACACGCTGCAGCGGCTGCGCTTCGCCAGCCTCGGCTTCGACATCGACTACGCGCCCGGTCCGTTGCGCCAGGGCATCCGCAACATGATCGAGCTGCGCCCGCCCGGCGGCGTGCCGAGCCGCGTCGAGATCACCGACCACGCGCCGCTGCAGTGGAACGGCTACCGCTTCTATCCGACCGGCAACAAGGGCTTCGCGCCGACTTTCGTCTGGCACCCGGCCGACGGCGGCGAAGCGAGCCTCGGCACCGTCAACCTGCCGTCCTATCCGCTGCACGAGCACGGCCAGGCGCGCGAATGGACGCCGCCGGGAACGCGCCTGAAGATCTGGACCATGCTCGAGTTCAGCGAGGTCATCCTCGCCCCCGACCGGCCCTCGTCGTTCCGCCCGCCCAGGGAGCACACGCTGGTGCTGCGCATCGGCGAAGTGCGCCACGAACTGCGCCCGGGCGGCGCGCTCACGCTCCCTGAAGGCCGCATCGAATATCGCGGGCTGCGCGGCTGGATGGGCTACACCGTGTTCTACGACTGGACCATCCCCTGGCTGCTCGCGGCCTGCGTGGCCGCCGTGCTCGCGCTCGGCGCGCACTTCTGGATCAAGTTCGCCGCCAAACCCTGGAATGCGGAATCACCAGAACCGCAACAACAATGAACGAACTCCAAGTCCTCTGGGCCGCGTTGGTCCTCTACGTCGTCGCCGGCTCGGCGGCCATCTTCGCGGTCGTCTGGCGCCGCCGTCCCGAACGCTTCGTGCTCGTCCTGATGGTGCTCGGCATCGTGCTGCACACCGCCTCGATCGCGATGCGCTGGGAGCGCCTCGGCCACGGCCCCTACGTGACGATGTTCGAGATCCTGTCGAGCAACATCTGGAGCCTGATGCTCGCCTTCGCCATCGCCTACTGGCGCATCCCGGCGATCCGCGCCTCCGCGGCCGTCGTCATGCCGATCCTGTTCGTCATGATGGGCTGGGTCATGATGGCCAATCCGGCCGACGGCGCGCTGCCCTCGAGCTATCACACGGTCTGGCTGTTCATCCACATCGGCTTCGGCAAGGTGTTCCTCGGCGCCGCACTGGTCGCCGTCGGCCTCGGCGGCGTCATCCTGCTGCGGCCGACCGCGCGCGGCGCGCAATGGTTCGCGCGCCTGCCGGACGACGCGCGCCTCGACGATCTCGCCTACCGCTGCATGGCGCTTGGCTTCATCTTCGAAACGCTGATGCTGGTCGCCGGCGCCATCTGGGCGCAGGACGCCTGGGGCCGCTACTGGGCATGGGATCCCCTCGAGACCTGGTCCTTCCTGACCTGGCTCACGCTGGGCATCGCACTGCATGCGCGCGTCACCTTCCGGCTCGCGCCGCGCACCGGCGCCATGCTGGTGATCGCCGTCTTCGTCGTCGCCTTCCTGACCTTCTTCGGCGTGCCGTTCATCTCGATGACGCCGCACAAGGGGGCCGTGTAAATGGTCGCCGCCGAAACCCGCCGCCTCGCCCTCGCCTGGTTCGCGCTGGCGCTGGCCGCGCTCGGGCTGTCCGCGCTGTTCGCGGTGATCCTCGTCGTCGCGCGCACGCCCTTCCTCGGCCAGGGCGCGGGGCTGTTCCGCACCGCGCTCGTGCTGCACGTCGATCTCGCGGTGCTGGTCTGGTTCCTCGCCATGGCGGCGGCGATCTGGATGCTCGCCGGGCAGGTGAAGAACCGCGCCGCCTGGATCGGCTTCGCGCTGGCCGCGGCAGGCAGCGCGGCGATGGTCGCCGCCGGCTTCTCGCAGCAGGCGTCGCCGGTGCTGGTGAACTACGTGCCCTTCCTCGACCACCCGCTGTTCTCGCTCGGCCTCGGCGGCTTCGCGCTCGGCATCGGCATCGCCGCGATCGCCGGCCTCGCGGTGTGGCGGCGACCGTCGCCCGCCCCGTTCGATCTCGCGGCCGGCCTGGCCGCCATCGCGCTGGCGGTCGGCGCCTTCGTGCTGGCGGTGGGCTTCATGTCGCCGCCGACGACGGAGGGCGGGCTCGCCGTCGGCGTCGACGACCGCCTATGGGGCATCGGCCACGTCGTCCAGTTCGTCCACGTGCTGCTGATGATGGGCGCCTGGGCGGCGCTCGGCGAGGCGGCGCTGGCGACGACGCCCGGGCTGCGCCGGCTGCTGCCCTGGCTGATCGGCGCCGCCGCGCTGCCTGCGCTCGGGGGTGGCGTGCTGGCGATGCTGCACGGCGCCGGCACCGTCGAATACCGCAGCGGCTTCACCGAACTCATGCGCTGGGGCCTGTGGCCCGCGGCGATCGTCTTCGCCGCCGGCCTGGCGCTGGGCCTGTGGCGGCTGGGCCGCGTGCGCCGCCTCGACGGCGACGAAACCGGCCTCGCGCTGTCGCTGTTCCTGTTCGCCGCCGGCTGCCTGCTCGGCGCCAACATCCAGGGCGAATCGCTCGCCGTGCCGGCGCATTACCACGGCACCGTCGGCGCCGTCACGCTCGCCTACATGATCTGGCTGCGCCGCATCGGCGCCGGCCTCGGCGTCGCCGCGCCGGCACGCGCGCTCCGGTTGCCGCTGATCTACGGCCTCGGCATCGTCTTCCTCGTCGCCGGCCTCGCGGTCGCCGGCGAACTCGGCGTGCCGCGCAAGGCGCCGCATGCCGACCTCGGCGTCGACAGCGCCGCCTACTACGCCACCATGGGCGCGGCCGGCCTCGGCGGCTTCCTGGCGCTGGTGGCGGCGGCCGGCTATGCCGTGCTCACCGCCACCGCGTTGCTGCAGGCGCTGCGGCCGAAGCAACCGGGCGCGCGGCGCGACCTGCGCATGCCGGCGATCGTCGTCGCCCTGACGCTGGTCGTCGGCGGCGGCCTGCTGCTCGACCGCCTGCCCGCCAGCCCCGAGCGCCAGGCCAAGGAAGCGCACGTGCGCGAGATGAAGCGCAAGGAGATCGCCACCCGCTTCGAGCAGGGCGTGGTGATGCTGCACGCGCGCCAGTACGAGCACGCGCTGACGGCCTTCCATCGCGTCATGCAGCTCGCGCCGCAGATGCCCGAGGCGCACATCAACGCCGGCTTCGCACTGATCGGGCTGAAGCGCTACCGCGAGGCGCACGACTTCTTCGAGGGCGCGACGGCCCTGCGCGTGCGCCAGGCCAACGCCTACTACGGCCTCGCCCTCGCGCTCGAGGGCATGGACGAACTGCACGGCGCCGTCGGCGCCATGGAAACCTACCTGCACCTGACCGCCGCCGACGACCCCTATCGCCGCAAGGCCGAGGCGGCGCTGTGGGAGTGGCGCGAAGCGCTGAATGCAAAGTCCGCCAAGCCCTGAACGCGGCCTCGACGCGCGCGCGATGCGCCGCCTCGACCGCTGGGTCGGCGTGCCGCTGTGCTTCGCCGCGACGCTGCTGCTGCGGCTGTCGCGCCTGTTCGGCCGGCGCCGTGCGCCGCAGGGCCGCATGCTCTGCGTCGCGCTGGCCGAGATGGGCGCCATCGTGCTCGCGGCGCCCGCCATCCGGCGCCAGGCGCGGCTCGCCGGCGCCGCGCCCGCCTTCGTCACGCTGGCGCCGACGCGCGCCGTGTTCGACTTCCTCGGCGGCGACTTCGCGCGCGACGTCTTCGTGCTGCGCAACGACGGCCTGGCGGCGCTCTGCGTCGACCTGTGGCGTTTCGCGCGCTGGGCGCGGCGCGAGAACTTCGCCGTCGCCATCGATCTCGATCCGGGCGCGCGCTTCTCGACGCTGGTCGCGCTGCTGTCGGGTGCACCGCGGCGCGCCGGCTTCGCCGGCCGCGGCCTGCCCTATCGCGGATCGCTGTTCACCCACGACGTCGACTGCGCCGCCGAGCGCCACATGAGCGAAAACTTCGCGGCGCTGGTGCGCGCGCCATTCGACGCCGCGCAAGACGACGCCGTCGCCCCGCTGCACGTCGCCGCGCCGGCGACGCCGCCGGCCGTCGAGCGCCTGCGCCGGCTCAAGCGCGAGAGCGGCCGCGACCGCGTACTGCTGGTGCACGCCAACGTCAGCGACCCGGTGCCGCAGCGGCGCTGGCCGCGCGAACGCCATGCCGAGCTCTGCCGCCGGCTGCTCGCTGAACGCAGCGACGTGATCGTCGCCCTCGTCGGCGCCGCAGCCGAGGCCGAAGCCGCCGCGGCACTGTGCGCGGAACTCGCCGATCCGCATTGCCTCAGCGTCGCCGGCGAACTCGCGATCGCCGAACTGCCGGCGCTGTTCGCCGAAGCGACGCTGATGCTCTCCAGCGACTCTGGACCAGCGCACTTCGCCGCGCATGCCGGCCTGTCCGTGGTCGCCCTGTTCGGCCCCGAGACGCCGCAGCGCTACCGGCCGCTCGGCGACGCCGTCGCGCTCTATGCCGCGCTGCCGTGCTCGCCCTGCCTGTCGCCGCGCAACCAGCGCGCCAGCGCCTGCCGCGATCCGCGCTGCATGCAGGCGATCGCGGTCGACGCCGTGCTCGACGCGGTGCGCGCACGCCTCGACGCGCCGGCCCGCGCGCAGGCGAGCGCATGATCCCGCGCCGCCGCATCCCGATCGACGCGCAAGACCTGCGCGACATCGCCTGCGCACCGTTCGCCGGGCGCGCGCGCGACGAAGCCGACGTCGCCGCCTTCGAGCGCGCCTTCCGCGAACACGTCGGCAGCACGCACGCGATCGCCACGGCGAGCGGCCGCGAGGCGCTGCTGACCATCCTCGACGCCCTCGGCCTCGGCCCCGGCGACGAGCTGATCGTGCCCGCCTACACGCTGGGCGAACTGCTGCCGCTGATCGCCGCGCGCGGCATCGTCTGCGTCGCCGCCGACATCGACGCCGGGACGCTCAACGTCACGCCGGCCTCCGTCGCCGCGCGCATCGGGCCGCGCACCGCCGCGATCCTCGTCGACCATCTGTTCGGGGCACCTTGCGAGATCGACGCTTTCGTCGCGCTGGCGCAGCGCCACGGTCTCGCGCTGATCGAAGATTGCGCGCACGCGGCGGGCGCCGCCGTCGGCGCGCGTCGCGTCGGCGGCTTCGGCCACGCCGCGCTGTTCTCGCTCGAAGTCAGCAAGGGCGTGCCGACCTTCGGCGGCGGCATGCTCGCGACCTCGGACGCGCAGCTCGCGAGCCGCGCGCGCGAGGCGCTGTCCGGCCGCGCACGCCGCCGCGGCCCGGCGCTGAAGAAGGCCGCGCTCAAGTGCGCCGAGGAACTCGCCGTGCGCAGTCCCCTGTACGCCATCGCCGCGCGCCTGATGTTCGGCGGCGGCAATGGGTTCGAGCAGGCCTACCGCCGCGCCCACGACGGCCTGCGCGCACCGGCGCTCGCCTACAGCGGCCTGCAGGCGCGCATCGGCCTGCGCCGCCTCGCCATGCTCGACGCGCGCAATGCGCGCCTCAACGGCCTGGCGCGCGAACTCGCGGCGCTGCTGCCCGCCGGCTTTGCCATCCCCGAACGAGAGCGCCACGGCGCCCCCGCCTTCTACAACTTCGCCGCGCGCTGGCAAGGCGACATCGCGCGTCTCCGCCGCGCCGCGCAGCGCACGGGCCTCGACCTCGCGATCCGCGGCGAGATCATGGACGACTGCACGACGCTGCTAGGCCAGGCCGATTGCCCCAACGCCGCAGCCGCCTACGCCTCGATCGTGCAGGTGCCGCTGCACGACGGCATCGGCGGCGTGGCGCGCGTCGCCGAACGCCTCAGCGCCGCGGTGCGGCGCTGTGCATGAACACCCCCGTCGTCCTGCTGCGCATCGACGCCGACCCGGGCGCCGGCCGCGGCCATCCGCGCCATCGCCACCCGTCGCTCGACCTGAAATACGTGCAGGCGGCGCTCGAGGCGCAAGGCATCGCCGCGCCGCTGATCGACCACACGCTGGCGCCGACCCTGACCGCCGAGGCACTCGCCGCACGCGCGCTCACGCTGCGTCCGCGTATCGCGGTCGTGCGCGCGCAGACCTGGAACCTCGACGTCGCGATCGATTGCGCGTGCCGCCTGCGCGCCGCAGGCGTCGTCACCGTCGCCGTCGGCCAGCAGGTGCTGCACGCGCAGCGCAGCGCGGTGGCCGGCTGGGACGAGGCCTACGACCTCGCGCTGGCCGGCGACCCCGAGGCCGCGGCGCCGCGCGTCGTCGCGCAGTTGCTGACCGGCGCGTCGGTCGACAGCGACGCCTGCCGGCACGAGATCATCGATCCCGGCGCGCTGCCCGCGCCGCGCTTCGACGCGCATGAACTCGCCGCCTATCCCTTCCCCTTCCCGTTGCGCCGCGCGCCGCTGCGGCGCTGGGGCTACCTGCTGACGGCCTGGGGCTGCCCGCGCGGCTGCCGCCATTGCTCGGTCGTGGTGCGCAAGTCGGCCGGCACGCTGCTGCGCACGCGCGCGGTCGAACGCGTCGCCGACGAGGTCGCGCGCCTCGCCGACGCCGGCGCGCAGGCGCTGGCCTTCGAGGACGATTCGCTGTTCGTCGACCGGCGCCGCTTCCTCGCGCTCTGCGACGCGCTGGTGCAGCGCAACTTGCGCCTGCCCTGGATCGCCAATGCGCGCCCCGACGAACTCGACGCCGAGCGCGTCGACGCCGCCGCCGCGAGCGGCGCCGCGCTGCTGAAGGTCGGCGTCGATTGCGCGACGCCGCGGCTGATCGAGCGCATCGGCAAGGCGCGTGACGGCGCGGCGTGGATCGACGGTGCAGAGGCCTCGTTCGCGCGCCTGAACGAGGCGAACGTCGGTTCGGTGGCGCTGTTCATGGTCGGCCTGCCCGGCGAGACCGCGGCCGAAGCCGACGCCTCGATCGAACTCGCGCGCCGCCTGCGGCCCGACTACGTGCAGGTGCAGGTGTTCACAGCCTATCCCGACACGGCATTGTGGGCGGAACTCGATGCGGACCAGCGCGAGCGCGCCGGGAGCTACCACTACGGCGCGGCGCCCGGCTCGGCCGCAGCCGCGCGACAGGCGCGCTTCTACCGCCGCTTCTATCTCGATCCGGGGTTCATCGCGCGCCACCTCGCGCGCAGCTGGCGCCACTACCTGTCGCCGCGCGGCCTCGCCGGCGGCGCGACGCAGGCGGCCTGGCTACTGCGCCGGGCGCTCCTCGCGGAACAACCGCCGCAGCGCGAGGCCGCAGAGGACGAGCGACACCAGCGGGCCGAACTGGAGCCCCCAGCCGTAGGCCAGCGGCTTCAGCAGCAGCGCGACCACGCCTGAAACGGCCAGCAGCGCGTATTCGGCCGTCGCGCCGCCGCGCTCGCGCAGGTCGCGCCAGACCCAAGCGGCGGCCGGCACCGCGAGCACCATGTCGTAGGTGTAGGCCAGCGGCACCGCCAGCAGCGTCGCCGCGCACAGCACCGCCGCCGCGAGACCGCGGCGCGCCTCGTCGGCGCCGGCGCGGCGCCAGCTCCAGGCGACCGCGATCGCGGCGAGCGCAGCGGCCAGGTATTGCAGCGTCCACGCGGCGTCGAGGGAAAGCCCGCTCATCTTCGCCGCCGCCAGCACGCTGACCATGGCGCGCCACTCGAAGGCGCCGGCCGCGAAGCCGCCGACGTGGTGCACCAGCGTGCCGATGTAGGCGTACCAGGGGTCGGCGCCCCAGACGAAAATGCTGGCGGCGACCGCGGCGGCGACGGTGATCGTGGCGACGCCGAAGGGCTTCCAGTGGTCGCCGGCGACGAGCGCGAGCGGAATCAGGATGCCGAAATGAGGCTTGAGGCTCGCCAGCCCGATGCAGATGCCGGCGAGCACCGGACGGCGCACGACGAAGGCCAGCCCGAGCGCGACCAGGCCGGCGGTGAGGAACCCCGTCTGGCCGTACATCGCGTTGTAGAACGCCGGCGGCGCCGCCAGCGCCCAGGCCCAGTCCTGCTTGCGGCGCAGCACGGCGTGCATGCCGGCGAGATAGACGGCCAGCGTCGACGCCAGCCAGCCGAGATAGGCGGCGAAATAGCCGAGGAAGCCGAGCGGCGCGGCGAACAGGATCGCGACCGGCGGATACATCCAGGCCGCGTAGCCGATGACCTTGAGCTGCGCTTCGCTCAGCGGCAGTTCGCTGGTGGCGCGCGCCGCCGCGAGTTCGGCCTGATACATGCGCTCGGGGACGTAGAGGTTCTCGGCCGGCTCGGTGCGCAGCTGCAGCGCCGCCGCGTAGAAGGTGGTGAAGTCGGTGTAGAGCGGCGCCTCGCCGCGCTCGGCGGCGCGGCGGCCGTCGATGTGGATGACGGCGATGACGGTCGCGTAGACCAGCGCGACGACGACGGAGAACCCGAAGAACCAGCGGACCGCCGGCGGCGTCGTGCCGCTCACTTCGCCGCCGCGCCCGCCCCCTTGGCGCCTTGCGTCAGGGTGATGACGAGGTCGTTGTTCGACTCGCGCTGGGGAATGACGGTCACGTTGCGTGCCTCGGCGACGAGCGGCTCGACGACGCTGCGCAGGTAGTCGCGGTCGTCCTCGTCGAGCGCGTTCAGCTCGATGCGGATATCGACCTTGGCGTATTCGGGACGCGCGCACAGCCGGGCGACGTTGAACAGCATGTGGTGCAGCGTGACGTGGCGGCGCTTCAGGCTGTCGAGCGGAATGGCGACGAAGATCGAGTCGATTTCGCGCCCGGCGTCGCGCACGGTGCGAACGCCGTGGGTGAAGCCGTTGTCCTGGATGGTGTCGGAAAGGCGCTCGTGCAAGGCCTCGCCGCGCGGATTGCGCGCCGCCTTCAGATCGCGGACGGCCTGGGAACAGCCGGCGGCCAGCAATATCGCCGACAATCCGGCTAGCAGGGTTCTTGCTACGGGAGACAGCACGCGCGCACTCCGGTTTTGCGTCGATACGAAAGGCTGGCCTTGATTCTACCGAGTTTATGCATACGTCCCACGCGCCCCTGCCGGTGAAATTCCGAACCCCTTCCGAAGCACAAGCCGGGCCAAGCGCGCTCGGCCGGTATGCGGTCCTGGCGCTGCTCGCGCTCGGCCTGGCCGCCCCCGCGGCCGCCCAGACGCGCAGGGCACGCAACCAGGAACTGGGCGAAATGCTTGCGCAGTCGTGCATGCCCTGCCACGGCACGCGTGGCACCAGCAACCAGCAGGCGGTGCCGACCATCGGCGGCCAGGCCGAGGCCTACCTCAACGCGACGATGAAGGCCTATCGCGACAGCGCCCGCCCCTCGACGATCATGGAGCGCATCGCGCGCGGCTACTCGACCAAGGAAATCG
Organism: Pseudomonadota bacterium; assembly: GCA_046726235.1. Classification (GTDB taxonomy): domain Bacteria; phylum Pseudomonadota; class Gammaproteobacteria; order Burkholderiales; family Rhodocyclaceae; genus Nitricoxidireducens. Next base: position 75,266 of record JBKPAD010000008.1, read on the forward strand.
CCGCGATCTCCGCCTATTTCGCCGCGCAGCCCTTCGGCCGGCCGGAGCAGGCCACGGACCCGGACAAGGCCACGCGCGGCGAGGCCGTGCACATGCGCAAGTGCAACCGCTGTCACCTGCACAACGGACGCGACTCGAACGAAGCCGAAAGCCCGCTGCTCGCCGGCCAGAAACTCGACTACCTGCGCCGCAACATGGAGGAGGTGCTGACCGGCAAGCGCAGCGTCGAGATCAAGATGGACGCCGCCCTGCGCGAACTCACGCGCGAAGACATCGACGCCACGCTCCATTTCTACGCTTCGCAGCACGGAGACCTCGAATGAGCGCCCACGACCGCAGACGCTTTCTTGCCCTGGCCGGCGGCGCGCTGGCGCTGCCGTTTGCCGCGCGCGCGGCGCGGGCTGCCGAGCTGCTGCCGCTGTCGGCGCCGCGGGTGGTCGTGGTCGGCGGCGGCTTCGCCGGAGCCGTCGCCGCCCGAGCCCTGCGCATGGCCAACCCCGCGCTCGAGGTGGTGGTCGTCGAACGCAACCGCAGTTACGCTGCGCTGCCCGGCGCCAACTGGGTGCTCGGCGGCAGCCGGCGCAGCGGCGAGAACCGCCTCGCCTACGACCGCCTCGAGAGCATCCACGGCGTGCGCATGGTGTACGGCGAGGCGCAGGAAATCGACGTCGACGCGCGCAAGGTGGTGCTGCCCGCTGGCACGCTGAGCTACGAGCACCTGATCGTCGCGCCGGGTATCAGCCTGCGTACCGGCGAGATCGAGGGCTATGGCGCCGAGGCGCAGGAAGCCTGTCCGCACGCCTGGACTTCCGGCGACGAAGTCGCGACGCTGAAGAAGCAGCTGGACGACATGAAGGACGGCGGCGTCGTGCTGCTCTCGCTGCCGCTGCCGCCGTTCCGCTGCCCGCAGGCGGCCTACGAACGCGCCAGCCAGATCGCCTTCTACCTCAGGCAGGCCAAGCCGCGCTCCAAGCTCATCGTGCTCGACGCCAGCCCGGCGCCGACGCAGATGGGAGAGTTGTTCGCCGCCGGCTGGGCGCGCGACTACAAGGGCCTCATCGAATATCGCGGCGGCCAGAAGGTCGTCAAGGCGGACGCGCAGCGGCGGCTGACGACGGCGAGCGAGACCCTCCGCGGCGACGTCGTCAACCTGATTCCGCCGCAGGCCGCCGGCCTGCTGGCCCATCGCGCGGGCCTCGTCGGCGACGACAAGCGCTGGTGCCCCGTCGATTACATGACCTACGAGTCGACGCAAGTGTCCGGCGTGCATGTCATCGGCGACGCCTGCCTGAACGAGGACATGCAGCGCACGGCGTCGGCCGCGCACGCCCAAGGCAAGGCCTGCGCGCTGAACCTCGCGGCCGTCATCGCCGGCCGGAAGCCGCAGGCGCACATGTTCTCGAACGTCTGCTACAGCCTGCTCAACGACCGCGAAGGCGCCTCGGCGGTCGACTTCCATCGCGGCGACGGGCGGCGGCTGTCGAAGCTCGACAAGGGCGGCGGCCTCTCGCCGGGCTGGTCCGAGATCGAAGGCATCCATGCCCGCGCCTGGGTCGGCGGCATGCTCGCCGAGATGGCGTCTTAGGATGAAACGGAAGCCCGGTTCTCGGTTCGAGGGCGGTGGTCGCCCGGTGACGCCGTGCCTCTTTGGCGGTTCAAATCTACAGGCGTATCCGGCCAAGGCTGCTGGGTGTCCGACTCCCGTAAGTAAAGGAGGAGCGGCGGGCGCTGCCCGACGCGGGGGACATGGAGGGAGTCGGATACCCAGCAGCCTTGGCGCGCTCGCCGTCGTTTTGCTGCTCGCGGGCTGCGCGCCGATGCGTCCGGCGGACGACGGTGGCACGAGAGCGAAGCTGGCCGCCCACGCCGCGCACACGGTGCCGGCCTGGCGGCTCGAGGAACTCGCGGCCATCGACGATCAGCCGATGATTCCGCTGCGGCTGGCCTCCGGCGAAAAATTCCCCATCTCGCCGGCGCGCGTGCGCCTGATGCACGACGCCGCGAAGCGCGTGCTCGCGGGCGCGGAGCCCGGCGAGACGCCGGACTGGCTGCTGATCGGCAGCCCGGCGATCAACGCCTTCGCCAGCTACCAATCGGGCCAGCCGGTCGTCGCGGTGACGCTCGGCATGACCCATCTGCTGGGCGACGATGCCGGCGCCTGGGCGGCACTGTTCGGCCACGAGCTGGCGCACTTCCGTCTCGGCCACCACGAGAAGCTGCGCCAGCGCAAGCAGGCGACGCAGATCGGCAGTTCGCTCGCTGGCCTCGCCCTGTCGATGGCCGGGCTCGGCTTCGGCAGCGTCGTGGCCGATGCCGGCGGCACGCTGGTCGAGCGCGCCTTCAGCCGCGACGACGAACTCGATGCCGACGGCACCGGCTTCAAGTACCTGCGGCGCGCCGGCTTCGAGGGCGAGGGCGCCGTGCGGCTGCAAGCGAAGCTGCTCGAAGCGGCGCGCACATCGACGCCGGGCTTCCTGAGCACCCATCCCGGCGGCCAGGAACGCATCGAACGCCTGCGCGGCCTGATCGGCGAGCCGGCCCGCTAGCGGCGGCAGCCGCCCGCCGCGAACAGAGCGGGTTTTCGAACGCAGTTCATGGCGTGCGAATTGCTTCATGCCACTATTCTTGGCAGTCAGGGAAATCAGGGAGAAATCATGACGACGAACCCACGCCGCCGCCTCGCCCCGGCCGGCGCCGCGCTGCTCGCCGCACTGGCCGGCCCCGCATTCGCCGAGTCGACGGATGCCGCGCGCATCCGGGAACTGGAAAAGAAGCTTGAGCGCAGCCTCGAGATGATCGAGAAGCTGTCCGCGAAGATCGACCGCCTCGAGCAGACCGGCCCGCGCGAAGCGCCGGCCAAGGTGGCGGAACAGGACGCCAAGATCGAGCAGATCCAGAAGCACGTCTCCGAGATCGGCGCCGGGCTGTCGCGCCGCTCGATGGACGAGGGCGTCGCCCTGCACGGCTTCGCCGACGTCGGCCTGCGCCGCATCGGCGAGAACAACGCCACCACTGGCCGCGGCCGCAAGGGCGCGGCGCTCGGCACGCTCGACTTCTACCTGACGCCCAGCTTCGGCCGCGTCAAGACATTGATCGAACTCGCCTTCCACGGCAACGATGCCGGCGCGGCAGAGGCCGAAATCGAGCGCATGCAGATCGGCTACGCCTTCAACGATGCCGCGACCGGCTGGATCGGCCGCTTCCATACGCCCTACGGCTACTGGAACACCGCCTACCACCACGGCGCCCAGATCCAGACCTCGCTGACCCGGCCGGAATTTCTCGAATTCGAGGACGACGACGGCGTGCTGCCGGCGCATACCGTCGGCGGCTGGCTGACGGGCGTGTTCGCGCGCGACTCGGGCCGTATCGGCTACGACGCCTACCTCGGCAACGCGCCGCAGATCATGACCACCGGCGGCAATGCCAACCAGCTGACCATGCGCCAGAGGGGCAGCACCAGCCACCGCAGCTCGACCGGCTTCAACCTCTGGTACGAGCCGACGGCGGTCGACGGCCTGCGCGTCGGCGTGCACGGCCTGCGCGCCGACGTCGTGGACGACGCGGCGACGCCGAATCGCACGCTGCTGCGCATGGCCGGCGGCCACGCCACCTACATCGCCGAGCCGTGGGAAATCCTCGCCGAGTACTACCGCATCCGCAACCAGGACAAGAGCGGCAGCACCGGCAGCCACTCCAGTTCGGCCAGCTACCTCCAGGCCGGCTACAACGTCGGCCGCTGGACGCCCTACGCCCGCGTCGAGCGCGCCAAGTACGACCGCAGCGACAACTACTTCCTCGCGCTCGCGGGCGGGCGCTCCTATCGCCGCGCGGTCGCCGGCCTGCGCTACGACGTCGACCCGAAGGCGGCGCTCAAAGTCGAGTTCGGCAGCTTCCGCAAGGAGGACCTGGGCGGTGGCCTCGTCGACAGGTTCCCGGAGCTTCGCCTCCAGTACTCGGTACGCTTCTGAGGAGCCCGGCGATGAAAGCGCTGACGACCTTCCGCATGCTGGCCGCCGCCGGGCTTTTCGCCGCCGGTGCGGCGCATGCCGAGCTCTACGTCATCGCCAATCCGTCGACCCAGGTCGCGCCTGGCGACATCCGGGACGTGTTTCTGGGGAACAAACAGTTCTCCGGGGGGACAAAGCTGATTCCGATCGACAACGGCCCGGTCCAGGAAGCCTTCCTGGCGACCACGCTGAAAATGGAAGCCAGCCGCTACAACACCATCTGGACCAAGAAATCCTTCCGCGAAGGCCTCGTGCCGCCGACCGTCAAGTCCGGCGACACCGACGTGCTCGAGTTCGTGCGCAAGACGCCGGGTGCGATCGGCTACGTGGGATCGCCGCCGCCGACCAGCGTGTCGATCGTCCACATCGTGCATACCTTCTAGCCGCTTCCCGCGGCAGATCTCATCGCTGGCTCGTTTCTTGTATCGACACCTGATGTCTGCCTTAAATTTCTCGGAGATGGGAATTGATTCCTGAAATCGGGCATTACGCCCTGATCCTCGCCCTTGCCCTCGCCCTCGTCCAGGGTGCCGGTGCGCTCGTCGGCGTAGTGCGCCGCGACGCACGCCTGATCGCCCTCGCCCGGCCGTCGTCCGCGGCCGGCGCCCTGATGGTGGTGGTGGCCTACGGCTGCCTGACGCAGGCCTTCGTCACCAACGACTTCTCGGTCACCTACGTCGCCCAGCACTCGAACAGCATGCTGCCGATGATGTACAAGGTGGCGGCCGTCTGGGGCGGGCACGAAGGCTCGATGCTGCTCTGGGTGCTGATCCTCTCGCTGTGGGCGCTGGCCGTCGCCGCGTTCAGCCGGCGCCTGCCGCGCGACACCGTGGCCGCCGTGCTCGGCGTCATGGGCCTCGTCAGCGTCGGCTTCCTGCTGTTCCTGCTGCTGACCTCGAACCCGTTCGAGCGCCTGCTGCCGCCGGCGCAGGACGGACGCGACCTCAACCCGCTGCTGCAGGATCCGGGCATGGCGATCCATCCGCCGATGCTCTACATGGGCTACGTCGGCTTCTCGGTGGCCTTCGCCTTCGCCATCGCGGCGCTGATCCAGGGCCGGCTCGACGCCGCCTGGGCGCGCTGGTCGCGCCCCTGGACGACGGTGGCCTGGATGTTCCTGACGCTGGGCATCGGCATCGGCTCGTGGTGGGCCTACTACGAGCTGGGCTGGGGCGGCTGGTGGTTCTGGGACCCGGTCGAGAACGCCTCCTTCATGCCCTGGCTGGTCGGCACGGCGCTGATGCATTCGCTGGCGGTGACGGAAAAGCGCGGCGCCTTCAAGAACTGGACGGTGCTGCTGGCGATCCTCGCCTTCTCGCTGTCGCTGATGGGCACCTTCCTGGTCCGCTCGGGCGTGCTGACTTCCGTGCATGCCTTCGCCACCGACCCGGAGCGCGGCGTGTTCGTGCTCGGCTTCCTGGCGCTGACCATCGGCGCCTCGCTGACGCTGTTCGCCTGGCGCGCGCCGAAAGTGGGCCTGGGCGGCAGCTTCGAGACGCTGTCGCGCGAATCGCTGCTGCTGGTGAACAACATCCTGCTGGTGGTCGTCGCCGGCGCGGTGCTGCTCGGCACGCTCTACCCGCTGTTCCTCGACGCGCTCGGGCTGGGCAAGATTTCCGTCGGCCCGCCCTACTTCGAGGCCGTGTTCGTGCCGCTAATGGCGCCGGTGATCCTGCTGATGGGCATCGGCCCGTTCGCGCGCTGGAAGCGCACCCGCGTCGCCGACTGGATTCCCGGCCTGCGCTGGCCGGCGCTGGCGGCCGTCGTCATCGCGATCGTGCTGCCGTTCTTCTACGGCCGCTGGTCGCTGTTCGTCGCCTTCGGCCTGCTGCTCGGCGCCTGGGCGATCGGCTCCGCCGTGGTGCAGCTCGCGCTGCGTGCGAAGAGCGGCGGGTTTGCGTCGGTGCCGCGCGCCCATTGGGGCATGGTCCTGGCGCACGTCGGCATCGGCGTCTTCATCCTCGGCGTGACGCTGGCGAAGGGCTACGAGAGCATGAACGAAGTGCGCATGGCCGAGGGCGACACCACCGGCGCCGGCGGCTACACCTTCCGCCTCACGGGCATGGAGGAAGTGCGCGGCCCGAACTACATCGCCGCGCGCGCCACCATGGAAGTCACGCTCGACGGCAAGCCCGTCACCACGCTGCATCCCGAGAAGCGCCTCTACATGGTCCAGCGCATGCCGATGACGGAAGCCGCCATCGACGGCGGCGTGTTCCGCGACCTCTACGTCTCGCTCGGCGAGATGGTCGACCAGGGCGTCTGGATCGTGCGCGTGCAGCACAAGCCGGTGATGCTCTGGGTCTGGATGGGCTGCCTGCTGATGGCGCTCGGCGGCGCGGTGGCCGCCAGCGACCGCCGCTACCGGCTGGCGAAGCGCGAGGCGGCTGCGGCCGCCGCCGCGACGGCCTGAGGAGGCGCCATGCGACGCTTCATCCTGCCGCTCGGCATCTTCGTCGTGCTGGTCGGCTTCCTCGCCGCGGGCCTGCGCCTCAACCCGCGCGAAGTGCCCTCGCCGCTGATCGGCAAGCCGGCGCCGGCCTTCAAGCTGACGCAGGTCCACGCCGAGCACGCGACGATCGCGCCCGAGGACATGAAGGGCAAGGTCTGGCTGCTCAACGTCTGGGCCTCGTGGTGCGTCTCCTGCCGCAAGGAGCACCCGGTGCTGCTCGACATCGCCCGGCGCGGCACGCTGCCGATCATCGGCCTCGACTACAAGGACGAGCGCGCCGCCGGCATCGCCTGGCTGCGCGAGCACGGCGACCCCTACATGCTCTCGGCCTGGGACCGCGACGGCCGCGTCGGCATCGACTACGGCGTCTATGGCGTGCCCGAGAGCTTCCTCATCGACCAGGCGGGCGTCATCCGCTACAAGCACATCGGCCCGCTGACCCCCGAGGCCGTGGAGAACAAGATCATGCCGCTCGTGAAGGAGTTGAACGGTGCGTAAGACCCTGCTTTGCCTGATCGCCGCCTGCTGGGCGGCCGTTGCCATGGCCGGCGAAGCGCCGTCCGCCGCCGCCGACCCGGTGCTCGAGGCGCGCGTGAACAAGCTGTCCGAGGAACTGCGCTGCCTCGTCTGCCAGAACCAGAGCCTCGCCGACTCGCACGCCGAACTGGCGCAGGACCTGAAGAACGAAGTGCGCACGATGCTCGCGAAGGGCATGAGCGACCGCGAGGTGAAGGACTTCCTGGTCCAGCGCTACGGCGACTTCGTGCTCTACCGTCCGCCCGTCAAGAACACGACCTGGCTGCTCTGGGCCGGCCCGTTCGCGCTGCTGATCGCGGCGCTCGCCACCTTCGTCGTCAAGCTGCGCCGCCGCCCGCGCGCCGAGCCGCTGTCGGCCGAGGAACATGCCGCCGCCACCGCCCTGCTGCGCGGCGAAGAACAAGGAAAACGCTCATGACCGTCTTCGTCATCGTCGCCGTCGTGCTGACGGCGGTCGCCCTTTCCGCGGTGCTGCTGCCGCTGCTGCGCCGCCCGCGCACCGCCGATGCCGCCGAGGCCAGGGACCTCAGCCTGCGCGTGCTGCGCGAGCAGCTCGGCGATCTCGAAAGTGAAGTCCGCGAGGGCACACTCGACAAGGCGCAGTACGAGACCGAATGCGCCGAGATCGAGCGCCGCGCCATCGAGGACGTGCGCGCCGACACCGCCGCCGCGCCGGTGCAGGACAACCGCCGCACGCTGCTCGCCGCCGGCACCGCCGCGGCGGTCTGCGCGATCGCCGTCGGTCTCTACCTCAAGCTCGGCACGCCCGACGCCTTCCTCGCCACGGAGGGCGCCGGCGCCGGGGGCCAGCAGTCGCACGCGCTCTCGTCGCAGCAGATCCAGGGCATGGTGGCGCGCCTCGCCGAGAGACTGCAGGAGAACCCGGCCGACGGCGAAGGCTGGCTGATGCTGGCGCGCTCCTACAACGCGCTCGGCCGCTACCCCGAAGCCTCGGCCGCCTACGGCCGCGCCTTCAGCATCCTGCCGCCGGACGCCCAGCACCTGTCGGACTACGCCGACACGCTGGCGATGGCGCAGGGCCGCAGCCTCGCCGGCGCGCCGGAGCAGATCATCGCCCGCGCGCTCGCCGCCGACCCGAACAACGTCAAGGCGCTCGCCCTGTCGGGCTCCGCCGCCTTCGAACGCCAGGACTACAAGGCCGCCGTCGCCGAATGGCGCAAGATCCTCGCCGTGGTGCCGCCGGAGTCGCCGATCGTCGAACGCATCAAGGGCAGCATCGCCGACGCCGAGACGCGCATGGGCGGCGGCGCGGCCCCCGTTCCGGCAGCCGCCGACGCCGCGCCGGCGGGCGGCGCCGTCCGCGGCATCGTCGCGCTCGACTCCTCGCTACGCGCCGCAGCCGGCGACAACGACACGGTGTTCGTCTTCGCGCGCGCCGTGTCGGGCCCGCGCATGCCGCTGGCGATCAAGCGCATGACCATACGGGAACTCCCGGCGCGCTTCGTCCTCGACGACAGCATGAGCATGGCCGGCGGCCCGAAGCTGTCCTCGCAGGCGCAGGTCATCATCGGCGCGCGCGTTTCCAGGAGCGGCAACGCGACGCCGCAGCCGGGCGACCTCGAGGGCCTGTCCGAGCCGGTCGCCCCCGGCGGCGCGGGCGAAGTCCGGGTGACGATCTCGCGCAAGCTGCCGTGATGCCGTGACGCTGGAGTTGTTTCCCGCTTGCGAGAAGGTAATTTCCAATTCCGGGAAATCGCGCCGCCGCGTTCTGGCGGCGGCATGCGCAGGCGTGCTCGGCGGGCTCCTCGCGGGCTGCACCCGCGAGCCCGCGGCGGAGCGGCCGTGGAGCGGCGCCCGCTTCCCCGCATTTGCCCTGCCCGGCCTCGACGGCACGCTGCACGACAGCGCAAGCTATGCGGGGCAGCCGCTGCTGGTGAATTTCTGGGCCACCTGGTGCCCGCCGTGCCGCGCCGAGATGGCCGACCTCGCAACGCTGGACGCGCGCCTGGCGCCGCGCGGCCTCAAGCTGCTGGCCGTCAGCGTCGACGCCGACGCCAACCTCGTGCGCGAATACGTGCGCAAGGAGAAGCTGGCTTTCACGGTGCTGCTGGACCTCGACCAGCGCTGGGCGGGGACGGCGCTGCGTGTGCCGGGCTTTCCGACGACCTACCTGGTGGGCCGCGACGGGACGATCCGCGAGGCCCTGGTGGCGCCGCGCGCCTGGGCCGACGAGGCCATGCTGGCGCGCGTGGCGAAGACGCTCGACCTCGCCTGAGACTACTTGCCGCTGTCTACCCGACCGACGGCCTTCTTCGCCTCGACATGCCCCTGCACCGCCGCCTTCCTGAACCAGTTCATGGCCTCCTTGCGGCTCTCGACCACGCCCTTGCCGGCGAGGAACAGCAGGCCGAGGTGGTATTGCGCCTCGGCGTGGCCCGCGCTGCCGGCCTGGAAATACCACAGCGCGGCCTCGCGGTCGGGGTCCGGCACCAGCTTCGCGGCCTGGTTGCCCAGCAGGAAGGCGTTGCCGAGTTCGAACATGGCTTCGACGTTTCCTTGCGCCGCGGCCTTGCGCAGCCAGAAGACGGCGAGCTTTTCATCTTCGGGAACCCCCTGGCCGTGATAGTGCATCATGCCGACCCTAAACTGGGCTTGGGAATTGCTTTCGTTTGCCAGCGGAGTCAGCAGTTGCAGCGCCTGGGCGTAGCGACCGGATTCGTAGGCCTGAAGGCCCGTCGCCAGCGGGTCGGCGGCGGCCGGAAGCGTCAGCGAAAGCAGGCCTGTGAGCAGCAGAATGCGGAACATGGTCGGGGTTGTCTCCAATCGCGTTGTGGCCGGGAGCCTATGATCGCAACTCCCCGGTATTTTTTGCGGATTATATGTCGGACGTCCTAGAGCAAAAAGCAGGCCTCGAAGCCGCACCGCCGACACGGGTATTTGCGTGGCGGGAGCCGCGCACGCCGCTCGCCAGCAAGGGTCTCATGACCATGGCCGTGCTGCTGCTCTACTTCGTCCTGGTTTCGGTCGTCGTCGCCTACGAACGCCGCTCGCTGATCGAGTCGGTCGACCTGCTCAACGAGATCCACCAGCAGGAGGAACGCCAGGTGGCGCTGAACATCCTGGTCGCGCGCGCCATCCTGACGGTCAACGAAAACTACTTCTCGCCGAACGTCGACGTCTCGTCGAAGATCCTGGTGCTGGAGATCGAGTCGGTGCTCGGCGGCCTCACCAAGCTGCAGCAGGGCTACGAAAGCATCGCCGACGACACCCGGCTGCTCAACGACGCCATGACGCAACTGCTCGATCGTCCGAATCGCGCCGTCATCGCCGACATCCGCGGCATCTTCCACCGCATCGTGCTCGACCTCGACGGCGTCAGCAGCGACATTCGCGCGCGCAAGCAGCGCCTGCTCGACGACTACCAGACCACGCACAACCGCCTCACCATCGAGTGGATCGCGTTCGTCGTCGTCGGACTGGGCTTCCTCAGCGGCCTGATGATGTTCTTCTTCCGCCGCCTGGCCGCGGACATCCAGCGCGTGCAGCAGCGCGCCACCGAGATCGTGCGCGGCTACCGCGGCGCACCGCTGTCGGCGACGCGCCACGACGAACTCGGGGACCTCTTCGATGCCGTGAACAACATGCAGGACGAACTGCGCAAGCGCGAGACCCAGATCGAGCTCGGCCGCCAGCAGCAGTTCCACAAGGAGAAGATGGCCGCCGTCGGCTCGCTCGCCGCCGCCGTGGCGCACGAGATCAACAACCCGCTCTCGGCCATCGTCGGCATCGCGCAGACGATGGTCACCGAGAACAAGGAGCGCTGCTGCAACACCGCCGGCGCCAGCTGCTATCCCGAGCTCGTCATGGAGCAGGCCAAACGCGTGATGCAGATCACGCGGCAGATCGGCGAGTTCTCCGTGCCGCAGTCGCAGGATCCGGAACTCATCGACCTCAACGGCCTGGTGCGCAGCACCTGCAACTTCGTCAGCTTCGACCGCCGTTTCCGCCGCCTCGAGCTGGTGCAGACGCTGGACCCGAACCTGCCTGCCGTCAACGCCGTCGCCGACCACATGGTGCAGGTGCTGATGAACCTGCTGATCAACGCCGCCGACGCGCTCGAGGGCTGCGGCGACCGCACGCCGCGCATCACCGTCGTTACGGCGCAGGATGCCGACGCGGTGCGCATCGAGGTGCGCGACAACGGCTGCGGCATCGCGCCGGAGAACGTCGACAAGGTCTTCAACGAGCACTTCACCACCAAGGCGCCGGGACGCGGCTCGGGACTCGGGCTGGCGCTATGCCGCTCGCTGATCTGGGACACGGGCGGCGACATAACGATAGATTCGCGCCTCGGCGCGGGAACCACCGTCACCGTCACGTTGCCGCTGCCGCTGCTCGGTGACCGCGATCAAGGCATGGGAGAGAAAACGCAATGCACGTCCTGATCATCGACGACGAACCGGCGCTGCGCCAGATACTGGTGAACACGGTCTCGCGCGCCGGCTACACGACCGACACCGCCGCGTGCGTCAAGGATGCCGCCGCGAAGCTGGTGCGCGGCGACGTCGATGTCGCGCTGTGCGACATCCGCATGCCGGACGGCGACGGCGTCGAGCTGGTGCGCAGCATGCGCGCCGCCGGCATCGACACGCACTTCATCATGGTCACGGCCTTCGCCTCGATGGAGACCGCGGTCGAGGCGCTGCGCGCCGGCGCCACCGACTACATGGTGAAGCCGATCAACAACGAGGACCTGGTGCACCGGCTCGGCAACATCGACGCCCTGCGCGGCCTCAAGGCGGAGAACCGCGCGCTGCGCCGGCTGGTCGGCGGCGAGCAGGGCATCTTCCACTTCGATTCGCCGAAGATGGCCGAGGTGGAGCGCCTCGTCGCGCGCGTCGCCGTGACCGACAGCACGGTGCTGATCACCGGCGAGAGCGGCACCGGCAAGGGCGTGGTCGCACGCTCGATCCACGAGCAGAGCCCGCGCTCGGAAGCGCCGTTCATCCCGATCAACTGCGGCGCGATTCCCGAGAACCTGCTCGAGAGCGAGCTCTTCGGCCACACCAAGGGCGCCTTCACCGGCGCCGACCGCGCACGCAAGGGCCTGTTCTCGCAGGCCGACCGCGGCACGCTGTTCCTCGACGAGATCGGCGAAATGCCGCTGCACATGCAGGCCAAGCTGCTGCACGTCATCGAGGACAAGGAAGTGCGCCCGCTCGGCGGCGAGCAGGCGCGGCGCATCGACACGCGCATCGTCGCCGCCACCAACCGCGACCTGATCGATCAGGTCAGGCAGGGCAAGTTCCGCGAGGATCTCTACTTCCGCCTGTCGAAGTTCGTCATCGCCATCCCGCCGCTGCGCGAGCGCCAGGACGACATCCCGCGCCTGATCCGCTACGTCATGCAGAACATCGCCGGCGCCGGCAAGACGCCGCTGGGGCTCGACCCGGTGGCCGAGGAGATCCTCGCCGAATACCCGTGGCCGGGCAACGTGCGCGAGCTCGAGAACGTCATCAACCGCGCCTACATCCTCGCCGACGGAGGCCGCATCAAGCTGTCCGACCTGCCGCCCGACATCGCGCGCCAGGCGCCCTCGGTCGACAACGGCGCCAGTGCCATCCGCCTGTCCGGCGGCAGCCTGCGCGACCAGATGCGCCGCATGGAGGCCGACGTGATCTTCCGGGCGCTGGAGGAGTGCGGCGGCGACCGCCGCCAGGCGGCGCAACGCCTCGAGATCGGCCTCTCCAGCCTGTATCGCAAGCTCGAAGAATTCAGCGCGCTGGGCATCACGTCCGGCCGCGATTAACAGAAGGGGCATACCAAAGATGAGATTCACCATCCACACGCTCGCCGCAGCCGCCAACGTCGCCGCGCTGCTGGCGGTCTTCCACGCGGCGCCTGCCCTGGCAGGCGCGGCCGAGGACTACGCCGAGGGCGCCAAGCACTACAACGCCGGCGACATCGTCGCCGCCATGCCGCTGCTGCGCCGCGCCGCCGATGCGGGCCACCCCGCCGCGCAGGCGACGCTCGGCACGATCCTCGACCATGCGGACTCCGACACCGAAGCCCTGGAGTATTTCCGCAAGGCGGCCGCGCAGGGCAATGCCGACGGCGCACTCGGCCTCGGCAACATGCTGGTCGCGGGCGAGGGCGTGGCGAGGAACGTTCCCGAAGGCCGCAAGTGGATCGAGCAGGCCGCGTCCCAGGGCCACGTGATGGCGATCAACGTGCTGGCCCAGGCCTACATCAGCGGCGGCCTCGACATGCCCGACGCGGAGCGGCAAGGCGCCGCGGCGCTGCGCTGGATCACCGTCGCGGCCGACAACGGCTACCTCGCGGCCATGGAAAAGCTCGCCGCCGCCTATCGCAACGGCGAACTCGGCCTGGACGTCGACACCAAGACGGCCAAGCAGTGGGAAGATAAGATCGAGAAACTGCGCGGACCCCGCCAGACTCGCCGCAAACCAAGGAGCAACTAAATGAGCACTCCCTTCCGCGTCACCGCCACCCTGCTGCTGCTTGCCGCCGCCTGGCCCGCATCGGCCCTCGACCTGGCCCGCGGCCAGCGCCTCTACAACCTGCATTGCGCCTCCTGCCACGGCATCAACGGCATGCCGGTGATGCCCGACACGCCGAACCTCGCCATGCGCGAGCGCATGAACCAGCCGGACATCGTCATCATGCAGTCGCTCAAGATGGGCAAGCGCAACAAGCCTCCGTTCTTCGGCCGCCTCACCGACGATGAACTCTTCGACGTCGTCCAATACGTGCGCGTGATGCGCTGACGCCCATGACAGTACGCATCCTCGCCTCCCTGCTGTTCGCATTGAGCCTGCCGGTCGCGGCCGCGAACGAGAAGATCCTCGAAACCTTCGAGGTCGGCCAGAACGTCTACGCCCGCGCGCTGACGATCGACAAGGCGGCCAACTCGATCTGGGTCGGAACCTCCGTCGGCGTGATGGAGATCGACCTCAAGACGCGCAAGCCGCGCGCGACCTACACGCGCAACGAGGGCCTCGCCAACGAATACGTGTTCGCGGTCGGCATCGACAGCCAGGGCTACAAGTGGTTCGGCACCAACGCCGGCGGCGCTTCGCGCTTCAAGGACGGCAAGTGGAAGACCTACTTCCCGATGCACGGCCTCGCCGACTACTGGATCTACGCCTTCGAGAACGACAAGGAAGGCAACCTCTGGATCGGCACCTGGGCCGGCGCCAACCACTTCGACGTCAAGACCGGCAAGTTCAAGACCTACGTCAAGGAACTCATCAACGAGTGGGTCTACGGCCTCACGGTCGACGCCGACGGCAAGGTCTGGTTCGGCACCGAGGGCGGCGTCTCGATGTTCGACGGCAAGAAGTGGAAGTCCTGGAACCACAAGGACGGCCTCGGCGGCGAGAACGTCGCCGCCCTGCCCGCCAGCCCCAACACCGGTCTCGGCACGCGCTCGCGCCACGACCTGACCACCGAGGTCGCCGGCATCGAGTCCTACAACCCGAACTACGTGTTCTCGATCCTCGCCGCGCCGGACAAGTCGATCTGGGCCGGCACCTGGGGCGGCGGCGTCAGCCGCTGGGACGGCAAGAAGTGGAACAACCTGACGAGCAAGGACGGCCTCGCCGGCAACATCGTCTACGCCATCGCGCGCGATGCCAAGGGCGTGCTGTGGTTCGGCACCGACAAGGGCGTCTCGCGTTACGACGGCAAATCGTGGCGCAACTTCGGCCGCAAGGAAGGACTGCGCGACGACCACGTGTATGCGCTCGCCGCCGCGCCGAACGGCGACGTCTGGGCGGGAACCAAGGGCGGCGTCGTCCGCATCGGCATCGATCAGCCTGCAAGGTAGAAAAAACAATGCAACTCCGACAGAGACTCTTCCTCCGCAGCGCCGCGCTGGCCGCGCTGCTGTCCGCCACGCTCGCCGTCGCCCAGGTGCCGGCCGGCAATCCCCCGCCGCACCCGCTGCCTCCCGGCGCGGTACCGACGGCGCCGCAGGCCAAGCTCGCGGGCGCCGATCCGGCGGCCAAGTTCACGCACTTCCGCGTCGGCAACAAGAACGTCAAGTCGATCTTCATCGACGGCAAGGTGGTCTGGGTCGGCACCTCGGGCGGCGTCGTGCGCTACGACACGCGCGACGACAGCTACAAGCTGTTCGACGTCAAGAGCGGCCTGCTCTCGAACGGCGTCTTCTACGTCGGCCGCATCAAGGGCAAGCTCGCCGTCGGCACCTACGGCGGCGGCCTCTCGCTGCTCGACGAGAACAGCGGCAAGTGGAAGACCTACAACATCCCCGAGGGCCTCGGCGACGCCTTCGTCTACGACGTCATCGCGGCCAAGAACGGCGATATCTGGATCGCGACCTGGTCGGGCGCCAACCGCATCCGCGGCGGCGACCTCGACGACCGCAGCAAGTGGGACCTCTACACGGTCGAGAACACCAAGGGCGGCCTGCCGAACGAC
The DNA here is from genome assembly GCA_046726235.1 of Pseudomonadota bacterium. GTDB lineage: Bacteria > Pseudomonadota > Gammaproteobacteria > Burkholderiales > Rhodocyclaceae > Nitricoxidireducens. Next base: position 90,689 of record JBKPAD010000008.1, read on the forward strand.
TGGGTCTACGGCCTCGCCGAAGGCAAGAACGGCGACATCTGGCTGGCGACGGAAGGCGGCATGGCGCGCTTCGCGCATAACCGCTGGACCAACTGGAACCACGCGCGCGGCCTCGGCGCGCCGTTCGAGAAGGTCAAGAATGACATCGCCTTCAAGAACGATCCGGGCAAGGCCTCGATGCACCACGCGCGGCAGAAGGAGGAAATGGGGCTGGCCGACGTCAACGTGGCCTACAACCCCAACTACGTCATCGCGCTCGAAGTCGATCGCGACGGTCACGTCTGGGCGGGCACCTGGGGCGGCGGGCTGTCGCGCTGGGACGGCAAGCGCTGGACCAGCTACACGACCGCCGACGGCCTTTCCGGCAATCACGTCTTCATGCTGCACTACGACGACAAGGGCCGCCTGTGGATCGGCACCAACAACGGCCTGCTGACTTATCAGGACGGCAAGTTCTCGAAGTCGATGACCGTCGCCGACGGCCTCTTCGCCAACAACATCTTCGCCATGGCGACGAGCCCCGCGGGCGACCTCTGGGTCGGCAGCTTCGGCGGCGTGGCGCACCTGCGACCGAAAAAGTGATCGCGGCGCTCCGGCGCTCGCTCCGCCTGTCGCTGCTGGCCCTCGCGTGCATCTCCGGCGCGTCGGCCGCAGCGTCCGGAATCCAGATCGCCTTCCTGCGCGCGGCACCGCAGGCGCCGGCCCAGCCGCCGGCGAGCGCGCGCGCGCCGGCGGCCAGCGCGGCGCAGGAAGCGAGCCCCGCGCGCCAGTCGCTCGGGCCCGACTTCTACGACCCGACCAATCCCGACCTCAGGCACCTGCAGCGCCACGACGAAGCCATGGCCGGCATCGCCAAGGACGCGAACGGCTTCCCGGACTGGATGCGCGCGCTGAAGAGCGGCGCCATCGCGCCGCGCACAGGCCTGGCGCCGAACGCCGGCATGAACGTGTTCGACCTCGACATCGTGATGAAGAACACCAAGGAAATGCCCTGGGTGCGTTTCCCGCACAGCTCGCACACGATGTGGCTCGATTGCAGCAACTGCCATCCGGCGCCGTTCGAGCCGCGCGCCGGCTCGACGCCGATCACCATGGCTGAGATCTTCCGCGGCAAGTACTGCGGCATATGCCACGACCGCGTCGCCTTCATCACCTTCTTCTCCTGCCAGCGCTGCCACAGCGAGCCGCAGACCGCGACGGCGCCCGCGAAGCGCTGAAAGGCCGCCTTTCTCAAAGGCGGAAAATCCCCTTCCAAGTCCAAGAAACGGGAAGCCCGCGCCGGCGGCGCCGGCCCGTCCGGGCGGTGCGTACGCCAGTGCACGCGCGGCTTGGCGCGGCGTGCGACGACAATGGTATGCCTCTTGCTGAAGTCCCTGCAGGAGGATGGGAATGTCGCTCACCGTCAGGAACTGCCTTAACCGCTGGTGCCTGCGCAGCGCGCACGGCGGCGGCGCAGTCGGCCTCGTGCGGCTCATGCGCGAGCAGCGCATGCACGACCTGCCGCAGGTGGAGCCCAAGGGCAAGCCGCCGGCGCGGCTCGCCTGCATCGCGCCCTACTGCGAGCACTGGGAACCCATCGACGCCGAGCACGGCACCTGCCTGATCCGCTCGCTGTTCAAATCGGTCGCGGAGCCCGTCCCGTGCTGACGAAGCGCAACGCGTCGCCCGCCAGCTCGCCCGAGGAGATCGCGCGCGAAGACATGCGCTGGGCCGCCGAGCACACCACGAACTGCGGCTCCGACCGCTCCTGCCTGAGTCACGGCAAGTGTCTCGACGAGCCGGTATGCCAGGCGCTGTCGCCGGTCGGCCGCAGCGCCGGCTTCGTGGCGCCGACGCCGAGCGCCGCGCGTTGCGGCTACTGCATCCCCTCCTTCACCGGATTCCTGTGCTTCTGTCCGACGCGCTGGGCACTGCATCGCTCCGCCGCGTCACCCGCCTGATCGATCATTCCCTCGACCCTGGAACCGAAAAATGGACCATAACCGCGATTTCGACCTCGACTCCGCCGACGAGCTGCTCAACGGCTACCTGGCCACCGTCACCAGCGTTCGCGACAAGGCGCTGCGCATCGCCGCCAACCAGCGCGCGATGGCCGACGCGCTGCGCCGCACCGCCGACGCGCTGCGCGGCATGGCGGGGAAGAGCGGGCGCTAGGGAAATGAACGCATGCCTCTCCGCGCGCATGCCAGGGAGCCGGTCGCACGCCGCCGCCGGCCGAAACAACGCTCGAGCCCCGCTGACATGGCGGCCGTCAAGCAGCCGCTGATCGAGTGGAACGTCCGGTTCAATACCGGACACGCCCAGATCGATGCCCAGCATCGGGAACTGGTGGAACTTCTCAACCGCTTCGCCGCCGACGTGCAGCAGGGCGGCAGCGAGCACACGCGGATATTCGATCGCTTTCGCGAGCAGCTGCGCGCGCACTTCGTCTTCGAGGAGGATGCGCTGCGCCGCCTCGAGGTTCCCGACGACATGCTCGCGGCGCAGATCGCGCATCACCGCGAGTCCGCCGAACTCCTCGAGGGGCTCGGCCGCCAGCTCGCCAACGACCCGCGCGAGCACTCGTCGGCGGTGCTGGCGGAAATCGCCCACTGCCTGCTGGTGGACCTGCTCGACGAAGACCGCTTCTGCTTCGTCTCGTCGGCGACGAACACCGCCCCCAACGTCAGCGCCCTGACGCAGCCGACGCCTCCGGTGGCGCCTGCGCTCGGCGCCTTCGGCCGCCTCGTCGACGTGCTCAACGAGCACCACGAGAAGGTGGCGGGCGCCCGCGACTACTACCTGACGCTGCTCGACGACTTTCCGACGCCGGTATGCCGCGCCGACGCTAACGGCAACTTCGACTGGTTCAACCGCACCTGGCTGTCGGTGACCGGCATGACGCCGGCGCTGGCGGCGGGACGCGGATGGCTGGCCGCCGTGCACGCCGAGGACCGCCTCGCCTTCGCCGACGCATGGCAGAAGAACTTCGACACGCGCCAGCCCTTCACCGCCGAATACCGGCTCGCCGACGCGAGCGGCGACTGGCGCTGGATCCACCACATCGGACGTCCCTTCAACGACGTCGACCAGAACTTCCTCGGCTACATCTGCACGCTGTTCGACATCACCGAGCGCCGACGCGCCGAGGCCGGCCTGCGCGTTTCCGCCGTCGTCTTCGAGCACGCCACCGAGGCGATCATGATCACCGACGCGCGCGGCCGCATCGAGGCGGTGAACCCGGCGTTCGCCAAGATCACCGGCTTCGGCCCCGAGGAATCCGTCGGCCGGCCGGCGAACCTGCTGCGCTCGGGCTTCCACGACGACAGCTACTACGCCGACATCTGGCGCGCGGTGATGACGCTGGGCAGCTGGCAAGGCGAGATCATCAACCGGCGCAAGAACGGCGAGATCTTTCCCGCCTGGCTGTCGATCACCACGATACGCAACGAAGCCGACCTCATCGTGCGCATGGTCGGCGTCTTCAGCGAAGTGACGTCGTCGCGCGCCTCGCACCAGCGGCTGATGCATCTCGCGCACCACGACGCGCTGACCAGCCTGCCGAACCGGCTGCTGTTCGGCGCGCGCGCCCAGCACAGCATCGAGCGCTGCGCGCGCGAAGGCGGCCGCCTGGCGATCCTGTTCGTCGACCTCGACCGCTTCAAGCCGGTGAACGACCTGCTCGGCCACAAGGTCGGCGACCAGGTGCTGCGCGACGTCGCCGCGCGGCTGACTTCCGTCCTGCGCAGCGAGGACACCGTGGCGCGCTTCGGCGGCGACGAGTTCGTCGTCCTCGTCGAGCGCGTCGAGGACGACGCGGACGCGCGCCGGGTCGCCGACAAGCTGCTCGGCGTGTTCCCGATCAAGGTCGAGCGAGGCGGCACGCGGCTCACGGTTTCGGCCAGCATCGGCATCAGCATCTATCCCGAGGACGGCCGCACCGTCGAGGCGCTGATCGACACGGCCGACCATGCGATGTATCGCATCAAGCAGGGCGGCCGGGCCGCCCTCGCCGAATGACGCGCTGGCGCGGCGCCGCGGCGGCGACGCTGGGCCTGGCATGCCTGCTCGGCGGCGCGCGCGCCGCGGAGGATGGCGACGCGCGCCGGCGCCTGATCGAGCAGAAGCTGCGCCTCGTCGAGATGGCATCCGCCTCGCCCGCGTCGCAGGACGCCGCGCGGCGCGCGCGTGCGGCGCTCGCCGACAACCGGCTCGACGAGGCCGCCAG
>JBKPAD010000009.1:0-38633 GCA_046726235.1 Pseudomonadota bacterium
GGCCTTGGCGGCAGGCGCCGGCGCCGCAGCGGCAGCGGCCTTCGGCGCGGCGGCGCCGGCCTTGGCTTCGGTGTCGATCTGCGCGATCACGTCGCCGGAGGCGACGCTCTCGCCGTTGCCCTTGATGATCTTCACGATCACGCCGGCATCGGGCGCCGGCAGCTCGAGCACGACCTTGTCGGTCTCGATGTCGATCAGGTTTTCGTCGCGGGCGACGGCTTCGCCCTCCTTCTTGTGCCAACTGACGAGCGTCGCCTCGGCGACCGATTCGGACAGTTGCGGAACCTTGACTTCGATCAGCATGATGTCTCCGTTATTCCTTGATGCCGAGAGCGGCGTTTATGACTTGCTTCTGCTGCAGGGCGTGCTTGGCGGCATAGCCGACGGCCGGCGAAGATGACGCCGGGCGCGAAACGACGTCGAGCGTCTGGCCCTTCTTGACCACTTCGACGAGGCGATGGTTGATCGCATACCAGGCGCCCTGGTTGCGCGGCTCTTCCTGGCACCAGATCAGTTCCTTGGCGTTCGGGTAGCCCTTCAGTTCCTCGACCAGGCGGCGATCGTCGAACGGATAGAGCTGCTCGATGCGGACCAGCGCGACGTTGTCGATCTTGTGCTCGCGGCGCGCGGCCAACAGGTCGAAGTAGACCTTGCCGGCGCAGGCGACGACGCGCGTCACCTTCTTCGCGTCGAGCGCCTCGGTCTCGCCGATCACCGTCTGGAACGTGCCGTTGGCCAGGTCGTCGAGCGAGCAGGTCGCGTCCTTGTGGCGCAGCAGCGACTTCGGCGTCATGACGACCAGCGGCTTGCGCTGCTTGCGCAGCATCTGGCGGCGCAGCAGGTGGAAGATCTGGCCGGCGTTCGACGGGTAGCAGACTTCCCAGTTGAACTCGGCGGAAAGCTGCATGTAGCGCTCGAGGCGCGCCGACGAGTGCTCGGGACCCTGGCCTTCGTAGCCGTGCGGCAGCAGCAGCACGAGGCCGCAGCCGCGGCCCCACTTGGCCTCGCCCGACGACAGGAACTGGTCGATGACCACCTGGGCGCCGTTGGCGAAGTCGCCGAACTGCGCTTCCCAGACGACGAGCTCGGTCGGCGTCGCCGTGGCGTAGCCGTACTCGAACGCCAGCACGGCCTCTTCCGACAGCACCGAATCGAAGCAGCTGAAGCGGCCCTGCTTGTCCTGGATGTGTTGGATCGGCCAGTAGGTGCCTTCGTCCCACTTCTCGCGGTTCTGGTCGTGCAGCGCCGCATGGCGGTGGAAGAAGGTGCCGCGGCCAACATCCTCGCCGGAAACGCGCACGCTGTAGCCAGCCGAGACCAGCGAGGCGTAGGCGAGGTTCTCGCCCATGCCCCAGTCGACGGGCAGCTTGCCTTCGCCCATCAGCTTGCGGTCGTCGATGATCTTCTGCACGCGCGAGTGCAGCGTGAACTTCGGCGGCACTTCGGTGATGCGCGTGGCCAGGCGCTGCAGCTCGGCCTTGGCGACCGTGGTGTCGCACTTCTCGGTGTAGGGCACGCCGACATAGGGCGTCCAGTCGATAGAGAACTTGCTGTGGTAGTCCGAGATCACCGGGTCGATCAGGTGGCGGCCCTCGTCGAGCGCGGCGCGGTAGTCCTTGATCATCTGGTCGGCTTCGCCGCCGGCGATCACGGTCTGCGCCTCGAGCTTGGCGGCATAGTGCGCGCGCGTGCCGGGGTGTGCCGCGATCTTCTTGTACATCAGCGGCTGCGTGACCATCGGCTCGTCCTGCTCGTTGTGGCCGAGCTTGCGGAAGCAGATGATGTCGACGACGACGTCCTTGTTGAACTCCTGGCGGAACTCCATCGCCAGTTGCGTGACGAAGGCCACCGCCTCCGGATCGTCGCCATTGACGTGGAAGATCGGCGCCTCGACCATCTTGAAGATGTCGGTGCAATACAGCGAGGAACGGTAGTCGCGCAGGTCGGAAGTGGTGAAGCCGATCTGGTTGTTCACCACGACGTGCATCGTGCCGCCGGTGCCGTAGCCGCGCGTCTGCGAGAAGTTGAGCATCTCCTGGTTGACGCCCTGGCCGGCGACGGCGGAGTCGCCGTGGATCAGCACCGGCAGCGCCTGCGCCTTGCCGCCGGGACCGCGGCGCACCTGGCGCGCGTAGACGGAGCCGACGACGACCGGGTTCACGATCTCGAGGTGCGAGGGGTTGAAGGCCAGCGTCAGGTGCACCGGACCGCCCGGCGTGCCGACGTCGGACGAGTAGCCCATGTGGTACTTGACGTCGCCGGCCGAGAGTTCCTGCGCCTTCTTGCCCTCGAATTCCTCGAACAGCATCTTGGGCTGCTTGCCGAGCGTGTTGACCAGCACGTTGAGGCGGCCGCGGTGGGCCATGCCGATGACGATTTCCTGCACGCCGACCTTGCCGGCGGTGCGGATCAGCTCGTCCATGGCGACGATCAGCGACTCGCCGCCTTCGAGCGAGAAGCGCTTCTGGCCGACGTAGCGGGTGTGCAGGTAGCGTTCGAGCGTTTCGGCCGCCGTGAGGTTGCGCAGCAGACGCTTCTTGTCGTCGGGCGCGTAGCTGGGCGTCGCGCGGATGGTCTCGAGCCGCGCCTGGATCCAGCGCTTCTGCGCGACGTCGGAGAGGTACATGTACTCGGCGCCGACGGTGCCGCAGTAGGTCTGGCGGCAGGCCTCGAGGATCTCGCGCAGCGTCGCGGTATCGCCGGTGGCGGCGAAGGAGCCGGTGCTGAAGCTCTGGCCGAGGTCGGCCTCGGTGAAGCCGTAGAACGAGGGCTCCAGTTCGGCGACGCCGGGACGCTCGTGGCGCTTGAGCGGATCGAGGTTGGCCCAGCGGTTGCCGAGGAAGCGGTAGGCGTTGATGAGCTGAAGGACCTTGACCTGCTTCTCGTTCTGCCCGCCCGTGGCGCGGGCCGGCGCGTGCAGCGTGCCTTCCTTGGCGCGCTGCGCGAACGAGTTGATGACCGGCATGTGCGCGACGTCCGGCCCGGTGTAGCTGCCGGCGCCCGGCAGGTGCGAGAGCTTGTCGAAATAGTCGCGCCAGGCCGGATCGACGGCGCCCGGATTGGCGAGGTAGTTCTCGTACAACTCCTCGATGAAGGGCGCATTGGCGCCGAACAGGTAGGAGTTGGCCAACATTTGTTTCATCATGTCATCACCTTCTCTGATGGGGTGAGGCCTTAAAAAGGGGCGATCGCTCGCCCCTTGTCGTCTCCGCTCTTCAGCGCTTGTCCATCAACGGGACATCGCGATGCGCGGCGCCGGTGTAAAGCTGGCGCGGACGGCCGATCTTCTGTTCGGGGTCGGAGATCATCTCCTTCCACTGCGCGATCCAGCCGACGGTGCGGGCCAGCGCGAAGATGCCGGTGAACAGCTGCGTCGGGATGCCGAGCGCCTTCTGCACGATGCCGGAGTAGAAGTCGACGTTCGGGTAGAGCTTCTTCTCGATGAAGTAGTCGTCCTCGAGCGCGACCTTCTCGAGCGCCATCGCCAGCTTGAAGAGGCGGTCGTCGTGCAGGCCGAGCTCGTTCAGCACCTCGTGGCAGGTCTCGCGCATCAGCTTGGCGCGCGGGTCGAAGTTCTTGTACACGCGGTGGCCGAAGCCCATCAGCTTGAAGCTGTCGTTCTTGTCCTTGGCGCGCTTGACGTATTCGCCGACCTTGGAGACATCGCCGATTTCCTCGAGCATCTGCAGGCAGGCCTCGTTGGCGCCGCCGTGGGCGGGGCCCCACAGGCAGGCGATGCCGGCGGCGATGCAGGCGAACGGGTTGGCGCCCGACGAGCCGGCCAGGCGCACGGTCGAGGTCGAGGCGTTCTGCTCGTGGTCCGCGTGCAGGATGAAGATGCGGTCGAGCGCGCGCACCAGCACGGGGTTCGGCTCGTACTTCTCGCACGGCGTGCCGAACATCATGTGCATGAAGTTGGCAGTGTAGGAGAGGTCGTTGCGCGGATACATGAACGGCTCGCCGCGGCCGTACTTGTAGGCCATGGCCACGATGGTCGGCATCTTCGCGATCAGGCGGTGCGCCGAGATGTTGCGGTGGTACTCGTCGCTGACGTCCATGGCGTCGTGATAGAACGCCGACAGGGCGCCGACCACGCCGACCAGCACCGCCATCGGGTGCGCGTCGCGGCGGAAGCCCGAGTAGAAGCGGATCAGCTGCTCGTGAACCATCGTGTGGTTCTTGATGATGTTGTGGAAGTCCTGGTTCTGCTGCGCATTGGGCAGCTCCCCGTAAAGCAGCAGGTGGCAGGTCTCGAGGAAGTCGCACTTCTCGGCCAGCTGCTCGATCGGGTAGCCGCGATACAGCAGCTCGCCCTTGTCGCCGTCGATGTAGGTGATCGAGGACTTGCACGCCGCCGTGGACATGAAGCCCGGGTCGAAGGTGAAGTTGCCGGTCTTGGCGTACATCGAGCGGATGTCGATGACGTCGGGACCGATGGTGCCCGTGAGAACGGGGAACTCGGCGCTCTTGCCGTCGATGTTCAGCGCTGCAGTGCGTTGAGTCGTCATGTTGCTACCCTCAGGAGGTTTGTGTTTTCAACAGTGGCCGGGCCGCGGCACGAAACCGCGCAGCTGCTCGACCAATTCCTTGACTTGCGCGTCGTCCGTCGCCGAACGTCCGCTCACCAGTTCCCACAAATCGTGGTCTTCCATCGCCAGCAACCGCTCCAGCGTCGTCGCGGTCGCGTCGTCCAGCTCGTCTCCCGTGCGCGCCCAGAAGCGCTGGAAGACGATGTCCAGCTCGAGCAGCGCGCGCCGGCAATGCCAGCGCAGCTTTCCAAGGCGTGCCTGCCGCTGCTCGTTCATGGTCAGATCGCCCGCTTCACCATCATGTCCTTGATCTTGCCGATCGCCTTGGTCGGGTTGAGGCCCTTCGGGCAGACGTCGACGCAGTTCATGATGGTGTGGCAGCGGAAAAGGCGGTACGGGTCCTCGAGGTTGTCGAGGCGCTCGCTGGTCGCCTGGTCGCGCGTGTCGGCGATGAAGCGATAGGCCGCCAGCAGGCCGGCCGGACCGACGAACTTGTCCGGGTTCCACCAGAACGACGGGCACGACGTCGAGCAGCAGGCGCACAGGATGCACTCGTAGAGGCCGTTGAGTTCCTCGCGGTCCTCCGGCGACTGCAGGCGCTCGCGCTCGGGCGGCGGATCGTTGTTGATCAGGTAGGGAGTGATCGAGTGGTACTGCTTGAAGAACTGCGTCATGTCCACGATCAGGTCGCGGATCACCGGCAGGCCGGGCAGCGGGCGCAGCACGATCGGCTTGCCGTCGGGGAAGCTCGCCAGGTCGGTCAGGCAGGCCAGCCCGTTCTTGCCGTTGATGTTGAGCGCGTCGGAACCGCAGACGCCCTCGCGGCAGGAACGGCGGAAGGCCAGCGAGTCGTCCTTGGCCTTGAGCTTGACCATGGCGTCGAGCAGCTTGCGGTCGGTGGAATCGACCTCGACCGTAATGTCCTGCATGTACGGCTTGGCGTCCTTGTCCGGATCGTAGCGGTAGATCTTGAATTCGAGGTTGCGGGTAGTCATCGCTATCTCTCTAATCAATAGGCGCGCGTCTTGAGCGCGATGCTCTCGACGGTCAGCGGCGTCAGCTTCACCGACTTGTAGTCGAGGCGGTTGCCGTCCCGGAACCACAGCGTGTGCTTGAGCCAGTTCTTGTCGTCGCGGCCGTTCGGGTTGGCCGGCGTGTCGGGCGCGTCGTCGCGGACGTGGGCGCCGCGCGATTCCTTGCGCGCCTCGGCCGAAACCATCGTCGCCACCGCGACCTCGATCAGGTTGTCGAGCTCGAGGGCCTCGATGCGCGCGGTGTTGAAGACCTTCGACTTGTCGGCGATCTCGGTGCGCTGCACGTCCTTCTGCACGTCGAGGATCTTCTGCACGCCTTCCTTCAGCTTGTCGCTGAAGCGGAACACGCCGCAGTGGTTCTGCATCGTGCGCTGCATGGCGAGGCGCGTCTCGTGCACGCTGGCGCCGCCCTTCTGGTTCTCGAGGCGGTCGAGGCGCGCCAGGGCGCGGTCGATCGACGGCTGGTGCAGGTCCTTGTGCGCCTTGGGCGACTTCTTGAGCTCCTCGACGGCGCTCTCGCCGGCCGACTTGCCGAACACCAACAGGTCGAGCAGCGAGTTGGTGCCGAGGCGGTTGGCGCCGTGCACCGAGGCGCAGGCGCACTCACCGGCGGCGTAGAAGCCCGGTACGGCGACGTTCTGGCTGTTGCCGCTCGGCACGACGACCTGGCCGTTGTAGTTGGTCGGGATGCCGCCCATCTGGTAGTGGCAGGTCGGCACCACCGGGATCGGCTCCTTGAGCGCATCGACGCCGGCGAACTGCAGCGCGATCTCATGGATGCCGGGCAGGCGCTTCATGATGGTCTCGGGCGGCAGGTGCGTGATGTCGAGCAGCACGAAGTCCTTGTTCGGGCCGCAGCCGCGGCCTTCGTTGATCTCGGTGACCATGGCGCGCGAAACGACGTCGCGCGAGGCGAGGTCCTTGGCATTCGGCGCGTAGCGTTCCATGAAGCGCTCGCCGGCGGAGTTGCGCAGGATGCCGCCCTCGCCGCGCACGCCTTCGGTGATCAGCACGCCGGCGCCGGCGACGCCGGTCGGGTGGAACTGCCAGAACTCCATGTCCTCGAGCGGGATGCCGGCGCGCGCCGCCATGCCGAGGCCGTCGCCGGTGTTGATGAAGGCGTTGGTCGATGAGTAGTAGATGCGGCCCGAGCCGCCGGTGGCGAAGATGGTCGCCTTGGCGTGGAAGACGACGATCTCGCCGGTCTCCATGTCCATCGCGATGACGCCGAGCACGTGGCCTTCGTCGTCGCGGATCAGGTCGAGCGCCTGCCATTCGACGAAGAACTGCGTGTTCGCCTTGACGTTGCGCTGGTACATCGCGTGCAGCATGGCGTGGCCGGTGCGGTCGGCCGCGGCGCAGGAACGGCGCACCGGCTTCTCGCCGAAGTTCGACATGTGGCCGCCGAACGGGCGCTGGTAGATCTTGCCGGCGTCGGTGCGGTCGAACGGCATGCCGTAGTGCTCGAGCTCGATGACGACCTCGTTGGCCTTGCGGCACATGAACTCGATCGCATCCTGGTCGCCGAGCCAGTCGGAGCCCTTGACGGTGTCGTACATGTGCCAGTGCCAGTGGTCTTCCTCGGAGTTGCCGAGCGACGCGGCGACGCCGCCCTGGGCGGCGACGGTGTGCGAGCGGGTCGGGAACACCTTCGACAGCACGGCGGTCTTGAGGCCGGCTTCGGAGAGCTGGATGGCGGCGCGCAGGCCGGCGCCGCCGGCACCGACGATCACCGCGTCGAACTTGCGGACGGTGTATTTCACTTTCACAGCCTCCAAATGATCTGGACGGCCCAACCGGCACAACCGATCAGGGCGAGCAGCGTCAGCACGTGCAGCACGAGGCGCACGCCGGTCGGATTGACGTAGTCCATCCAGATGTCGCGCACGCCGACCCAGGCGTGGTAGCAGAGGCTGAGGATGAACAGGAAGGTGGCGAAGCGGACGAAGCCGTTGGCCATGAATGCGCGCCACGCCTCGCGGCTGCCCGCGCCGAGCGGAACCGCCAGCAGCATGAAGACGGTGTAGAGGGCCATGACGACGGCGGTGACGCGCTGCGCCAGCCAGTCCTTGAGCCCGTAGTGGGCTCCGACGACGATGCGGTTCATCAGTACGCCCCCCAGAGCTTGAGAACGAGGATCGCGGTGAGTGCCAGGCTGACGACCATCACCGCCTTGGCCGAGGCCGCGGCCGCCTGCTTTTCGACGCCGATCTGGACGTCGATCAGCAGAATGCGGATGCCCATGCAGAAGTGATGCAGGAAAGCCCAGAGCAGGCCAGAGAGGAGCAGCAGCGCGAAGGGGTTGCCGACCACCGCCTTGAAGGTCTCGAACTGCTCGGGCGTGCCGAGCGAAAGACTCAGCAACCAGATCAGGAAGGGCAGCATCAGGAACAAACCGGCGCCGCTGACGCGGTGCAATATCGAGGCGAACCCGGCGAGAGGCAGCCGGATCTCCATCAGGTTAAGGTACTTCGGACGTTGCTTGCCTACGGCACTCATGCTCTCAGCTCCCTCTTTGACACGGCGCAGCATCGATTACCGATAAACACCGCTTAGTGCTTGCAAAATTTTGATTATAACCATCGACGTACTCCAGCCCACCCTCCTCCAGGATCAACCGAGTTCGTTGTAGTAGCAGTGCTCCGCTGTCGAGTAGAGGCCGCGCCGCCATTCGACGGGCCGATCGCCATAGGTATAGCTGACGCGCTCGACCGAAAGCAGCGGGCTGCCCTCGGTGACCTGCAACAGCTCGGCATTCGCCCGATCGGCGGCAACGGCGCGGATGCGCTCTTCGGCGCGGATCATGCGCACGCCGAAGCGCGACTCGAACAGGCTATAGACCGAACCCTGATGTTCCTTCAGGACGTCGAGGCTCAGCCCCGTGAAGATCTCGCCGGGCAGGTAGATCTCGTCGACGACCACCGGCTTCTCCGAAAACTTGAGCAGGCGGCGCACGATGATGATCGGATCGCCGAGCTTGATCGCCAGCGTTTTCGCAGCCTCGGGACCGGCCTTGGCACGCCAGCATTCGAGCGGCACACTCGACGACTGCTCGATCGGATCGCCCGAGAGCGGGATGAGGCGCAGAAAGCGGAAGAAGGCGCGCGGATCGCTGTGCGTCGCGACGAAGGTGCCCTTGCCCTGACGGCGAACGACCAGATTCTCTGCCGCCATTTCGTCGATCGCCTTGCGCACCGTGCCCTGGCTGACGTTGAAGCGCGCCGCCAGTTCCGTCTCGGAGGGGATTGCCTCGCCGGGACGCCATTCGCCGGCATCGAGGGCCTGGAGAATCAGGCCCTTGATCTGCCGGTAGAGCGGACTGAAAGTCGCAGAGGCTTGCACCATGGCGCGCATTCAAACATAAAATTTTCAAAACGTCTATACGTCGTCTTATGTCTTATATAAGATATCAGTTACCGTATTGACACGCTGCAATAAAAACTGCTAACTTCGCCATCAACCGGCCTCGGGGTAATTCGGTCACACGGCCGCCCGAAAGCCAAGCCCGTCCGTGTTAACCCAACATCATCAAGGAGTCCTTCGATGGCCAAAGCCCCCGTTCGAGTCGCCGTGACCGGCGCAGCCGGACAAATCGGTTACGCCCTGCTGTTCCGCATCGCCAGCGGCGAAATGCTAGGCAAGGATCAGCCCGTCATTCTGCAAATGCTGGAACTGCCGATGGAAAAGGCCCAGCAGGCCCTCAAGGGCGTGATGATGGAACTCGAAGACTGCGCCTTCCCGCTGCTCGCCGACATGATCGGCACCGCGGACCCGAAGGTCGCCTTCAAGGATGCCCAGCAGGCGCTGCTCGTCGGCGCCAAGCCGCGCGGCCCCGGCATGGAGCGCAAGGACCTGCTGCTCGAGAACGCCAAGATCTTCACCGAGCAGGGCAAGGCGATCGATGAAGTCGCTGCGCGCGACCTCAAGCTGATCGTGGTCGGCAACCCGGCCAACACCAACGCGCTGATCACCATGAACACCGCGAAGAGCCTGCCGCAGAGCGCCTTCACCTCGATGATGCGCCTCGACCACAACCGCGCCATCTCGCAACTCGCCGCGCGCACCAAGGCCGCCGTCACCGACGTCAAGAACATGGTCGTGTGGGGCAACCACTCGCCGACGATGTATCCGGACATCCGCTTCGCCACCGTCGGCGGCAAGGCCGCCCCGGCGCTCGTTAACGACGAAGCCTGGTACAAGAACGAGTACATCCCCAAGGTCGGCAAGCGCGGCGCCGCGATCATCGAAGCGCGCGGCCTCTCCTCCGCCGCCTCGGCCGCCAACGCCGCCATCGACCACATGCGCGACTGGAACGCCGGCACCAACGGCGCCTGGGTGACCATGGGCGTCGTCTCCGACGGCTCCTACGGCATCCCGGAAGGCATGATCTACGGCATGCCCTGCACCTGTGCCAACGGCAAGTGGGAAGTCGTCAAGGGTCTCGAGATCGACGCCTTCTCGCGCGAGAAGATGGATTTCACGCTCAAGGAACTCACCGAAGAGCGCGACGGCGTCAAGCACCTGTTCTGATGCCTCCATCCTACGGATGAAGGCACAGAACAAATGCAATCGGGCCCGCCCCCTCCCGCCTCCCCCTCGCGGGGGAGGTGACTGGCTTGCTCGCTTCGCTCGGATTCACTAAGCAAATGTCTGCGCCTCTCCATCCCGACGACGTTTTGTACCAAGGCGCCGGGAAGCCCTTCCCGGCGCTCAATGCCTGCGAGCATTACGCCGGCAATGAAAAGCTGATCCGCAAGGCGCTCGAACTCCAGGCCGAACTCGGCCCGGTGTTCGACATCACCGGCGACTGCGAAGACGGCGCCCCCGCCGGCCGCGAGCGCGAGCACGCGGAGATGATCGCCGCCATCATCAGTAGCGAAGACAACCGCTACGACCGCATCGGCGCGCGCATCCACGACGTCACGCATCCGGCGTGGCGCGACGAACTCGACACGCTGGTCGGCGCCGCCGGCGACCGCCTCGCCTACCTCGTGCTGCCCAAGCCGGAATGCGCCGACGACGCGCTGACGCAGATCTCTGCGCTCGACGATGCGCGCAAGCGCCACGGCGTGGCGCGCGTCATTCCGGTGCACGTCTTGATCGAGACGCCCGGCGCGCTGCGCGAGGCCTGGGAGATCGCGCGCCTGCCGCACGTCGAGTCGCTCGACTTCGGCCTCATGGATTTCGTCAGCGCCCATCACGGCGCGATCCCCGCCAGCGCCATGCGCTCGCCGGGCCAGTTCGCGCATCCTCTGGTCGCGCGCGCCAAGGTCGACATCGCCGCTGCCGCGCTCGGCAATGGCGTCGTGCCGTCGCACAACGTCACCACCGAGATCCGCGATCCGGCCGTCGTGCGCGAAGACGCGCGCCGCGCCCGCCTCGAGTTCGGCTACCTGCGCATGTGGAGCATCCACCCGGCGCAGATCAAGCCCATCGTCGAGGCGATGCAGCCGAACTTCGCCGAAGTCGCCGAAGCCGCCGCGATCCTGGTCGCCGCGCAAGACGCCGACTGGGGACCGATACAAAAGGAGGGCAAGCTGCACGACCGCGCCTCCTACCGCTACTACTGGGATCTTCTGCGCCGCGCCGCCGCCGTCGGCATGGCCGTGCCGGAAGACGCCCGCAACCGTTTTTTCGGCTCGCGATTCAACGCCGAGCCGGCCGTTTAACCAACCGCGAGGAACACCTCACATGCTGGAAGCCTACCGTGCCCACGTCGCCGAGCGCGCCGCCCTCGGCATTCCGCCGCTGCCGCTGACGAAGCAACAGACGACCGACCTGGTCGCCCTGCTGAAGAACCCGCCCAAGGGCGAGGAAGCCTTCCTCGTCGAACTGCTGACCTACCGCGTGCCGGCCGGCGTCGACGACGCCGCGCAAGTCAAGGCGGAGTTCCTCGCCAAAGTCGCCAAGGGCGCCGAAAAGTGCGCGCTGGTCTCGCGCGAGAAGGCCACCGAACTGCTCGGCACCATGCTCGGCGGCTACAACGTCAAGCCGCTGATCGACCTGCTCGACGACGCCGCCGTCGGCGCCCTCGCCGCGACCGGCCTCAAGGGCACGCTGCTGATGTTCGACTTCTTCCATGACGTCGCCGAGAAGGCGAAGGCCGGCAACGCCAACGCCAAGAGCGTCGTTCAGTCGTGGGCCGACGCCGAGTGGTTCACCTCGCGTCCCGAAGTGCCGAAGTCGCTGACCGTCACTATCTTCAAGGTCACCGGCGAAACCAACACCGACGACCTCTCGCCCGCGCCCGACGCCTGGAGCCGTCCGGACATCCCGCTGCACGCGCTGGCGATGCTGAAGAATCCGCGCCCCGGCATCGAGGCCGACAAGGCCGGCGAACGCGGCCCGATCAAGCAGCTCGACGCGCTCAAGGCCAAGGGCAACCTCGTCGCCTACGTCGGCGACGTCGTCGGCACCGGCTCCTCGCGCAAGTCGGCCACCAACTCCGTGCTGTGGTTCACCGGCGAGGACATCCCGTTCGTGCCGAACAAGCGCTTCGGCGGCGTCTGCCTCGGCTCCAAGATCGCCCCGATCTTCTACAACACCATGGAAGACGCCGGAGCGCTGCCGATCGAGCTCGACGTCAACAAGATGGACATGGGCGACGTCGTCGAACTGCGCCCGTATGAAGGCAAGGCGCTGAAGAACGGCGAGGTGATTTCCGAGTTCAAGGTCAAGTCGGACGTCATCTTCGACGAAGTGCGCGCCGGCGGCCGCATCCCGCTGATCATCGGCCGCGGCCTCACCGCCAAGGCACGCGAGTTCCTCGGCCTGCCCGTCTCCACGCTGTTCCGCCTGCCCGGCACGCCGGCCGACACCGGCAAGGGCTTCACGCTGGCGCAGAAGATGGTCGGCCGCGCCTGCGGCCTGCCCGAAGGCAAGGGCGTGCGTCCCGGCACCTACTGCGAACCGAAGATGACTTCCGTCGGCTCGCAGGACACCACCGGCCCGATGACGCGCGACGAACTCAAGGACCTCGCCTGCCTCGGCTTCTCCGCCGACCTGGTGATGCAGTCGTTCTGCCACACCGCCGCCTATCCGAAGCTGGTCGACGTCAAGACGCACCGCACGCTGCCCTCCTTCATCACCGCGCGCGGCGGCATTTCGCTGCGTCCGGGCGACGGCGTGATCCACTCCTGGCTCAACCGCTTCCTGCTGCCCGACACCGTCGGCACCGGCGGCGACAGCCACACGCGCTTCCCGATCGGCATCTCCTTCCCGGCCGGCTCGGGCCTCGTGGCGTTTGCCGCCGCCACCGGCGTCATGCCGCTCGACATGCCGGAATCGGTGCTGGTGCGCTTCAAGGGCAAGCTGCAGCCCGGCATCACGCTGCGCGACCTGGTCAACGCGATCCCGCTCTACGCCATCAGGCAGGGCCTGCTGACGGTCGAGAAGAAGGGCAAGAAGAACGTCTTCTCCGGCCGCATCCTCGAGATCGAAGGCCTGCCGGACCTCAAGGTGGAACAGGCCTTCGAGCTGACCGACGCCTCCGCCGAACGCTCCGCCGCCGGCTGCTCGGTGCGCCTGAACAAGGAGCCGATCGTCGAATACCTGCGCTCGAACATCACGCTGATGAAGTGGATGATCGCCGAGGGCTACGAAGACAAGCGCACGCTCGCGCGCCGCATCAACGCCATGGAGGAATGGATCGCCAAGGGCACGCTGCTGCAGCCGGACGCGAACGCCGAGTACGCCGCCGTGATCGAGATCGACCTCGCCGACGTCAAGGAGCCGATCCTCGCCTGCCCGAACGACCCGGACGACGTCAAGCTGCTGTCCGAAGTCGCCGGCGACAAGATCGACGAAGTCTTCATCGGCTCGTGCATGACCAACATCGGCCACTTCCGCGCCGCCGGCAAGATCCTCGACGGCAAGAGCGACATCCCGACGCGCCTGTGGATCGCGCCGCCGACCAAGATGGACGCCATGATCCTCAACGAGGAAGGCTACTACTCGGTGCTCGGCAAGTCCGGCGCGCGCATGGAGATGCCCGGCTGCTCGCTGTGCATGGGCAATCAGGCGCAGGTCCGCAAGGGCAGCACGGCCGTGTCGACCTCGACGCGCAACTTCCCCAACCGCCTCGGCATCGACACGCGCGTGTATCTGTCGTCGGCCGAACTCGCCGCGGTCTGCGCGCTGATGGGCAAGATCCCGACCGTCGCCGAGTACATGGACCAGGTCAAGTCGCTCGACGCCAAGGCCGCCGACGTCTATCGCTACATGAACTTCGACCAGATCGCCGACTTCAAGGAAGTCGCGGACACCGTGACGGTCTGAGCCTTACCGTGTTGTAGGTTCGTCGGCAAACCCGCCGGCGTTCAAACGCCTCGGCCCACAAGGCCGAGGCGTTTTTCATTTCTTGCGGATGTCGGGCGATTAAGGGCGAGCTAAGAATCGCCCGCTATCTTGGCGCCATCGATTCTCTCGGAGCCAACCATGACCCGCACATTCGCCGTCGCGTTCCTCGCCGCCGGATTCTTCGCCACATCGGCTTTCGCCGGCGCCCGCGAAAACCTGCTGGCGCAGTATGCCGCTGCCGCCAAGTCTTCCGGTTTCTCGGCCGCCCGCGGCCAGACACTTCACGCCCGGAACTTTGCCGGCGGCAAGCCCGATACGCCGGCCTGCGCCTCCTGCCACGGCAAGGACCCGCGCGCAGGCGGCCGCACCCCTGGCGGCAAGGCCATCGACGCGGTCGCGGTATCGGTCACGCCGACGCGCTACACCGACCCCGCCAAGGTCGAGAAGTGGTTCAAGCGCAACTGCAACGAGGTGCTCGGCCGCGAATGTACGCCGCAGGAAAAAGGCGACTGGCTCACCTACGTGATCGGCCAGTAACCGCGATCCCAAGAAGATAACCATGAACGTCCCCTACCGTCCGATCGTCCTCGGCGCCGTTGCCCTCGCTTTTTCCGTCCTCGTGCTCGAACGCGCACAGGCAGGCGGCAGCCATTTCTACGCTCCGGTCGCCGACCCCGTCGTCAAGGAAGAATGCGGCAGCTGTCACCTCGCCTTCGCTCCGTCGATGCTGCCCGCCGCTTCGTGGCAACGCATGATTGGCAACCTCAAGAACCATTTCGGCGACGACGCCAGCGTCGATGCCGACACGACCGCGAAGATCGCCCGCTATCTCGCCGAGAACGCGGCGGACACCGGCGGTCGCCGCTACAGCGGCAAGCTGCTCGCCGGCGTCGCCGCAGGCAGCGCCCCCCAGCGCATCACCGAACTGCCGAAATGGGTGCGCGAGCACCGCAAGGTTCCGGACTGGGAATGGAAGCACAAGGACGTGCGCAGCAAGGCCAACTGCACGGCCTGCCATACCGGCGCCGAACAGGGCTATTACGACGAATGAGCCCGATGCCACGCTCAACCAGGAGAACCGCCATGAACATGATGCGCATCGCTTCCTTGATTGCTGCCGGACTGCTTGCGGCGTCCGCCCATGCCGAGAATGCGCGCCCCGCCGCCGGCGCCGAACGTCCGTGGCTGTCGATTCCGCAGATACACGCCAGGCTCGAAGCCGCCGGCTATCGCAACATCGAGAAGATCGAGCGCGAACACGGCAGCTACGAAGTCAAGGCGACCGATCGCGACGGCCGACGTATCAAGCTCCACATGAATCCGCAGACCGGCGACATCGTCGACCCGCGCGGGACGAAACGCGATAGATACGACCGGGGCGACACGCGCGGTTCATCCGACTGCAACGAGAGGCGCTGCCGCGACGACCTGCCGCAGCCCGGCGGCGCCGCCTCGCCGACGGCCAGGTAGTTACGGAGGAATCCGCCATGAAGACCCTGCTCGCCGGCCTCGTCGCCGCCATCTCCGTTGCCTGGTCCTGGGACGTCGTCGTCGCCGGCAGCACCAGCGGCAGCGGCCTTCCCTGGGTCATGCGGCAGGAGGGCCTGTACCTGAGCGGACTGTTGTCGATCGCCATGATGTCGCTGACCATGTTCCTGGCGGCGCGGCCGGCCTGGCTCGAGGGCCCGCTGGGCGGCCTCGATCGCATGTACCGCGCCCACAAATGGGCCGGCCAGCTCGCGGTCGGATTCGCCGCATTGCATTGGCTGATCGAAATGTCGAGCGACATCCTCAAGGCGATGGTCGGCCGCGAGGGTCGAGTGCCGAAGGAACAATTCACCGGTCTGCTCGAAGTCCTGCGCGACCTTGCCGAGGATATGGGCGAATGGGCGATCTACGGCGTGCTGGCGATGCTGGCGCTGACGCTGTGGAAGCGGTTTCCCTACCGGTCGTGGCGCTTCCTGCACCAGGCAATGCCGGTGCTTTACCTGATGCTCGCGTTTCACGCCGTCCTGCTGGCGCCTGTCGCCTACTGGACGCGGCCGACCGGCGCCCTGCTGGCGCTGCTGGTCTGTGCCGGCGTCTATGGCAGCGCGCATTCGCTGGCCGGCCGCATCGGCCGCTCGCGCCGGGTCTCCGGCACCATCGTCGCCATCGAGCAGCCCACGTCCGACGTGATCGCCGTGCGCTGCCAGCTCGACGCCCGCTGGCGCGGCCATCGTCCCGGCCAGTTCGCCTTCATCACCTTCGACCCGAAGGAAGGCCCGCATCCCTTCACCATCGCCAGCGCGGATCGCGGCGACCGCAGCATCAGCTTCCGGATCAAGGCGCTGGGCGATTACACGCGTGGCCTCGGCCAGCGGCTCCAGGCCGGCCAGGCAGTCATCATCGAAGGGCCGTATGGCCGCTTCGACATCGCCCGATGCCGGCCCGAGGCGCAGCAGATCTGGATCGCGGGCGGCATCGGCGTGACGCCGTTTCTCGCCTGGCTCGAATCGCTCCAGCAGCGCCACGGCGATGCGCCTGCCGCCGACCTGCACTACTGCACGCGCGATCGCGACGCCGATCCGTTCGTCGGCCGCCTGACTGCCCTGTGCGCGACGCTGCCCGGCATTCGTCTGCACGTCCATGGCGGGCGACAGGGGGATGTGCTCGATGCCGTCGACATGGTAGCCGGCAAGGACAGCGGACGTCCGGCTGAGGTCTGGTTCTGCGGCCCGCAAGGCCTCGCCGAGAAACTGAAGGGTGACTTGCGCACTGCCTGGCAGGGCCGTTTCCATTTTCATCAAGAAGCGTTCGAGATGCGTTGATCGACGTCGAAGGAGAACGAGCGTGAACATCATTGCAATCATTTTCGGCTTCCTGTGTGCCGGCACAGTACAGGCGGCAACCGCCATCGAGGCACCCGCCGACGATTGCGCGCAGATCAGGGCCCGCATCGCAGCCCGGACCGGTCTGCCGAAGCCCGACACCGACTTGCTGAGACAAATTGGGACGCACCACGAGTGCGCCTTTTCGACGGCGGAAGCCTATCGGGCGGCCTTTGGCGACCGGCCGCTGCCGAAAGACGAACGTCGCCAGCGCCATCGCAAGCATCACGACGATGACGACGACTGAGCCCAGGAACTGCATCACCCCTGCCACCAGCAACCATCGGACAGCCATGACTCCAGACCAACAGCAAGCCATTCTGACCATCGCACTCCTCGCCGCCTTCGCCGACGGCGCCAACGAAGAACGCGAGCGCGAAGAGATCCGCCGCCTGGCAGAATCGCTCGGCGGCGAGCCGGGCGCGCCGGACCTCGCCGCGCTGTATCGCGCCGTGCTTCTGAAGCGTGTCGATCTTCAGGCCGCCGCCGCGGTTCTCACCGATCCGCAACAGCGGCAGCTGGCCTATGAAATGGCGGTCTGCGTCTGCGACGCCGACGGGCGCACGACCGATGACGAGCGGCGCTTCCTCGCCGGCCTTTCGCGCGCGCTGAGCCTCGATGCCGGTGTCACCGGCACGCTCGACCGGCAGGCCGAGACGGTAGCCGAACTCACCGAGGCGGCGGCCCCCGCAAGCGTGCCGTCGCAGCCCGCCGGGCCGATCGTGGCGAGCGTGGCCTCCGTCCCCGAAGCCGAACTCGACCGCAGCATCCTCAACAGCGCGATCCTCAACGGCGCGCTCGAATTGCTGCCGCAGTCATGGGCATCGATGACCGTCATTCCCCTGCAGATCAAGATGGTCTACGGCATCGGCAAGGCATACGGCTACGAACTGGACCAAGGCCACATCCGCGAACTGCTGGCGACGCTCGGCGTCGGCCTGACCTCGCAGTACCTCGAACAATTCGGCCGCAAGCTGCTGGGCGGCCTCCTTGGCGCCGCCGCCGGAGGGCTGGCAAAGTCCTTCGGCAAGTCGGCCGCGAGCATCGCCTTTTCCTTCGCCACCACCTATGCGCTGGGCCAGGTGGCCAAGCGCTACTACTCGGGGGGACGGCAGATGAGCAGCTCGCTGTTGCGGGACAGTTTCCAAGATCTGCTCGCTCCGGCCAAGGCGATGCAGATGCAATACCTGCCTCAGATACAGCAACGGGCCGGCAGCCTCGACATGCGTCAGCTCGTCGCGCTGGTACGCGGAGCCTAGTGCTTGGCCGTAGAGCGCTGAGCCCTCGGCATAAGCCGGAGATGACGCCGGAAATGGCGGCATCTCCGCCGGCTTCCGGTAGCATCAGCCGATAAGCTGCGTTCACGATTCCATCTCGCCGCAGGGGGTCCGCATGCAAAACACCTTCGCCCGTTCGTTGGCCGATGCACAGCGGACCGTGGCTGGCATCGACACCAAGGACATCAGCTCCCTGGCGTACGTGAGCAGCCTCGTCGCCCTCGAAACCGTGCTCCCCCTGGGGAGCGCCGAAGGCATGGAGTTCGAGGTGTCGATATTCGACGGCGGCATCGTCGTCGTCGACGTGACCGATCGCGATCTCGACCACGCCACGCGACAGGCGATAAACGCGGTGGCGTCGCACTACTTCCAGGCCCGGCAGCGGAACGTCCCGATCAGCGTGCACTGATCGCCGGCAGCGGCGGTCGGCCTCCCACGGAAGTCGTACGGCCTATGGCCTTTGCCTGATGGACGGGCGGGGCCGGGCGACGGTACGATGGATTCGTCTTGGGAGGGCTCCATCATGACCGTCGTTCTGGGAATCGTCTTCGTCGTCGCCGCGGCGTTCGCGTGGCGGCTCTATCAGGTCATCACCGACGAATCGCCGGACGACTGACTCAGTCCTTGCGACCGGCCGCCGCGCTGTCCGGCAGCGACTTGATGGCTTCCCTGGCTTCCTGCGCTGCCGCGAAGGCCAGGTTCACCCGCCCCAGCGAATACTCGAACTTGATGTAGTAGGTCGCTCCGGGCTCGAAATCGAACACCCTCGATCCGGCCCATTCGCCGTGTTCGACGGCGACCACCTGAGGGCCCGTCGGCACGCGGGCCGTGAAATACGAGCCGTTGGTCAACTGCCCCAACTCGCGGCCCTTGATCGAAACGACGGATGTCGATCCCCATCCCACCAGCCCGGTGGTCCGATAGAAATGGACGGTTGCCGTCCCGGCGTTCGCTCGCTCGTCGCTTGCCGCCGGAGCGGCGGGCGCGACCTTGTCCAGTGCATCGATGCGGATCTTCGCCAGTTCCGCGTACTGGCCTTGCGGATACTTGTTCAGGTAGGCGTCGAAGTCGGCCCGGTTCCGGCTTTGCTGGATGCTCTCCCAGAACGAGATCTCCAGCGCCAGGGCTGACACCGGCGCTTGCTCGAGGTTCGGCAGGCTGGCGGCCGGATCCGGCGCCTGGCGCGAATTGAAATAGAAATCGCCGATCAGGGAAGTCGATTCCCACGGTATCTGCTGTCCGTTGGTCTCGCGCGCAACCGCCGCGCGCGTGCGGGCGAACACCCGGCCGATGTCGCTGTCCGGAAGCCGCAGGCTCGTCAGCAGGTTCTTGGTATAGATGCCGTTGCGTCCGGTGCCGTCCGCGGCCACGGAACCCGGCGCGGTCGCATAGGCGATCAGCGTTCCCTTGGCCGCATCCAGTTGCGCCAGGCCCCGCGACACGGAGCGGAACGAGCGCGCGAACGGATTGTTCCGACAGGCGTCGAGGATCACGATGTTCACCGGGTTCTGCGCCTCTTCCATCGCGGCGAGAATCAGGTTGGTATCGACGGCCTGGTCGTCCAGTTCGTATTCCTGGTTGATGTCCGCATCCACGGGGATCAGGTAGTTCTTTCCGCGCGACTGGATGCCGTGACCGGCGAAATAGACCAGGCCGGTCCCGCCCTGCCGGATGCGCGCGGACAGCTCGCGTATGCCCTGCTTCATGGTTCGCTGGGTGGCGTTCTCTTTGAGGGAGACTTCAAAGCCCAGCGCCGCGAGCGCCTTGGCGATGTCCCTGGCGTCGTTGACGGGGTTGGCGAGAGGCGCTGACTTGTATGCCGAGTTGCCGATCACCAGCGCAACGCGCTGGGAACCGGAGGCGGCGGCGTCGCTTCGAGACGCCGCGAGGTTGCGCGCCGCCTGCGGCTCGGCTGCCTGGCTGCCGATCGCGGCCCCGAGAAGAACGAACGCGCCGCAAGCCAGGTGCTTCCATGCCATTGCCGCCTCCCGAATGAACCCTCAGTCGCACCAAGTGTTCGATCGGTAACGCTGGCTGGCGCGCTGCGCATGCTACCAGCTTGCACCGGCGCTCAGCGCGCAGCCGTCTTCAGCGACTCGCTGCTCAGCGATTCGAGGAAGGCGACGATGTCGGCGACGTCGCGCTCGCCCAGCGTGCGGCGTTCGACACGGCCGAGTTCGCGGTTGTCGGCGGACCAGTAGAGCGTTCTGCCGCTCGAACCCGCCTTCGCGTCGACCGCCGCGCCCAGCTGCGCCGACGCCATGATGCGCACCACCTCGCGCAGGTCCTTCACCGATCCGTTGTGCAGCCACGGTCCCGTCAGCGCCACGTTGCGCAGCGAGGACACGCGCCAGCTGCCGCGCACGCCGCCCTTCCCCGCCGCACCGCCGTCAGCGAGCAGGCCGTAGCGCGCCTCGAACGGATTGGGATTGGCCGGGAACACGCGCAACGCCATGTTGCCGCCGAGAAGGCTGGCGTCGCTGAAGGCCGGCCCCTGGTGGCAGGTGACGCAGCCGAGCGCCTCGAACAGCGCCATGCCGCGCAGTTGCGCCGCGCCGAGCGCATCGGCATCGCCGCGCACGAAGCGGTCATAGGGCGCATTCGGTGTGATCAGCGTGCGCTCGAAGGCGGCGATGGCCTTGGCGATGCGATCGAACGTGACCGCATCGTCGCCGAAGGCGGCAGCGAAATCGGCGCGATACGAGGGCAGCGCCGCCAGGCGGCGCTCGGCTTCCGCAGCCGATTCGAGTCCCATCTCGATCGGGTTGAGGATCGGCCCCTTGGCCTGCTCCTCGAGCGAAGGCGCACGGCCGTCCCAGAACAGCACCGACTGGAAGGCGGCATTCCACACCGTCGGCACGTTGCGCCCGCCGACCTGGCCGCGAATGCCGGCCGCCGTCGCGCGTCCGTCGCCGCCGGCCTTGGCGAACAGGTCGTGGCACGAGGCGCAGGCCAGCGTGCCGTCGCCCGACAGGCGCGTCTCGTGGAACAAGCGCTTGCCGAGCGCGACCTTGGCCGGCGTCGTCGGATTGTCTGCCGGGGCCGGGGCCTCCTGCGGCAACGCCTGCCAGACGTAGCGCACCGGCAGCGGCGCGGCCGGGTTCGCGATCGGGCCGGCGGCCTCGGGATCGGGCGCATGACGGTCCGGATACGCGGCCATCAACGGCGCGACGATCCTTTCCGGAGCCTTGGCCACCGCGACCGCGACGGTCATCTTCAGCGCGAAGGCGAAGATCCCCATGCCGAAGGCGGCGGTCAGCAGCCACTTGCCGCCGCCTGCCAGGCGCGAGAACGGCCCCAGTTCCAGTTGGACCATGCCGATGAGGGCGAGCAGCCCGAGCACTAGCGCGGGCAGCGCGACGCCGAGCAGATCGAACAAGCCTGTGTTCATGTTGAGCTCCTCTCGAGAATTGGGCCGCCCACGGCAACGCAGGCGGCCGCTGGCATCAGCCGGTTGGCACTACGAAAGCGTAGCGAGCCGAAAGCTACCGAAGCCCATGCCGACGTTCTGTATCAATTGCTACGCAAGCGCGCCATGCCGATAGAATTCCGCCCCATGGCTGCCATTGCGCTGGATTCGCTCGGTCCCTTTCGCCACCTGTCGGAGGCGGGGCGGCAACTGCTCCATCGCGGCGCCGTCGTCAGCCGATGCGCCCAGGGGGCGCCTGTGCTGCACAAGGGCGCGAGCATCTCGGGTGCCTACTTCGTCATCTCCGGCCAGCTGCGCGTCTATTCGCTGGCTCCGGACGGCACCGAGGCGACGCTCTACTTCATCACGCCGGGCGAAACCTGCGTCTTCGCCCTCAACAGCCTGTTCAACGATTTGCGCTATCCCGCCTGGGTGCAAGCCGAGGCCGACACGACGGTCGCGCTGATCCCGGGGCCGGTGTTCCGCCAGTTGTTCGAGCGCGAGCCGGCGATCCAGGACGTCACCGTGCGTGCGCTGTCGACGCTGGTCTTCCGGCTCATGGAGGAGCTCGAGGAGGTCCATGCCTACCGGCTCGACCAGCGCCTCGCCAACCTGCTGCTGATCCACTCCTCGGGCGAAGGCGAGCTGCGCATGACGCAGCAGCAGATGGCCCGGCATCTCGGCACCACCCGCGAAGTCGTCGCCCGGGCGATGGGCGAATTCGTCGCCGCGGGCCACGTCGAGACGCGGCGCGGACTCACCCTGATTCGCAACGCCGAGGGCCTCGCGCGGCTGATCGCGGCCCGCTCGTCCTGAAACTCCCCCGCGCAGCATTTCCCATTTCCAGGACACGGATTTTCCGATTCCGGGAATATGAGCCCGCAGATTCCCATACCAGGTAACAGCAACCACTTGTTTTATATGGTATTACCTTGGTGGTATGCAAGTTGCGACCGGGAATGTAAGCGCCAAGCAAGGTAACAGAGCGCCAACCCGCGCCCGCCACAGGACGCGGAAAACATCTACCGCTCAAGGAGGAATTCCCATGAACAGTCGCAATCTCTTCGCGGCCGCGGCTTTCGCCGCCCTGCTCGCCAGCCCCGTCATCGCTGCCGACAACCCGACCACCCTGCCCGGCGCGACCATCGTCACGGCCGACGCCGCCAAGGATCTGATCGCCAAGGGCGCCCAAGTCATCGACGTGCGCTCCGCGAACGAATACGCCGAAGGCCACATCAAGGGCGCGAAGAACGTTCCATACAAGGAAAAGAGCGACAAGAAGGCCGGCTTCGACGCCAGCCAGGACAGCTTCGACCTCGGCAAGCTGCCGGCTGACAAGGCCACCGCGATGGTCTTCTACTGCAACGGCCTCGAGTGCTGGAAGAGCTACAAGGCCGGCGTCACTGCCGTCAAGGCCGGCTACACCAAGATCAACTGGCTGCGTGGCGGCATGCCGGAGTGGAAGGGCAAGGGTCACCCGACCGAGTAGTCGTCACGCATCCGGCGCGGGACACGACCCTCCCGCGCCGGCACCGAGCCGGCACACGCCGGCATCGCTATTTTGAGGATGGTCGCCATGATCCACAATCTCACGCTCAGGGCCAAACTCTACCTATCGACCGCCGGCGCAGCGGCCGTGCTGTTCGTCATGGTGGGCGTCACCTGGTACAGCAACGGCACGTCGAATGCGGCGCTGACCCAGGTCGTCGAACAGAACATCAAACCGCTGCTGGCGCTGCAGACCATCGACCGGCAGGTCAAGGAAGTGCGCTTCCGCATCGCCGGGGTGGTGCTCGACCAGATGCCGGCCCCCGGCTCGCGCCAGCACCTGGCCGAAGCGCGCGCTGCTATTCCCGTCGCGTGGCAGTCCTACAAGGCCGCCACGACGCCGACTTCGGACGAAGAGCGCGATGTCACGCAGAAGATCGAGCAGGGCCTCGCCGAGATGTCGCGCCTGTTCGACAAGCTCGACAAGGCCTATGCCGCCTCGGACGACAAGAAGGAACTGCCGGCGATCCTCGAGGACGACTGGCCCGCCGTCACCGTCGGCGTGCTCAAGCCGATGGACAAGCTGCTCGCGATCCGCGAGAAGGACGTCGAGGCCACCTACGCCGCGAGCAAAGCGCTGAGCGACCGCCTCAACGCCATGGCGCTCGGCATCTTCGCCGTCGCCCTGGGCGTCATGCTCACCCTCGCCTTCCTGATGGTGCGCGGCATCACCGGTTCGGTGCGCGATTTCCAGGCGACGCTGTCGAAGGTGGCCGCCGGCGATCTCGCGATCACCGCCCGGGTGGCGGGCCGCGACGAAATCGCCGCCATGGCCGGCGCGCTCAACAGCGCGCTGGCGCAGTTGCGCGAAGCCATGACCGGCGTCGGCCATGCCTCGCAGAAACTCAGCACCTCGTCGCAGGACTTGTCGCAGCGTGCCGTCGAAGTGCGCGGCGACGCCGAGCACCAGTCCAGCGGCGTCATGCGCGTCAGCGCCTCGATGCAGCAGCTCAGCGTTTCCGTCGGCGAGATCTCGGAGGGCGCCTCGCAGGTCTCGGCGGCCGCCGGGCGCGCCAGCGGCATCGCCGCCGCCGGGCTCAGCCTGATGCACGAGAGCCGCGCGGCGACCGAAGACTGCCTCAGGGCGGCGACCTCCTCGACCGACGCGGTGACGCAGCTCTCCGAGTCGATCGTCGGCATCGGCGGCGTAGCGACCGCGATCGACGAGATCGCCGCACAGACGAACCTGCTGGCACTCAACGCCGCGATCGAGGCGGCCCGCGCCGGCGAGCAGGGTCGCGGCTTCGCGGTCGTCGCCGACGAAGTGCGCAAGCTCGCCGAGCGCACCACCCAGAGCACGGCCGACATCACGCATCGCGTCCAGTCGATCCAGGCCCAGGCCGAGGCCGCCGTGCACGCGATGGTGCAGGTCAATCACGCGATCGAGGAAGATGCGGCGAAGATCGCGCGGCTGGAGGCATCATTCCAGGACATCAGCCAGGCCGCGCAGGAAGTGGCCGGCGTGGCGCAGTCCATCGCCAGCGCCACGCGCGAGCAGCGCCAGGTCTCCGAGATGACGGCGCAGGACATGGAAACCATCTCGCAGGCGGTCGAGCGCAGCGGCGACACCATCGCCCAGGTCGCGAGCAACGCCAGCGAAACGGCCGACACCGCGCAACAGTTGCAATCCCTGGTCGCCAGGTTCCGCCTCGCCTGAAGAGCAACACGCGCAGGCCGGACCCCGCTCGCGGGACCGGCCCACGCTGCCGCTTGCTTCTCCCGACCGGGAAGTTTCCAACAATCGGCAAGCTCCCCGGCGGCGCGGCCGGAACAGCCCGCATGGGCGTTTGTTCCTTTCCGCCATCCACTTGGCGCGATCGGCGCCGAAACCGCGCGAACATCCATATCAATGGTATGGATGTTGCTCGAAGGGGTTTTCCCTCTTGCTGACAAGCGAACGCGGAAAGCCAAGTGATCCCGTTTGAAATCCACGGTCCAAGCCTGGCCCTGTCGATCAGCGTCGTCGCTCCCTTGCTGGCGATCGGCAATCTGATCGTCTGGCGGCAGACGCGCGATCGGACGGTCTTGTGGTGGGCCGCCGGCAACGTCGCCACGGCGGTGGCTGCCGCCGTCATGCTGACGCCGCTGCCCGACAACGGCAACGACGTTGCCGTCTACGCCTTCATGGCGCTGGCGCTGTGCGCCTTCTGGGCCGGCGTACGCTGCTTCCAGCGCAAGCCCATGGAATGCATGCCGCCGGCGTTCCTGGCGGGAATCTGCGTCGCGCTTGCCATTGTGGTGCTGGCGGTCTCGCTGCCCGGAGCCGACGGGGCGCTGCCGAGCCTGATGGTCATCGTCGGGCTGTCGGCACTCTGCAGCCGCGAACTGCTCGGCCAGCAGCCGAACATCGCCCGGGCCGCCAGCCGCTTCGTCGGCATCCTGTTCGGCTTCAACGCCCTGTTCTTCATCGCGTTCGCCTACCCGGTTTCCTTCGTCGAGCCCGGCCTGATTCGCCTCGCCCTCGGCGCCGAAGCCCTGATCCTGCTGATCGGCTGGAACTTCGGCGTCGTCATGATGGCGATGCAGCGCTACCTCGACATGGCGATCGAACTGGCGACCCACGACGACCTGACGGGGGCGCTGACGCGGCGCGCCTTCGGCGAGCATGCGCGCCAGCATCTGTTGCTCGCCGCGCGCGGCAGCCCGCCGCCGTCGATGCTGGCGCTCGACCTCGACCACTTCAAGCGCATCAACGACACCCACGGTCACGCCGCCGGAGACGCGGTGCTGGTCGAGTTCGTCCGCATCGCCGAAACCTGCCTGCGCCGCTCGGACCTGCTCGGCCGCATCGGCGGCGAGGAGTTTTCCGTGTTGCTGCCGCTAACGACCGGGGCCGGGGCACTCGCCCTGGCCGAACGCATACGCGAGGAAGTCGCCGCGGCGCGAATTCTTTACCGCGGCACATCGCTCCGCGTCACGGTCAGCGTCGGCGTCGCCGAGTTCGGCCGCCACCTGCGCGACCTCGACGGCCTGCTGAACGCGGCCGACACGGCGCTCTATCGCGCCAAGAACCGCGGCCGCAACTGCGTCGAGCTGCTGCCGGGCGGCGGCACCGGCTCGACCTTCCCGACGATACGGCTCGATTGGGATGGCCGCTACGCCTCGGGGCACCCGGTCATCGACGCCGAGCACGAATACCTGATCTGCATGATCAACAAGCTCATCGCCAGGGCGCAGACCGAGGACGACGTCCGGAGCCTGCACGGCGACCTGAAGGAAACGCTGCACTGGCTCGAGCAGCATTTCGGTCACGAGGAGGCCATCCTCTCCAGCATCGGATGGCCGGACGCCGCGAACCACGTCGACCAGCATCGGCAACTCAGCGCCCGCGGCAACGAGCTCCTGGCCGGCATCGTGGATGGCAAGCGCAGCTTCGCCGAGTTGCTCGACTTCATGATCCGCGACGTGATCGGCATCCACCTCGCCCAACACGACGCGGCCTATTTTCCGCTGCTGCCGGCGGACCCCGCCGCCAGCGGTGCGCGGCCCTGAGCGGGCCGTCAGTGTTCCTTGCCGTCGGCGCGCGGCGCGACCAGGAACGGAATGTAGCGCCAGGCGAGGATGCCGAAGGCGACCAGCCAGCAGGCGGCCGCGCCCCAGATCCAGTGCAGGTAGGCTGAGGGCACGAACTGCGGGCCGACGATGCGCAGCACGAAGCCGAGCATCATCGCGTGCAGCACCGCCTTGTCGGCGCGGCCAAAGTGCACCGGGCGCCCGGTGTGGCCGTTCGAGATGCGGATGATCATCGCCGGGCTGACGAGCCCCATGACGCCGAAGGTGAACACGTGCACCGACACGGTGCCGACCCAGGCCACCGGCGCCACCACCGCCAGCGCGTCGAGCAGCAGTTGCGCAACGAGCGCCAGGTAGCCGACGTAGGAAACGCCGATGTCGAGGCGCGAGAAGGCGAGCCGCGGATGCCAGCCGGCGAAGCGCGCGATCAGCAGCCCGGCCAGCAGCAGTTCGCCGAGCGCGGCGACGGGCGCCGGCAGGAACGGCACGAACACCAGCACCAGCGCGAGGCCCTTGATGGCGTTGTCGAGGCGCGGATCGCGCAGCACGTCGACCTGGAACACGCCCTTCATGAACTGCGTCAGCGTGCGCTCGAACATGAGCAGGAAGGCGAGTCGGAACAGCGCCAGCGTCATGCCCCAGCCGGCGGCGAAGGTCTCGGCGCCGAGCAGCAGCGCCTTGGCGACCGGGAACAGCGGCAGCATGGCGACGAAATAGAGGTTGTCGGTACGGAAGGCGTCGGTCTCACGATGGCGCAGCAGCGACCACAGGATCATCGCCACGATCGACCACAGGAACAGCTTGTTCGAGAGCGCGAACAAGAGCGGCGGCCACTCGCCGCCGAAGCCCATGCCGATGCGCTCGAATATCCACGCCGCGGCGAGGAAGGCGAGCGCCCCGCCTTGCCAGCCGCGGATGCGCACCCAGTTCTTGGTCGACGTCAGCAGGAAGCCGCCGAGCAGCGCCCAGCCGAAGCCGAAGAACATTTCGTGCGCATGCCATTGGAACGACGAGAAGCTCGCCGCGGGCGCCGGCAGCTTGCCCGAATACATCAGCGCCCAGACCACCGGCAGGCTCAGGCCGGCGAGACAGGTCAGGGCGAAGAACGGCCGGAAGCCGACCAGCCAGAGCGGGTGTGCGGTGAACTTCATCAGAAGCTTTCGCCTTCGCGCAGGTAGCGCCACTGGCCGAGCGGCAGGTCGCCGAGGCGCACGCCGCCGATGCGCACGCGCTTCAGCCCCGTGACGCGCAGGCCGACGAGTTCGCACATGCGGCGGATCTGGCGCTTCTTGCCTTCCTTCAGCACGAAGCGCAGCTGGTCGTCGTTGGCCCACGCCACCTTCGCCGGACGCAGCGCCTTGCCGTCGAGCGAGAGGCCGTGGTTGAGCAGCGCGAGGCCGTGGGCATCCAGCGTGCCTTCGACGCGCACGAGATATTCCTTCTCGACCTGCGAATCGTCGCCGATCAGCTGGCGCGCGACGCGGCCGTCCTGCGTCAGCACCAGCAGACCCGTCGAGTCGATGTCGAGGCGGCCGGCCGGCGCCAGCCCGCGCAAGTGCGCCGGCGTGAACGGCAGAGCCGCGTCGGCGCCGTACTGCGTCTCGCGCCTGATCAGCGTCACCGCCGGCGTGTGGCCGTCCTCCGCCTGCCCCGAGACGTAGCCGATCGGTTTGTGCAGCAGCACCGTCACCTGCCGCGCCTGCTGGGCGCGCGCGGCGGTGGCGAGCTTGATCTCGGCGTCGGGCATCGCGCGCGTGCCGAGTTCGGTCACGCGCTCGCCATTCACGAACACCAGGCCGCGCTCTATGTAGGCATCGGCCTCGCGCCGCGAACACAGGCCGCGCTCGGCCATCAGCTTGGAGACGCGCACGCCCTGCGCCGGAACGGGCTCGGCGGCTGGCGCAGCCGGCTTTGCCGCGGGTACGCGGCGGATCACTCGCTTTTCAGTCATTTCCGGATTCTATCCGTCGGCCTGCGGGGTAACATTTGACCATGCTCAGTTATCGCCATGCCTTCCACGCCGGCAACCACGCCGACGTCCTCAAGCACCTCGTCCTCATCCAGCTGCTTTCCTACCTCGGCCGCAAGGACAAGCCCTACTGGGTGGTGGACACGCACGCCGGCGCGGGGTGCTATCTGCTGGATCGCGGCCACGCCGCGAAGAACGCCGAATACGAGGAAGGCGTCGCCCGGCTCTGGAACCGCACCGACCTGCCGCCCGCCGTGGCCGAATACGTCGCCATCGTGAAGAGCTTCAACCGCGACGGCCGGCTGCAGCGCTATCCCGGCTCGCCCTATGTCGCCATGCGCCTGCTGCGCGACCAGGACCGCCTGCGCCTGTTCGAGCTGCACGGCACCGACAACAAGCTGCTGCGCGAGAACTTCTCGCGCGACTTTCCCGGCGACGACCGGCGCGTCGCCATCGGCCAGGCCGACGGCTTCGCCGAGCTCAAGGCCGTGCTGCCGCCGCCGCCGCGCCGCGGCCTGGTGCTGATCGATCCGGCCTACGAGGACAAGCGCGACTACCTGCGCACCATCATGACGGTCAAGGAAGGCCTCGCCCGCTTCGCCGGCGGCACCTTCGCCGTCTGGTATCCGCAGCTCGACCGCGGCGACGCGCGCCAGCTGCCCGAGAAGCTGCGCAAGCTCGCCGACGACTGGGTCGACGTCCGGCTCACGGTCGGCAAGCCCTCGCCCGACGGCTTCGGCATGTTCGGCAGCGGCATGTTCGTGGTCAACCCGCCCTACACGCTGGCGCAGACCCTGCGCGAGACGCTGCCCTTCCTGCAGGCCGCGCTGGCCCGCGACGACGGTGCCGGCCACAGCGTCGACGAAGCGTCTGCGCAGAAGCCTGTAGTAGCATCGAGGCTCCCTCGGCCCCAGGGAGGTTCCAAGAAATGACCCACCTCGTTTCCGTCTGGAAGTCCGCCTTCGCGGTGGGCATCCAGGAGATCGACGAAGAGCACCAGCAACTGTTCGAGTGCCTCGACACGATCATGCTGTCGCTGAACACGCCGGCGAGCAGGACGCAGGCCGCCGAGGCCCTCGACCGCCTCGAGCGCTACACGCAGACGCACTTCCGCGTCGAGGAAGCCCTGATGCGCCTGTTCGACTATCCCGACATCGACGCGCACAAGCGCGAGCACACCGTCTTCGTCGCCAAGATCGCCGAACTGCGCGGCCGCATCGTCGACGAGGATGTCTCGAAGGCGATCGCCGCCTTCCTCACCAACTGGCTGGTCGAGCACATCAAGCGTGCCGACACGGCCTACGTCGCCTACTTCCGCCAACGCAGCAAGCTGGCGCTGCTGTCCAACGCGAACTGATCAGCCGGCGCTGCCGGATATGACCGCGGGCGGCGGCTTTTCCGCCGCCGGGCAGATCGACGCCTTGCCCCAGGCGTCATGCTGTCGGCAGAGATCGAGCTTCAGCCATTCGCGGCAGATGAGGCCGAGGAATCCTTCGGCACATTCGCGCGCCGTGCGCTCGCGCCAAATCCGATCGACGCTCTTGGGCCGCTCGGCCGTGCGCACAGGCGCTGCCTCGGGTGCAGCCGTAGCTACGGCCTTCGGCGGCTTCGCGCGCGCCGCAGGCGCCTTGGGGCGAGCCTCGGCGGGAGGCCGGGCTTTCGCCGCGCGCGGCTTCGGCGCGGCCGCAGCGGCAGGCTCAGGCGGCGGATGTGTCGCCGCGGCAGAGGCGACGCGCTCAGCGGCAGGCGGCTTCGGGCGCTTCCTTTCCGGCGGGGTTGATTCCGCCTGCGCTCGCGCCGCGAGGTAGGCATTGATGCGCACCAGTTCCGCGGCCGTCTCGGCGCGATCCTTTTCGTAGAGCCGGTAGCCCGCGAAGGCGACGACCAGCGCCAGCGTTGCGGCGCCGAGCCCGAGCGCGGTACGCGCCCCGGGCGTGGCGGGCTTCGGCGCGCCGAGCGCAGGCAGACCCGAAGCGCCGGGCGGCGGCGCACTGCCCGCGGACGCGGGCGATGCCGGTGAGGACTTTGCCTCCATGATTCCCCGATCGTAGTCCTCGACCGGGCAGGCATGAATGCCGGCGTCGCAGTATCGCGACTACCGCATCACCGGGAGCGAAGCGTCAGGACGCGAGTTCGCCGCGGTCGCGGAATTCGTCGAGCGCCTCGGGATTCGCCAGCGCCTCGAGGTTCTTCACCGGCAGGCCGTGCACGACGTTGCGCACGGCGAGCTCGACGATCTTGCCGCTCTTGGTGCGCGGGATGTCCTGCACCTGCACCACCTTCGCCGGCACGTGGCGCGGCGTGGTGTTTTCCTTGATCGTGTCCTTGATGCGCCTGACCAGCGCGTCGTCGAGCGCAACGCCTTCCTTGAGCTTGACGAACAGCACCACGCGCACGTCGTTCTGCCACTCCTGGCCGATCACCAGCGCCTCCATCACCTCGGGCAGCTTCTCGACCTGGCGGTAGATCTCTGCCGTGCCGATGCGCACGCCGCCGGGATTCAGCGTCGCGTCCGAGCGGCCGTAGATGACGAAGCCGCCGTGCGCCGTGCGCTCGGCGAAGTCGCCGTGGCACCAGATGCCGGGGAAGCGCTCGAAGTAGGCGGCGCGATATTTCTTGCCGTCCGCGTCGTTCCAGAAGCCGATCGGCATCACCGGGAAGGGCTTGCTGCACACCAGTTCGCCCTTCTCGCCGACGACCGGCTTGCCGTTCTCGTCGACGACGTCGGTCGCCATGCCGAGCCCGGCGCACTGGATCTCGCCGCGATACACCGGGCCGATCGGATTGCCGCCGACGAAGCAGGAGATGATGTCCGTGCCGCCGGAGATGGAGGCAAGCTGGAGGTCCTGCTTGATGTTGGCGTACACATAGTCGAAGCCTTCCGGCGCCAGCGGGCTGCCGGTCGACATCATCGCGCGCAGCTTCTTCAGGTCGTGCGTCTCGCGCGGCTTGAGTTCGATCTTGGCGCAGGCGTCGATGAACTTCGCCGAAGTGCCGAAGTGCGTCATGCCCTCGGCCACCGCGTAGTCGAACAGGATGTTGCCGCGGCCGACGAAGGGGCTGCCGTCGTAGAGCATCAGCGTCGCGCCCGAGGCGAGGCCGGTGGCGAGCCAGTTCCACATCATCCAGCCGCAGGTGGTGAAGTAGAACAGCTTGTCGCCGGGCCGCACGTCACACTGGAGCTGGTGCTCCTTGAGGTGCTGCAGCAGCGCGCCGCCGGCGCAATGCACGATGCACTTGGGCACGCCCGTCGTGCCCGACGAATACATGATGTAGAGCGGATGGTCGAACGGCAGCTGCTCGAAGTCGATGTCGACGATGATGCGATGCTCGTCGACGTAGTTGCGCAACATGACGCCGCCGCGGATCTTCGAGAGGTCATGGCCCTCGCCGCGTACGTAGCGCGCGACGACCGTGCGTTTGACGGACGGCAGCTGCTCGACGATCGCCGCCACCTTGTCGAGCATGTCGATCGTCTTGCCGTTGTAGTAGTAGCCGTCGACGACGAACAGCAGCTTGGGCTCGACCTGACCGAAGCGGTCGAGCACGCCCTGCACGCCGAAGTCCGGCGACGCCGAGGTGAAGATGGCGCCGATCGACGCCGCCGCGAGCATGGTTATGATGGTCTCGGGCATGTTCGGCATGTAGGCGGCGATGCGGTCGCCGGCGACGATGCCATCCTCGCGCATCGCCGCGGCCAGGCGCGCGACGCGGCGATAGAGGTCGCCGCGTCCCATGCGGCGCATCAGCTTGTCCTCGCCCCAGAAGGTCAGCGCCGCGCCGTCGTCGCGCGAGCGCAGCAGGTTCTGCGCGAAGTTGAGCCGCGCCTCGGGAAACCACTTCGCGCCGGGCATCCTGTCGCCGTCGACGACGACCTTTGAGCCCATCTCGCCGCGCACTTCGCCGAATTCCCACACCGAGACCCAGAACTCCTCGGGGTGATCGATCGACCAGCGATGCAGGCCGGCGTAGTCGTCGAAGCGCCGTCCCCAGCGCTCGCCGGCCTGTCGCATGAAGGCGGTCAGCCGCGTGGCGGCGACGCGTTCGCCGGAGGGCTGCCAGATCGGCGTGGCGGAAACGGGATGGCTCATGACGGACTCCGAAGGGAAATCGTTAAGCTGGCGCGCCGACGGCGGCCAGGATGCGTTCGGGCAGGGGCGTCGACTTGCCGGTCGAGGCGCGCGTCCACACCAGCTTGGCGGCGCCCTCGGCGTAGACCGCGTCCTCGCCGGCCTTGCGCAGCTCGTAGAAGGTCGGCAGACTGCTGCGGCCGGGCTGGCCCGCGAACATGCGGACTTCGACGCTGCCCGGATAGGTCAGCGGCAGCAGGAAGGTGCAGCTCGCGTTGACGATGACCGGGGCTTCCTCTTCCGCCGCGCCGGTGATGAAGCCGAGTGCATCGAGCCATTCGACGCGCGCCTGCTCCATGTAGCGGAAATAGACCGTGTTGTTGACGTGGCCCAGCGCGTCCATGTCACCCCAGCGGATGGGTTGGACGCTGGTCAGGATGAGAGTTCGGAAGTGTTCCATCGGCGACAGTCGGGTTGAGCGCCGGAAATTATAATGCCGCGATAGAGCTTATTTCAGCGGACCCCGCATCCCGCGTTGGGTCAAGGGCGGGATGAGCGCGAGGCGTCGTGGCGCAGCGAATGGTCGTTCCATTCGCAAGCCGCGCAACGAAGCGATCGCCCGCCCTTGGCCCAACCCGGAGGGCCGCCCAGCTTTGGGCGCGCTGCGTCGTTGTCGGTCGCTTGCATGGAGAACCATGCTGCGCTCCCTCCGCCTCGCATCGCATCCCAAAGCTGGGCGGCGCGGGACGCGCGGTCTGCTGAAATAAGCTCTGGCCTTGACAAAAAGACGGGGGGAAGCATGGAACGCGAAGCCATGGAATTCGATGTCGTCATCGTCGGCGGGGGTCCTGCCGGCCTGGCGGCGGCGATACGGCTCAAGCAGCTGAATGCGGAAGCCTCCGTCTGCCTGATCGAAAAGGGCTCGGAAATCGGGGCGCACATCCTCTCGGGCGCCGTCATGGACCCGCGCGCCCTGAACGAACTCCTGCCCGACTGGCAGGCCCAGGACGCGCCGCTCGACACGCCGGTGACCGAGGACCGCTTCGTCTTCCTGAGCGAGGGCGGCAGCGTCGCGCTGCCGAACTTCCTGCTGCCCGGCTGCTTCCTCAACCACGGCAACTACGTCATCAGCCTGGGAAGCCTGTGCCGCTGGCTCGGCCAGCAGGCCGAGGCGCTGGGCGTCGAGATCTACCCGGGCTTCGCCGGCGCCGACGTGCTCTACGACGAGCAGGGCCGCGTCGCGGGCGTGATCACCGGCGACATGGGCGTCGGCCGCGACAGCCAGCCGACCGACGCCTACCAGCCCGGCATGGAACTGCGCGCCAAGTACACCCTGTTCGCCGAGGGCTGCCGCGGCCACCTCGGCAAGCGCCTCGAGGAGAAGTTCGACCTGCGCAAGGGCGCCGACCCGCAGGTGTACGGCATCGGCGTGAAGGAACTCTGGGAGGTGAAGCCCGAGCAGCACAAGAAGGGCCTCGTCATGCATACCGCCGGCTGGCCGCTCGACGCCGCCACCTACGGCGGCTCGTTCTGCTACCACTTCGGCGAGAACCTGGTCTCGATCGGCATGGTCGTCGGCCTCGCCTATCGCAACCCCTGGCTGTCGCCGTTCGAGGAAATGCAGCGCCTCAAGCTGCATCCGGCCTTCCGCGCCATGCTCGAAGGCGGCAAGCGCATCGCCTACGGCGCGCGCGCGCTGACGGCGGGCGGGCTGCAGGCGCTGCCGAAACTGATCTTCCCCGGCGGCGCGCTGATCGGCGACGACGCCGGCTTCCTCGTCGCCTCGCGCATCAAGGGCAGCCACGCCGCCATCAAGACCGGCATGCTCGCCGCCGAGGCCGCGGCCGAAGCGCTGGCGGCCGGCCGCGCGCAGGACGAACTCGTCGCCTATCCGGAGAAGTTCCGCGGCTCATGGCTCTACGACGAGCTCCACACCGCGCGCAACTTCAAGCCGCTGATGGCCAAGGGACTCTACCTCGGCTCGCTGCTGTTCGGCATCGACCAGCAGTTGTTCCGCGGCCGCGCGCCCTGGACGCTGCGCCTGACGCCCGACCACACCAAGCTCGCGCGCGCGTCGGAGTGCGCGCCGATCGACTATCCGAAGCCCGACAACGTCCTCACCTTCGACCGCCTCTCCTCGGTGTTCCTCTCGAACACCAACCACGAGGAGAACCAGCCCTGCCACCTGCAGCTCAAGGACCCGGCGGTGCCGGTCAGCGTCAATCTCGCGCTCTACGACGCCCCCGAGCAGCGCTACTGCCCGGCCGGTGTCTACGAGATCGTGCGCGACGCGGACGGCGCCAACCCGCGCCTGCAGATCAACGCGCAGAACTGCGTGCACTGCAAGACCTGCGACATCAAGGATCCGACGCAGAACATCGTCTGGGTGACGCCGCAGGGCGGCGAAGGGCCGATCTACCAGCAGATGTGACGGCCGGCGCGGGCGCTTGGGGCGCCCTGCCGACGGCGGGCTTTCACTTCCCCGCCACCGCGTGCGCGTGCAGGATGTCCAGGCTCAGGTTCACCGGCTGAGTCCCGAGACGCGGCCGGTGCTTGGCCCAGGCCGCCTGCGCCGCTAAGGCGTCCCCGCTGCCGAGGCGTCCGACCATGGCCATGCCGATGAGGTACTGGGCGCGCACCGGCGTCGTGCCCTGGCCCTCCTCGAGGAGTCGCTCCGCCACATCGCCCAGGCGGGCTGCATCGCCTTCGGCAACGTGGCGCAGCAGAACCGGCCAGAGCGCCTGCTTCGGATGCAGGTCCAGGAAGCACGGAAGCTGTTCCGCCGCTGCAACCACCGCCAGCGCATCGACGCGCTGCAGATAAGGCAGGACCTTGATGGCCAGCCCGGCAATCGCATACGGCTTGTCCCCATTGCGCGGATGCCTGCAGTCCTCGACAACCTGCAGCCCGCGCATGACAGCGACATCCGGCGCCGCCAACGGCACGCCGGCACCGAGCAAGGCATCACGTGCGATGCGTGCCGTCAGCGCCGGCGAATCATCGCCGAAATGGCGCGTGGCGGTCGGCGCCAAGCCCGGCGGCAACGGTGCGCGCATGCCCAGCAGTTCCGCCATCGGAAACGGCGCCGAGTGCACCAGCGTGGCGACGTCGCCCCAGCCCTTGCCGGCAAAGCGGTCGTAGTCGGCGTGCGTGTCGAGATAGGGCGCGAAATCGGAATTCGCAGGCGCTGGTCGCGTTTCGACCCATGGCTTCCAGAATTGCTTGTTGCCGATCACCCGCAACGCGACGTCGGCCTGGTTGCGCACTTCCAGCCGGTGCAGGGCCGCCTGCAAGCCTGCCGGCAGGCGCGCGAAGGCGTCGGACGGCAGGGCGACCTGCCCCTTGGGCTTCGCGATCAGCAGCAGGTCACCATAGTTGAGCGCGACCACGAGATAGTCGTCGAACGACTGGTCGAGCGCTTTCATGACGGATGCCACGCGGTCCGGATGCGTCTCGTATATCTGCAGCCACTGGACGAACAGCCCCTCCGGATTCAGGTAGCGGGCGACGTGGCGGTAGAACTCGACCGAGAACAGCCCCGAAACGCCGCTGACCCAGGGATTGGACGGCTCCGACACGATGAGGTCGTAGCGCCGGCCGTTCGCGGCGAAGAAGGACTTGGCGTCGTCGATGTGGATGACGCTGCGCCGGTCGGTGTAGGCGGCTTCGTTGAGCCGGCCGAAGCGCCGGGCCAGCTCGATCACCTTCGGTTCAATTTCCACCGAATCCAGCCGCTCCACGCGCAGGTCCGCCAGGAGCGCCGTGCTGGTAATGCCGGAGCCGAACCCGACGTTCGCGATCTGTCGCGGCGCTTCGTGCAGCATCAACGGAAACGCCGCGGCGAGCGTCATGGTGACCTCGTCCATCTGGTACGCGGCCTGGCCCGGCGCAGGCAGTTGCACCCGCGCCGACGCGTCCGACTTGCCGTTGGTACGGATGGAAAGCACGCCGCCATCCTCCTCGACGGAGATTGTCGCCGTGCGGCCATGCGCCACCTCCAGCACCCTCCCGGGCAGCTCCACCTTGCCGGTGCGGAAGCCGCCGGCGACCAGCTTCTGCGGGTTGAAGGTCATCGCCGCGAGCGCCGTGCCGGCGGCCGAC
Source organism: Pseudomonadota bacterium (assembly GCA_046726235.1). Classification (GTDB taxonomy): domain Bacteria; phylum Pseudomonadota; class Gammaproteobacteria; order Burkholderiales; family Rhodocyclaceae; genus Nitricoxidireducens. The sequence goes on from JBKPAD010000009.1 coordinate 36,619, forward strand.
GCCATCAGCACCGCCAAGCCGAGCCGCAGCTTGGCGCGACCGGCAAACACGCCGAGCAGCACCATGCCCAGCGCGACGTCGAGCAGGGCGCCCGATGCCACCAGGTATTCGAGGCCGAACACCGGGAGGCCGATGTAGACGGCGAAGCCCAGACCGGTGATGGCGCCGACGGTGTTCGCGCTGTAGATGACGCCGATCGACCGCTCTCCGTGGCCTTCGTTCGAATGCAGCAGGCGCGTCGCCAGGGGCAGCGTCATGCCGGCGCAGAAGGCGGCCGGAAACATGATGACCGACGCGATGCCGTAGCGGACGAGATTGAACAGAAAGTAGCCGCTTTCCGTCCGCGGGACGCTGTTGACGACCCAGGCCGTGAGATCGAACGACGCGTTGTACAACGGAATGGTCGCAATCGCCGCCACGCCCATCGCGATCTGCACATAGCCGAGCAGGACGCCGGGGTTGGCGGCGGCGTCGATGCGCTTGCGAATCCATAAGCCGCCGAGCGCCAGCCCCACGATGAAGGCGCAGAGCATCAGCTCGAACGAATGCGTGGCGCTGCCCAGTGCCAGCGAGAGCATTCGGATCCAGCCGACCTCGTAGATGAACGAGGTCGCACCGGTCAGGAACGACACGGCCACGATAAGCAGGGGGACGGTGCCGTAGCGGGAATTCGCCGCGCCGGCCGCCGGCATCGGCGTCGCCACGCCGCGCCACAGGCGGCCGACGATCGCCGCGATCGCCAGGTTGACGCATCCCGCCGTGATGATGGTGCCGGAGAGGTCCAGCGTCGGAATCAGCACGAAGCCCGAAGCGAGGACACCGAGAGCGCCCCCAAGGCTGTTCGCGAAGTACAAGGTCGCCAGCGAGCGGCCGGTCGCGGCGGGGTTCATACGGATGACGGCCGCGGCGAACACCGGAAAGGTGGCGCCCAGGAGGATCGACTGCGGAAGAATCAGGAGGGCGGCCAGACCCCACTTCGCGGCGACGAACGGCGTGCCCGCGAGTTGATGCGCGAACGCGAGGTCATAGAAGCCTTCGGTCGCGCCGAGGAACAGCGGGTGGAAGCCGAGCGCCAGGAGGCCGATGGCCAGTTCGATGACGGCGTAGGCCGCGAGCGGAGCGCGCAAGGTGGCGGTGCGGCGCGCCGCCAGCGCGGCGCCGAGTGCCATGCCGCCCATGAATATCCCGAGGACCAGCGTTTGCGCATAAGCGGCGTGCCCGAGGAAGAGCTTGAGATAGTGGGTCCAGATGGACTCGTAAATCAGCCCGGCAAAACCGGAAGCAAAGAAGACCGCGGACAGACGCAGCATGGAACACCACCTCGTGGCTGGCACAGAGCCGGGACTGACGCAGGAATCATGCCGGCGGGAGCAGCTCCCGCCGCAGTCCTAGTTGTCGAACGGCCGGGACAAGCTGCGCAGCCGCTGGACGATCTGGCTGCTGTCCAGCTCGGCCTCGAGGTCGTTTGCCTGCCGCAGTTCGATCACTTGCGCGCCTGCCGTCGCTACTGGGCCGCTGGCATGGTGTCGCCCGTGGCGCCATCGCCGATGCCGGCGACGGTGGCCATCTCATCGACGGACAGCACGCGCTGGATGTCGAGGATGATGACGAAGCGGCCGTCGACCTTGCCCATGCCGGCGATGACATCGGCGCGAATCCTGGCGCCGAAGGACGGCGGCGGCTCGATCTCGCTGGACGGGATATCCAGCACCTCGGACACCGCATCGACCATGATGCCGAGGTCGTGCTTGGCGTCCTCCTGCTGCACCTCGATGATGACGATGCAGGTGCGGCGCTGAACTTCCGAGGCCTTGCCGCCGAAGCGCGCGGCGAGATCCACCACCGACACCACGGCGCCGCGCAGGTTGATCACGCCGCGGATGAAGCTCGGCATCATGGGTATCTCGGTCAGGTTGCCGTATTCGATGATCTCCTTCACGTTGAGGATGCCGACGGCGTACATTTCGCCGGCCAGCGTGAAGGTCAGGTACTGGTGCGCCTCGCCGGCAGAGGCC